>JBGAHZ010000073.1:0-29282 GCA_044225915.1 Obscuribacteraceae bacterium (SeqCode)
TTGGTGAGCCATTCACCATTGCCAACCCACTGAAATTCAGCTTCCGGGATAATTAGAAGTTCTCTCAATGCATGCATGGAATCCAATTTGGCACTGCGAGCGCTACTACGACGAACTCGCTCAAAGTCCGAAAATCGCTTCAGAACAAGCGATTTAACCCAGTCAGGCCAATCAGTTTCGATACCAGATCTATTCGCCGGCGACCATTCATGTTTGCTGACGTGCTTCTTGCCGAACATAACTTTTCGAACGACTTTCGGTTTAAAAACATTCCCAATAGCACTCCCATGCTGATCCTCCACCGACCATTCCATTGTCTCCGTGAGCTTTCTGATCGGTTTCAAAAACAGCGCACCGCGTTTTGGATCATTGCGATTGCTGTCGCCGCGAACCACGCATTGCCAATCCTCTCCCGATTGAGGAGTAACAGCAATTCGGCAAAAGCGATCTAGGAATGCAATCTTTTCAAACTCCTGGCTAATTGCTGCGAGTTTTGAATTTGTCTCAATGAAGCGAACATCGACGATCCGACCGTTAAATCCTGCTTTATTCATAAGATCTACGCTCCCAATACAAATAGGCAGGACTGCTGAGCAGCCCCGCCCGTGGTGTCATTAACTTCGAACTGTTTTTTCCTACTCGGTCTGCGTCAGCACATCCAAAATGTGCGCTTCACAGTCTCAGAATCAGATAACTAACAGCCTGTCTCCGTCTCCTTGCTCCAAAGTCGGCGGCCTAACGAAGTCAATTCGAAACTAGGCAAGCGGGACATTCACAAACAAGCCGGGGTCTTGACGAAATGTCGATCTACGCGAATAGGGCGGTTCGTAATACCACGCAGCTTTCAACCGGCCGAGCTACGCTAGCAACACAGCGGCACCCACTCTACTACCCGTGCCAGTAAGAACGATTCGAAGCGCAAGAGGCGTGAAGACCGAAGTCTTCACACCTCCTCGCCGGGGACTAGTCAGCGCAAGCAAGAGCCAGTGCCAATGAACTCTTGCTTGATACTGATGTCACCTGAACTTCGTTAGGACTGGGCGTCGGCCTTCGGTTCGGTCACCGCCGCCGGAGCGGGGGCAGCCACCGGCAGAACCGGCGACTGGGCGAGCTGCCGGGTGAGCAGCGCCGTCAGCACCGAGCCGATGCCGGCAGCGCCGTCGCTGCCACCGCCGGCGACGATGTCCGGGGTGATGCGGACATTGCCTTCGGAGACAGCCTTGAGGACTTCGACCAGCGTAACGCCGGCTTGGCCCATCGCGGCGACCTGCTTGGCATACGCCTCGCCGCGCGCCGTACCGATGGCGAGCTGCGCGGACGCTTCGGCTTCACCTTCGACGCGGGTCTTCTTGGCGTTCGCTTCGGCAGTCAGGGTGATGCGCTCGGCTTCACCTTGCGCTTCCTTGATCTTCTGCTGCGCCTTGTGCTCGGCGACCTTGATGCCGGTCTCGGCACGGATGATCTCGATCTGCTGGTCGGCTTGCGCCTTGGTCTGCTCGAACTCGATACGCGACTTCTCGGACAGTTGCTGAGCCGCGAACATCGACTGCCGCTGCTCGGCGAGGTTCTTCTCCTGCG
Source organism: Obscuribacteraceae bacterium (SeqCode) (assembly GCA_044225915.1). Taxonomy (GTDB): domain Bacteria; phylum Cyanobacteriota; class Vampirovibrionia; order Obscuribacterales; family Obscuribacteraceae; genus JADYXR01. Next base: position 1,579 of record JBGAHZ010000073.1, read on the forward strand.
TGGTGTGCATGAGCTGCTCGGGCAGGTGGATGTTGGTGATCATGACCGAGACCACCTCCACCTTGTACTTCGCGAGGTCGCGACGCACTTCGTCTTCCGCCTTCTTCTGCTCACCGGCGCGTTCCTGCTGGAACTTGATGGCCGGCGACTTCGAGACCTCGGCACGGAAGATGCCGTCGATCTGCGGGTGAATGACGTTGTTCTCGAGTTCCTGGATGGAACCGAGTTTCGCGATCACGTACGGCATGTTCTCCGCGAGGATGCGGTACTGGCACCGCACTTCCACCTTCATCGCGAAGCCGTCGTGCGACACCACTTCGAACGGGTCGAACGAGGTCGCCCCCTTCTCGCCTTCGCCGCCGGCCCAGTGCAGCGACCGGGTGGTCGTCGGCCCGATGACGATCTGGTGCACGAGCGGGTTGATGTTGTACCGCCCCGGCCCGAGCGTGTCCTTCTGGATACCGCGATACCCCTTGGGCACGACGTGGCGCTGGCGGTTGCCGGCGTTAAGGCGCGACTCGAGCGGGTCCGTGGCTTGCCCTTCCACCGGTCCGTTGGTGGACGGGTCATTGTTGGTCGTGTCGCCGTCGAGCACGACGTCGTCCGACGGGTCCTTGCCGTGGTTGGCGATCAGCACCGCCACTTCACCTTCCTTGACGACGGTCTGGTTCTTCGCGGTGACGCGGAACAGCACCGGGTTGATGTAATACACACCCGGGGCGAGAAGCGCAGTCTGCGGACCGCGAACGCCGCCGGCCTTGAGGAAGGCCTCGCCGTCCTGGAAGTTCTTGTGGCCGTTCGGCGTCTCCGCGACGACGTCACCGTGGTGCATGGGCGCACCGCCGAGTGCCTCGACGCAGCCGATCTGGCCTTCCTTGACCGCGATGGCGTCTCGGATCTCGACCTTGAAGATGCCCGTGTGGATGTTGTACGTACCGGGACGCAAAATCTCCACTTGCGGACCCTTCTGACCGCCCTTCTTCAAGAAGACTTCCGCCTTCTGGAAGTTCTCGTGTCCTTCGATCGCCCGACCGACCAGTTCGCCGAGGCCGAGCGCCACGCCGTCTTCCGCGGACACGATGCCGACCTTGCCGTCCGGAATCTTCGTCTTGGCGATCTTGCGCACCTGGAAGAGGTACGGGTGAATCTTGAACTGCCCGTTGGTCAGGAAGCGGAGCTGCTCGCCACGGATACCGCCGTTCTCGAGGAAGCCGACCGGGTCCTGGAAGTTGTCGTGCTTGTCGCCCGCGCCATCTTCGGCGAAGATGCGCCCGGAAGGCAGGGCCGCGCCGTCGGTGGCGGTGACGATGCCGAGTTCTTCCGAGGTGACGACGAGGAACGGCTCACGCTTCTTGATGGTGACGAACGGGAACCAGAGCCACTTCAGCCCGGGGGTACGGTACTTGGCCTGGATGCCGACCTGTCCGTTCATCGCGAAGGCGCGACCGGGTTCCAGTTCCTTGCCACTGTACTTCCGTTCCGTGACGACGATCTCGGTGCCGCCGACGTTCTTGAGGTAGCGGGTCAGCAGCCAGATGCCGGCGGGGATGCCGATGACGGCGGCGATAATCAGCGGCAGGTGTCCGAGGATGGAATCGACCATAGGTCACTATCTCCAAGTTTGGGTAATGCGAGACAAGGGCGCTACACGTGAGTGCCCCATTTCGATCTCCGTTCCTTCTCAATCGTTCGATTTCCGATGCGCAGCTTCAGTGGCGTGCAATACGCGGTGAACACCCGAGTACCAATTGGCACTGTGAGATCTTGGCGTTCGGGTTGTTCGGTGGGTGCTGCGGATGGGTCCTTGAACAAATCGGGAGGAAAGGAAATTCGTCCCAAAACTAGCGTCCGTAAGCCGCTGTCGCCAAAGTTTCCAAGAGACCACCCTTAACAATAATCGCAACGGTCTCATCCGGCTTGCCAAGACCGGCGCTAGCACCGCACACTTGATAAGCCGATCAGCTGCAATCAAGCCATTTTTGGGGTAGTGTTAGCCCCCACTCAGCTTAACGAAGATGTGGGTTTCAACAGCTAACCTGAGGTTGCTCAGTAGGCATGTTTGATATTAAGCACGATACTAACTTTCGTTTGGGCACAGTCGAAAACGCACAACTGCGCCTACCGACACACATCGACATAAACCTATTAAGAGCCGTTTACGAACAAATCGCTTGATTGGCTCAGGACCTGGATGTATACCAATTCCGTTAATTCAGATCACAAGTTGATCACATCTCTCGGAACCCCAAGGCGACCCAAAAACAAGAAAAGTCCTACCAGCGCCCGAAAAGTAACAACACTTCGACTCACACAAGAGTTGAAACGAGTGATGGTTTAACACCGCTGCGCGTCCATTGATGCTGCATAGCGGTTTACTGCCCCTGAAAACAACAAACCTAAAAAGGAGTAATAAAACAATGTCTCCCGAAAATCGCGCCGATGAGGTCTTCATGGATCTGCATCGACCCTTGTTCGAGAGTGTCCTCTTAAGTGCAAGCGGTGACGAAAAGCGCTGGGCTCATCGCGTAAAAACCTTCGAGAACTGCGGGCTGCTCGACTTTCACACGGCTTCAACACTGAAGCCGAAGCCCGTGATCGACCAATATGTGGAAGATGCCGACGGCGACCGCACGTATATGTTCAGCGAGAAGCAGCTCGAAGAGCCGCGTTGGAAAGGTCGTCTGATTCGCAAGCTCAAGGCTCTGCGCCCCAGCAAATGGATGCGCCACCGCCTGCAGCTTCACCGAGAGCGAGTTGCCGACCCGAAGTACCGCGAGGACATAGCCAAGGTTCTTGCATACAAATGGGTGGGACAGCTTGAGCCCGATGCGCTGGACATTATGTACATGCGCCTTATGGATGCTGCGGCACTGGAACACTGCCTCGACAGTTTCAACCAGATTCAGATCACGCCTGAAAATCTCAACGACTATCTGTTGCGCCGTTTCGCAAACGAGCTGCTCGATCAGAACGAGGAGTTCAATGCGCTTATGGAGCGGATGAAGGGCGAGATGAAGCTGGTTCGGGAAGAAGTAATGGCTGAGATCCGCGAGATCACGGCTAAGATTCTTGCCGAATCGCAGGCTGCCATGGACGTGATTGCCGCTCAGGCTCGCGAGCGCGCTGATCGTGCCATCGAAGAAATCCGTGCCCGTGCCGCTGAGAACGAGGCTCGTCATGCCAAGTTCATGGCGGAGAATATCAAGCCGGATGACGAAGACCCTGAGGAGAGCTTCAGGCGAACCGTCGACCGCAGCATCGCCCGGCGCAACGCGGCTCTCAAGCGACTGGCTCGCATGAGGCGTCGCAAGCCGATGGGCTTCATGTGGTGGCTGGCTTCGCGGCTCGTCATCCTGGGGGTGCCGGTGGCTCTGGCGTGCTTCATGGAATTCGGTGAAGACGGGGTAACTCTCGTCGAGCTGATCAACAACTACTTCGGTCTGGGCGACAACCCGCCCAACGAGTAACACCTACTTGAAGGAGCGCATCCTCAATATGAAGCGTCAACACGCTCTGCGCTCCTTCATTCCCTCCGGGCTTCTGTGAGGTTTGATCGGTTAGCTGGTGTCCTTCCTACCGACTCTCTTCTTGCTCTCAAAGCAGGAGCTTAGAGGGACGAATCGTACGGCAAAAATCTCCATAGACTAGGAGCGCAAATGCTCCTTCCTTTTTCAGCGTTCGCCGCTATCTCTTTTAGTACGATTGCGTTTAGTATTTTAAAACTGAAAACGAAACACGCGGCATACCGAAATCACCTGTTGTTACAGGAGACTTGGTATACCGCGTGCTCGCAGATGAATTTATAGATGATTGCCTGGTCCGAGTTTTCCCGTCGGTTGTACGAAGGCTGATTGCTCACCTTCAAGCGGGCACTTGCTCGAGTGTTTAGAGATTTCGAGGCGTGGTTTTAAGGCCACAGAGCGATGAACCCCGAGGGTGCCAGCCAGGATTTGGAAGGCGAAATCCTGGCTAGCGGATGGAGATGACGTCTAAGCTAATGCCTTTCGCTTAAACATCAACGCGCCGGGAGGCGCTTACTTCTTGGCGGCTTCGGTCTCGGTCACGTCGCTGACGCTCAGGCCGACGGTCGCGGTGACGTTGGTCTTGCGGACCTTGTCCCCGGTCTTGACGGCGGTGGTGACGGTCGAGGTGACGGTGACGTCGCGGTTGGTCTCGGTGCCGAGTTCCTCGACGGCGACACGGTCGGCGTTCTGGCGGCAGTCGGCGAGGCGGGCGTCACGGGTGGCGAGGGTGGAAGCAGCGGCGGTGTTGGTGGTCGACATGTGGTGTTCTCCTAGTTCAGGTTCAAGTTACTGGTTTTGAAACGGGAACCTTCGCAATTCTGCACTCAAACAACGAATCTGCTAAACACAACCAAGCGCAATGCCAGTTCAACAAACCTTTGTGGGGTTTGTGCTGCAGTGGCGGTAACTCTGAATTGAGTGTGGCTGGGTGTTTAGGCGAGACTCGTAGAGAAAGTGAAGAAAGAAAGGAACGCAATGACCGTATCTTCACGGAAGCATTAATCACAAGAGATATGACTGTTGATTGCATATACGTATAGTTGTGAAAACGCTGTAATACCGGGGTTCTCAAGGGGAGCAAAACCCTGACCAGTACATTAAAACCAGAAGTACTGATATAGCGCCACTAGCGCAACCTGCAATATCTTAAGTGCACTTGCGCGACGCTCGCGCTAGGTTCTTACTCCCGCAACCCTAGTTGCTGAGCCTGGTTCGGAAAATTTTTGCGACCGTCGTTTTCGACTCGAACGCATTTGAACCCGATTTTTTGGCGAATAGATTAAGCGGCTTTGGTTTGAGTCGCTCGACATTCCACTAATAGAGTTATGGAATCTGCTCATATCTCTTCTTCAGAGTTTTAAAACGCGCTTTCACTCATTCAAGCATCTGATTAATCACGATCTGTTTTCCTGACCAAAGGAATGAGTGCTCACCCCCGGACCGGCGTTCTCAACGGTTCAGGACTTGGTGCGTCACCTCTGGAGCCTGTTCGAATCGTCCCTGCCTCTCACCGATGTGCAGGCTTCAAACATCACATCTACCCTACCTTCCTCACGGAAGGCTCAGGCTTTCACCAAGGAAAAGCCATGAACACTCGCAACCCGCGCGGCAAGACTCGCCGCGCCAAGTTTTCATTTTCGCTGGTGAAGCGTTGGTTGACGATGCCTGACGGCACGCGCCTCGCAACCACCATCTACATGCCGCGCGCCCGTCGCGTCGGTGAAAAATTTCCAGTTCTGCTCGAGCTTCTGCCCTACCGGAAGGACGACACGTTCTGCCTGGTCGATTACCCGACCTACTCGTATTTCGCCAAACGCGGTTTCATCACCGTCAAGGTCGACATTCGAGGAACGGGCGCTTCGCAAGGCTCGACACCGCCTCGCGAGTACTCGGACATCGAACTCGATGATGCCGAGGAAATCATCCGGCAGCTCGCGGCGATGGATGAGTCCAACGGCAACGTCGCCATGTGGGGCATTTCCTGGAGCGGATTCAACTCCATTCAGGTAGCCATGCGTCGACCGCCGGCGCTCAAGGCGATCATCGCGATGCACTCGTCTGACGATCTCTACCACGACGACATCCACTACGTGGACGGCGTCCTGCATCTCGACCCCTACCACCTGTTCATCAACCACGAACTAGGTCTGCCGCGCACACCGCGGTACAAGGTGGACGCTCACTACTTCGCCAATCGCTTCGACCAGAAACCCTGGCTGTTCACCTACCTCTCGCAACAAGAGGACGGTGACTTCTGGCGTCGTAAGTCGCTGCGTTTCCAGGGTTACGACAAGATCGACATCCCGGTCTACCTGATTGGCGGTCTCAACGACGGTTATCGAGATACCGTGATTCGCATGCTGGAGAATCTCTCCGGTCCTGTGCGCGCAGAGATTGGTCCCTGGGGGCATTCGTCGCCTGACGACGGTGTTCCCGGTCCGAATTTCGAGTGGCAGGATGAAGCGATGGAATGGCTTGCGCCCTGGCTTGGAGTAACGTCCACCAGAGCAGAAGCCAGGAATCGCGGCTCGTCCAGGACGGCAAAAAACCGCCGGCTTATGACGTTTGTCCGCGACGGTCACGAGCCAGATCTGGACCAGACGACATCGCCGGGCAATTGGCGTGTGTTCGACTGGCCGGTCGCCGGTGGTTTCGAAACCACCCTCTACCCGGCGTCCGGAGGGAAGCTGTTGAAGCGCCCCGGCAAAGCATCGAGCGATCGACACGTTGCCACCGCCAGCAGTGGCACCGCCGCTGGTTGGTGGTGGGGCGAGACAACGGACGACATGCGTCAGGACGACAGCCAGTGCCTGACCTACGACAACCTCGTCGACCAGCCCGTGCAAATCGTCGGACTTCCCGAAGTCAAACTGCGGGTATCCAGCGAAGCGAAACGAGCAATCTGGTCGGTTCGTCTGGAAGACGTTTCACCAACGGGCAAGGTCACTCTGATTACCGGAGCCCTGGTCAACGGCGCTCATCTGAGCGATCTTAACGGCAACGACTGCGACCGCAAGTCGGGTCGCTGCGCGAGGAGAAACGGCGACCGCGGACCGGCAGCTCACAGCGAGCGTCTCGGCAATCGGGAACTGGTTCCCAATGCTCAGTACGACGTGGAAGTGAAGATGCACTTCACCACCTGGACATTCCAGAAGGGGCATCGCATCCGGTTGTCGGTTTCAAACGCACAGTTTCCCATGGCATGGCCGTCGGCGGAAATCGTCGCCACCTCGGTCCACACCGGAGTGCGACAGACCGCATTGGTACTGCCAACGGTGCCGACTGGAAGCGGTCAAAAGCCGACGCTCCCGAAGGTGGCTCGCAAGACGTCCTCGCCGCAGGGCAAAGACGTCTGGATTGAAGATGGCAAACCGGACAGCCGCCGCGAAGTGATTCGCCAGGCCGATGGAACCGTCTCGTTTGTCTACGCCAACCGCTCGGCATGGGACATCGGGCATCGCAGGTTTATCGTCAACGGTAGCAATACCTGGACGACCAACGACAAAACTCCCGAACACTCGAAGTACGAAGGAGTGATGAAGCACGACATCATCACTGCGTCTCGAAAGCTCGCGTTGAAAACAACGCTCTTGGTCGAGTCGGACAAAACGCACTTCCATGTGACCGTGACAAGAGAGCTGCGATCGGCTGGTAAGCTGGTGCGCAGGAAGACCTGGCAAGAGTCCATTAAGCGCCGCCTGCATTAAACCGCAACGCGGGCAGAAGAGATTCGAACCGGTATTCACCAGTAGAACAGGCATCACGCCTCGTTTTACTGGTCTTCGAATCGCTACTACTACCTCTTGTCGTTTTCACCATACGTGACCGCAAAGTGACCGCTCACGCGGCACACACCACCTGAAGGTTTTCGTAATTGCACCACTGATAGTGCACACAGCAAGCTTCTCTTCACATAGTGCACGTTCTTTTCGGACACATATATCAGTAGGTTTAACTTCTCACCGAACCCTTCCATGCAGTTCTCTCCGAACATCACAATCCGCCGTCTGACCGACTATCCAATCAAAGCATGTCAGCCACACCGCTGATTGGGGTCAACTCGGAAGCGAACCGCACGTAAGTGTTCACATCATTGTTCATCTGGAAAATCAAGGGAATTTCAATGCGCAAGATCACTGCATTCGCCGCCGCCGCCGTCGCCATGCTGGTCTCCACCTCGGCCTTCGCTGGCTGGGATATGGACAACCTGCGCTCTAAATACAATCTGCCACCCCGCTTCGATGCCGCGATGGTTCGTGCCAACGCCGCCGACGAAGCCGTCGCCAGCATCCGCAAGTACTATCGTGTCGGCGCTGGTTTCACCGCCGAGGACATCATCCGCAGCGTGGGCGAGCGTGCCGTCCAGGACATGCGTCGCAACTACAGCGTCGGTCCCAACTTCACCTGCAAGGAACTGCGCCGCGCGCTCGGCGCTCGTTCACTCGCGGAGCGCATGGAGACCTTGAAGCTGTCCCCAGGCTTCACGCATGATGATTACGTCAAGGCTCTCGGTCGCGACGAAGCTCGTCACAATTACTGGGGAAACATGGCACTCGACAGCGGCGAGCTTCCGGCGAATTCCGACGAGTTCGGTCGCAAGAAGGCCGAAAGCCGCATGCAGGAGAAACTGAAGTACAACAAGGGACTGCCTGAACACTTCACCTACCAGCAGTACCGCGAAATCGCAGGTCCGACCGAAGCCGGCTTTTTCCGGGCGGAATACGGCTTCGCAAGGACAGCGACCTACGACGACATGCTCAAGGCGATGGCGGAAAAGATCAAGTCCGAATTCGCCCGAAACTTCAAGATCAGCGTCGACTGGAAGCTGGAGGACGTGCTGAAAACCCTCGGCGAGAAGCGTCTGCGCTGGCAACTCGAAGACCTGAAAATCACCGGACCAGTCTCCGAGGCGACTCTCGCCGAGGCCTATGGTGCCCGTGATGCTCAGTGGACGATCGGCAAGTTCGCCGATGCGGAAGACTGCACGGAAGCGGATATCGCTCGCGAGCGCGGTGAGCAAACTGTTCGGAACATTCGCGCCGAATACGATCTCGACGACAACTTCACCGAAGCTCAGGTGCGGCAAGCCGCATCCGAAAACGCAATCGCGGGTGTTCGCCGCAACTTCGGCGTGACCGGCAACTTCACGAGCGAAGACGTCGAAAAGGCTGACCAGCGCCTCTCCGAGGAACGTGCCGAAGCGGCGAAGAAGTGGAAGAAGTGCATCGGCGAGTACGTGGACTATGACATGTACAGCCGGTGTGTGCAGCCGTAAGCAGGACTGACCGAACTTGCGTGGAGGCGCCAAGTGGCGCCTCCACTTCCTATCCTCAAACCTGTTTTTGGACTGCCACTATCCGTAGTGTATTTACTATTCTTTTTAGTATTGTACGCGGAACTCTCGCGTCCAGCAGTGTCGGGTCGTTCGTTCGAACGAAGACCGACATCGCTACAAGGCGTTGGGCAAAGTGAACCAGAAGGTACTGCCGTTTCCTTCTTCGCTTTCCACGCCGATTTCGCCACCGTGCTGCTCCACTATCGCCTTCGAAATCGCGAGCCCAAGTCCGGTACCACCCTTCTTCACTTCGCCTTCCGGGGCTTGTTTAAACCGGTCGAAAATCGTGCGTTGAAACTCTTCTGGAATTCCGCATCCTCTGTCGGTAACGCGAAACTCAATCACGCCATCGAGGTTTTTTACCGACACACTAACTGTTTCTCCAGGTGGAGAAAACTTGATGGCGTTGGACACCAGATTGATGAGAACCTGCACGAGACGATCGCCGTCAACGTTTATCCTCAAATCGGTTTTGTCCACATCGACTGAAACGTTTTTCTCCTGCTTTAATGCAGCGCAAGCGCTCTGCATCTGGTCAATCATAGCCCCGACGCTTTGCTTATGAAGTTTCAGACTCAGGCTGCCTGACTCGAGTCTATCGAGATCCAACAAGTCACAAATCAGTTTAACCAACCGATCGATGCTGACCGTAAGCTCGCCAAGGCGAGCCGTTCCTGCAGTGTTCAACTCCCCGTAGATTCCGTCCCCAAGCAGCTCCAAATAGTTCTGTACGGACGAAAGAGGCGTGCGCAAATCATGACTGACCATGGAAACAAAGTCGCGTTTCAAACGCTCGATTTCTTTGCGAGCCGTGATGTCGTGCGCGACACAGAAGAAAGTCTCGTCGGCATCAGACCAAGTCACCGACCAGGACGTACTAACGATCGAACCGTCGCTTCTCTTCATGTCATTTTCGAACGAGGTGCTGGTGCCTTCAGAACGAGTGTCCTCCAGCGCTTTTACAGTGAATTCGCGATCTTCTTCGACGATGTATTGCAAGTAATGCTGGTCGATTAAACTCTCAGAATCGTAACCGAGAAGCGCTTCAGATGCCCGACTCACCTTTTCGAGCTTACCGGAGCGAGCGATTGAGAATATCATGTCGGCTGAATATTCGACGACAGCTCGTTCTTTCATCGAAGCAATAGCGAGCGCAAACGCCATTTCACGGAAGGTTGTGTCGAGGTGCGTTAGTTCATCACCTCCAGCAAGCGGAGGATTCAAAGGCAGTCCACGAGCCAGCCTGACCGTGTTATCCATCAGCATGGCTAATCGCCCGGTGATTCCTCTTGTCAGAAACAAAACCAAACCAATTGCTATCACCGTATTTAGTACCACTCCAGCGAGCAGAACGGCTTGAATTTTTTCTCGTTGCTCCGCCTGTACTTTCGGGCTGAGCTGCTCTGCTTTGCGTTCTTCTTCTAGAATGTCATCCAGTTTGTCGCTCAGACTTCCAAAAATATTTTTGAGTTTGTCTCTTACTGCAAGAATACCTTCCTGCCTGAACAAACGCTTCATCGTTTTCAGCTCGAGCGTCGCCTCATTCATCAATTCTTCAGCGCGGTCGAAGTGCGCGCGCGCCTCGGGCTTGTCTGCCAACAGCTTTTGCAGCGCGATCTTCTGTTTAGCCAGATCTTCTGCAAGCAATTTGCGTCGACGCTCACGTTGTTCCGGATCGGACGTCAGTGAAAATCCAGCAGACGCAGTCCCACTATCGAGCAACACGCGGTGTACTCCATTGACGTGAGCCAAGATGGAACGCGCGATATATTCTCTCTGTCGTTCTTCTTCCGACTGTTCGAGAAGCTGATTCAGAGCCATGATAAAAGCGAACTCAAACAGCAGCGGTACCGCAACAAGAATCAGCATTTTTTGTGAAAGCTTCAATTGGTTAAACATGAAACACGCAATCTGAGCTTGTAAAAACACCTGAGCAGAACGGCGCTATTCGCCATCTACTATCTGCCCGATTGCGGTGCGTTTAGATCTACCTTGCAGCCACTGAGACCTATAATGATCGTTCACCAGCGCTCAACCGGTTTCCACAAGATGGAATCGCCTGTCACAAAGTCGTCACGAGATTGTCACGCCATCGCCACAATTGAAAGTTAATCTTCCAACAAGCAAATTCACGCTGCCGGTTTGACTTTCCAAACCGTGATCATCTTACTAACCGCTCGAAATCCCACAAGCCCTACCAGACATTCCCTGTCCGCATCAGGGTCTCCTGCGTTCGCTTGACGATGGAGGAATTCTCATGACCGCTTCACATGCTCACGCTTCCGCACCCACAGTTGAATCATTCGACTCGAAGATTCAACAGTCGCCAGACCAGGCACCAATGCAGTTGGCTGCCAGTGACGCCTACAAGCCCGGTTCCCAAACCTTGTTTAGAAACGAATGTCACTCGGGACAGAACGAGAATATGGGTGACGACAAGCTCCAGGACTTTCTGGACAACAATCTTGCGCCGCACGATCTGTTCAAGAGCTGTACGGGTCAGGACAAACATAAAAATGTAATCGAGCCACCCGACGCACAGTGCCATCCAGGCTCCGGTCATTCGGACAGCGGATCGGATAATACCGCCCCACGGGACCGCAATTCTGGCAATCACTCCGACAACACGTTGCCTCGCGACAGAACCGACCGCGGTGACGACAACGGTTATTCGCGCGATGACTGCCACAGTCCACGTGACACACATCAACCTGGTGACACCACAGATGTGCCTGGAACGCGTACACCTTCTAATCCTGGAGATAGAGTAACAATCGAGCCTTGTAAGGACATGCCGAAACCACCACTCAACCCTGGTGAGTTCCTGGTTGTCGTAATCAACGTATCCGCTGACCAATTAGACAGAGCCGGCGATTTCATCGGTCGCTTGCTCAACAGCGCATTCAATCGCGACAATAGCAATGGCAGCAGTGGTAGCACAGGTGGTGACGGTAACGGCTTCCACATGGGCGGCATCCCTAGCCCCGGAGATGTTCTCGGCAGCCTGCCAGGGCTCGGCAACCTGTTCGGCGGACATGATGGTGGACGCGATGGCAGTGGCATCCCCGGACCTGGAGACCTTCTCGGCGGACTCCCTGGAGTCGGCGAATTGTTTGGTGGGGGCGACGACAGCCAGAGCGGTAGCGGACTTCCAAGTCCCGGAGACGTTCTCGGAAATCTGCCTGGGTTAGGCAATCTGTTTGGTGGTGGAAACCATGGACGGGGTGGAAGCGGTATACCAACTCCTGGCGACATTCTCGGAAGCATTCCCGGTCCCGGCGACATCCTCAGTGGTCTCCCAGGAATGGGTGGGAACTCCGGAATTCCAACTCCCGGTGACCTTCTCCATAACATGCCTGGACCCGGCGACATCCTCGGTAGCCTGCCGGGAATGAGCGGCGGTGGTTCCGGCGACTCCGGCTCCGGCAGTCTGTTCGGCAATCTCCCAGGATTGGGAAGCTTCGGTGGTAGCGAAGGCGGTGGCATCATGAACCCAGGTTCTTTCTTCAACAACATGCCGGGCCCAAGCGACCTGTTTAGCAACTTGCCAAACCCTGGAGATGTTTTGCCCCCACTGCCAGGTCTTGGTGGCGACAGCAAAATCCCAATGCCTCACGAAATCATCGAAGACGCTGTAACCAAGCCTCTCAAGTCGATCAAAAACTTGTTCAAGAAGATCTTTTAATTGAGTGAAACTGCGAAACTCGAAGACGAGACAGGCGTTGTCCTGTCTCGTTTCGCATCACAACCGCGCAGTGAATCACCTACTCGATCGTCAATTTATAGCCGACACCATAAACAGTTTCGATCACAGACTCTTTGCCCTCGACGTCGACCTTCTTTCGCAGCCGCTTTATCGAGGCACGCACACCTTCCGGACCGACGCTCGAGTCGGACTTCCAAACGCGATCAAGCAAGTTTTCGGCGCTAAAAACTTGATTCGGATTGCGCATCAAGTGCTCCAAAAGCGCGAACTCACGCGGGTGCAAGGACAATTCCTCACCGCCCCTGGTGACTTTATGCGCAATCGGATCAAGAAACAAATCACCCGCTTCCAGGGTCGATTTCTTGGATGGCGCCATGCGTCGCAGAAGAGCGCGTAGTCTTGCAGAAAGTTCTTTCATGTGGAACGGCTTGGTCAGATAATCATCTGCACCGTTATCCAATCCGGTTTCTTTTTCATCGATTGTATCGCGTCCGGTAAGCATTAAAACCGGCGAAGTGCCGCCTTCAAAGCGGAATTTCTTCACCACTTCGATACCCGTCTTTTCCGGCAGCCCCCAGTCGATCACGACCGCATCGTAATGATAGTTACACAGCAACTCTTCTGCATCGGCGCCGTTGTAGACGACTTCGATGGTGTACTGCTGCGCGCGCAAAAAGTCGGCAATCATATTTGCCAAAAGCGTGTCGTCGTCTACAACTAAAATCTTAGCCATTGCTGCTTCGAACTGCGAATTTATCCTGGTAAGTCGACCCGAAACGGTCCCTTTTCTTTATACGTTTTCAAAAACGGTTTTAAACCATAACTATGCTCGCAAAAGAATATCACAAGCGCTAGCGCGCCGTGGCAAAGCCGCGCTAGTTCCGGTTTTCAGATTTATCGGCGATTGGTGGTTCATTTTATCTTTCTATAACCATGAAAGAGCCTCGACTCTGGTTCTTTCATCATGAGATTTAGTACTGTGTGCTCATTACTTTTCAAGTTTCCGGCAAGAGTCTATGTAGCAGCCCATACAGTCCAGAGCAGGCACATAACGCATCCAGCGTCTCACACGCAAGATGGTTGCCGTGTCCGGAGTTCGACAGACTGATTTTTGCTACGCCACCACTTTTGGTGCGCTCTTGCCACGCCGAAAATGCGATTCCAGAATCGCGTGGTCGGCTGTTCAAATTTCGATGTCGCACCAGTGGGACACAGCGAGTAATCGGCTGTGAGATTCTCAGGGTGCCCAAGAATGAGGTGTTTTATGAGCATTCTTCGCTTGAAAAAGTTCATCACCGGCGTCGGACATGCTGGCTTGATGATCGCCCTGGTCTCAGCCATCGCCGGGCGGCTGAACCATGATTCATGGGACCAACTCGAGCTGACGTTCGGGGTCATCAGCTTGCTCTGCCTTGGCTTAACAGTGTTTCGCCTGCGCGACTACCTCAACAGCCTCGAAGACCGCATGACCCTGCGCTTGTTGTTCATCCCCACTGTGCTCGGCATGGTCTTGTCCGCCATCGCGTTCGTTGTAGCCGAGTCGTCAGCCATGGTTGCTCTCTCGCTTGTCGGCTACTTCGGCTGGATGCTTCTTGCCGTCCGGGTCGAGCAGGAATTGCGACTAGGCTACTTCCGATTTTTCCGGGGTCACCTGCCGAAGGGCGTCTGGATCAATCCGCCTGCGTCATTGCTGGAAGAGGGTGATGCCATCCTCGTGCACGGTCGCATGGCCGACTTCGTGCGCGAATCGATGGGTCACGCCGAGACAGTAGTCCGCGGTCGAGATGGCGTGCTCTACGCCTTTTCCGCATTGATCGAAGCTGGTACCGTCTGGCGTCCGGTCGCAGAGTTACTCGAGGACTGGCAGCGGGACGGCTACGACTACATCGTTTTGCGTTTGAATAAACCGCTCACAGCAGAGCAGAGTCGGGACGCAGTTTCGATCGCAGAAGAAATGCTCGAGAAAAACCGAGCGTGGACAGCGGCAGCTCAGAAGCGACTGACCACGATGGTTTCTAATCTGCCAATTAGCAGCGCCGCGAAGGAGAAACTCCTGAAGCGCTGGCTACCGACAGGCTATGACACGGTCGGGAAATACTGGGGCGGATTGCGAGAAGGTCGATGGACCTGCATCGCCGTCAACATCTACCTGATGAAACGTCTGGGCGTAAAGATGGGCGAATACGGAACCGGCATGTTCGGCTTGTTCGGAGAATTCAACCCGATTCTGCCGATTCGAATCATGCGCGACCCGGCATACCGATGGCTGTCGAGCTCCGACCAAGAGGCGGCGAAACCCCACGCCTAGAGCGGTATAGTCCGAGGCGCACGCATAGAGTATCCAGCCGCGATGCGTTACTCCGCCACCCGGACAGCAAAAGGCAAAAGGAGCAAGAAGTAGTCTAACCACCGCCCGTGGTGACTTATTGACCAATAGCTGGCGCAGACGGATTGGAGAGCAACCCGCTCCCACCCGTCTGCGTCTTCTGTTTCTTTCTACTATTTTGTCTAAGACTATGCATCTTAGTACGTAAATCCCAAAGTCAAAAAAAAACAAAAAAAACCGAATAGTGAGCACCGCCGGCGGTGTCGCGCACTATCAGCATCGAACCCGAGTTCGATGCAAATAATGAACTACGAAACCGCCGGCAAGATGAGGTTGAAGAGGCGAGCCTAATAATGTGGCAGATGGCGCTCAGCGAACGTGATATCAATCTTCAAGCCGATAAGTCATTGAAAGAAATGTAAAAGCTGCTATTCACAACCGGATACAGTCGCAAAGCCTTTCCGGGCAGGCGTTCAGAACCTCGCGCAGCTCGTGTCATCTACAGTTTTCCGTAATGAAATCGACAGTTTAAACCGGCACATGTCGATTGTCGAAAGGACGCGCGAGCCGCACTAACAAGATTCAGTCGATAATCTGTGGTTTCTCCCACTTATGTCCTCTGTTTATTAGAACCATTCTGTTTAGCTGGAAGTATCTGTTCTTAACTAAATCTCGATAGGAAACTCTTCTCCCCGCAGTCTAAAGCTACATAGCTCTCCGAACACATCTCAGGCAATTAATGCTGGGTAGTTGTCCGCGTAGTGCTGTCGCTTTCCGCTGTCGAGAGACTGTTCCATCAAACCCTGCCTTGCTCCACGTGTGGTGCAGGGCGATTTCTTACTGAAAACGGAGGACGTTATGTCAACAACGCAAGACGCCTCCACAGCGGGGCGCGCACTGTATCACGCCGCGTGGGAGATCGTTGGACGCAAGTTTTTCGACACCGAAAGGCTCAAGGACTGGACTTCTTGGGAGCACAGGTTCGACGAGCTGATCGACAGCGAAACTACCGCACGTGGCTACATCGCACAGATGGTCGCCTCGCTTGGAGACAGCTACACCAAGCTCCTGGACATCACACTTGAGGATAAATCCGACACTGCTTGTGGAACCGAAACTGCCGAAGCCGAAACGGTCAACGAGACCCGAAACGACGTGATGGCAAGACGCTTCCCCGGCAACATCGGCTACATCCGCATCTTCTCGTTCGAGCATCCCGACATCGTCGAACAGGTCACCGAGGGCGCCGCCGCTATTGCGGATTGCGACGCTTTCATCATTGACCTGCGCGACAACGGCGGTGGTGCTGTCGATGCGGCTTGCAGTTGCTGCGAGCTGTTCGTGCCGAAAGGCGGAGTGGGAAGCATCAAGCGCCGTCTGCCTGACGGCAGACTGTGGCACCGTGATGTCGGACTGGTCGACGAAGGGATCTTGTTCATCACGAAGGTCACGGACGAAGAGGACCGACTGGAGGGCTTCATGCGCCGCCAGCCGATCACCCTCAACAAGCCCGTCGTCGTTCTGATCAACGAGAACACCGGCAGCTCGGCCGAGATGATGGCAGCCGCCATCATCGAAAGCGACAAGGAGAGCGGGTTGGTGATTTGCATTGGCGTTCCCAGCTTCGGCAAGGGAATCGCGCAACAGAAGGTGACGGTGCTGGACAAGCTCGTCATCCAAATCACCACGGCGCACTTCATGTCACCTACAGACGTCTGGTTCGGAGACGCGCAGCAGACTGTGCGCAATCCGGTCAATCCCGACGTTCACGTCGAGGGCGATGGCGACAAAGGTCCCAACGCTCAGTTGGATGCTGCCTACCGGCATCTGACCGGGCGACTGGCAAAGGTCGCCTGACATGACCGAAACATCAACTCAACTTGCTGCGCCAATTTTGGCAGAAAGGAGCACCAAATGACTCGCAATATTCTTGGCAGAAACTCCCCGGAAGCCCTGATGAAGGTGCTCAACCGCAGGGGGTTCGAAAACCTGATCCGCCCGCACTTCCTGCCGAGCGAACAGCGCAAGATCATGCAGGCTTACCGCCTGTCGAAGTACGGTCACCTCCCGCAGAAGCGCGAGGGCGGCGGACGCTACTTCGAACACCCGAAGACGCTCGCCATCCTTCTCATCCGGCTGGGCGTCCGCGACGTGGCCGTCATCTGCGCGGCGCTGCTCCATGACACGGTCGAAGACAGCTTCATCCTGGAGCTGGCGGACATCGAGGACTGGTTCGGCGGCGACACTTGCATGCTCGTCAAGCTCTGCACGAAGGAAAAGGGTCTGTCGCTCGCGCAGTACATCCTCCGGCTGATGCTGGGCGATGTCCGTGGTCTGCTCGTGAAGTGCGCCGACCGCGTCCACAACCTCTCGACGCTCGAGAGCGACGATCCGGCAAAGGCGGAATTCTGGCGGAAGAAGAAGATCAAGCAGTGCCGCGAGACCCGCAAGCGCATCCTGCCGCTGGCCCAGCGACTGGCTCAGGACGCGCAGTGGGGCGAGATCGGTCAATGGTTCGTCGATGCGCTGACCTACTGGGTCGAGCGTCGCGAAGCCGAAGTCGCTGCTGCCGCCTGATCGGCAGAACGAGTACCACCGGCGGTATACGTTTATCGAAGGCGCAGAACTCAGGTTCCCAATCCGACGATAGGCGACACCGCCGGTGGTGACGGTGAAGTGGTTCGTTCTCAGCAATGAGAACATTTCCTCTTCATCGTTTTTCGTAAATTTTCTACTATTCTATTTCGTGTTATATCACCTAGTACTAACAAATGCGAATAAAATAGACGGGGACTGAACGATGTTCAAATCCCCGTCTACCGAAGTCACAAGGGCGCATCACGGCGTCCAGCCGGTGTGCCGTAAACAGCACACTAGCATTGACGTCGCTCTTCTTATTGCAGCAGCGCTGCGACTTTTGCTTGCCACCCGCTCCGATGAAGGATGCGCTTGGCACCGCCCTTGATGGCAGTTGTCCGGGCGGTCGATCCGTCGGCCAGCGCGCGTGCGTCAGCGTATTCATCGAATACGTAGATGGCACCCTTGCCGGGATTGTCGACAATGTGAATCGTCTGGCCGCTAGATTTGGTTGCGACGAAGATTACGTTTCGTCCAACCGATACGCGCTTGCAGTCATCGTTGCCGCTCCACATGTGCGTCGTGATCAGAGCTGCAACTTTATTCTGACGCGTAGTCAACGCCGCTTGCTGACGCGGACGCTGCTCGATGACCTGGCGATGATAGGGAATCCACTCCACCAGGACCTTGCCTTCCAACCCATCGAGAAAGTGCTGCCAGCATTCCTCCGGAATGGAAGGGATCGGATAGTCCCGCCACTCCGCTCCAACCGGACGCTCTCGCGGAAACCAGTAGTTTCCGTTGGTGAGCCAGTCGCTGACCCACTGGAACGGGTAGCCATCCTCAGGATTCGCACCAGGTTTCAGCGTCGCGTTCCGCTTCAACTCGGAGAGTTTCGCGGAACGGGCACTGCGGATGATGCTGATCCTGGCCATGCGCAGGTCCTCGAAGCGCTGTGCGAGCCGCTCCTTAACCCACACAGGCCAATCTGCGGCGATGTCGCTGACATCGGCAGGAAAGAATTCCTGCTCGCTGATTAGCCTGTTTCCGATCGTGGCCGAACGGCGGAGCTTCAGGCAGGTGATACCCAAAACCCCCGTACCTTGCCGGCTTTCGAGCTTCCACCGCACTTGCTCGGAAAGCTTCCGCAACGGAGCGACGAACAACGCCCCAAGCCAATTGGACTCAGGCTTGCTGTCGCCCCGGATCTCGCACTTCCACTCCTCACCGACTCGAGGTTTGCGCCGCTTGAACTTGCGGTGAACGAAGGCGATTTTGTTGAACTCAGGACTGACTCCGGCCACGCCATTGCGACCAGCGATGAATTGAACCTGAACGATGCGACCAACGAGATTTTCTTTGCTCATCCATGGAATCCTGGTTTGGATAGAAAAAAGGGAGCTCGTGAGCTCCCCTGCGGTCTTGTTTTCTACGAGGCACATTGGCCCTCAAGTCCGACATCAAAGGCGTTCTCGTAAGAACGCAATGGATTTCGGGCTCGGTAAACTCAGTCCGCGACGTCGAGGCCGAGATATTCAGCCAACTCCCGCATGTCCTGGCAATGCGGAGCGAAGGCGGCAGCCAACTCTCCACGATCGACAAAGATGTCATCCGGAATCTCGGCGACGTACTTCGCCAGACCATCAGCGTTCTGGTCGTACGCCCTTCCATTCCATCCGAAGATTGCTTCAACCGGGATGTGATTCGTCAAGGACGAATTCTCCTCGTAATAGAATCGATTGTGTTCCTCGGATTCCGCAGTCCCCACGCTATGGGGGGAATTCTTCGCCTTCACGACGAAGTACACCGGCTTGTCCTGGGGCGGAATCGACAGCAGGACGTAGGTGGGCTTGACGGCGCTCGTAAGCGTCAGTTCCCACTGACCCCGCACACGCGAACCACTGTACACCTGATGGCAGAGT
Organism: Obscuribacteraceae bacterium (SeqCode); assembly: GCA_044225915.1. Lineage (GTDB taxonomy): Bacteria > Cyanobacteriota > Vampirovibrionia > Obscuribacterales > Obscuribacteraceae > JADYXR01. The sequence continues at coordinate 20,969 of JBGAHZ010000073.1, forward strand.
TGGCAGGACCACTTCGTGAAGTAGCCCATCTTCTCGATCCGGGGATGCAGCAGAAACGCATGTTCGTTTCCGCAGGTCGGGCAGCCGAGGAAGGTAGCAGTGTGCACAGATGCTTTCATATGTAATCCCATGGTTTGTTTCGGGAATGCGGTAGCTTGTAGTCCGAAGTCAACTGCGCCCTCGTGTCATCTAAGAACGCAGCTGATTTCGGTGGTAGCCTTGAATCTGGGCGAGTGAAACTCGATCCGCGGAATGCGGAATACAAGATAGCAAGTGGAGTTTGGGAGAGCTGGTTTCTTGGTTTTGAACCACGTTTAGCGAGAAAAGAAAAAGCGATACCCATCTTTATCATTTCGCTATTCATGAAAACAATAATCTCCACTTCTGATCAAAACCTTCGAAGATAAGCACTGAGAGCCATAGGGACTATGTTTCGGAGGATGTTCAGTATTTTGGGATCTGTTAATAGGCACCAAATATGGTGATTCCACCATGATCGACAACTGTCGAATGTCACGTCACAAGTCACGTTTCAGTCACGACGGACGCATCATTTCTGCTGACTGTTAACCCAAACCGAACCTGGCGCGAACGGTCACGTTGCGGTCACTTAGCCGTTGCGATTGCTGGAAGAAAAATCTGCTTATTCGCATCAACTCTGTGACATTGCGTAGTATCATGATGGAAGAAAGAATAAGCAACCGTCTGCCCAGAGGCAGACAGTTGCTCACTCCGACATCGAGAACCTGGGACGGCGACACCGAATACGGTGGCGGCGTCCCCGTTCTCGACAACGAAACACGGTGACGACACGGAAGCAAACGGGCGTTACAGAGCCATTCCCCTTCCGCGTTATTCATCAGTCGACAAACTTTCGGGCACGCCTGGACCAGACGCGTTTCGTCTGAGCCAGCCTGACAATTACCTTCGCCATCCCGACAGTGATTCTCGACATGGCATCGAAATCGAGCTTGTCGGGCGTGTCATCCATCCCGTGCAGATGCGGGAATCGGAAGTTGGAAGTGTCGGTCACCATCAGCGCCGGACAGTCAAACTGCCAGAACGCCCAGTGATCCGAACGAGCGATGTCCTCGAAACGTTCCGGGGGAGCTGCGCCTTCCGAGGGGAAGTCAGCCAGCTCACGGAAGTTTCCGATGACTTCGCGCACCCACGCTCTGGACTTGTTGTTACCGACGAAGCCAATGAAATTGCCACGATCGGGATAGAACAAATTGAACGGAAACGGGTACTTCTGCGAATCCGGCTCGTTGGAAAAGTATCCCAACATCTCGAGCGAAATCATGCCGACAACATTATCGCCACGCTCGAAACTGCGCTTGGCGTGGTGATAACTCCCCATGTTGCGCCAATCTTCACCGTGATACTCTTCGTTCGGAAAGGCGACAAACCGCACAGTCCGATCCATCGGCACATCCTTCAGCATCGATGCAATCTCGAGCAGCGCAGCCACACCAGAGGCATTATCATCGGCACCGGCAGAGTCAGGGACTGTGTCGTAGTGCGCGCCGATCACGATGATCTCTTCGGGATGCCGACGACCGATTATCTCGGCTACGACATTCTGCTGCGTGACGCCATCGAATTCGAAGGGCTCCATGGTCACCGCGAAACCGCGGCGGATGAATTGAACCAAAACATATTTCGCTGCCCGCCTCAAGCTGTCAGAGGATGCAGCGTGACGTACGCCGATCCCGACTGCCAGGGCGTCTACATGCGACCGAAGCCTGACCGCCACTTCTTTCTCGTGGGGTGTCAGCTCAGACAGCGTGCCTTTAAAACTCCGACCCGGCATGCTCACATATCGCGCGAACACAGGGTAGAAGAGGCATCGCAGTAGTGAACGTTTGAAAGATTTCAATGTCCACATAGGATTCACTCCCTTGTTATTTTTATGCATTCAATTAAGGGCGTGAAAAATAAGAGCACGTGCCGGCTGCCGTAGGACCGCTATCGACAAGTTCTCACAACGGTCGTGCGAAAAAATCCTGCGAAGGAGAGTTTCGTACTGGCGCTGTGAAACTGGTAGGTATCGGTGACTAAACGGTTGCCGGACACGCGCTCCAATGCTCGCGCATCAGTTGCAGTGGGTTGAAGAAAACGGTCTGCAGCAACAACAGACACCGGCGCCGAGCCCCATGGCTCCGACTACGCACGGTATCCATGCTCCGCGAACAGTGCTTCAACTTCACCCACTGCGAACTGACCCAGTGCGACGTTGAAATTGATGCTTTCGAGCTTCTGGCAGAGTTCGAGCGCCTTAGCCTTGCGGTCTTCGGCGATCAAACCAGCCTTCTCCAGTCGACGCACAGTGGCGACATAGGACGCGACAATCGCGTTCCACTTCGCTGCCGCTGTGAGATTGAATGTCAAACCGTGGAAGCCCTTAATCACAGGCGAGATCACAATCGTGCCATCATCCTCGCTGGGATGGGTAGCATCGATGTTGCCGCAGCTTCCGCCGCAGCGCAGATGCCAGAGGAAACGCAACCACCAGGACTGCTTCACGTGGTCATCGGGCAGGTCGAAGGCGATTACCTTCTCCGGCTTGGCACCCAGACGCAGTTGCACAGGCAGAACCGGGCAGTTGCCCGCGTCGCCGACCGCACCGTCGAACAGATGCCAGCCGCTGTACTCTACGGCATCGATGATGCCGGGAATAGCGCAGGAGGCATTAACCGCAGTTCCGACCGAGACCGGTCCTTCGAAGCCTTCCGGCTTGTTCTCAGCGACGGTCTTCCAGTTCCAGTAAGCTCCACGCTTGGTGAACAGAACCGAGTGACCGGACTGACTGGTGGCCATGGTCCAGAAGCCTGACGGCCAGACCGGGACCTCCTCGTCAATCAGCTCGCGCAGCGGCTGACCGGAGTACACGCCCTTGATGGGCAGAGTGCGCTCGTATCGATACTTGGATAGCAGAGCCCAGATACGCGACAGCCAGCCTGTTTTCGGAATAAGAAACTTGGTGAAATCAGCGCCGATTGCCAGCTGCAAGATTTCGTTCGCGGGATATCCATGGGCATAGAGAGACGCAGGGATGGATCCGCCGCTAACACCACCGATGGTGGCGAATTTAGTGAAGCCGCACATGTCGAAGCCGACAATTGCACCAGCAGCACCGAGAATCGCTTTGGAGCCCCCCGCTCCGAAGACGACATGAAACTCAGGGTTCGGACCGCTTCGGTCTTCCCTGACAGGGGTTCGTGATTTACTCATTTTCGTGTTCTCGTACGCGATCCCTCCAGGGAATTCGCGTCGTAAAGTGGCATGCGACACACCTTGTGACGCACGTAGAATAAGAAATGGGCTCTTGTTCAAGACAAGACTTGATGAGGTATCAAAGTCCTCAGGAAAAAGTTCAAAAAGAAACAGCTTTAAGAACTTAGTTTGTAGCGTTAAGTAAAGTCACGACTTGGAAGCCCTCCGTAGTGATCTTATGGAAAGTCACAGCTTTACTAGTTGTCACCTCATGACAATAAACTTCTCAAAACTATGCATTTGACCGCATGCTGACATCTATCGGTTGCCAAGCCAGTTATAATTCTCATCCACGACCAAAAGTTGAGCCGGGTGCGCAAATCGTACGAGAGTATGAATTTGCCTCAGTGGTTCGAAAGTAATGCTGCGTAAATAACAAGTCAAATCCACCATCTACGAGGTAGTTGTAAATGAAGGTAAAAGCAGGGGTTCTTGAAAAAGCCAATGTTTTCGGGATTCAAGAGGTGGAGATTCCAGATCCGGGTCCGGATGAGGTTTTGATCAAAACCAAAGCCGTCGGCATCTGCGGTTCTGACGTGCACTATTACGTCGAAGGTCGCATCGGCTCTTATGTTGTGGATAAACCGATGATTCTCGGTCATGAAACCGGCGGTCAAGTCGCAAAAGTCGGCAAAAACGTCAAGCACCTGAAAGAAGGCGATCGCGTCGCTCTCGAGCCGGGCGTTCCATGCGGATGCACCGACTTCGTCAAGCGCGGACAGTACAACCTCTGCCCGAGCATCAAATTCTTCGCCACACCGCCATATCACGGCACATTCTCCGAATACTTCATTCACGACGCCAACTTCACCTTCAAACTGCCGGACAACGTCAGCTTCGAAGAAGGCGCCATGTGTGAACCACTGTCTGTCGGCATTCACGCCACCCGTCAAGGTTCCGTCGGTCTGGGTTCACGCGTGTTGATCACCGGAGCCGGACCAATCGGTCTCGTTAACGTTCTATGCGCGAAAGCCGCAGGAGCAGGCATCATCGCTGTCGTAGAAACACACGACAACCGCATCAAGATGGCAAAAGAGTGCGGCGCGACTCATGCGTTCAAAACGTTCAATCAAGACGAAATTCTGCAATTGACTCAGGATGCCACTTACGGTGAAGGCTTCGATGTCGTCATCGAGTGCTCGGGTGCCGGCTCCGCTGCACAGACAGCAGTCAAAGCGCTCAAGCCAGGCGGCACTCTGGTGTTCGTCGGACTGTTCAGCGCTCAAGAAGTAGCGATGGATTTGAACGCGATCACGCAGAAAGAGCTGACCTACAAAGGTGTGTTCCGTTATCGTAACACCTACCCGACCGCCATCGACCTGATTTCCTCCGGTCGTCTGGATGTGAAACCGCTGATTACAAAACGCTTCCCGTGGCAAGAAGTGAAAGCCGCTATGGATTGCGCCCACAAAGAAGCGAGCACGCAAATCAAAGTGATGACCGAGTGGTAGGAATAAACCTGGCAGAGGCGGTTTAAAGCCCCTCTGATCGATCAGAAATCAAAACGCGTTCCCTACTTCAGGGAACGCGTTTTTGTCGCAACGACATCGCAAGCGTGGCTAGCAAAGCGCTTCCTCAATATCAAAAGAACAGTTACCGCGAAACGGATACGCACAACGGCGTCCCAGCCGACGTTTTAAGTGACATCACCTGTGGTGCGAGATCAGAATTGGTCTTACAAACAAGCAATGTCAAGCGCCGCTATTTGACAGCCTTTTAATAGTTTCAAAGTCATATGTTCTTGAACGTGATCTTTCACGTTGGATAGTTTGAGAGCATCTTTCGTTTGATTATCTTTGAGTTCATTCTTACCGCAAATCGTTTGACACCCATATTTCCAACTTTTTCGAGCGCTCCTGGCTTCTGCGTATAGTGACGCTCACGCTGTCGCACCATCTGAAACCAGCGCTCAGGGCGACTCATGGTCACCTTCACTTCTCCTGCATCAAGCAGGATTCTCGAACAAGGATTTTTCGAATGGATAATCACGATTCTCAGAGTCCGCGGGATCATGTGCCGCGGAACCACTCGGCATCAGGACTCTCTGATCAAGAGCAACAGTTACTGACTGTCAAGTTGCCGCACGATCTCGATCCTGTGGCGATGGAATCCCAGTGGCAGAGTTACCAGCACGTCATCGAACGCTTCATGACCCGCATGGGCGAAGAGAGCGCGATGTTGGAATCGATGAAACGGGTCATGCTCGTTCGCTCGTTAGGCGGCGTTCTCGCTCGTGTGGCGCTGATTCCCAAGCTCGGTAATTCGATTCTCTACGTGCTCAAGAAGCGCAAACTCAACGAGATCGTCTGCCATCTGGCGGGCGAATGCGCACTCATGGAGCTGTCTGCGGCGGCCGGTTACCGAACGTTCTGCTTTCCGAACCTGGTGCGAGGTCTGCTCAAAACCGGGAAGATGCGGGACTATCCGGTCGAACGCATGCTCGACACTTTCGAGTTTCTCAACACGATGATGCAGTACCCGTTCAATGACCCACGCGTTCTGGCGCAGTTCGCACGGACCAACGGACTGCACGGACGGTACAAAGTGGCGGGCAATATGAACCCCGCTGCCCATGACCTGTTCAAGTACATCGCGCTGAACATGTTCTACATCGGGCCGCGCATGCGCCCGGATTTGACGCCGGAAGAGCGGCATGCCATCTGCGGTCTGACCGTTCTCGTTTCAAAACGAATGGGTCATTCGATCGACGGTAGCGTGCTCGAACTCGAAGCATTCATCGATGCCTACGAGGCTGCCGAGATGTTCGATCGCAATGACCAGAGCCAACTTCGACGCGAGGCGGTCGAAATCGCCCAGGCATCGAAAAAAGCTCTGGGTCAGATTCCCACGATTCTGCCGGCCCGCATTCACGGTTACGTACCCCACACAGTCAAGAAAATTCTGGAGCTCGAATGAACACTACAACAAACAAAATCCGGTCGGTCTGCCCGCACACCAAGCAGGTCCTGGGCGAATTTGCCTGTGCCGGTGAGGCACAGGTCGACGCGGTCGTTCGGTATGCCGGCATCAGGTTTCGAACCAGCAAGTTCGACCTGGCGACCAGGCTGGCGATGATTGCGAAACTGCGATCGCTGGTCGCGGACCAGGCTGACGAAATCGCTCAGCTGATTTCGACGGAAGTCGGCAAACCGCTTTCCGAGTGCTATTCCGCAGAAATCGCCGGAGTGCTCGACACCTGCGTCTGGCTGAACAAGAACGCCACTCGCCTGCTGGCACCACGACGCATGAAGCTCGGCAACCCGCTTGCCTGGCTCAAGAAGTGTTATCTGCACAGCGAGCCTCTGGGCGTGATCGGTATCATCTCGCCCTGGAACTTCCCATTCTCGATTCCGATGACCACGATCCTGCAAGCAGTCGCTGCAGGCAACACCGTGGTTCTGAAACCTTCCGAAAAATCAACTCTCGTTGGGCTGAAGATCCGTGATCTGTTCGAGCAAGCCGGCTTTCCGCAAGGCACCGTCTCCGTTTTGACGGGTGACGGACAAACCGGAAAGCTTCTCTCGCAACGCAAGGAATTGGCTCGACTGATTCTGACCGGCAGTGTGCGAGCCGGTCAACGCATTGTCGAACAAACTGCAGCCAACCTCACCCCGGTCACGCTGGAACTGGGCGGCAAGGATGCAGCCATTGTTTTGCCTGACACTCCGGTGGAATACACCGCCCGCGGTCTGGTCTGGGGAGCGTTCACAAACGCAGGACAGGCCTGCGCTTCCATCGAGCGCGTCTACATCGTCGATGGACCAAACACCGCCGCACTGATCGACGCCGTGGTCAGGAACACCAAATTGCTGCGAGTCGGCGCGCCAGCATCCCTAGCCGATCTGGCGACGTCAGAATCGAACGACATCGGTCCGATCATCGACGAGGTTCAACTCGGCAAGATCGCAGCCCAAGTCGAAGACGCTCGTCAAAACGGCGCCACCGTTCACTGCGGCGGACGTATCTTGAACGAGTTGCCCGGTTATTTCTACGCGCCGACCGTGCTCACGAGCGTCGATCACAGCATGGCTGTCATGAGTGAGGAAACATTCGGACCGGTCCTCGCCATCATGGTGGTGAAGTCTGTCGAAGAAGCCGTGCGCCTCGCCAACGACAGCGACTTCGGATTGACTGCTTCGATCTGGTCAGAGTCTGTCAGCCAAGCACGCGCAATCGCGCCCCTGCTGCAGGTCGGAACGGTGTACATCAACGACTGCATCTTCTCGCACGCTGCGCCAGAACTGCCCTGGGGTGGAGTGAAGCACAGCGGCATCGGCCGCTCGCACTCGCACATCGGTTTGATGGACATGGTCAACGTCAAGAACATCAACCTCGACACCGCCCGCGGTGCCGGTCGCCTCTGGTGGTACCCATACGGCGCGGCTCACGCCAAGCTGTTCCAGGGCGGCATCCAAGCCATGCACGGCTCGTCCATCAGCGCGCGCGTCAAAGGCGCCGCGCAAATGGTCCGCAATTTCTTCAAGCCATAGCTCAATGTCAACGCACCGTCGGCGACGCGGCAGCACGCGGCCGGGCGACGCGGCAGCGCGCGGCTGGCCGCGGCGGGGTGCCGCAGCAGGCGCGCAAAATTTAGAATGTCCAAAAATTGCACATTTTTTGCCCCTTTTTTGTGCATATTTGGCACAATTTTCCGACTTTTGCTCGAAATGTGCATTTTTTACAAAAAAGGCGGGCTGATCATCGCCCGGCAAACCATTTTCACGATGATGGCCAATTCGCGGGTGATGCTCGCGAAATCCATTGAAACATTCGGGCACTCGCTCCGCATGCTGCTCGCGCAAGCCACGCGCGCTCGACCGCGCGTGGTTTTGGTATCGAAAAGCAACACACATTTGTTCACGGCCGACGTTTTAAAACGCTGCGAACCCAGCCGATTGAGCGTTTCTGGTTTCTTCACAGCTGTTTACTCGGATAAGAGAGTTTAACAGCAATAGGAAGAAAATTCAGAGAGCTACGCACGTGTTTCGTACACTCGAATCACTCTGTTTTCTTTGATCCGCAAGGACAAATCCCCGCG
>JBGAHZ010000074.1:0-32529 GCA_044225915.1 Obscuribacteraceae bacterium (SeqCode)
GTCGGTCACGCCTTCCAAGACTCGATCCGACTCTAAGCCTAACTCTGCCAGGCGCGCTTGCAAAAAAACGGACATGTACGTTTCAACCCGCGCCGGTTCCGCACCGGGGGGCGCATCCTCTGGCAACTCCAATTCCTTCATTGTGTTTTTAAATGCGGTCGAAGTTGGTCTAAGTTTGCTGGAATCTGGATCAAACGTAATCAAGTCAGCCTTAAGCTTGACTCTTCTGTAGAGGATTTCGTCGTCGCTAATAGATGTATCATCAATGTAGTCAGGTACCATGCAGAACCGAGCACTATGCAGCGTCTTTCAGTGTTGAGAGTTTATTCCTGAGAATCTCAATTTCTTCAATCGACTCTTCTTCCCAATCTACGTCAGCACCAGATCTGGTATCAGAGAGATAGGCAGAAATGGTGCAATCATACTCAACTTCAACCTGCATAAGCGCCTTAGGAATTCGCCACTCCATTTGGACTCCGCCCGAAGGTGTTGGTGACAGTCTGGGAATAGGAGACTCATCCGTCATTACCCGTGAGAGGATCGTGAATGCCTCTTGCACTACATTGGGATTGAGAGGCTGAGCCCCATGCGAGTCCCAATTCTTTTCATACCAAAGTAGACGTTGCACATTTTCCGCAACCGAAACCAACCATGGATATTCACGATCACAGAAGATGCTATAGCAAACTCCATTTGGAGCCTCCAGACGTATCGTTGCACTGGGTGCCACAACAGCATCGCGATCGACTGGCAGTATGTCATTGCTAGTGATGCTCATTTCGTTCTACCCCATATTTTGTGCATCTCAGAACGAGTAATTGACGCGAATCCCCTCACTATATATTCTCTCCCTAGATCTAAGAAACTCAGCACTCCATCAATATTTCCGCTGATTGGGTATCCGCGCGCTACCAATGTAAGATTCAAAATTGGTTTTCGATCAGCTACTCTGTATCCAGGTTCAACTGTAATGTGTAAACGCCCTATCGGCTTGTCGCCAGTACGAATTATATGACGTTCGGAATGACTGACGCTCTCAGCCTCCGTCAAAAAAGAATCGGAATACTCCAGCGCTTGAACATTCACAACCTTCTGAATTTCTCCAAACTTTTCCCATCCTTCGCCGGACACAATGTGGTTTACGTATGTGATATCTGCTTGCGTAGGTGCAAACCGACCTAGGCGTTCTGCGGCAAGGAACTCACAAAAGACTTCAAGGTTGGCTTTAAACTGTTCCCGAATCCGCTCGTATCTTGGATACTCATCTCCTTCGCCGGTCTTTCTCCAGTTGTGCCCGAAACGATCTTGTTGAACTTGGATGAGCTCGTTGCCTGACTTTGTGATGAAGAAGTATCGTGGAACCTCTGGTAACTGCATCAGCGAAAATTCTATCCGATGCGACTGGGGGCCCATTTTGAGCTGCTCTACGACTGGATCTAATGGCGGGTGCTCTTCGAACCGGGAAAACTGTTCGGAAAATTGCTTCCAGAGTGTGCACAGCTGGAAGCTGCGTAACGCAGGAACCTTGTCGAATTGGACAGACAAAGCTACTTCCGATACGGGAGGATGGGCAAAAGAAGGAAGGCTTTCCGAGTTCGGAAGACTCATATGTGTCTCAACGTTCAAATAGTAACCTCCTGATTCTAAGGGTACCCGATCTCAAGGTCAAATATTTCGCCGAGTCTTGACAACCCGCTTAAGTCTTGCTTAAAAATCATGCCGAGCAAATGCTGGTAAGCGTAAGCGCACCAAGTGATTCAGGCGTGCTCTTCGTGATTGTCGACAGTAAACATTCCCAGCCCTGGGCGCCGGAATCGCCTTGTCGACGCCTCAATAGCATTTGTCGACAGCAAAACACTTACGGCGTCAGTGTTTGGGGCGAAGTTGCGACAATCTTTATCCTGTCTCTGCCGCAATAAACTTAGGCCCGGACACCTTGAAAATTGTCTTTACGAGTGCCTTTCGACTTGTCGAGTTCAGATTGCACTTAGAGCTGTTTGGTGCAAACCTCCTGTGTTGCTAAAACGCGTGCGACTGTTAACCGAATGTGGTGAAATAGCTACCGGAACATGTAATCGACTTTTCACGGTCTCAACGAGCGACGTGAGAAAACAGAAGTGATTTTTCGTGGCACCACCTTTGGGGCAAACTTTGAAAATGTGCGGCTCGTGTAACCTAATGTGGGAGCGTGTTTCGGGAAATGTGCGGCTGTTGGCGGGTATCAAAAGAAGGTGTGCGGCTGCTAAACCCGGTCAGAGGTGCACTTTCGAAGAAAGTGCGGCTCGACTTTATCCTGCTATCTTGTTTATTACACGATAGCCACTGTGCTAGCGTGTTCCAAGCTGATTTGGGACGCTGGATCAGTAGGCGCGGGAAGAGACAGACTTTATCCATAGGACTTGATCCTGAGTGGCAGATATGTCCTCCCGTTGTCCTGGATCGAAGAGGTCGGACGATATCTTGTTTCCAGTGTACAACTGAGAGCTTGTATTTAGCAGGTAGACCATAAAGATCTGGAATCCGTTTTTACTCACAAACAGAAAGGTGGGATTTTATGCCGGTGTCGTATGTTGGGATCGATGTTCAAAAGCTACGCTGGATGTTTTTGTAGAAGTAGATGGACAGGGCCGGACATCATCAGTTTCTGAACTGTCCGGGTTTAAGGATATGGGCCAAATGGCTTCGCAGGCTCAAGGTCGATGAGGCTCACGTCTGCATGGAAGCGACCGGATCCTATTGGGAAAAGTTCGCAACTCATTCGTTCGAACAAGGTTTGAAGGTGAGCGTGATTAATCCGTCTTGCATCAAACGCTTTGCACAAAGTGAGTTGAAGCGAACTAAGACAGACAAGGTGGACGCCGGCGTAATTTGCCGATTCGCTAAAGCTATGAAACCAGGACTTTGACTCCGCCACCGCCGGAGGTGCAATTTACTTCAGGCATTGTCCAGGCGCTTACACAGCTTAGGGAATATGCGAAACCAGGAGATGAACCGTAAAGAAGCAGAGCACGAGAAGGTGATCAAAACTTCAATCAAACGTAATAAAAACGCTCGAAGCTGAAATGGATAAAGTAAAAAAGAAAATAAAACAGCTGCTCATAAAACATGAACACACTGAAGAAAAAAGCATGACTTGCTTGTAAGTATTCCGGGAGTTGGAGAACAGACAGCGCAATTGATTTTGGCGGAAGTGCCGAATCTGGATTTCTTTGAGAGTGTGAAACAAGTTGTTGCCTATGCGGGATTGGCGCCGAGAGAAATTCGATCAGGAACATCGGTGCGAGGTCGTTCTAGTCTGTCGAAGATGGGTAATGCAAGGCTTCGAAAGGGGCTGTACATGAGTGCACTTGTCGCAATGAAATGGAATCCAATTGTTGATGCTTTTTGCGAGAGACTTTTGGAACGTGGCAAACCACCGATGAAAGTTCTTGGTGCAGCAATGAGAAAATTGATGCACATAATTTATGGTGTTTTGAAATCTGGAAAGCCTTTCTCCACAAGACGAGTCAGCGCTTGACGGTCAAGACGATATCTGCCACTGCGTGGTGCGGGATGCGCACGCAGTCTCGTTTTACATGATTATTCTTATTGATGGGTGCGCATCGAACTCGTAAGGTTAATGGCAGCGAAAAATTGTAGTCTTCTCAAAGTATCCGATGACCTTAAATGTGTTTTGATAGTGAAGGCTAGACATGAGGCCAAGGCCATGAAACCAACAGAAATTCTCAGAGCAGTGGGAGAGCGATACTCACAATGCAGCTCCTACTCAGACTCCGGATTTGCTGAATTTGAAGATGTGCCCGAACAAATGCTTCAAATTGCGTTTAGGACGGAGTTTATTAGACCCGACTATTTACGTTTTGAATGGCAAGACTATGGTCCACGACGAGGCAAGTCAGAGCGCTTTTCCACGCTATGGGCCAGTGAAAATAAAGTTCTGACGCGAAGAGACACCAGTAAAGTAGTCGTAGAGAAGCAGCCAAGCTTAGGGTTGGCAATGGCTGGCGCGACTGGCTGTTCAGCCGGTGCAGCTGGCGAAGTGCCAACGTTGCTGATAGCTGAGTTGCGCACTGATTGTAAGCACATATTACTGCTGACTGATCTTGAAAAGATCGAGCAAGTTCTCGAAGGTAATCAGCAGTGCTATGTCTTGAAAGGATCACTGTTTAGAAATGGCGACCACACTTTGTGGATCTCGACAGGCGACTTCAGCGTGAGGCGAGTAAGGATTGACCACTCGCACACTGCCGAAGAATCTGAAAGAGAACTCAAGGCGATTACCGAAAACACAGAGCTCATGGCTCGATTGACTGAACGAGGCATTGCGCCGCCAAAAGACATGAAGCCTAAAGACATTCGCTTTGTGATTGACTATTTCTACACTGATGTTTCCTTTGACCATTCAATTGTTCGAGCCGCGGAACCAGTAGCCTAGGCTCGTCGCTTGCTTACACAGCTTCAATCATAATAATCATTATCAGAGTCATTGCTAAATAGAAGATACTCCGCCACCCGGGTAACGCAACGAGAATGCGCTGCCACCCAGGATGGAATTTGATTCGATTCAAGATACAATCGATTAAATGGAAATGGACTCAGAAGTCGATAGAGAAATTTCCAATTCCTGTTAAATCGTTTTTGTGGCTGATGAAATGATCTCGCTCTGCTGTTCGCTTTGTAACCATAAACCTTCGTCAGAGAGGAAGATGTTGCTCTGCGGCTCAAGCAAAAGCATTTGTCATGTTTGCATTCGTTCCGTTAAGAAATTGATGCCTGAGGAAGGAAAAATCAAAGGACCATCTAGGTTAGTAACCTGTTACTTCTGCGAGAAGCAGTTCTCATCCAATGACTGCGTTGGAGCTGGCACCAACAAGGTTTGTAGGTTGGACCTTGAGGAATTTTTGTGGAATCTCGAATGGATGAGCCAACCCAAGTCCGTTAGACGAAAGCCGTTGCCGTCGTATGAAATTGCACCAGGAGTTTCATACACGATTGGTCAGAGAGAAATCTGCATCGTTGAAAAGCTAGTGGATTCGACAACAATTGAGAACTTCTGGATTTATGGTGTTAGGATTCAGCAGAACAATATTTCAGCTGTCCTTTGGTCTCCGAACCCTCTGGAGTCGGGGCTGATTGTAGAGGCCCGTTTCCTGGGAGTTGAAAATGGAGAAGTGCGTTTCGCGATTCCTCCACAATTTTAGAAGTGCGTCGCTGCATCGGTAGACCTTTTTGCGGAGAATCCCTCCTAACCAGTCGCAATTTTTCGCTTGGTTTTGCGCGTCATCATTTCCCACAGCCGGTCGCCTACGTTCTCCATTGGTTCCTTCATATCGCTGACTTTGACGATCAAATAGCCTTTGGTCACATCGTCAGAATCATTGCTTTTGTGGTTTGCTAGCTTCTTCAGCATTTCCAAATCGTGTCCCATTAAGAAGCCCTGCGTTAGATACGTTCGTCGCAGATCATGTAATCCGAATGGAACGTTTGTTTGATCAGATATCAGCTTAAAGTGCACTTCGCGCAAATCGAATTTACCGGTTTTTCCGTCAGTCGAAAATACATATGGATTTGTCTTGTTCTTTCTCTCTTTGGCTCGACGCTCAAAGATTTCCTTCAATCTGTTAGTAACCGGTAGCGCAAATTCAAGTTTATTCTTGGTGTCCAAAATTTCGAAGTAGCCTCGCTTAGTGTGAACGTCGTCCCACTTCAGATGCGCAGCTTCGTTTTTCCGCAGGCCAGTTAACAGGACAAAGAGAAAGTAATCTGCCATTACTTTGTCTTCAAGCTTACAGAGCGCTTGATACCATAGCGGCAGGTCCATCTCGGACAACATTGTCTGCCTACGTTTGAGTTTGTTCCAAGAATTTAACTGGTTAAGACGCTTCACCGGATTGTGCAGAACTATGGGCGTACCGTCAGGCATCTCATACATTTCTTGCGCGAAAGTAAATAGCGCACGCAGAACACGCATCGTATTGTTAGCAGCTCCTGGTCCGCCTTTGCCGCCTCCAATCTCGCTTCTCGTGATCTGATTAAAACGATTCTCGATGTCATCCTTGCTAATTTCAATCAATGATCGATTCATCCAATCTGCAAGATAAGCATTGACGACGATTCTGTAATTGTCACGGCTGCCCTGCTTCAGATTCTTACGACTCAGATAATCGGCGAGCACCGCTGATAGTGTCAGTTGTTGCATTTTCTTGTCGGCTGCCCATTCCGCCTCTTGAACTTTTTGATGTCTCTTCTGTTCCAGTCGCGGATCTGTTCCTTGCCGCAAAAGCGACAGCAGCCGACTTGCTTCTTTTCTTGCCTCCTTGGCTTTAACAGCAGGATACCTACCAATCGTCAGGGTGATCGATTTTCTTGTGCCATGCAGAACGTTTTCAACAAACCAAACTTTGTTGCCGGCAGGTGTTACCTTGAAACGAAATCCGGCGAGCTTCGCGTCGCGCCATTCGCCAATTGCTGTCGTGGCGTCGGCAAAATCATCAGTCAAAGAGACAATTTTGCTATCGCCAACTGTTCCTTCCTTCATTTTTCCCTCCCGACAATTGTCATCAACAGTCAGAAATCTAGGTAAAACCGATCCACTAGACTACGATTTCTAACCGATCAATAACCGATCAGTTTCTTTCCTCATGATAACATGGTTCAGAAGATGCGATCTCCAAAAGCCTGATTATTGGTTAATCTACAGTAATTTTGGGAAACTCCCGGAAACCCCGAAAACTTCGTTTTTCCTAGACTTAGGATCTAGTGTAGCAATACGTGGAGGTTCAAGTCCTCTCTCGCCCAGTAAGCCAATCTCCGCCGAAAGGCGGTTTTATTTTTGGGGCACACCCTCATATACTAGGCTACCGATAGGCTACCAGGCGATAATGCTCGCGAAGTCGGTTTTCAACTATGGCGAAAAAGATAGAAGGCACATGTCCATTTTGCGGACTACATAAAAAGCTCTGCGAATCGCACATTCTGCCGAAGTGGCTAGTAAGAGATCGTGGAGACTCAGGTTACTTTCAAATTACGGAAGGTGACCCCTTCAGGCGCCGAATCCCCGAAGGCTGGAAAGAGTATCTTCTCTGCATGGAGTGCGATGGAGAGTTAGGAGTCTACGACGCTTACGCAGCAGATTTCTTCAGAAGCGCACCTTCATGGACTTCGTTGATTGCTGCCGCACCACCCCAATCACCACGCATTATCAAACTCTGGACTGTTCAGAATTTCGACTATGTGAAGTTGAAACTGTTCTTCATGAGCATACTTTGGCGCGCTGCTGTGTGCACAATCGAACCGTTCAAAGAAGTCTATTTAGAAGAGCAGGAACTTCGTCGACTCCATCAGATGCTGAAGGAGAAGCAACCTGGCACTGCAGAAGACTTCACAGTTTCGCTATACAAGCGCGAACCAAATGGGCTAGAAAAGGTTACGCGATCTCCTGACAGCTTCGTTAGAGATGGAGTGCTTCTATTTTGGATTGGCCTGAACGAATTCGTTTTTGAAATTAAGGGTTCAAGTGACCCATACACAAAATGCGAGCCCTTCTGGTTGAAACCGACGCCACCGCTATACATCATGGAAGGCGAAACTGTTCAGCCGAGAATCGACAAAATGGTGTCTATGGCTAAGGAACAACAGCGACGACTTGAAGAGTTCAGAAAGAACCAGAAACAGAGTGACTCAAAGCGCTCTTAAAGGTTATTCCATGATGGTGTTACAGGTGGTGCATGCGAATTCTATGGTTAGAATAAAAATTGGAAGGAAGAAGCCTTCGCAGGGACAAAATGTGCATCAGCTCGCCCTAAGAACTGTGGGCTTCATTTTATCGTGATGAACACGAAAATCTGACTACCGAGGAGAAAATAGCCGCAGGTCCCGACGGAACCGGCTTCTTCTTCAGCGTTCCTTTGATGGTTCAGGAAGAAATTCACAATTTGGTATTTTGATCACCAACAAACATGTGGTGCAAGCTCCTACTACGGCTGATCCATATACGAAGCGGATCTTGCTTAGAGTCAACAATCGTGACAACACAAAAGGCGTTGTTTTACCCGATTGATCTTCAAACGAAAGGGGCGATGCAGAATGTTCTTCCGCATCCGAGACCGGAAGTTGATTTGGTTGCAATAGCAATCAACAATCAGCTTGAAGGTGGATACTTTAGACACGTGCGCCGCTCAATGATTGCTAGTCCGGAGTTCCACGAACGCTATGGAGTAGCGGAAGGCACAGGCACTTTTACGGTTGGCTATCTTCTAGGATATCAGGGCAAGATCGAAACTATCCGATCATTCTTGGTGGCGGACTTTCTATGCTCTCAACTGAGAAGTGGTTCTTGTCAGAAAGGCATCGGGACAGTCTGATTACTGCCGTTAGAACAAACCTTCGTCGCTCAACTACCGGTAACTGGTGGATCGAGCGGGTCACCGGTAATGTTGGATCCATTACATGTTCAGGCATTTTCAGCAACCGACGGCACGCCGACTGCTAATTCCGTGCACGACGTTAAGACCGGCTGCATTATCGGGGTTAAAAAGTCTAACAGACAATATTTCCGAAAACGCTCTCGAACACCGAACAGAGTCAATATAGAAGCCAGGGGTTGGCAGTCATTGAACCGGCATCTGCTTGATCGAACTTATCCGGACAGTGATCTACCCATATTTGGAGGCCGCGGTCTCAGCAGAGTCAGCCAGTGGCACCAATAGTAGTGACCGGAGTAGATTCCTGTCACCACGGGAAGTGGCATACATTTGAGACCTCGCACGGAAGCGGGTCGTGATAAAGTCTGTGGAATGACAAAACCTTTCGACTCTAGATTTCGTACTACATCAGCATTCAATCGTCTGAATATATTCAAGCACCTTCGCACTTCAGCATCTCACGGACGGCGTTCAAATCCGATCCATTTTCGATCAAGTCAACGAGCGCGATCGCGTCAGCAAAAACAATTTCTTCAATTTCGACTGTTTTCATAAAGCACCTACAAGACGGGAGAACGATCGTATGTGCGCAGCTCGGTGATCGCAAGACGCCTGCTAATAGACGTTTCGCACGAAAGTGACAAAGGCGCCTTGATTGCCGATATCGCCCCACGTCCACAATCACATATTGAATAAATATACAGCCAGCATGAAGCATGATTTATTCAACAAAGAACTTCGCGATTCACGCTCCAGCCGCCATGGCACGATCCGATCCTATGGAGAATCGATGTTTATTGAAGTAACGAGCCACAAAACCGACAAGGTTCACGCCATCAATGTGAACAAGATCATGTATCATTTAGCGTGTCTCAAACTCATGAGTCAGGACAGCTATTTATTTTCAGAGACTTTAGTGGTACCGGTGAAGGAAACTCTAACCGTCAATGAGAGTTTTGACGAGGTTAAGCGGTTAATCCAGGGAAGCCGCAAAGAGAGCAGGTAAACAACACAAAAGCGGAATCATTGGCGCGCGCCCAGGTAAAGAAATATCGCGAATCAACTAGCTACTGGACATGCAGCTCATATCCCGCAAAGTAGACGCAAAGCCGATCTCTCCGTATTCTTTACAGGATACATGTATAGGAGGTCGGGCGATGTTTCCAGTTGGTACTGTTGTTAGTGGTGAAGACCTGATGAACAAGCTTCGTAATTTTGCAAACGTTGAAGCCGTATACATTTCTGCTGTAGTCGACGGTGAAAAGCGCCTCGTCAACAGCAACAACAACGGCGCTAAAGTGCTTACAGTCAAGGACTTTCTAAAAGCAGAAGATTTTGAAGCCTACTTTGCGAACGTGAAGCAGTAGTCTGACCGAATTGAGGAGCCGAGGAAGTGGTACCATGAATCCAACAACTGATGCCATTCCCTTCTCCGCGTTTGGTTCAGATGACGGAATTCTGGTATTGAAACTCATGATTGCGTCCAATGACTTTCAAATGGATCTCGCGTCCCCGCACGGACTTGCGAACTCTTTTCCCAGTTTCACTAACCCTAACTTGAAGGGTGCCAGCAGTCTTTAT
Organism: Obscuribacteraceae bacterium (SeqCode); assembly: GCA_044225915.1. Lineage (GTDB taxonomy): Bacteria > Cyanobacteriota > Vampirovibrionia > Obscuribacterales > Obscuribacteraceae > JADYXR01. The sequence continues at coordinate 10,005 of JBGAHZ010000074.1, forward strand.
GTCATTTTTGTTTTTGCCCTCAAAAAGTTTGCCGCTACTTTGCCGCTACCTTTGGACGAAGTTGGAAATCGGGGATGACTCGATCTGTTCATCACCATATACGGTGCTTTCCTAAACTTAACCAATTTGCTCTCATATTACTACCAGACTATGCTGGACCTTAGCGAAACTCTTCCTCTAGTATTGCAGGATGCCGCTTCCAATAGGACGAAGGAAGAGGAAGAGGCAATGAACCATCTACTGGCATTTTGCTTGGGGCTGTGTTCTTCTTTCCTTCAATAATTTCCCCGTATGGTTTGCCTCCAAAAGCCTTATGCATGTGAGGAGTAATATCTGTTATCTGGAAATTTGGATGCTCGGATTTCATCGAATAAGATCCCTTCACCTCTACGTATGAGACATTGTAAGGAAGTTCAAGGGACTTATTACCGCTAGCCATTCTGATAGCCGTGCAAAGCTCATTGTTCTTGGGAAATGAAACTATGTTTGTTACTCCGTTAGTACGCGTAAAAGCAAATGTAACTGAGGATGATTTCTTCGGTCTAAAACGGTCAGGTATATTGGGATTAGATGCACGTTTTTCAATGGCGCTCTCAAGTTGTTTTTTCCACAGGCTCCAACCGTCTTCGACTTTTTTCATCTCCGCTTTATCTGTTGGATCGGATTTCAATGCACGGTTGCTTTGCACGGGAGCCTGGTCAAAACTTGGCGGACTGCGGAAATTTTTGTCGGATTCTCGAACTTTCTCACGCAGGATGGTCATCTCACCTTGTGGCTTCCATCCAGGCGGATCGCCGATCCACGGCCCTTTAATTTGTACACCATCGGCAGGCTGAGCGGCTGCTGGTTGCGAATACGTGAACCCTACAAACACTACTATCAGGAAGTTGATCTCGACGGGTCTTCGCATTTGCTTGTCCTAGAGTTCTTCTGTCTAATCATGACACAATCACCAGCCCTGCAAACTTTGACGATGAAATCCTTTATCACTGTCTGACCACACTCAATTTCAGATCGCAAAGTAGTACTCTATCTCGAGTTTATAAAGTTGCTCCGGCAGCCGTGCTTGACTCGCCGTGCTCAGATTGTTCGGGGCGACGGCGGACGACGAACGGCATGAGATCCGGGAACTATCCGCCGCCGTCGCCCGTGGGAATTGAAGCACGGCGGTCAAGCACACGCTTGGGGTTTTAGCGGTACGGCTGCGGCACATCCTCGCTCGCTGCGCGCGCTCCGGTATTCCTCGCCGCAATTCTTTTATTGGGGCTCAGGTCGTCCACCGTCGGCATAAGTTGCATCGGCGCTATTGCGATAACAAATTTCGCTCGCACAGCATGGAACGTTGGTGTGACATCAAGCCAATCGAAAACTACTAATTCTTGTGCTCATAGTGTTTTTTGAGCATATCAATCGAGGAATAAATTCTTAGGTCTTTCCTAAGTTGTTCTTGTTGAAATTCTGGGACATCACTGCATCTTAGTGCAGTTTCAAACGCTGTTCTGGCAATTGAATCACCGTCTTCCTTGCCCATATAAATACCTAGATTGTTCCAAGTTCGCCAGTCCTTCGGACTTAATTGAGTCGCTTTCTGGAGAGCGTTCTTAGTCTCTGCAACCCCGCGAATTTCGTCCTCACGATCAGAATTACGATCAAAGGTCATCATCACGCATAGGGCGTATGCGGACCAGGTACTAGAATCTGAACCGTAGATGTTCAGCGATTCTTTATAGAGTTTGGCGGCTTGCTCGAACTCATTGGCCAGGTCTAATTTCTTTGCTTGCCTGGAGAGAGTAGATGCTTTTGTAAAAGCTTCTTCCTTTCCCACTCCTGGAAATTTTTCGACAAGTGGAATTTCAACAAATGGTGCTCCAAACAATCTTCTGATTTCGCTTAAATCGTGTTGGCTGCTGTTGAGACGTGATCGTCTGTCCTTGACACCTTTCTCCACAAATTCTTTCTTGCTTAGCTTTCCGTTCTTAACAGCCAGCAAGTCTCGTGCATTTTCAATCTGATAGGCTTCGTCTCTACTTCCATCGAGCTCTTTAGCCCTTGTGAATGCGTCAATGGCCAGTTGAAGTTCGAATTTTTCACTATGGCAATTGCCAATGAATTCGTAAACAAAACCGAGCAAACGTTTGGGAGCGGCTTTATTGACTGATAGCCATTTCTCACAAGTCGCAATTGCTTCATTGTATCTACCGAGAAGATATTGGCAGGCTATCACATCTACGAATTTCGAATTGTCGTGCGTGATGTCGCCGGAAGCTTCGAGTGCCAAAGCTCTTTCATATCGACCCACTGAGAAAAATCTCCTAAATGTAGTGGTGTTGTCTGAATATGGATTATAAAGATCAGTGAGTTCCTCATCAAATGGGTTCTTGTCTCGCTTTCCGGGTAACTGATCGGGAACGGATTGACAGAGTAAGCTCTTCGAATCATAAGAGATGTCGGATACTGCAGTTGCAGGTGAGGCCGGCAACAACAAAGTTGCTGTAATGAATAAGAACTGGACTAAATTGGTCGTCTCCATGTTCCCCTAAATTGAGTGAGTCCCAGAACGGCACAACTTCTTCGAATTTGTTCTTCTCACGGTCGCTTAGATCGTGTCAAGCACTTTACCTCCAAATCCGAACTACTAATACCCATTATCGCGGAACGATTTTTCGAAGCGAAGCATGCAAATTATCCCACAGAAAATTGCATATCTTTTGAAGACCACCAATCGAACTCGCAAGGTTCATTTCCGGGTGGCGAAGTATAATCGCCCGTGACGATGCCGCCAACTCCGCGCAAACGCAGTCGACAACAGCCCCAAAGAACCTATGCATTTCCCCCAGTGACGAAAGCGTAGTTGTTTATCTAGTCGTGAGGCGAAGAGCAGATCAGCCAGGGTCCTCTGTTCTTTTATCCTGGACAGGATAAACAATGTCGGCGCGGGACGGGAATGCGGGCGCCCTTGTCGGTGTACCTGTCGACAACAGGCACCGCTCCGTCTGCAAATATCTGCTAACACCACGAGCGGTGGCGTCCACCTGTCGCCACGACTCAGTAGAGCCTGATTCTATGCCATGTGTTTCGCTTGAAAAAAACAGGACTCACGACACAGGGACCGTAAACCTGCTAAGAGTATTGGTCTCCGAATATGCACATCCTGACGACAATTAGAAGTGCGTTTACTCGTGAACGAACGTCTCGAGCTTGGCTCGTTTATTTTGGTTTAGTGACAACAGCAGCAGAGGATTTTTCGTTAAACGTCGAACATCTGATGAATCGAACACCACGTTGGTAGTAGTCCATGAAGCATCACTTGTCTTGCCACCGGTCTTGCTTCCCCACACTTCTCGCCATTGTTTTACCTTTAAATCTTCGTATTCGATTTCAAATCCGACCCAAAGAAGATCCTTATCCCTTCGAGGATAAGCTAAATAGTAGGCCCCATTCTGCTCTGGTTTGCCCAGAAGTTTTTTTACGTTGCCGCGAGTCATGCCTATTAGATCATAATCTCTCAGGAACTTCGCGAACTCATCTATTCTGTTCATTCCGGTGCTTCCCAACTCTGGAGAATTCCAAAGTGTAGAAGAAAAATGCCCATCTGATTTTAAAGTCCTCAGGTCGGCGATGAATTGTTCGAACTCATCAAAGTCATAGTAGTTACCATTTGTGGTTCTGGCAATTGATTCGAGTTTCATTTTGGCACGGCGATCGCGTAGTCCAATTAATGAGAGTACAACTACGTGTGCATCTTCAATTCCGCGCTTGGATAGCGTTCCAACATATGCTGCCGGATCGTAACCACATGTGTCCTCGCCATCTCCAAGCAGGATGACGAGTTTTCGATCCATGATTCCCTTAAAGTCTGATTCGAAAACTTCTTTTAGCGCATAAGTGAGAGGCGTCTCTCCGCCCGGATAAAGCTGATTTACCTTTTCCGCGATCGCCTTATTTTGGTTCTCCTTCAGTTCAATCAAGCGCTCCGTAGCCTGGCATTCCATACCTGGCGTGGTGGCTTGTCCAAACACCCGGAGACCGCACCGAGTTGTAGCCGGAATTTTTGCAAGAGCCCTGGAAATCAAACTCTTAGCCAAGTCCATCTTTGTCTGCCCGTTGACCGCCTGCTCCGTCATGGAGTGGGAGCAGTCTACCAAAAACATAACATTAGTTACGCCTTCAAAGGAAAAGTCTAAACTTGTTGATGGTACTGTAGTTGGTGCCTGTCTTATTCTAGTAGTTCGTGAGATGCCTTCTGGACGAGTCGAGCCTTGAAACTCCGCTCCTTGTGCGAAGGCTTCGTTGGGTAGTGATACGAAGAAAGCCACTAGAAAAAGACGAACTAGTGAGATCTGATACTTGTAGTGTTTCGATCTACTCATGAAAGACAATATACCCGTGTTTCAGTGCGAGCCACTCAGCCCAGAGAGCCATCAATTTACGTTTCTGTTCAAGATTGCAGTGCTATGGCTTGGAATGACGAACTCGACGGAACATTATTGCTCTCGTATGGCATTGGCGGATACAATTCCGAATAATCCTTGGCATGCGCAAGAATGGGGAGTTCAAATCGGGACGAATGTCAAAGAAGTTTCTAGTCATGCTTGTTATAGCCGCGCCGACGTTAGTTGGCGTAATACTTATTACAGGCTGTTCCACCTCGATCAATCTGAAGGGTGGAACTCGAATTATTTTGCAGGCGTTGCCTGCGCCTCCGCAAGTGCCCGCAGTCACTCCGGAAGTAATGAGCAAGTTAGAGAAAGTCATCAAGGCTCGCGCAAACGACCATACCTGGGACTCATTGGTTAAACGAGAACAACAAAACAGACTCATTGTAGAACTGCCTGGCATCAATGCCTCACAAGAGTTAAAAGGCAGCATGAGTTCAACGTCATTACTTGAATTCAAAGAACTAGCGTCAACACCCTATGGTGTGCAATCTTGGAAGGATACGGCGCTAAATGGTTATGACCTCAAACGAGCCCAAGCAACGCCGATGGCAGGCGGCTCTACGTGGCATGTCAACTTCGAATTCAACGAAAACGGCGCCATAAAATTCGCAGCTTTGACAAAAAGACTCGTTGGTCAGCAGATTGGTGTCTTTATGGATGGAGTACCGACCGAACGGGGACCGGATGGGCAGCCACTATCAATAAACGATTATCGCGGAATTACAGTCCGTGAACCAATTCTTGCTGGACATGGTGAAATCAGCGGGGGATTTTCTAAAGAGCAAGCGGTTGATCTCGCCATCAAACTAAATTCGGGCGCTCTACCAGTGCCAATTAAAATTCTTGAGATGCAGACCGTTAATGGGGACACGGTCCAATAGCCACTGGTCAGTGCCACAAGTGGTGCCACAAAAACTCCGCGTTCTGTTTTGTACATTTAGAACGCTCGTTGAGAAAGTGCAAAAGCAGTTACACGCTCCGCAAGCCACTCCACCATATTCGGTTATGTAAAAAAGAATTCTTGGCCCACAGTTTACCAATTTTTTTGTTTACTTGAAGAGCGGTCTGAATTCTCTGGCTTCCTTAACGATCTTTCGTTCAGCATGTTCCGAATCGCCTGATCTTCCGTTTCGCAGGGAGGATCGCAAATGCCACAATTCCTTGTGAACACGCCCGTCTTTTCTACAAACTCTCGCTTAGAGCCAGACGGAAATTCAAGAAGAGGATTTCCATTCATTGACTTTAACACCATCAAAAGCATCGAGTTATAGACGATATTGTGGCTCTTCTTGAGCAATCTGACATTGATGATCTGCCTGTCGTGAGTGACCGTGTATGCGGCCTCGCAACTGAACGGTCTACTGTTCGCAAACGCACGCTGTGCGACACCGTCAAAACGAACAAAGACGGCTTCGTCAACACGCCGATGCCAAAGTTGCCATGCGGAGCGCAATTCCTGAGAATCGTCTGGATCATTCGTTGTGCTTGACCTCGGTTCCTGAGTCTCGAAAGCATCTGTGGCACCCGTTGCGGGCGACTTCGGTATGTCCTTAATTCGCGAGTCAGGAGACGACAGGTTATCTAGCTCTGGATCGGAGGGACAACTGTGTAGTCGAATCAGTTTAGGCTCGGCGTCGATAATCTGCATTCGACGGGGCTCAATATATCCGCCCGGCGGGTCAAAGTCTCCTATCAAAGGTAATCGAAGAGCACGGTCGTCAGAACAATGTGCTGGCGGAGGCAAACTTATGCACGCTACAAGCGCGATAACAAACATGATCACGATCTGTCTGCGCATCTGTACTGTCCTACACAAACTGCTGTTCCTATTGATCACACGCCCTTATATCGATGGTTACCCGAATCACGACAATTACTCTTCGCTTGTTGAACCATCGGGCAGTTCCAAAGCCACGGAAATTTCTCCCAACGGATTCGTTGGCGGAATTTCAGCGCAAACGCCTGCACCGCCCGGCCCCTCAATATTCTTCCACGACCAATCTAAAGTCCAGTCGTACGACCATTTTAGATGGAAATTGCATTCCAGGCACTCTAGCCCTGCAAATGTGGCCCGCAGCAAATGCTGATTCTCGCAAACAAATGGAAGAAACGAATTCGAACATTGATATCCAGACAATGATCGCACTTCGTCACCATTCCATTCAGGAAACCGCTTATTGCCGATTTCGTGTTCGGTAAAAATGATTTGTTTCTTTTCGGTCGTGCACCGACGGCATAAAAATACGGGCATATGAGGCAGAACCGGCTGACCATCCCTGATCGGAGTTCGGCAACTGACACATGGAAAAATTCGTGATAAGGACATTCCACTATTTTAAACCTGATACTTACGTGCGAACAAGGTCAACTAAGACTGGAATCATGTTGCTGTTCTTGCATTCGTACTGAACCAGAACCTCGTCACCGTTGTGATAGGACTGGGCGGTTCTAAGGAATGCCAATTGCTGACTGCACTCATCTATCAGAACCAGGTAGCCGTGAGGTTCTGGCTAAACATACACTGCATAACATCACCACAAATTCTCTCGAATGGAAACAGTTCGAGTCAAGTAGAAATTAAGTTTGTGTGGCAAATCCCGGTTCGATCTTCACTTAACGCCAGGCGACTTGCAATTCGCGAGTCGCCAACCTTGAGCACAGATCCGTTCAATGATTTTGAACGGTTGGATTTGCACGGACTTGGCACCATATTTAATACCAATAATTTATTGAGAAAACAGAAAACATGAGTAACCACGAAAGCGTACTTGCAGACAAAATCGCTAGCTGCCTCTTGGGCGGTGCAATTGGTGACGCGCTTGGTTTTACGACAGAGAATCTCAGCCGTCAGCGTATACAAACGAAATTCAATCGGGTTCCTTCTATATTCATAGACATCCTTAGCGCGTTGAGCTATGCACACGAGCATGGTAGTACTCATGGTGCAATCGACACCAACAACTTGCGGGTTGCGGGCGGCGCTGGCAGTCGCGGAATAGGTTTAATATCCAACTTCGGTTTAGCCGAGCGACTCTTCCGAGATCTTGAATGGGATGGTCCTTCGACCGAAACCCGCACATCAGGCCTATATGGTGACCCCGACGGCATTTGTCCTGAGTTCTGTCATGCACAACGGCAAAGCCCGCTGAGCGACCAGTATCAAATCGGTTGTGCTTTGTACCAAACATTGTGTGGTCGCCCGCCGTTCGAAAGACCTGCTACCACACAAGTGCTGCTCGCACATATGAAGGATGAGCCTGACGACATCCGCGCAAAGAATAGCGAGATTCCCGCTGAACTCATAGGAGTTGTTCTAAGATGTCTGCGAAAAGACCCGGCAGAGCGCTATCCTAGCGCCAAGGCGTTAGCAAGTGAACTTAAGCAATTCGTGAATCAATGAACGGTTACCGAGTTAATGAGCTCTGAATTGACAGGCGAGTTGCGAAGCTACCGATGTGATGTTCACAATCTGGCCGGATCTCCGCTTCAGCATTCCCGACAACAATTCCCTCGTCAGGTTGAGTGCTATTGTGGATTACGTCGAGATCTTATACAACGAAAAAAGGACTTCTCAGAAAATTAGGTTATAAAACAGCTGCGGCGGTGGAAAATAAATACGGTCGCTCATCGACGCATGGTAGAAAACTTTTGGTCAAGGTCACGGGACCGATCAGTCGAGGAAGAAGGGAGGACCGCACCGTGGGGTTGAAAAACTGGGGAAGCAAAATTGCTGCTTCCGAGAAAGACGTCTTAACCTGCCTCAAACAGCTAGCTGATTCTATGAACGGCACATTTTCGCCATGCGACGAATCAGCAGAGACAGATGAGGACAACATATCCATAATGATCACCTCAAATGAGGACGGCTCCACTTCAATTGGCTGGTATGAAGCCGGCATGGTACCAGAAGTGGTGCTCTTCTTATCCAAAAAGTTAAAGACGCGAATCATCAGTGTTGACCAGCAAGAAAACATCGGATATCAACATTTCTCTGAACTCAAGAATGGTAAAACTGTTCGACTATTCACACGGTGCGAGGCTGAAGAAGAGCCTATTAGGGACCTCGAGAACATACCGGATGATTACTTGATTGACATCGCGAAGCGCAAAGAATCAAAGGGAGTTTTGTCTAGGGTTCAGAAAGAACCGTTATTACTTGCATTCGATTTGCTTCTCGCGGAGCACGATATGCAATTGTTTCCTTTGGAAGGACTGCTGGACGCAGATGATGTGAAGTATTACCAGCTTAGCGTCACCGGTCTGGGCCAGCGTTTCTTGGGATCGTTCGAGTCCAGCGAGAAGCCATGGGGACGCTATTGGGGTGATCTCGTAAAGTGAGCACTCCTCAAATCACGGGAGCGTGCAAACTCACCTGACTGTTTTTCATCAGCAAGAACGTTCGTTTCCAACCAAGAATTGGCATCGATTGGTTTTGACAAAGGAAAATCTAAAGTCAAAGACCAGGGGAAATGCTGCAGAATTTCGTGATCTGCCTGAAATGCCGACGAGCTTCTCGGGTTTAGCTTGCTCGTTATATGCAGGTTTTCGAGCGATGGTCAGCACAACGTTCTCAACCTCAAACGGAAATCTCGACCGGCTGAAATTAAGAACAGAAGCTTCGAGTAGAAATTTAAGCGTAGTAGGGAGAAGGAATTCCAGAACCAAGTGGTAAATAGGTCTTGAACCGTCGCCCGAGGTCCTGCAATGCCAAAACCTGCAATGCCGACGAATGCTGTTACAGCCAAACAGTCGGAACCTAAATTCAAAGGTCAGACAGTCGTTCTGGCTGGGAAGTTCTCGTGGAATCTAGAAGAGAAAATCCGAGCGGCAGTCTTGAGCGAAGGCGGCTCGCTTTCCACAACCATTGCTGATGGGGTAACCATAATCGTGGGATCAGATTCTCGCGGAACTCCGGCGCCGGTCAAAGAGGCAGAGAAGCTGATCAAAAAGGGCGCGCGTATCGAAGTCGTTAAAGAAGACGATTTGTTTGCGCAGTTTTTCCCAGACAACGACGCTCTCGCCGCACTGTTCAAAGAAGGAAATTCTGAGCGATTTCGATTGCTATCTGATCTCGATCCAACATTCGTTTGGGGAGTGAAACGCGACTTTTCCAAACGCGACTTCAGCAATCTCGTGTTCGACGGATTTCCGCTCGAAGATATGATCTTGGATGACTGCATTTTCAACAATTCGAGTTTCCGGACCGGGGATTTGAAGGCAACAGGCAGCAAATTTCCTCGCGCGAAATTCGACCTGACTTCTTTGTGTGAAGTGAAGAACTGCGACTTTCAAGAGGCTCAGTTGATCTGCCTCTATATCATCACCTCGATGGAAAACTGTGACCTGTCGAAAGCGACTCTCGCCGGTGTGTCTGCGAGAGCTTGCAAGTTTAAAAACACAAAGTTCACTAACGCAAATCTGAAAAATACGCTCTTCGACTATTCGAGTTTTGAGAATTGCGATTTCACGTCCAGCAGTTGGGAAACTTGTGGTGCGAATGGTGTCACATTCAAGAACTGCAAATTCAAAAACGCATCAATGAAACAAGCCTGGCTGATCGCCTGCACTTTCATCGACTGTGATTTCACCGATTGTGACTTGACCAATGCCAACCTCGCGCTATCGAAGTTTAAAAACTCAAAACTGGATGGTGCCACTTTCACCGACGCAGTTTTGGCTGGTGCGAGTCTCAAGGAATTGCAAGCGCATACAAGCAAGGTCAAGGGTTTGAAGGAAGCAATCGATGAAGTATCGCATAAGACCGATCTTGCAAAGCTTGCCGAAATAAACGAATTGGTAGCCGCCGCAAATGGCTCCAGTGCTTATTCTTTCGAAGCAATCGTGGAAATTCCCGAAGCGAAAATTTTATGCCGAGTTTACTCGCCTGCGTACTACACAAACAGTAAACCGAAGGTTGGAATCTCGTTTGCAGATGTTGCGCCGAAGGAACACTATGTTGACTTGGTCCAGGGAGAGTATCTCGAACGGCGTGATACGTGGATGAACCAATCAGTAGTGGACAGTTTGCCGGACGCGCTACATAACATATCGTGCATTTTCAATGGCTACAATCTGCTTCTTGATAGCGTCACCGCGAAAGTCACAAAAGGCACTATCAAACCCAAAGAATTTCGCAATCTTGCTGTTCGCGCCTGGTGTGCAGCTTTCGGCACACCCGCTCTCACAGACGAAGAGATCAAGAAACTGGATTCCGAGAAGAAGGACAGCTCTGCAAAGGAACGAGATAAGTATACCGCTCTCTTGCGAAGCGGACCTGATGGTATCAAATCATTCAACGAGATGATGGCGGAACGCAAATCGAAGTTAGATTTGAAGAAGGTCGATCTCTCGGGATGCGATCTCACTGGGACCAACTTTCACGGTGCGCAATTGAATGGTGCAAACCTGGAAAATTGTGTGATGAAACAGTGCTCGCTGGAGTTTGCAACCTTGTCGAATGCCAATGCCAAAGGTGTGCTCCTCGATCAATCGAATTGCCGTCTTCTACTCGCTGAGAATGCGGATTTTTCCGATGCCTCCATGAGTGGTGCTGATTTTAGTCGAGCAAATTTTATGAAGTCGAGCTTGCGAGACACCAAATGCAATGGCGCCAACTTTACAGATACGTCACTAATCGGAGTCGATCTGTTAAATGCGGATTTGACGGAAGTGCACTTCGAACGAACCCAGTATAACGAGAAAACCATTCTGCCGAAAGGATACGAAGGTGCTCCTGGTCTGGAATGGCATGGCTACGGAACCGATCCAGCCAAAATTCGAGAAGTCATGGACGATGAACCTGACGAACCGCTGGACTTTGCGAAGTTTCTCGAACGACTTGAAGCAAGTATCGACAAAGAGCGGTTGAAAAAAGCAATCAAGATGTTACAAGCGGAAAGTTTTCAGCTCTTCGCAGAGGTCACATCCAAACATATGATTGGCGTTGTGAAGAGTCAGACCGATCCGGATCTGGTCTATTCATGCCAGCTCACAAGCGACGGAAAGTTCTGCTGCGGCACGCAAAACTTAAATTCCTGCGGCGGACTTCGTGGTGCTTTATGCAAACATCTACTTGTGTTGTTACTGGGATTAACTAGAGCCGATGAACTCGATGCCACCACTGCTGATGCCTGGGCCCGGTCAAGCAAACTGCAAAGTCCTAAAATGGAAAAGGACATCATGAGCGAAACCTTCCTGCGGTACAAAGGGGCTGAGGCCGGGGAGATCGATTGGAGACCGACAGAAACAGTGCCGGAGGACTACTACGCCTTCTGAGTTACTCTGCAAGAGGAGAAGTTGTCGAAACCAACTATTCAAACAAAGAAGAGTATGACCCTCCCCACGGTTTCCGACGGCGAACCTTCAAAATTCCACACTCATTTCTTCCTCTTGCCCAGTTCCGAAAGTACCTTCGAAAACGGAATCGAGAAGCTCACGGGCTCACCAGGTTTTCCTTGTCCATCGTGCAAAACAAATTGAATGCCCATTGCAGCCTTGCCGGAATTGTCTCTACCCAGTGTGAGCTTCGTCGGTGATACCACTTGTTTAAATCCGGCGAATGGCTCAATGTTGATTTTCACTCCGTTGATGCTGCTCAGCGCGATACCCGCATGCCGACTGTATGATAGTGAAGCCGACACGTCGGTTCCCAGATCCACACTATCTACTTTGACCGGCAAACCGGCGGACACATCTTGACCTAACGAAACGTGTTTTTCGCTTCTCGACTTTACGTGCATATCAAACTGCTCTACTCCTGCAGCAGATGAAGGAGCTCTCTGCATGCCGATGCTGAGAATGTCTTGCGACTGTTGTATCTTCAACAGATCTGCCAGCGTGCGATCTATGTCAGTCGCCTCTTGCATCATCCCTCGCAAAAATGGATCGCGCACATTTTCGGGATCAATGTTTATGTTTCGAGATTTAGTCCAATGCGTCCGGCGCAGCCCCCACTCGGCTTGTCCATTGACTGACATGTGATAGTCACCGTCCGAGCCTTTGAATAGCGTTGCGCTGCCTGGCAGTACCGCTCTGCTCTTTTGCGGTCCTTCTACGGTGGGGTGCACTCCCATAAAATCGCTCAATTGCAACATTGCGCCTCCGCCGCTGGCAGGTCTGAGTGAAGCGCGCATGCCGACTTCCCTGTCCATCGTCACTGGACCGGAGCTAAACGGTCCCATAGACTTATCGACCATTGTTTCTCTAGTCGGGTTGTTCAGCGACATTTGCAATTGGTAGTCGCCATAAACGGTTTGGTAGAGTTTCGCGCCTCTAAGATTGTCCAACCCACCGGCAAGCATATTGACCATTTCGAGAACCGGGTCGGGCGCGTCTTTTATCTTCTGAATTGTCTTCTCAACCATTGGGTTGTCTGTCACTCTGCCGCCTGGTTTGAAGTCTATTTGACCGGTAGTCGCGGGCTTCACAGGCTGCCTAGCAACATCATCACCGCCAATCTCGACTGACGGAAATGGGCTTGGAATAGAGCTCGCGGCTTTCGATATAACATCGACTGGCGCAGACAGAAGTCCGAGAGGATTCCACGGGCTGGCTTGGGTCGCGCCCTTTTGCTGCGTTTCTCCATCGGCAAGTTTGGTCTCGCCTGCAGTCGGCTCAGTTTTCCCCTCGCGCTTTCCCTCGGGCGCGATGCCTGATTGCTGAGGCGTCACAGGTGGTTCGTAAATAGAATCGTTTGGCACGGATTAATCTCGCATTGCTAATCCGTTCAATGTACAAGTCCAGCGTTGCAATAACGTTGCGGTAAAAAATGGTAGACAATTCACCAATTGCGCATCGCTGCTCCGTCGAAAGAAGTTTAGATGAATCCGAAGTCTTTTCAAGCATCATCGAACTGCTGTTTAAGGAGTTGCCTGAGCCGACAGGCGGTTTTCCCGAGGGTTCGTTTTAACACTCCAAGCGGGAAGCACCACCGATGATACCATTTCTGGTGAGCCTGATCACGCGAGATTAGACAGATTAATTTCTAAATTGTGCAAAACTCTCATGACCATATAACTAGGGTCACCTATCAATTCTTTCAGGGAGATCAGAACACTCGACCTTATCTCGCCCCGCCCTGCCTGCAGTTTTAGCAGCCCGATCGAAAACTTGTTTTGCGTTGCTTGTGTAAGAAATAGGAAGCTTTTCGAGTTCCGGTCTCGAATTTTCCCCGCGTATCGCATGGATTTCCGAAATGACTTTGCTCGTTGTCAAACCAGCGGAATCAAAGATATTTGACAATGACGAATCAGCCTGCTTTATCAAACCGAGCAACAAGTGATCCGTATCTACAAATCTTCCGCTCCATTCCCGGACTGCGACCTCAGCGCTGAGAAGTGCTTCTAATACTTGTCGGTAAAGCGCGACGGCTCTGGTGGAGAGGCACCAACTTTAGTGGCAGCCATTGGGCCCCCCAAATCTAGCGCCTCCTTTTCAGGTCGATCAATCCATCCAATCCCAAGGAATCTTGAAGTAGCCACCTTACCGATTTAGAGTGAGCGCTAGAAAGTTTTGCAATCAGATCGTTCCACAGATCCTTCAATCGCCGGTCATCAGAAATTTTATGGATAGGGTCATCAGGTTCCGCATCCTTCAACGCTCCAGTTAAGCCTCCACCGATGACTCCTTCCATCGTCCATGGATAGCCAATCTCGTTCATTGCGTGCATCATGAACTTCGATAACGCAGATTTATCGATGTTTCGAATCAAGTTGATAAACTCGCTCAAAATCTCAGGATCTTCATGTCCATCATGTCTCGCGCGGAAATCTGACAAAGTGATTTCAAGCTGTTCATCTATCCGATGAATGCACGGTCGACTAGCAGCCCATGGTATTGATAGTAATCTCTCTCCTTGAAACCGAGACCCTACACTCGCTCGCAAAGCGGAGTCTTTCCAATAGGTCGCGGATGGTTCAAGTTCGCTAGCACGCTCAAGCAGCTCGACAGCTCTCGCAGGATCAATGTGCAGTAACAAAGTACCAAAATTTCCAGCAACTCTAGCACTTTCTGGAAATCGTTCTAATTGCTTTTCCCATGCGGCTTTTATCGCCTGAAAGTCTTCAACGGTGTCATTCAAAGATAAAGCCATACACCCAGAAAATACCCAGTCGAACTCGGGTCGATTCTCCACAAACCACAGAAGATGCGGCAATCGAAATGCAGACGAATTCTTGCAACAAAATTGGTGATGACCGTAATAACCAAGAAGTTGAGCACGGTGCTCAGCACTGGAAGGATTGGCTCGAACATGATCTTCGCAGTCGGCAACATCATCCTCGGTGAAGTTGATGGCGCGCAGCGCTTCACTCAGATAGTCGACTCGCTCTTCAGATGAATAGTCCACCATCGCACCCCTCGAGCTCAGAATCTCTATTTAAGCATACGTCGCTCCCATGTCGAATTTCCGCACTGTCAGGAAATTTGGTTCGCTGTTGAACACAGGTTTGCGAAAGAGAACTGGGATGACCACATGCTTTTGACCTCGTATAACATTTCCTCAGAAACTTAGAGTGTATTCCAAAATGGTAACTTATAAAAATCGTTGTGTTGTAGAACTGAACCGCATCGGCTAGATTCCACAAATCCCGGAACATCGATACATGATAGTGCAATTCTGGGTTTTCAAGTTTTCTGGATCATAAATTTCGCATCAACGATCGGTTGGCTAGGAGCGTGTTACGCAAAGTTGAATGATAAGCGGCGCGCAGAACTCGAGTGCTCGATGCAAGACCAACAGTTTTCAAACTGCCTGTTCGACCGCTTCAACATCACGGACGAATCATATATTAGAAGCTGTGGGGGAGCAGAGATGCGACGAACGGTTGTACACACAATTTCCTTGCTAGGTTGCGCACTGAACATCCAACCAGCACACGCGCAGGCCTTTTCGATGAGAGAAGTCACTATCAACGGCCGCAAGGTTGTGGCCGTCGAGCATTTTAGTCCGGATATCGCAAAATCAAAGGATCAAGGATTTTTTATTGAGCAAATCTCCGTTGAGCCGAAAGAATTCCAATGGAACGATCACCATGTTGAAGTTCGCGAATGCTGGCTAGAGCATACGGATTCGACAGATGATAATGAAGATCAGTTGCTCCTCTCACTGACGATTGACGGAAAGCCCGACAACGAGCATCGAATTGCGCATAAGAAAAATAGGTTCCTGGTACTAAGACAAGATGGTCTAGTTCCGTCCGTAAAAAACATAAGTTATTTCAATTCCTTGCCTCGGAGCAGGTATTGGAGACTGCCATTCGGAGCATTCGGAAACTACATCCATTACGTGTATCTACGCCATCCAATTACTGCAAATTTGAAACTGCAAGTAGGAACTGAAATAGATCACGATCACTCAAAAGATCCCTCTCCCGATTTAAAAGAATGGACCGACACAGTCATTCATTTTGATTTGCTAGCACACCCGAAATGTTCTGCTGTGAACAAGCCCGAAAACCATCAACACACGAAGTCTGATGTCACACGGCTAGACCGCTTGCTTAATCACTCAGTCGAGTAAGACACATGCTCAGACTGAAACCAAAGATCCCCGAACGATTAAACGCATCCGGTGGAATGATACTAACTTCTACGGGCGCTCGCAGATCGGCCTTCACCATTTTATCAACCAAATCGTGCCCTTCCTGAAACAACTGGCTTTCGACATCGAAAGATCCAATGCAGTTGCCCTCGCAAATAAAACAGAGAATAGTATCGCGACCTTCCGAACCCGAAATTGCGACTGTTGCTGTACCATGTTTTTGGCTCAACCAATTTGAGATGTACTCAAAGTATTCTTTCGAATTATAGTCATCATTCCTCTCTACAGGATGGCCAAGGAAAAGTGCAGAGTACGCCATAATAATCTCATCAGGCAGCTCGTACATCGTTACCACCGTATCTGGTGCATCCAGATTCGACAGCATCGCCTGTAATGCGGCTTCGGTCGATTTTGCCTGCGACCCATTCTCGCAATGAATACAGCCTACAGCGCGTCCTCGGTATAGAAGCAAGGCCGATTCGGAGGACTCGCTCGCCGACGATGTTCTTATGCATCCGGTGTACATTCCGCCTTCCCACCGAGTTATGAGCCAATCGAGATTGTAATCGGCAAGGCGTAAAGTCTTGAGTGTGTCAGTTCCAATCGGAGGCATTACGAGATTCGTTGTTGACTGAGTTGAGCCTTTGGACTCAGGTCTCGCTTGCGCAACTTCTTCGGAATCGTTTAGCCGAATTTGATCGAAGGAACTCTCCCAATCTCTCCGGACCAACTCTCCTTTACCATGAGTGAAACGCTCGCATAAAAGCATCCTATTTCTGTCAACGCAAACAAAAGTTGCGAGTACATCGTCACCGACGTTGTGCCGAGCGTTAGATGGCAAATACGCAGGCAAATTGTCTTTTACAATTCTTGCGGAATAGCCTCCGGGCTCGGGCTTGAGAATCGTGCAAATCACGTTCTGACCCGGACGATAACCTCCTGGACCACCACCAGAACCGCTCTTTGATCTGCGACCACGACCACGCCCAGAGCCAGAACCGCCAGCTGCAACCCTAGGTTCGAATTTCACAACAACTTCTTCGTCCGATGGTCTATCGAGGCGATCCATAATACCCTCACTTGCTTTTCTATTCTAGCAGCGCGGAAAGTCAAATTTGCTGCCACATGACTCTCGAAACGTCTCTATAATCACAAAATCGATGTCGCCCGACAAATTCTCAACGATCTTATTGCGATAAATATTTGTCGTCGCAATTTGATACTTGTCGGCGAGATTTGGGTAAGCTATACGCCCCGTAGCTAATTTGAGTAGTGTCCACAATTCGTGCAGACGAGTTTAAATAGGTCTGATTCAAAGGAATTTTTATGACGTTGTCGTTCATGATCGGTGCAGATGCAAATTTACCGCACGATTACTTGCCTTCACAACCAGAGCACGATCAGTCTTTTGCTGATCGCCTGCTTGAAATTTTTGGTTTTAAACTGAGTAATTTCGAATACCGCGAGTCAGTCAAACTACGTTTCGCCGGCTCCTCGTCGACTGAAATTGGTGCATACGAAAAGGCTTTTATTTTCGCTGATCGAAAGATTGGAAAGTGCTGCACACCACATGATGATGGATTGTTAGAAAAGGCGCTGAACATCTTTCCTCAAGGCACACTTTTTTTACTGTATTCACATGATGGGACGAATCTCTTCCGCTACAGGCTGTTTGAGCAAGGAAAGTTAGTACGAGATCACGGCGGCGATTTCAATGACGGAGTCACAGTGGATTACGGACAGTTGTTGCCTGAGGAGCAACCTGCGTTCGCTAATTCAAAAATAATTGACGGGCAGCGGATTTTTTACGATACCCGCAATGTCCGCGGCAAACCAGTGATTGAGGAATATACAGTCGATGCGTACGGAGAGGAGCTGGGATTGGATGTTGCGGCAAGATTCTTTGGCGAACGAAAAGATCCAAGACACTCAAAGCTTCCTACCAATTTGACCGGTGAATGTTTCGCTTGATGGTAGATGCAACGCGCCCCTTCAACGAACAAACCGCAACGCGAGCAATTAAATAAGGCGGTCCCAGATTACGAGGATTAACCTACGGGAATTAAAGAGTAAAACCGCCGGAATCACAACCCAGGAAACCATGCAGGAAACCACCAAAGAAAACTTTCCAGAAATTCAATCAAATCGGTATCGAGTTCTGGAGATCCTGGGAGCCGGCGCGGTCGGGACCGTGTACAAAGCCGAGGACACAAACCTTGGAATAATGGTGGCGATCAAAATACTCAAAAAGAGTGCAGTGGAAGCTGAAGCTATACGCTTTCAGAGGGAAGCAAAGTTAGCAGGTGCGCTGCAACATCCAAATATCCTGAGCGTTTTTGACTTCGGACTTACGGACAAGCGTGAACCATATCTGGTGCTAAGTTTTGTCGAAGGACAAACCCTCGCCGACCGAATGCTTCAGCCTGATGAAATCGAATTGTCCGAAGCTCTCGACATTTTCATTCAACTCGCCAGAGGACTCGCTCACGCCCAAATGAAAAATGTGGTGCATCGCGATCTCAAGCCCCAAAACATTATGCTCTTGAGCAATCCACGAACAGCAGAAGAACGCGTAAAAATTGTCGACTTCGGCATGGCGAAATCAGAATTCGATCAGCAGGGGCTTACAAAATTTGGTGTAGGGCTAGGAACGCCGCTATACATGTCGCCAGAACAAGCGGAGGGCAAAGACGTCGATGCGCGAGCCGACCAATACGCTCTCGGTTCAATCATGTACGAAATTCTCGTCGGTGAGCCGCCCTTCATCGCCGAAAGCATTTTTGAGCTAATCGAACAGAAGCTGAAAGGCGACATACCCTCCGTAACCGAATATGCGAAATACGAGATTCCAAGTCAACTGGAAGTGATTATAAATCGATGCTTGCGCACCAATCCCGAAGAGCGCTATTCGAATACCGCAGATGTCCTTAGCGAGCTTGAACAAATTCGAAACGAGCTCGTTAAAGGAACTGTTGCTGACGGTGCAAGTACTGCACAAGTGGCGTCTAAGCGATTCGATCGATCCTTCGCTCTGATAGTCGGAGTGATTCTGTTGGTGATCGCGGTAGTAGCCGCGTATTCTCTGATTCCAGGAGAAGAAAAAAGTAGGAAATTGAATATTTTTCAGCCCTATCAAGACAGAGATCACGTTTATGAGTGCATGAACCCGACGAACGAAGATTTGAAGTTCTTTTTGGCACACTTACCGTCATCAAAAATTGACGAACTAATTTTCACTGATTCAAAAATCACTCCTAAAGGCTACCTTCAACTCAGATCGCACTCCTTTCCAATAATCACTTTAAAACGAGGTTCGGTGACGGAGGAAACTCTCAAGAACTTGGCCAAGGTTGAGTCGATGGGCACACTGAAGATGTTCACAAATGACTCTGTCGATAACGAAGGACTCAAGTCTCTCGTAAAGTCCAAGTCTCTAGTAGAGGTCGACCTCAATGATCAAGCAAATATAAGCGACCTTCATATGGATGCGCTCAGCAACCTTACTGCGCTGAAAAGAATAGAAGTGAAACGTTCGAGAGGCAAGGTTACCGGTGGATTTAAAAACTGGAATCGGTTGGTTAATCTTGAAACCGTATTATTCGATTATTCCGACGTCAGGGACAGTGACATTGCCAACTTGGTGAATCTGCCGTTGAAAAAACTTACCCTTAATGCGACCGGTGTTACGGGCAAGGCGGTGGGCTTCATTAAACGCATGAGGAAATTAGAAGACGTGGATTTTGCGATGACACCTGCAGTTAATTCACTAGAACTAAACCAACTGATACTCGATCGCCCGGACCTGAATATCAGATCAAAATTTTAGTCAGAAAATGATCGCAGTATTATTCAAGTATTCACGTCAAAGAGTTTGCAGACATCAGAATCTGGGATTTTCCCTATGTAATTGGTGGAGCTATCCGTGCATTATTATCAGGTGACGTTGTCACATTACTAGTTAGTCGTCCGCCATTACTATCTATATTTTTTGGAATCGAAAGGTGTCTTGTGAAGAGAAACCATACCTTCGTCGCGCTCGTTTTGGTCGCGGCTATAGCGATACCGCAGGTGATACTATTTTCGCATTCGAGGACGAAGCCTGCAGGCTTTAGCAGCGGAAGCAAACCGCTCATATCTAAGATTCTCTACAATCGAATTTCCAAAACCATCGAACGTTGCTTCGAAGAACCTATAACTATTGAAAACGAAAACACTCCAATTGGACTGATTCGATCGGCTTCGAGTTTGGCAGATGAAGCAGAGCGACAGCTGAATCTGATTGAAGAATTTGATGCCGAAGAATTCGATTTAGTCGTGTCAAAAGCGCGACAGAAGTTGCGTTTGGCGTCTGAGCTTTACCAGACTCAAACGAAAACTAACTTTGAGAATTCCGAAATCTACGAACCAGCAAACCAAGTATTTATAAAACTCCTTCGTTACAGTGGCGACAAGCTAATGTCCGATGGCGATTGGAACAATGCCAGCATCATGTACGCTCAAGCAATTTGCCGCAATGCAAAGAAACCCGAAGACAGCAAGTTTGAGTTTCTGCCTAAACGTCCGCCTGCGGATGTGGTTTTACACAGTTTCGAAAATTGGTTAACAGTTTCTGCCAATTCGGACGGCTACTACAACGCAAATTTAGCGACTGCCGATATGATTGCCGTCGCGCAAGCCTGCGACATGGACGAACAATTTTCCTACGCCGATTCGGTATACCGCGCCGCGATTCCGCACATCCGATCGACTAACTTTTGCCGCCACTGCAGCAACTCCAAAGAATCAATCGCGATAGTCAAGAAAAACTTCGAACGAGTTTTTGAATTTGCAAAAGAAAAATTGATCGGTAATGGCGCATATCTAGCCACTCGCTATGAGTATCTTGCAAGTTTTTACACTACCACTCGAGACGACAACAAAGCCATCAAACTTCTCGAACAAGCAATTGCTATTAGAGAATCCAATCCTCCAAAAGATCCGCAATCCATCTCACTCGACATCAAACGCATGAAACGAATTCTTTCTGACTCGGACCGTGAGAACGAATCAAGAATGTTGAATCCGAAGCTGTTTGCGTATCTAAGAGAGTTAAATGGTGGAAAAGACAGCGCGGAGTTGGGGCTCATTCTTCGGCGTGAGGAACTATCAGCGGCCGAAAAACGCTGTGATCATTCGGCCAGAATTGCAATTCTAGAGAGGCTTTACAAGTTGCAGTCAAGACTGGAGACCGAGCACGCGCCGTTGTCTCCGTTCATGACGAACTCAACGTCTATTTTCGACGACCTTGTTCGAGCACACAACGACTCTAATTTTTCCAAGGATCAAGTTCTCAATTTGGTTAATCGTTTTAAGATGCACTGCAAAGAGCACGCTCCAGCTGATGAGCAGGACCGTCGTTTTTTGGACGATACGCGCGACATTCTGGGAATCATGCTCAGATTTCAGGGTTTGGAACGCGTAGCTAAAGCGCTTTAGCGAATGACCTAGCATCAGCCCTTGTGAAGCGATGCTGTTGCATCGGCACCTCGATAAAGATGGTGACGAAGTTCTGCACTAAAATGTCTCGAACGGCGCCTTCGTGAAAGCAACTCAACCTATACTGAACAATTCTTTCTCAGGACTAAACGGATGAAAAAGTCCGCCAAACTTTCAATTCACGTTGGCTGCTCCGGCTTCGGTGGCTCCATGGAGTCCTATCCATCACTCTTCGACATCATTGAAATTCAACACACCTTCTATCAGCCACCACAAATGAAGACGCTTGCGAAGTGGCGATCGAACGTTGATCCGTCATTCGAATTTACGATCAAAGCATGGCAACTAATCACTCACGCATCAAGCAGCCCAACTTATCGCAGACTCAAACAAGAGCTCACTGCGACTGAGTCGAAAAACGCAGGTTACTTTCGCGACTCGAAGATCGTTCAGTCTGCGTGGGCGACGACGCTGGAATGCGCAGAAGCGCTGCAAGCGAAACGAATTCTCTTTCAATGTCCCGCCAGTTTCAAACCGACAAAAGTAAATCTAGAAAATATGCGCTCGTTTTTTTCGCAGATCGATCGCGCAAAAAAATTGCTTTTCTTTGAACCTCGCGGGGCAGACTGGACGCCGCAACTAGTCAAAGATCTTTGTACCGAGTTGAACATTTTTCATGCGGTTGATCCTTTCGTTTCTGAAAGTCAAACTCCTGAAGAAACATACTTCCGATTGCACGGAAAAACCGGTTGGCGATACGTTTACACGGACGAAGAAATAATTGAAATTGAAAAAATGCTTCCACGAAAAGGAACCGCGTGCATATTTTTCAACAACATCAAAATGCGTGAGGACGCTTCGCGTTTCTTGGAGCTGAGTCGTAAGATGGATAAGGCTTCGCAGCTGGTGAAATAGATTGGCGTCCCACCGAAACAATTCCAGAAGACTACTTTGCTTTTTGACCAGTTGGACTCATTGGTATTTGGTGGTCGAATCGGAATATCATCGGTTCCATGCGCCGACAACGACCACGTGCACTACTTCTTTTTGTTCTTTCTGTTTTTTCGAGTAT
>JBGAHZ010000075.1:0-28814 GCA_044225915.1 Obscuribacteraceae bacterium (SeqCode)
AGCGAGCATAGCTCCAACGCCTACAGGATTCGCGTATACAGGTCCTCTGCCGATATGTTCAAAGACAACTGGTGGATTGGTACCGGACCGGGAAATGAGACATTCCGGCTGGCTTACGGGCTATATATGGTTAGCAGTTATGACGCCCTTGGAACATATTGCGTGCCTCTCGAGGTAGGCGTAGAGGCTGGAATTCCAGGTCTGCTTGCCTTCGTCGGTATGCTAGCCTGCGCTTTAGCCAGGGCGCACCTCAAATTTTGGAATCGGAATGGTACTATGATCAGCCGTTGGTTAGCGGTTGCTATGGCAGCGGCACTGATTGGCTTGATGGTCCACGGTTTAGTAGATACGGTTTTTTATAGACCTCAAGTTCACTTCCTATTTTGGTTGATCCTGGCCGTAATGGTTACACCGGATGAGCCCGGAACAGCGACTGCTGCCTAGGTTCAACCATTAATCAGATATAAGATTAACACCGTTTAATGAACTGTAGTTAATCTTAAATAAGGGGGATTACTCTTAACAGGGTATATAGATTAACAAGGAAACACGTCCAAAGGCAGTACTACGCCTAACGGAAAGGGCGAGACGGGGATAAAGGTTAAAGGTTCCTCATCTTGACAGTAATGGTACATTAAGCGATACTAATTAATATTCGTTTAATCTCGACCTCGTCTGAAGTAGGTCGATTCCTAACAGAAGTTACTCTCTCGAATCACAAGTAAGTATGGACCGCGGCTGAAACACCAACGGAGGATGCAGCCAAATGAAATTAAATCGTCGGAGGGGAGCTACACTAGGTCTGGTGGCAGTCGCAGTACTGGTCATCATTGTCCTTGGTGTCGGCTTCTTCATTCTCTCGCAAATCCTCGGTGGTGGACGCGAAGTCGCGAACGCTACTGATGCCGGTGTGCTGAACGTAGCTAGAAGAGCTCTTTCACCAACACTTATTCAAGTTCAGCTACCCGCAGCGGACAGTGATACCGATCCGAAGAAAGACTTCCTCGGTGTCGCAGTCGACGCAGCAGGTGTAGCCAACACCAGTACCGGCATATTCGATACGACTCATAACAGAATCAGTATGCTGTCCCTCAACCGAATCATTGCGCAATCGATCATCGTCGCTTGCAACGCACAAGATCTCGGCACCTCTACGGCATCGCAACACGCTCATGACGTAGCCAAAGCAGCCAAAGAAATTTCGGCATCACTGAAGGGACTTATTGAAGGATCGTCCGGTCCATTGCCAAGTCAATTCGTGACCGTCGCTCAATCCAACAACACGAAGATGTTCCAGGGCAACAAAGTGCAATTGACTGGATTGGACAGCACTTTCCTCCGCCCCGGTCTGTCCACCAACGTATACATCAGCCCAGGGTTGGAACAAGCAATTCAAGTTTCACTTCCAAGTAACTTGAAAGCCAACTTCCACCACCCAAATGCTTTGAAGCACGACTTGACCGGACAAGACCAGTACATGGCCGGTTACATCAACTTCTCAATCAACGCTGGACCTAACGGACCAATCGACATTGCCGGCGTTCCAATCTTCCCTAGACAAAAACCCCACTTGGTCGACACCGGAGAATTTGCTGCCGGAGCTGCCCCTGCTGGTGTTACCTATCTGCCTCCTAACGCATTCCGCGCATCGAGCAGAACTCAAGATAACAACTCTGGTGGATTCGGTGGAGCTGTTGCCTGCGCTCTCGTAGGTGCTCTCGACCAAGATTTCGCCGCCTCGATTCCACGCGGATATATCCGCATCAGAAACGGCAGAGATGCCAGCTCCGATCACTCCGGAATCGTATCCAGCCCTGTAGTCGATGCTGGTACTGACGTATTCAACAACGAACTCTGGGCACCTAACGGTGGTGGTGTAGATGTCACCAACAATGGTATCTACGCTCTCAACAGCAACCCAGCCTCCGGCGCGGCTCAAGCGTACCTGCAATCGTGGCAGACCTACAACGCATCCGGTGGCACAAAGCCTACATATCCGCCTCCTGCGAACGTCCTGGATGCACTCGTCAAGATCGAAAACAACGCCCAAGGCTTCTCACAACCTGTGACCGAAGCTCAACTTTCGGCAGTCAACTCAATCGCTCAAGATTGCGATGCTACCGACGGATGGGACAGAAGATCTGCTAACAACGATTGCCACTTCCCAGTCAACGAAAATGCTGGAGCGGCTCAAGGCGACATCGTATATTCAATTCAGAGTTACACCGGTGCCGCGATTGGCACAGGAAACGTCAACAACACCGGCGGATACTCCGCAGTTGAAGTTCAAAAGCATGACCTCCTGTCGAAGAGATTCGGCGGCGGCAAGTGCACCAACGTCATCGCAATCGTAGGCGACCCGCCTTACGGTATGAAGTCATTTACCCCTGGTAAGTGCTATGCGACACCTGGAGCCAGTGTAGCTTTCGGAGCTCCTGGATCTCCTCTGAAGTACCTCAAACAAATCGGTAATGCCGGTGGCAGTGGAGCTAGCGGTACCGACAACACAGCATGCAAAAACGACATGCTCGCGAGAATCACCAACAGAGTTAAGCAAATCGATCCTCAGATCACTCAGAGCCAGGTCGAACAAGCTCTTGACCTGCAATCGCTTGAACTTGGTGAAGTTCTCTACCTTCATGTCCCAGGACCGAACAGTGTGACGATGGTTACTGCAACTCCTGCAGACTACTTCGATGCATCGCTCGCCTTGGACGGCACCTCGTCGGCTTCCGTATACAACTGCGAAAACCAATACAACCTCGCATCGACTGTAGTTAATGCGAAGAAGAACGGTGTCGACACATGCGCAAACAATGGTGACGCTGGATTCCACGAATCACCATACACTGAAGGACCAGGCAACCTGCCAGGTATCGACCGGGCAGTCTGGACACCAGCATCGGGATGGAGAAACCTCCTTGGTGAAATCCACTTCCAAAACGAAGCTGCTGGCGCTGGTCAATTCTGCAAACCTAACTAGTTCCTTATAGAACTGACCGAGATAACATAGAGCCCGCTCAGTTTGCTTAAACAGCTGAGCGGGTTCTCTGTTTTCCGACAAAAACACGCGAAAAGTGACCGCAGTATTAGGTATTATGGTAATCAAAGAGAGTATGTATGGTTTGGCTGTTGTGAATTATGCCGGGAGGAAATATGTCCAGGACCATTAAGAGCACCGGGTTGTTGATGATTCTTTCGCTTTCAGGTCTTTGCTTGGATTGCGCTCCTTCACTTGCTCAAGGGTACAATCGGCCAGTGTCGGCTGCTGTACGAAGACCGCCAGTTCGTTTACCGGGACAAAAAGCTGCCCGAACCGTACAACCGGCAGAGTTTCAGGGAGTTAGTCTCGATCGAGATGTAGCCTTGCCAAGTTTGCCCGGGTACACAGGAAAGCAAATTTTCCTAACTGGTATGCAATATCCGAACGCCAATGGCGGTCCAGGATATATGGTGATTTACAACACCGAGCATACCGAAACTCAAGTCAGAGATTGGTGGCGCAACGCACTAGGAACTGACCCGTGGAAAATCGATTTTAAAGACGCACGATCGATCAAAGCCCATCAAAAAGATGGCAGCAAATGCGTCATAACCGCAGGCGCAAGACAAGTCGGTCCACCTGAAAGAATGAAGGGCATGAACGGCAGCTACACTGTCTATTACCATCCCAAGACAAAATAACTGAACACGCAAATCGAATCTTAAGCGGCTTTCTCCTGATGTGGAAAGCATGATTTTGCGCAACATCGGGATGAATGCTGATGGTTAGTGGAAAGAAACGATTAAACTCTCTGACAGGCGGATTGAGTTCACTGCTTCTGTTGACCGTCGGTATTCTATCAGCCAGCTGCCATGCTAATGAACTTGCAGTTGGTGGAAAGCTCGCAGGCTCTACCGGCGGTGTCACAGGTTCATCAACCAGCAGCACTATTGGTTCCCAAAATCTCCAAGTATCCGACAAGATTGACATCGCGATCAATCCGGTCGAGAACTACAACTTTCTATCAAAGGAAAATATTCTCGAACTGAGAACTCAACACGTCGTGAAACATCCGGAACTTGTCTCTGGTCAATACAAGCCAAGCGACAAGGTCTTTATGCTGATCGAAAACAACAAACCCTGGTGGGGAATGCGCGGCATTTTCGTGAACGGCTGCGGCGATAAGAGCATAGAAGGCGAAGCAGAGGAGTCGAGATTTCTGTCCAACCCATTTTTGTTGGTTGCGGCAAGCCCATGGACTGCGGAGATCTGGGACACTAATGTCTTACCGAAAACGGAACCCGACAAGCCTGACTTTCCATATTGTTGGCTACCGAAATCGTTGACCTATCATCCAAGCAGTCGACTAATCGAAGCGACATATGATGTTTCAAGCTATGACGAGAAACTGGAGGAACGGAAAAACTGGCTCACTGAGCGCGATCAAAAGCAGTTGCCAATTCGAACATTTGGATTGGTAGCGTACAACGCCCGCGATTTCGGATACGAATATATTTACGTGCCAATCGATCAATCAACAAACATCGTGAACGTAAAAGAGCCTGGACACCCGGTAGAGATCGGACAGTTCATTCACTGCGGCGGCGGCTCCAACTACCCTGGAGGATGCAACAACATGAGCCCGGAACGACCACCTCTCGATCAATTCAATATTGTGAAACTGCCGGCCGAAGTCAAAGTTCTACTCTGGAAAGCAAAACCTGCATCACAACTGGATAAGCCGGATATGACAGTCCTGCTGCACATGCAGTAGCACGTTCCGCTTCTGCAGAAACGCTACAGAAAAGAATAGGATGGCAAAGTCGTCAATCGCGGATCGAGCACCGCTTTGCCTACAGTAAAGTTGTAGATCACTTCCTTACCTTCATCGAGACCGAGGTAGTTGTTTATCGCGTCATCTATGAAGCAACCAATCCCGGTGGCATCGTGTCCAAGGGCATGCGAGGCGAGATACAACATCTGCCCGATGAATCCAGCTTCGTAGTGGACCAGCCGGTAACACCTTTCTCCATAGAGTTTGAATCCCGTCTTAAAATCCGCGATCATCGAGATTGAAAAGGCACCGTCGCAAGCGATGTCTTGGAAGCAACTAGTCGACATCGCCATCTCTCGTTGATCTTTCAGTAAAAGCGGTATCAACTTGCCCTCGAAACGATTGAAAAAATACAGTCCCGACTTTAAGCCATCGACTCGATGAACATAGAGATAAAGATGAACAAGGTGGTCTTTGGAGCTTCTCCATTCGCCGGCTCCTGCCAAATCAACGCCCTGGAAGTCGGCGGCGAATCCCAGCGTGGCCGCGCGCAAGATAAACTCGAGGTGCGCCAAATCCATCCCCGACTTACCATCCATGTCTACAGCCGATCGCCTCTCGCGAATCGTTTGATGCACGCTACTCTGCAAACACGCTTCGCTCGCCAATCCTAAGTCATTGCCAACTGTCACCGGCTCCGCACAAGCCACAATCGGACCGGGAAGCTCAACGGCTATCAGGTCCGGTCTCGTCACTCTAAATTCGTCGGCATCATATTTGGTGGCGCTGTATACATTGTCGATCGAATCATACTCGATCATATGGCTCGTCAATTTGTTTGGGTGCCCGTGAAACTGAGAGGCTACGGGGAGTTTAACGCCACGGTCTGGTTTAAACATTCTCCGCGGCCCAACATGGCGCAGAGGTTGACCGATCGGTGACAACAGCATAAGCGCCATCGGTTTCTCCAGCAAATCTTCCATTCCGAGAAAACGGCCGATCTGATCGTCAGGAAATAAAGCAACAGTTTTGGATGTCCACCCCAAGGCCGCAGCAGAGAGGGATAACGCTGCCAGAGCGTGCCCCAGGTCATGCTGACAATAGCGAAATGCACGATCGCGGTACTTCCATGCTTCACGGAAGAATGTCGAAGACAAACAAAGCATCACAGGTGGTGGCTGATCTTCAATAGCAAGAAAATGAGTCAGCGGTGTGACCAGATCTCCGGAAGCACGCTTCTCAAGCCGATGTTCGTCCACTCTATAATGATAGAGCCCGGCGGCTAATCCCTCAACATCGTCACGAACGAGAACAGTGGTATCAGTTGGATGCAAGTTACCTGAGGATGCATTGACACGCAACGCCCAACGATGATCTGTGCCTACAATCTGTTTCCATGCGCTGATCGCCATGCCGCCGAACAGCAGGTTTGAAACAAATTTAGAAACGGACGTCATCGATTTCCGTTCGCTGATTTCTCCGGACCAATCATTGGACATCGCCACCATGGTCTGAAAATAATCGAGAGGAGAAACCTCGAAGTCATGCGATAGCTCGACTACGGACGCACCTTCAAAGTGTAAAAACGGATTAGGCTGACTGTCCCAATCCAACCGATAGCCTGACGAGCGCAGCTTCTCGACGGTGTGTTTAGTTCTCTTATGGTACTGGTAAAAAACTGTCGACTTTAGATCGGTTTCGATCTGACTTGGACTCATGCGGTTCAACTTTCCAAAATTCGATGCACTGTATGTTTTTTGTTCGGTATATAGCCGAGTGCAATTCCATATTCTAATTGCATATTCTTCAGAGTTTTCGAATAAAAGTTCACACAAGCAGTAGCCCGGGCAAGCAGATCGCTGAACCAGACTTCTGCAGACCTTGTTGTCATGAGACTTTCCGGAGCCTCGTTGGGTTTCCAACAGGCGAACTACAGGAAAAACCCTGTAGTCTTCCGAAAAACCGGCGAACTATGCTTGATTTACCAGGTCGCCGGTTCCCGCGTTTAGCACCGAGAAAGATTAACCATCGCCGGCGACTCCTTAGTACAAAAGAGTGACGAAAGAGAGAGGGGAGTGTTCCCTCTCTTTTCGTTTCACGGCTAGGACTCGAGGAAAGCCACTACCCGAGCGGGCGCCGCGCTAGCCCCAACGATCTTGAGCGGGAAAAATGCGACTTTAAAACCCGATGGTGGCAGCGCATCTAAATTCACTAGCTGCTGCACTACGTAGAACTCTTTGTCGCGATGAGCGAAATGCGCATCCCAAATTTTCGACTTGTCACCTGTGCGCTTGTAATCGGCAATCATTACGTGGAAAGGTCGGTCCCATCCAAGGGCATCCGTTCCGCCCACCTTGGCGCCTTTATCAGCCAGCCACAGAGCAGATTCGCGAGTCATGCCAGGATAGTTGTAGCGCGTTGGATCGTTGATCGCGTATTTATCGTGATCGGTTCTAATCAAAACCGCCTCACCGCCGGTGATATCACATCCAATTTTGTCTAGCGCGGCTTTCAAATCGTCTACCGTAATTGCTGCTCCCGAACCTTTCTTGGCAGTCAAATCGAGAACGATGGCCGACAGATAAAGATCATGCAAATCGATTTCATCCACAGACTTCGCGCGCTCTCCTGCGCAAGTGCTGCCATAATGCAATGGAGCATCAACGTGCGTGCCCATATGGCTGGACATTCGCAGATTGTCCTCGCCCCAGCCTTCCCCCTCCGGCAAGTGATCCTTGGGGCAACCAAAGAGCTGCATCATGATCTCAGCACCTTGCTGATTGTCCACATAATCAATCTCAGGGGAGATAATTCTGAAGAGCGGCTTGATTACGTCAGGAAACGTATTCTCGTCTAACGGCTCCAGGGGTCGTGTTAAATCAACCAGTCTCGTCATGAATTTGCTCACCGTTTACTTCGTGTGTGGGATATTTTCGCTAATTGGGGTAATTTTATAAGTGGTACATGGAATCGAACTCGAAAGTTTGAGTCCACAATCGATCGGACCGGATTATATTATGTCCCTCTGAAATTCATAAAGGTCAATGATTCGTAAGTACTTCACATTAGAAGAAGCCCGCAAAGCGCTCCCTGCAATCAGGGACTTCATCGTTGCCGCGAATGCGGAGCTTGAAATTCTTGCGGAGGATTTGATCGAAGCCAACGACAAGTTCGATCGAATTGAACGTAGATTAACGGCAGCCAACATCATGGATGTAGTCAACGCTGATTCCCATCACTCGGAGAGTTCGCGGAAGGGCTCTACCAGAGCCAATGTTCTCGATCATGTACCACATGAAGAAGACGAGCAAAAGTATGAAAGAACGGCCCACGAGTTGGCCGACATGCAAAACAACTACATCATCAGGCTGAACTATTGGGTCGATAAAATTACAGAGCAAGGCGTGGTGCTTCGTGATCTGCGGTCCGGATTACTCGATTTCCCTGCTCGTGAAGGCAGTTTCGAATACTTTCTGTGCTGGCGCTTAACTGACGCGGACATCACCAGCTGGCATCTGCTCAACGACGGGTTCGCCGGTAGAAAACCCCTTTCGGTACTGATCGAGTATACGTAATCGACTTCGAGCAGTAAGTTCGACTCTCACATGTTTGAGATTGCGGCGCGAAACCGTCTCAGCAAGGCGCGTTTAAGTTCATTGCGCATTAACTCGCAATCGATGCAGACTCCGCGCAGAGCGTTTAGCTACAACCAAGTTAACTACTCAAGGATTCGCGTCTACAATCGTAACCGTATATGGTGCGCTACTGACGTTGTTGGTCGTCACAACAATCTCCGCTTGCCCGGCGCTGACATGCTGCGGCAGCTTCACCGTCAACGAATTCCGCGTCGCCATGAGAATATCCGCTTCGCGACCATTGATCGTTACCTTGTTTTCGCTGGTATCAACACTGAAACCTTTCCCGGACAGTGTCAATCGTCCACCGGCTTGAGTGGTCGTAGGATTGATTCGAGCGAACTCGGGAGTTGGAGGTGCTTCGATAACCCAGCTCACGGCACCACCCTTCGGTCCGTGACCTTCCAAAATAATCGTGTTAACGCCTTCAAACACTTTGTCGGAAAGATCGATCGAAACAGTATGGCGCTGCAAATAGTTTTGATCGTACAAGAGGTCGGCAGACGGTTCTTCTGCCCGGCTCAGACTGCTCAAATCCATATCCGGTCCGTGCAGTACCCTCACCCAGTTAAAACCTGGCTTACCACCAACTCCGTTGTTCAAAATCAAAGTCATCTGTTTATTCAAATCATCAGCATTGACTGTGAATTGCGCAGAAAACCTTTGCAGACTGTGCCCGGTGAGGAAAAACGGGCCACCCGTGGCTACGTCTTCAACGGCGGTCGTTCCTGATGATTGAGCAAAGGACGAACTTGCCACCACCAGTGAGGCGCATGCCGAAAGCAGCGACACAAAAAGAGTGCGCCGCAAAAGGGGAAAACGAGAACCGGATGAATGCATGACTTAAAGCATCCTTATTTTCATCGCACGGACACCCGCTTGAGCAGCCGCGTTGAACAACTGATTAGAATTCGGCGACAAGACCGAACATGGCAATCAGGATGATGAACAAGAAATAGAGAGCAAAGAACCAAACCCAGCGGTTGATTAATTGCACTTCTGAAAGTTTTTGATCTTTAGCAGCCATCTTACTTCTTCTCTCTTTTAAACGACTGAATCGTTATACGTCCGTTCCAAACCGTTTTTACTCTTTCGTCTCCGGAGTAGCGTCATCCGCAGCGGCTTTCTTGGCGTCTTCTTTCTTTTCTGCGGATTCCTCAGCCTTTATGGCTGCGCCGGCAGCATTTTGTGCACCAGAATCAGTACCTGTCGCTTTCGCATCATCTTTTGGATTCTCAGCTGGAGCGTGCTTTGGCTCTTCCTTCTTCTCTTCCGTCTTAGCTTCTACCTTTTCGGCAGGCTTGGCCGGAGTCTCAATCTTAGCTGCCGGTGCTGCTGCTGGAGCAGGTTTGGCGCCTTCGATCTTGGCGGCGACTTTAGCGTCACCATCGAGCTTGCTGACGTAAGCAACGAATTCTTTGGCTTCGGATTCAAAACGTCCACGTTGCAAACGCGACAGCCATAGCGCCATCACGCGTCGACGGTCGACAGTCTTTTTCAAACCAGGTGGACGCTCACCGAGCAATCTTTCGCGAATCATTTTGTTGCCTTCGCGATAGTAGCAATCGCCAATTTGGCAACCGCAAACGATGACACCGGAGGCTCCTGCCTTCATGGCGGCTTCGATCATCAAAGTTTGCACCATACCTGAGCAAGGCAGTTTAACAACCTTCACTCCCGGCACCGAAGTGCACTCGCCGTCCTTATTCAGGATGTCGTTGACATCGGCGGCTCGTTCGCACATTAGCGTGATTACTGTCTTCTCTTCGGCCATTTCAGATTACCTTTTGTTACTCCGTTCCGTGCGATCGGTCACTATATGTGGTGCTAACCCTGGGCTTTGCTGAGTTCTTTAATTCTGTTGGTCACGTCTGTATCGAGCAGATTCGGAAGGTCGATTGCGTCGTAGGCGCAGGCGCCGACACAGACTCCGCATCCGGAGCATCGGTATGAGCTGACTACCGCCAGTTGTTTGAAACGCGAGCCGGCTGGAGCAGGAACCATCTCGATTGCTTGGTATGGGCAGTCTCTCGAGCAGAATGTGCAACCAACG
Source organism: Obscuribacteraceae bacterium (SeqCode) (assembly GCA_044225915.1). Classification (GTDB taxonomy): domain Bacteria; phylum Cyanobacteriota; class Vampirovibrionia; order Obscuribacterales; family Obscuribacteraceae; genus JADYXR01. The sequence continues at coordinate 10,446 of JBGAHZ010000075.1, forward strand.
CATTTCGTGTTGACGACTTCAGCAGCTTCGATCGGTTTGGCGCCCATTGGTAGTGGAACAAGACAGAGCAAGACCGTGCCGATGATTGTGAATAGCCAGAATCCGATGATTCCACCCTGACTGAGTACCAAATAAGGGAAGAGGAAGAAAAGATCGATGTCCATGCCGGTAGGCGTAGTTTGCAAATCGGCCATCTTGGTGGCAGTAATCGGGAAGATGTATACGACTAGCAGAATCAATCCCATCAACAAATAGTTGACCACTGGAGGAGGCGTGATCACAGGGCGTGTCATGCGCACATAGTGGATCCACAGTCCAAACAACAGCGAGAACGAAAGACCGATGTGAATGAACAGGAAGTTCGACAACGTCAAGTTGCTGATGGCACGTCCGTTCAAGAACCAGTGACCGAGAGTTTCACCGATGAATGGAATGCTTTCCAGTGTCGAGACTGTCATCCGGGTAAGAAGCAATGAGCGTTCATCCCAGATTAAGTAATAACCGGTCTGACCGATGAAAAGCACCATCAAGAGAAGCACGATGCCAGATTCCCACTGAACCCAGCGGTACTGGCGATAACGGTCACTGAACCCAGCGGTACTGGCGATAACGGTCGGTAAACCATACGCGCACCATGTGCAGTACTATGGCGACAACCATAGCGTCACCGGCATAACGGTGGACGGCCCTGACGACGGCGCCGAACGGAATCTTGTTGGTGATGTAGTTGACTGAAGTGAAGGCGTTGACCAGGTTTTTCGACACGTACGCGTTGTCGATGGTCGGTACATAGTAAGCAAATAAGAGCAAACCGCTCAGGAAAAGCACATACATGATGAACTGCGGCAGAGCGCCGTGGTAGTACAGCGGGTTGTACTTGCTGGTGGCTATTTTGTTGAATAAATCTTCAGTGACCAGGAAGATTTTAGTCCAAACAGTCGTTTCCATTTCTTTCCGGCTCCCCTTCTCCTACCCTGCACCTGCGGTCAAAAACTTTTTCGAAAACCTACTTCTTAAGCTCTGGTACCAACAACTTTTCTTGTTCGTCTGCACTACCGATCGCAGCGACTGACAGCGCACCACCGAGGATTGCTAAGCCGATTGCAAATGCATAAACGTACTCGCCTCGGTTACCTTCAGCGGCTTTCGCATCAAGCGATGCTTTGTGAGCCTCTGCCGTTTGACCGAAGGACGAATCGAGAAAATCCGCAAGCGGTTCGAGGTGAAGCAATTTGAACGTGTGCGGCAGATCGCTCTTCGACATGTTCATCTCGGCCCATGGCATCATAACGCTGCCATAGACGCAAGCGGCAATTCCAATCACCATAATAATTACTCTTACGGCCACCTTCAGCTCTCTCCCTTATCCGTGATAACGACCTTGGTCTGGCGTTTTGTTTGCGTAGCGAGATAGATTTTTTCAAACAACTCGACGCGTTTTTTGAGTGTGCCTTTTGATTTTTCTTCGAAGTAAATCCAATAGAAATGAACTGCCAGGAAGAATAACGTTCCAACCGTTCCTGCAAGCAAGATGGCTGCATTCCCGATCGACAGATCTTTGTTGATTTCACGCCAGCCTTCGAAAAACCAGGACAGCGAGTAAGCAGCAAGACTGAAATTGACGAACTTATAAACGAACTTGACCTTCGCCGGTGTCGACTCAGACGCAACCTGCTCCGTGACGACACCACATTCGGTGCCGGTCATCGAAACTTTTTTCGTCTTGTCGTTGCTCGTCATCGTGTCTCCTATTTCGCCGCGGCTGCTGCCGCTTTGTCTGGAGCCGCAGCTGGAGCTGCTTGACCTCTGGATCGGCTGACGAAGAATGTGACGAAAGCAAATATTGTGGTCAGTACTCCGCCAATCATCCACCACCAGTCGACTTCCGGAACATTCATCGGGTAGACCTCAAACGGTTTAGGGTTGAGACCACTCAGATTCATGCGATCGTGGAACGTGACATAGTCGTAGACCCACTTATTGCCGATCATAAAATCGATTGCGCCCTTATAAACCGGTTGGTCCAGGTTGAATGTCGGGATTAATTGGAACAACCAATCGATACCGGATGGAGTCGCTTTGAGGGCTTCCAATTGTTTCAATGCGGCTTCGCCGTTTGGCACTTTGGCAATCCAGCCTGTGGCTGCCACTGTGAAGTCAGCGTTGTAAGGCATTTCAGTGCCTTTCGGAACCAGCGTGCGGGTGACGGTCTCAAGTTCGAGAGACTTGTCTTGCCAGAAAGGACGGAAAGTCATGTATGTGAAAGCTTGAGTCAAAGGACCCATGAACATCTCGGTTTTGGCCATGTAGTAGTACAGGAATGCCAGAATCGATTGCAGAATTCCCATTACCGCCGCCACTAGTGCAGGACGTGCGCCCTTGGCCCATTCTTTGGCATCTTTCGATTTCCAGATCAGAGCCAATTGCCAGACGATACCGGCATCGATAGCGAGATACGAGATCGAGCGCCAGAACGGCGGATCGTTGTGGATGTTCGCTACGTTGATGATGATCAGATAAGAGAAGATGATCCAGGAAGCGCCACCCATGATCGTCATCATCAAGATGAACGGACGTTTCATGATGTTCTTTTCCGGACCGCATAACCAGGTGTCGATGAACGGCAACAGAATCACCGTCACTGGTATCACCATCGTGATTTCAGTTGCGACTACCGGTTCCAAATATTTGTACATCTGATACAAGCCAAGGAAGTACCAGTCAGACAAAATCGGCAGAGGTGTGACGTCCGGATCGGAACGTCGACCTTGAGCAGCCGGCAGGATGATGGCAACGATGACGAGCATCAACATAACGACGGTACGCTTGATCCAGTTAAGCGGCATGCGTACGTAGTTATTGTTGTAGAAATAAATTTCGACAAGAATCAAAGGAATCAGTGAGAACGCCAGGTGCAGCGAGAAGAATCGAGTGATTGTTTCTTGCGTGATAGCGCCACCTGCGCCGAGCAGCACTTCTGCCGTATTCCAACCCAGGTGCAATGACTTAACGAGTGGTTCGTAATAGTCACCCATCACAGGGAATTGGTCCATGTAAGTCGGGAATGTCGCGAATACCTTGGTAGCCCAAAATGCGCGCTGGTTCCAGATCAACAGATAACCTGTCAGTCCGGAATACATGGATAGAAGTAGTGTGACCAGACCGATTGCAATGTTGAACTCTTTGCTCGGTTTGTAATCGGCATTGATGAACATGCGGAAGACCCGCATGGTGGCTGCGATAATCATGGCGTCCGCGCCATATTTATGCACACCTCGAACTATATTTCCAAACGGTACATGCCATTGAATGGCGTAAATCGAATCATAAGCGGCTGCTTTCGTCGGTACATACCAACAAATAAGAAGCAGACCGGAAGCCATTGTCATAAACCAGACCAGATAGAAAATCGGTCCTAGCGCGTAGAACGGATTGGTCTTCGCTTCGAGTTGATGGTGCTCATCGAAGATATCGATGTTCTTGAAACGGGTGCCGAGGTAATCCCATAAGAAAGTTATGGCGCCCCACACCTTATTTCCAGCTGCTGGTTTGTTGATGGAACTACTGCTCATGCAATCGATCCGGCCTCCAATGAAATTACCTGATATGAATCGCCTTCTTTTTTGAGCGTGAATCGTCGTGGTGGACGCGGCGCGGGTCCACTGACGACCTTGCCGGCTTGGGCAATGTCATAAACTGACAAGTGACATGGGCAGGCGAATACAGGGCCGGCCGGTTTGAAGTTGTATCCCTTCGCGCATTCTTCAGGGTCTTTCACGAAGTTGAACACGCAACCAAGGTGTGGGCAAATGCGGCTGTATGCGACGACATCGCCGTTTGGCAATTTGACGATGTAACCAGGGATGGTGCGAACTTCAGCGGCTTCAGGGTTGTATTCGATGTACTTCTGGTTGAAAGTGAATGGAATAGCAGTCCAAGCGTCAGGGAAGTCTGCATCAGTGAAAGTAGGGATCGGAGGCTCAGCAAGCGGTTGGTCCGATTTGCCGAGAACATCGAGAGGTTTCAGTGTTGGGCGCAAGAAGCGCAGAAATGGCGAAGCTAAAAGACCAAAGGTCAAAGCGAGAGGAACAGCTGCCACCGTCTTTAGTATCGTTCTTCGTTTAACGCCGTCGTCCATGGAAGTCACCTTTTATTGCACAGATTTTGAATTATCGACCGCGCCCTTGCCTTCGAATAATTGAGAAAGGGCTTTAGGTGCGTTCTTTTCTTCGATTGTAGTCGAGTTAGCAACTGGGCGGTTCGTTTCGCCGTTCTGAAGTTTAGCTTTCTTTGGTCCCTCAAGCACCGGAGCCGAGTCTTCATGGAAGTTTCGGACGTATTGCACTAGTTTCCAAATATAATCTGCATCAAACGTAACTTTGTTTCCACGATCTTGCTTGCCGAGGAAATTCGGCATGCCTTCCCATTTGATGCCGTTAGCAATGTGGTCCCAAATTTGATCGTCGGTTCTGTCGTAGAAGCGATCGAACTGAGTGAAGTTAGCTGGAGCCGGCTGCAGGACCAGACCTTTGTTAAGGTTGCCGTCACCTGCGCCTCGGCTGCCGTGGCATACAGCGCAGTTGGCGCCAAAGACCGCTTTCATAGCCAATCTTTCTTCAGCAGAGAGAAGAGGCGATGCCAGGCTTCTCGAGTAGAAGATTACATCCCATCTCTGGCGCTTGGTCAGCTTTTCCAGATAGGGCTCGTGAGTTTGATGTCTGACTGGTCGACCGGCTGATTCGAGTTCGTTCTCTTCGGTCGTTCCAAGCGCGCTGGTGTTAGGTGTCTCGACTTCATCCCCCTGACCGAACGAGATCAATTTGAATTGATCCAGTGGTTTGCGGCGACGCATCCATTCGACATTAGTCAAATCAACAGTGGTCTTGCCGGAAACGCCTTTACCATCAGCTCCATGGCATTCAGCGCAACTGCCTTGCTTCCAGTAGACAGCACCGTCAGCAGTTGACGGCACAGCATCAGGAAAGAGCACGACATCTTTGCCCATCGTCGTCTCGCGACTTGCCAGTTTTTCAGCATTGGTCGCCAAATCGACCTGAGAATTACAGGCTGTCATAGACACTGCAAGTGGAATGGTAAGTAGCGCCAGCCCATAAAAATTGAGCTTGCCGGCGAGTCGCTTTAATAACGTGAGTTGAGGGGTCATTTTTTTCAACTTTTGCTTTGATACCGATAAACAGATAGTGGAGTGAGTCGAGGGACCGAGCGAACGGAACGGACTTTGAATGGATTAGTACTTGAAGAACGGAATCCAGGACAACGCCGCGTATACAAAAATCAGAACGAAAGCAACAACTAGAAAAGGCGGCGGTGGTCCTTCTCCAATTCGGTATTCGGAGACTACTTCGTAGTGCTCCTCGGCTGGTAATTCTTTTGGATCTTCTTTGGCCATTTTTTCTCTATCAACCTCAATTCGTTCGATTCAACGAGCGATTAAAACTTAGATGGTCCCTGCGGCTCTGGCACGCTCTACAGCTTCGCGTGCTCGTTGGGCGAGGACGGATTCATCACCGTCATCGAGCATGTCGAACTTGGAAGCTTCGATGTCTTCAAATTCGCCGTTACCGACGGCCCACCACATGGCAGCCACGCCGATTATGAAAAACAGTGCGCAGATTCCGAATGCCACGTACAGTCCGGCATCAAGAGGAGCTTGATTGAGAATGCAGTTGGGACACATTATTCGGATCCTCCGGCGTGCGGCTCATACTGCTGCTTGGTGAGTTTAGGCAGACGAATCTGTTCAACTTTTTCAACTTGCTCGACCGTATCAACGGTCTCTTCAACGTCTTTCTGCAAGGTCTTGAGATACGCGACCAGGTACCAACGTTCTTCTTCAGTCAAAATCAGCTCGAAGCGCGGCATTCTGGTACCAGGTACGCCTTCCGAGATACGGTAGTACCACATCTCATCGTCGTACTGTTTGTAGAACGGACGAGTGAAGTTAGCTGGTTTTTTCGTCAACGAAATCGAGTTAGGTCCGTTACCCTTCACGTCTAGACCGTGGCAGGAAGCGCAGTTCTGTGTGTAGATACCGCGACCGGCATTCGCTGCGGCATCGGATTTCGTGTCGACGTGGTTTCTTTCATGAAGAGCAAAACCAAGAGCTGTCGAGTTTTGATACTCAGCAGGTGCTTCGACATATTTAGTGATCGCGCTGGTTCTCTTGTTACCAAGCGTTTGCAGGTAGCAAACCAAGTCGTTCATATCGCGATCAGACAGATAGCTGAAACTTGGCATGATTGAACCGGGTTTGACGGCCCGAGGTTGAATCAAGTGAGCCTTTTGCCATTCTGATGGGAATTTGCCGCCTTCGTTAGTAAGGTCAGGACCAGTTCTTGCCGTACCTAATTGGTGAGGCGTTTCATATACATAGTCGCCGGCTTTGACGAGAGGTCCATATTCACGGTCTTGCAGACGAGTGAATTGGGTGTGGCAGTAAAAACAGCCTTCTCTTATATAGATACGTCTTCCGCGTGTTGGGTCTCCAACCTTGGCTTCCGCTTGATAGTCGTTGCGGGTCACCGTCGGATCTGGTCTAAACAACACCATCGGCATGAGAACCGTGGAGAAGATGATAATAAAAAAGGTAGAGATGATACCAATGGCACCGAGTCGGTAGCCGTAGCCATTCATTAGACCTTGACCTCCCGTGTTTTGGCCGTGACGTCGACCGGTTTAACCGTATAGAGCGAACGGAACGCGTTGTAGCAGAAGAGAGCTTGACCCGTCACAATCATGATTCCGCTGATTGCTCTGACGAACCAGTATGGATAGAGCGTGTTCGACCATTGGTCAACCGGGATGCCCATCGCCCAACCCGCCGACTGAACCAGACCGGCGACGGTCAATGAAAAATACATGATCAAGAATCCGATGAACTTCAGCCAGTAGTGGCCTCTGATCAGCCCCTGACTATGCCACTCTTTGCCGGTCAACCGGGGCAGAGCGTAATAGACCGCGGAAGTCAAAATGAACGAAAACGCGCCCAGCAAGGCAGCGTGTGCGTGCCCGACAACCCATTGAGTGAAGTGGATGTACCAGTTGATCCAACGAGTAGCTTGGAATGGACCTTGCAAGCAGGTCATTAAATAGAAGAGAGCCGAAGTCATGGCGAATCGCAGAGGCAGATCGTCAGCGCCCTGTCCCCATTTGCCCTTCATCGTCATGAAGAAGTTGGTCAACACTGTCAGCACAGGAACCAATAAGAAGATGGACGAGATAACGGCGATTGCTTTCAACCATTCAGGAACCGGTGATTGCAGAATGTGGTGAGTTCCTGTCGGGGCATAGAACAGAGCGATACCCCAGAATCCAAGCATCGACAGACCGTGGCTGTAAAGCGGAGCTTGAGTGAATCTAGGGATCAGGTAGTACATGATTCCGACGCCGACGGTCGTAAACCACATACCTAAGATGTTGTGTCCGTAGAACCAACCGATGATGGCATCGTTTAGTCCTGGGAGGAAAACGAAGGTTCTCTGTCCGATGATGTAGACCAGAGGGAACCAGAAGAGTGAGCCCAGGAAGTACCAGAGACTGACGTAGAGTTTCTTCGTCCGTCTGTGGGCTACCGTCATTAATACGTTGAATGTGACCGTGCAGAGGGCGATGGCAGCCATGACGTCGAGAACGGCACCGAGTTCGGCATACTCACGACCTTCCGTGTTGCCGTTTAAAAGGGTGCAGAACGCACCTACCATCAATAAGTTCCACGCCCACATCGTGAAGTTGCCGAGACGCTCTGAAAACAGTCTGTTTTTACAGAGAGTCGGCACCATGTGGAACATGGACCCGATATAACCCATCGAAAGCCATCCGATGGTGACCGCGTTGACGTGAAACATCCTCAGGTGAGGCATTGAAAACTGCGGGATATTGTGGACAAGGTCGGGGTTGTAAAACTCCATGGAAGCGAACATACCCGCTCCCATTCCGAATAGCGACCATAACATTGCCGAAACGAGGAAGTTACGGCTGGCGCTACCTTCCCCGTTGCTCAGGAATTTATCTAGCAAACCGCTCACAGACTTACGTGCTCCTAAGGACTCCAAAAACTGGAACAGTAGAGATTTTAGGCTACTGACATCACCATGATCATATGATGTGGTCTTTTTCGATAAAGAATTATTTCACCAGTGTTATTGCGGGCACGGAACACCGCATCCTACGATACAAAGCGTAACTAGAGGGCTGTAAATTAAGGTCCTATAAGGTTTTAAGCCGGCTCAATGACAACCGCATAGTGATACCGGATATGGTTCCGATATAAAAACATTCAGAGTTCGGTTTTTCGGAATCTGTTTATATTGAAACGTGGTGTCAAAAAATTTTTCTGCCGAAATTTATCGACTATAAGGAAGCGAATGATCCTCTTGCAATCCTCATGGAAAGCTGGATTTCGTCCGCACTCAGAAAAGTTCTCATCATGTGGCTATAGGGGGCGCGTCGAAACCCTCTCTTTATGAGGTTCTGTAGGGGCGCTTACAAAGCGCCTACAAAAACCATGCAGCACTACGATTGAGCGACCGGCGGATCTTCACTTCTCTCAGGCGGCTTGGCAACCGAGTTCTTGTCGATTTGGGGCTTCGGTTTCTTGATCTTCTCTTTCTCTGGTTCAGCCAGATTCTTGCCGTTATAACGATTAGCTGTAACGTCGGCGCCTTCTTTCAACCAGGTTCTCACCGCTTTTTTTGCAAGGTCGAGACTGTCGTCCCAGAGCTTGGCGTCCTCCGGTTTGACCGCAGACAAAACGAAGTGTGCTCTGAGTTCTCCGCCCGGATCCGGACCGACGCCAACCTTTATACGATCGAAGTTGTTCTGACCAAGCAATTGAATGATCGATTCGATACCGTGTTGACCACCAGCGCCACCACCTTTCTGAACTCGTAGTTTTCCAAGTGGCAGTGAGACGTCATCATGAACAACGATTAGATTTTTGAGGTCGACTTTGAACCAGCGAACCACCGCACCCACTGCCTCTCCCGAGAGATTCATATAGGTGATAGGTTTGACAAGCACGATGTCTTCGTCCTTAAATTTCGTCTTACTGAAGACGGCCTTAAAGTCTTTCGACAGTTTCCAATCGCCACCAAGTTCAGTGCCAAGTAAATCCATGACACAGAAGCCAACGTTGTGGCGAGTCTTTTCGTATTGGGCTCCGGGATTTCCCAGACCGACGACAACTTTCATTTCAGATACCTGGACGTTAACGCTAGCTTAGAATCGCTGAGGGTGCCGGTTTTGGACGCAGTTAACAACAGGAGAATCCGCAGGAAGTAAAACTGAGTTTGCGAATCTACTCCCGAGAATGCCTGCTGGGCGGCGCATGGCTCCGCCAGTGCGATTTTCTTTCGCAAAATTATCTACTCAGCAGCATCGTACAATATTTATAAACGACGGCAAGCCGATCTGATCTTAACGACTCAACAAGAGCTAATATTATGCGCGTATGTTTTTGCGTTTTATCGTCTCGACAGGCGGCACGCGAAAGCATCGAGATTTATTGAGTTCGCTTCATTTTTTAGAGGTCCAAAAAAATGACTCACGATGAAAGTCCGCAGATCCCTTATTTGCCGCATACAAAAGGCGATCGCGAAGCGATGCTTGAAACCATCGGCGTAAAGACTTTCGATGATCTAATTGCGCACATACCAAAAGAATTGAGAGTCAAAGCGCTTAAAGTGCGCGAAGGACTTTCCGAAATCGACCTCGTCAAAGAAATTGCAGACCTGGCAGCAAAAAATACACCGGCGTCGAAGCAACACTCGTTTCTTGGGGGCGGCTCCTACAGACGTTATGTGCCGTCGGTGGTCTTGCAAATTATTTCAAGATCGGAATTTGCTACCGCATACACACCGTATCAACCAGAAGTTTCCCAAGGCAGTTTGCAAGTAATTTATGAGTTCCAGACAGCGATTTGCTTGTTGACTGGAATGGATGTCGCCAACGCATCAATGTACGACGGACCGACGGCATGCGCAGAAGCTGGTTTGATGGCAGCTCGCTTGACCAATCGAAAGAAGCTTGCCATCCTCAATTCGGTCAATCCGGAATATCGAATGGTCACTCATGCATACGCAAAAGCATGTGGACTTGATTGGAATGTGATTGAAACGAAAGATGGAATAGTTTCTCCCGATCAGCTAAACCTCGATGCAGATACAGCCGGACTGATTGTTCAATATCCGAATTTCTTCGGCTGCTTCGAAGATATCCAGGCGATATCGAAAAAAGCAAAAGACGCCGGAGTGTTGCTGATCGTCGTCACCGATCCGATTGGTTTGTCGATCGTCACACCGCCGTCCGAGCTAGGCGCAGACATCGTTGTAGGCGATGCACAACCTTGCGGCAACTTCCTTTCATTCGGCGGACCATCGGCCGGATATATGGCATGCAAAAAAGAATTCGTCAGACAATTGCCGGGTCGATTGGCTGGAATGACAGTGGACAAGCACGGCAAGCGCGCATTCACATTGACACTGCAAACCAGAGAACAACACATTCGTCGCGCACGCGCAACCTCCAACATTTGCACCAACCAGGCGCTCAACGCGCTTGCCATGCTGGTCTATCTATCAGTGGTCGGCAAAGGCGGCTTGCAAAAAGTTGCAGAAATCTCTTTGCAACGAGCCCACTATTTGTTCGACAACGTAAGCAAATTGCCTGGCGTGAAGCCAGTTTTCAAACATCCGTTTTTCAACGAATTCGTTTTGACTTTCGACGTGCCGGTTGAATCTGTATTCAACAAGATGCAGGAGAAAGGCTTCCTGCCTGGAATTAACTTGAAGCGGATCAGCCCTGAGTTAAACAATGCTCTACTGGTTGCTGTTACCGAAATGAATTCGAAAGAAGAACTCGACCTATATGTATCGGCTCTGAAGCAGTCCTTGAGCGAGATCGCCGCCGGCGATCATGGTACTTCGCAGAAAGAGAATCTCAGAAAGAAGGAAGATAGAGGACTGGCGCACGCGGGCAAAGAATAGCGCCTGGCCTGGTCCTCATTGAATATCCACGGAGCCTGAGAAAACTGTGAATGTAGAGACGCAAAGTTCAGACAAAGTGACTATGGTGCGAGGCTTTTTGCGTGAAGGCGTCGAGCTGGTCGTCGTCACTCTGATTCTCCTGGTCGTGATTCGACTGTGCATCGGCGAAGCCAGATACATTCCGTCTGCGTCGATGGAACCGACACTGCAAATCAACGATCGTTTGATCGTCGAGAAAATCACAAAGAACCTTGGCCAGCCAATTCAGCGCGGCGATATCCTGGTCTTTTATCCACCACCAATCGAGATGGGTGGTGTGGATTTGAAAAACGATCCGCTGACGCTATTGGGACGTTGGACCGGACTGCCTTTTCTCCCCAACGATGCGGCGTTCATCAAGCGCGTAGTTGGTTTGCCAGGCGACCATATCCGCGTGCAAGCCGGCGCAGGTGTCCTTGTAAACGGTCAACTGCTGGACGAATCCAACTACATCAAAGAAATTCCGAGCTACGATTTAAACGTCCTTGGCGACATCAACGGACGCAACACCATGGGTGAATTCATTCATCCATATGACAAACGCCCGACAGACCCTATCATCGTGCCTGCTGGTCACCTTTTCATGATGGGCGACAACCGCAACAACAGCGAAGACAGCCATGTGTGGGGATTTTTGGATGAAAAACGCGTGATTGGTCGCGCCTGGGTCTTAATCTGGCGACGACTGAATCCACCGACTTATCCGCCGATTCTCAGCGAGTAAAGCGATTTTTTTTCCGATTAACGATATAGTTTATTCTTTGCTCTTTGCCTTCTATTTTAAGGAGGCGAATGGGTATAGTTAGATGAGTGAAGTAAGTCGAGGAACCGATTTAATCGGACAAAACCTCAGAGGCATCTCAACTGGGGAAGGGGAACGTTTCAATGGCAAAGTCTTCGGGCTCGGTATCTACTCAGGGGAAAGCCATCGCGAAAGCCGATAAGGTCGACTCGAAGAAAGCTCCCAAAGGCGAGAAAACTACTGAAAAACCTTTGAAGAAAGCAGCCGACAAGCCTGTTAACGGCAAAGCTGCGAAAAACGGCGCGAAGCCAAAGCCAACGACGGAAAAAGCTCCAGACAAACTCCAGAATTTTGAAGAAGAATTGAACCGTCGCGAAGTGTCTTTGATCGAACGCGAAATCAAGACAATTCGCATGCAAGAAGAGCTGGACAGGCTGCGTCCGCTGTCAGGTCTCTATCGCGTGGTTAAGGCGATGGCGACTGAGCGCCGGCTAGATTCCTTGCTCGATACGATTACCCGTGAAACACAGACGATGCTGAAAGCCGATCGATGCTCGGTTTTCGTCGTCGATGCCGAGACTGATGAACTGTGGACGCAAGTCGCTCAAGGGCTGGAAGGCTTCCGAATGATTCGCATTCCAGTTTCTGGTACCAGTATCGTGGCATGGTGTGCCAGATCAGGCGAAATTATCAACATTGCCGACGCTTACGATGACGAGCGTTTCGACCAGTCCGTCGACAAACACACGGGCTATCGAACCAGAAGCGTTCTCTGCGTACCGATGCAAAATCGCTCGGGACAAGTAATTGGTGTATTTCAGGTTTTAAACAAACAAGACGGACCGTTCACGAGCGAAGACGAAGACTGGCTTGAAGGCTTGGCTGCCGTCGCCGCAGGTTTGATCGAACAAGCTCAGGCTTATCAGGAAATCGAACGATTCGTAGATCAGACGCTCCTCGTACTGGCTCAAACGATTGATAAACGCGATCCACTCACAGCTGGTCACTCTATTCGAGTAACCAAATACAGCATGTTGATTGGACAGTCGCTTCTCGTTCCGGATGAGGACATTGATGTCCTGCGCTATTCAGCGATGATGCACGACTACGGCAAGATCGGTGTACCTGAAGCTGTACTCTGGAAAAACGGCAGACTGACGCCGGAAGAATATGTTCAGGTCCAGGCTCACGCGCGCTACACCTTCGACCTCTTAGCAAATTTGCCTTTCACCAAGCGACTTGCCGCGGTTCCTTTCGTCGCATCATGCCATCATGAAAAGCTTGACGGCACAGGCTACTACCGTGGTCTGAAGGGCGACGAGATTCCATTTCTTGCCAAGATCATCGCAGTAGCAGACGTTTTCGACGCGCTCACTTCGGTCAGACACTACAGAAACCGCATGCCAATCGAGAAGGTGTTCGAGATCCTCGAATCAGGTCGCGACAACCACTTCGAAAACCGGTGTGTAGACGCCTTCTTGCGTCTGCCGTGCCAACAGATTTTGACGGTAATGGAATCAGAGCGGGATAAAAACTCGCCTGAGGACCTCGAGATCTTCGGCAACACCAACTGGGCAAGACTTACCGAGCTAGTTGCCGGTGGAGAACCAAAATCAGGCGAAGAGGGTCTGGTAGAGACCTTCGAACGCATGTACAACTTCGGTCTGCCGGACGGCTATAAAGCGCTCGATTAGGTAAGACTTTTCTTAGAAAGAGAAGCGATTTTTACTGCACTGGAATGGTCACGGCCGACTCGTGCTGGTTTAATCCCAGTGTTTCTGCGCCTCAACGCGAGTATGTCGAGATGAAACCGATCCTCTTTAAAAGCTCCCCTGTTATTGAATAAAATCTACGGTTAAGGCACATCACCTGGACTGATTCGTCTTGCAGACAATCTCGTGAAACTACCTTATAAGAAACTCTCGCCGGCAAATATGGCAATCAAACCTAAGTCGATCTTCTCATCACTAGCACTACTTCTGGCGGTTATATTCGCGGTCGGCAGCTGTCCAGTAGCCGATGCACAGGGAGCTCGTGCCGGTTTTACAAAAGCCGGTCCAGGCGCCGCGTTCAATAACAAGAACGGTCGGGCCATGGAGTACGGGAAGATTGACGACTTCGACAGGCTCGATGAAGACGGCAACGCTATTCGCAAACCCGAATCCGCGGATGAAGAAAAAAAACCAGTCACTGTATACGAAGACGACGTTGCTGAAATCGATGATGCCGACCCGGTCCGCGAAGGGCAGATCAAACTTGTCGCGACAGTTGCCGTACCGCATTTGAAAAAAGGTCTGACGCAAGTAACTGCTTATCCTTATCCAATGAAGCCGCCGCCGGCCAAACAAAAGATCAGATTGCTTCCGGACAAAGAGAAGCAGCTTAAAAACATGATTCTCTCCAGCGGCTACCTGAGCCGTTCTGCAGCAGACCAGCCCTATCCACCCGGAGGCTGGCGTTGGCAATATGCCTTCAACAAGGCGATTAAAAACAGCAACATGACCATGCCCCACTCGATCTTCGAGCACTATCTCTGGGCCGACCGCGTCATGCCTTATGTGAGAGCGCAAATTAAGATCTACAACGCTTTCGAGAAGACTCGCGTTACTGCTTACAACGAAGCACAACAGGATTTCATCGACAATCGCGTCACATACGAAGACGAAGCCACCAAAGCTGGTATCGGTCCAACACCGATGAAGAGAGTTTTCTTGAAGTCAGGAAAGATCGGATTGCACCATGCAGCCTCGCTCAAGCCGGGCAAATGGTGGATTCTCGCAACTCACCGCGTACCTGGATTGAAGTACTTCTGGCTCCTTCCTATAGACGCAGAGAAGAGCGAACGAGTCATTTTGAACGAAAGCAACGCCATCTATATCGAAGGCGGTTGGTAGCTAGAGCGCGTCATTCAATGCGTCACCCGCATCACGTCGAGATATCGTGGACGACGACTTGAACGGTTGGCTTTGCCTGCATCTTCGAACGCAGTGTTTTCATCACGGTTTCGCGTAGGGCGGATTTCAGCGCACCCATCTCGAAGCCATTTTCGCCTTGTCTCTGAGTTGTGAAACGCTTCACTGTCGTTAAGATCAAAGCGCTCAGGTCCTGGCGGGTTTCGTCCCATTCTTCGGACTTTACGAAACCAGAGGCACCGGCAGTGATACTGGGCCCGGACACAACGTCTCCCAGCGAGTTCACCGCCAATGATACCGTGACCACTCCTTCCATGCTCAGCGCTCGTCGCTCTTGAACCGAGAAAGTCGTCACTCTCTCGCCCTGTTCACGGTTGTACAAAACAGACTGCGACTCGATGGTTCCGATCTGTGATGCAACACCGTTTTTCACAACTAAAATATCGCCGTCGTAAATCGGGAAGACGTTGTCTTGATCCATTCCCCACTCAATCGCGAGCTGGGCATGCGTCATTACATGCCGACCTTCACCGATCGCTGGAATGAAATACCTGGGACGCGTGATCGACAGCATCAGTTTCAGTTCTTCTTGACTGGCATGCTTGCTGACGTGCAGTTTGCCACCGTGAACAGCCTTCACGCCAAGTGCTAAGAGCTGATCGAGAATTTGCGCCATGTGGCGGAGTTTTCCGGGCACTATGTTGGCTGAGTAAATCAGAACATCGCCTTCTTTCAGTTTCACATCCGGATTTTTTCCGTAAGCTAATTGATCGAGGACTTGCAGAGGCTCTTCGTCTATGCCGCTTGCCAGAATCAAAACCTGCTCGTCGGGCAGTTCAGCAAGCTCTTCTATGCTTGCTTCGATTTGCCTGTCATAAATCAAATTACCCGTGACGACAGCTGACAGAGCAGTGGCGACGAGCGATTCGCCAGCGAGTACGACCTTTCGCCCGGCTAGATGTGCGACATCAAATAGAATCTGCAGGCGGTGAGTATTGGTGCCCGGAAAGACTACAAGAACTCGCCCTATGGCGTTTTCAATCGTTTCCATCAATTCGCCTTTGACAACGATTTCTGATGGTGTGTAGCCTTTGTTTTCAACACCCGCAGAGTCGCTGATCAAAGCCAACACGCCTTTGTCGCCACTACCGGCAAGACCGTTGATGTCGAGAAAGCGCTTGTCTACTGGGGTTTGGTCGAGTTTAAAACTGGATGTATAAACAACGGTGCCTTCCGGTGTGCCGATACGCAAGGCACAGGCATCAGCGATGGCATTGTTGACGCTCATCCATTCCACTTCGAAGGGTCCGATTTGGTATGGTTTGCGCAATTCGATCGTATCGAGAACCTTGGCAAGCACCTGCTGCTCCGCGGTTTTGGTTGGCGAAGACAAATTTGATTGGCTCAATAGTTGAGAGACAAAACGAGGCGCCATTACTTTCGGGATGGCAAGATGTCGTAGTAGATAATTCACTGCACCGCAGTGTTCTTCATGACCGTTTGTCAACAGCAAGGCAAGAATCCGTTCCTGATTTGCTTCCAGGAAATTGGTGTTAGGAAAAAGCAAATCCACACCAGGCAGATCCTCTGACGGATAGGCGGCTCCGGCATCGATCAAAATCATTTCGCCGCCGATGCTGAGTATCCAGAGGAGCTGACCAAGCTCGTTTTGACCACCGAGTGGAATCAGAGCGAGGCTGTCATATTGTATGTCCGCGGTGCCTGTGGCAATGTGAGCCATTAATGGGTCTGCTTTTGTGCGCTAAGTAATAAATCAGTCAATCAATTTTATATGTGTATGGGATTTGGATCTAACTAAATTCCAGAAGCGTAAAATCATAATGTCATGTCGAGATTCGAGATTAGCTCATGAAAACTACACTGCCAACCGCCGAAGACTTGCTGTTTGGGCCTGCCGTGCCGGACAAAAGCCACAAAGCAATGATTCAGACGGCAAAAGCCGGAGACACAGAATTCACATACGATCAATTCTACGCGTTGGTCGACAGATTCGAAAGCTTCTATAACGAGAAAGGCTTGAAGAAAGGCGGGCGAGTTGTTCTCATCAGCCCCAACACCGCCGAGTTGGTAACGGCAATCCTGGCTGCCTGGCGGCTTGAGATTATGGTTGTGCCCATCGACTTCCGCATGACTGCCGGTGAGGCTGGCAACGTCACGAAAAAACTTGAAGCGAATTTGCTTCTTGTATCGAATCAATTTAAAGAGACGGACAAACTGAAAGAAGTTCTCGGTGATCAAAAAGATCGATTGCTGTCCTTGGAAGATTGCTGTTCGAAAGAGAGCGGTAAAACACAGAACTCACAAAAACGCAGTATCAACCTGGACTTTGATGCGTTGATGATTTTGACTTCCGGTACAACCGGCGAACCCAAGGGTGCCGTCCACGATCTCAAATCATTTGTGGAAAACCTTCAAGAGCTCGGAGAGATGGCGGACTTGTCATCAGATATGGTGGCACTCCTACCACTGCCAGTAAGCCACATCTTCGGTCTATCCGTGGTATGTGTCTGTTTGCTGTATGGTGCCACAGATGTATTCTGCGAACTGCACTCTGAAGATTTCGTCGGAGCTATCAATAAGTTTAAACCTACAGTAATGGAAGGCGTTCCTCTTATGTACGCCGGTCTGCTGAAGGCGCCAGACGGCGTGGTCAATCTGGATAGCTGTAAGATCTTGCTTTCCGGAGGTGCACCGCTGCCGATACCAATGGCGAAAGAGTTTGAAAAGAAATTTGGCAGGCGACTCAACAACGGATACGGCTCCACCGAATCAAAAATCATTGCGTTAAACCTTGATGGTCCAGTCGAATCCATCGGCAAGCCTGTGCCATCGGTAAAGGTGAACATCGTCAACGAAGCCGGAGAAAAGCTGCCTGAAGGTTCGGAAGGAGAACTCGTAATTCAAAGTCCTCATCTGATGAAAGGGTATTTAAATCAGCCCCAGAAAACAGCAGAAGTTCTCACCGAGCATGGTTATAAAACTGGTGACATCGGATACGTTAAAGACGGATACGTCTACATCTCGGGCAGAGCCAAGGAAATGATCGTCGTCGCCGGCAATAAAGTATTCCCACCGGAAGTAGAGGAAGTACTTCAAAAAAATCCTCTTGTTCGAGAGGTTGCAGTGACTGGGCCAGAGCACAAGAAACTCGGACAGATTGTCAAAGCCACAATTGTCATCGCCGACGAAGAATTGAGCGCAAAGCTCTCCTCTGAAGATACGAAGAAAGAAGCACGCGAAGAAATTCTGAAAAATCTAAAAGAGTTTTGCGCTCAGAATTTGAAGCGCGAACTCCGACCGATGGAATGGGATCTGAGACCATTGGAAAATCCGTTACCGAAGACTCTCAGTGGAAAGATAGACCGCAAGGGGCTTTAAGAGTAAGTTAAAAACACGCTCCGCCATTTTTTTTTTGACGGCAGGCTCTTGAATCTCTTGAGGCTCTAAAGCTCTTGAAGCTCTTGAAGCTCTTGAATCTCTTGATTCTCTTGAAGCTCTTGATTCTCTTGAAGCTCTTGAGCCACTTAGACACCACAGGCGGCCCTGTCAAAACAATCTTTTTGCTTGCTTAGGTTGTTTCAACAAATTGGATAAACTGTCCTTGCCTCGTTTCTTATGAGAAGAACCGCCAGTAGGCGTTTTGCACGGTCGT
>JBGAHZ010000009.1:0-80758 GCA_044225915.1 Obscuribacteraceae bacterium (SeqCode)
CTCTTTATCACATGATCGGCGCGTGCCGGATCGTGTTTCGGCAGAGTTCCGAGATAACCGTAAGGACAATCACCGGCAATAATGCACGCGGATTTAAATCCCATGTTCTGCGTCTCCCAGCTTCATCAGCGCGAATCTACTTTAATTGATGAACGTGCATTCGCCGCTTCCGCGGTCTTTCCTGCTGAAGCCGAGAGGTAGGTGGAGGATGGTGCCGCTGGTGGTGCTCCGTTTTGTGGGGCAGCGAATACTTCCAACCCTAAAAGAGAAATTGAAATTGCAGACATCAGCACACTCGTTCGCACTGCAGCAATGTTCGATCGAGCACCACTTGAAAATGATCGGGATTTGAACACCATGATTTATCTTCGATGTAGTACGTGAGAAGCAAACGCGTTAGACGCTTCCACATTCTACATCGTCGAATGCAAAACGATATATCAAAAACCCTGAATTAGTTTCGAGTCTTCGTTCCCGGATGCTTCATGGCGAACAAAGTTTGAGTCACAGACTTCTTCCGTGATGACGGAGACGGCTCCGGAAACGAAACCGGCTTTTCTCGCACGGTATCTCGCAGTTGCATTTGAGATTGTTGAACTTCCTGCTCAGCACAGTGGATTTCTGTGGCAGTTACTGTCACGAGTCCTGGCACCGGAGGAGCCAACTGAGGAGCGGAGGTCGATTCCAATCTTGGAAGAGAAACGGTTTTGCTGGCCAGTCGTCTGGGCTTGGCAGTTTTCTCACTGCCGAGGACTTGGGTAATTCTGGCGGTCGTACCGTGCTGCTGGATCGAAGCCTGTTTCGACTCAGCCTTACGAGGCAGTGCTAAGGTTTTTGCAGGCTCCAGATCAAGAATCGTATCTTGTTGATCGGTGGTCTGAACCCAGTCAATTTCCGCATCAGTAGCGGCTCTTGAGACCGCAGTCTGCTCATAAATGGAAGCCAGCTCTTTCGCAAAAAATGGATCGAGAATCG
The DNA here is from genome assembly GCA_044225915.1 of Obscuribacteraceae bacterium (SeqCode). Classification (GTDB taxonomy): domain Bacteria; phylum Cyanobacteriota; class Vampirovibrionia; order Obscuribacterales; family Obscuribacteraceae; genus JADYXR01. Next base: position 976 of record JBGAHZ010000009.1, read on the forward strand.
AATCTAGTTCGCCATTTGATTCAAACTTAGATTTGATTACATCGAAAGATTTGCCGATGGAATCAAAGTTAGGCGAGTCGATTTCAAACGATGGCGTGAAGTCAAACGATGGCACAACCATGTCGACGGTCTTCGAAAAATCGAGAGCCGGGGCTGAGAATTCGGTCGTCGGAGTGAAGTCGAATGCCGAACGTGTCAACTCTGTTGCCGAAGTGAGGTCGTACACAGTGCGTTTTGGATCGACAGCTGGACTGAGGTCAAACGATGGACGTTCCATTTCGAGTGTGTCTGTGAGATCCGGTCGCTTCAACTCGAGCGTACTGCCCTGAAGCACGGCGCGTAGACGCAAAGTATCGTCATTTGGACCGAATGTCATCGGCATCTCTGCAGTCTGGTCGAAGAAGAACGCTGGGCGCGACAACTCCACAGTGCGGTCAAACTGAGCAGGAGGCTCCATGTCTGCCGTTTTTTCGTAATCAACTGAAGTCTCAACTGTTGAGGAGAATTCGAAACTGGTGATTTCTGCATCACTCGTCAGGTCAAACATCGGAGCGATCAACGCGCTCGTAACGGAAAACTCCGTCGTTTCAAAAACTTCGATCTGTCCTTCATAGCTCGATTCATGCGATTCTAGCGGCTCATCTTCGCCAGCGCTTTTCGCAGAAAATGGAACCACATTGTCAGAGATACTATCGGCAGATATTGCATGACCCAGACAACGGCTTGGTTGTCCTGTTCCAAGTTTCGACGGCAGCATGTCATCAAGACTGAGTCGTACCGCTGGAAAGCGCGAGCACTCTTCTTGCTCAACCGGTTTGTCTTTCGACAATTTCGAGATATTGATCATCGTGTCAGTGACTCTTTCCAGTTTCTTTTTAAACATGGAATGAGCTGCTGTTCTTTCGCCGTAGCTCAGGCTATATATTTCCTGAGCCCGCCTGTATAGCGGTTCTGCCTCGGAAACCATTTCGACTTCCGTGAGAAGATCGGCCAATTTCAAAAGACAACTAGCAACAGATAAACCGTTGTCACCGTGAATGGTTTCGAGAATATGAAGCAAACGCTCGAGCATCTCTGCGGCTCGGTCGTAACGACCTTGCTTTTGATATATGTTGGCCAGCTCTTGCAGCGTCGTGCTGATTTCAATCGAGCATCTGCCGTGCAGTGTTTCTTGAATGCTCAGAATCGTATGGAGAAGGGATTCCGCAGCGGAATAGTGCTCCTGTCGGAGGTAGCTTTCAGCCAGTCTACTCAGTGTAAACGCACAAACCGGCGAGTTCTTCCCTACGGCTTCTTCCTGGCGAGCGAGCAGAAGTTTATACAACGCCTGAGCAGCTATCGGCTCTCCGCATTTTTCGTATACATCGGCAAGTTGATCGACGGTGCGAATCAATAACCAGTCATCACAAGCCAGAGTCTCCACGCGCTGTTTCAACAATCGCGAAACAAACGGTTCTGCCTGCTTATACTTTTCGTGTCCGTAGAAAAATGTGGCGAGGTCCTCGACAGCCCGAGAGATGGCCGGGTTGCCGACTGGAAATGTTCTTTCAGCCACTATCAGGGCTTGCTTGTAGAGCCGCTCTGCATCTTCGATGCGACCTTGTTGAAGGTACTGAAGAGCAAGACGGGTGTACTGAATATTTTCCGGTGTTTCGATAGCGGGCTTGTTATATGGGGTTTCCCATTGTGTGATTGGTGAACTGTTGTTGGCCTCATCAATCGCTTTACGAACCGCATCACAGGCATTAGTGTGCAGTTCTGTCGTCGCGGCATTGCGAACAACTTCGATCTCGTGTGTAAGATTTTCGATTGTCGGCGCGAGAATTGGAATTGCGTTATTGGTGAGTAGCTCCACAGTCGAAGCGGTCGTGGCGGTGCGAAACTCTGAATCTACGACACCATTTTGCTCGCTGGTCACAGCGCGTATAGATGGGCGCTTCCAATTATCAGCGGAAGGTCCGCGACGCTTGGGTGTTGAAGAGCGGCTAATCGGGCGAATCTTGGGCGGCTGTAGTTTTATCGACCCCGCGTCAATCTCGTCTGTCACCACATGTGGTTTCGCACCATTCTGCGGAAATGGGGTGTGTTGATTTGACGGAGGTGAATAAACCATGCGGAATTAAACAACCAGACGCAGAAGGGTAAATCGGGGGGTGCGACCACTGGTAAGCTATGGCTATCGTATTACATAGAGATCCTTTGGCAAGTGGTATTTTTCCCACGAAACGGGTGAATAGGCACCACTAAACCGTTTTCAAGATCTAGAGTCTTCGTAATAAAACAAAATTACGCAATGCTAAGATGAATTAGTGCAATATCACAATCAACAACATCGCGAAGAAGCTGACTGCGACTACTGTTTGATGATGGTTGGCTTTTTCGGCTCCGACGATTCTTGAAGAATGTTGTAGCGACGCATCCAATACGGCGGCTGTAAAAGCCCATACGTCAACTTCCGCTCCCAATGCTCGTCTTTGAGTGGTCCGCTTTTTATTTCATAAAACGTATAGCATCCACCACGCGTTAGCATATTGCCCTGGCTGGTACTACATATGATGCATATCTTTCCGGCTCTGCCTATGCCGATTGCAGCGCCGGTTTGCTGCGGCAATTGAGTTGGGCGTTCCTTTAATAGAAGTGCCGAATCCTTTTTATCACTTCCTGGAATCGCTGTTTTCGCAGAGCTTTCATCCGGGGCTTTCTGCAATGAATCCAAATAGATATACGATGCGAATGGACAATCCACAGGCTGCAGAACACGGTCGATATTGGCGAGCAGATTGAAGTCGGTAATACTGATTGGTTCGTTCTTGATCTCTAATTCTGAAATTACGACCAGACGTTTCAACAGCTTCAAAAAATCCTGTTGGCGCTGAACGTATCTCTGCGGCATATACCGCAGCTCGGTGAGCTGTTTCACAATATTGTTGGCGTCTTCCTGCAACACCTTATAAATTTCGATCCGAGGTTCCAGATAATGGAATCGCGCTGGTTGAACCCCAGCAGCGTCTCTAGCACCTGGTCTCGCGGGCGCCAGACCTTTTGCGCCTGATGTTGAAAAACCTTTAGAGCCGGCGTCTTTCGGGGCGACATTAGCAGCGCTTTGGCTGGAGGGAGCAGCATTCGTGGTTTGCGAAGCAGCGCTCGTAGTTTGCGAAACAGAACTTGTACTTGTAGTTTGCGAAGCCGGACTCGTAGTTCTCGAAGCAGAACTTGTAGATTGGGAAGGTGAACTCGTAGATTGCGAAGCAGAAGTAGTATTTGGCGGCGCAGCCCCGCCTTCGCCCTCGACGACCGGAATCATCAGACATGCGTTGTAGCTGTCCACCCATGCCGATAGTGCCGTCTCCAGCTGGCGATTCAGCCAATGCTCGGTACGCAGGCCGATTTGAACGGTGTCGGGATATTGACGATAGAGATTGGACACAATCGCCCAATGCCGATCGCTTCCGGCTTCCTCCGCGGTCATCACTCTGACAAGCCGCTCCAGGCGCGGAACACGCTTCGTCAGTCCTTTATCCAATGAGTCTATTTGTCCGTTCAAAAGATTAGTTGCTTGCTGAGCACCATGAGCATGTAGATTGATCAGACCAAGTGGAACGCGACTGGGTCCCTCCGTGTTCTCCACGTATTCATGCCCTTCTTCACGAAGCCACACCATCTCGGGAGGATCGACCAGCGGGAAGAATCGGAAGACGGTATCATCGCCACTATTACTGGACATCGAGTCCATTTCAAAAACCGATCGAGCGTTTAATTCGACAGGGCGCGCGTTTCTAACCGACAGAAGAAGCTTGGTTCGCAAGAACGGCTGAGAGAGCAGTTGCAGTAAACGATTGAAGTCCGTCTCAGAAGACCGCAGCACGGGCGCGAGCTCCGGCGGAATAATTGTCTTCTTTCTAGCATTGCTGTCGAATCCCGTAATAGCCATCATGAGCGCGATTCGATTCCACTTCTCCAGCGCGGGTTCTTTTCCCGTATTGGCGAGAACGATACTGCGATAGAGCAGAACGGCGCGCCGAAAAGTATTGCCACCACCATTTAGCGAATTATCCGTTGTGTTATTCAGCGGAAACGCCATTCGCGACAACCACTGATAGGCAGTGAAGAAACGCCGCAGACGCGGACGAGTAGCCATGAATCCCCACGCTTTGAAGGTGCCGTAGTCCTGCTCGACGTTAAAAATGCGCGAGCGTCCAAACTTACCACCCTCGAGCAGTGCCAGATCCGAATCCACTAATTGCGCGGCGCCGCCGATATCCGGAAGCTTCGTAGTCGGCTCTAGAAGCCGAAGGGCAACGCAGAGATAGGCGAGGTTACGCTGAATGTCGTCTCTGATTTCTTCGTCGTCAGTCCGTCGATAATCGGCAATCGAACTGGTCAGCATCGCTCTCAGCAGCACTTGCAAATCTTTGATCACGGACTCTTCAATAGCACTGGCCATCATCCCGTTGGTGAAAGCATAGTACGGGTGCATGATACTATCTACGGTGACAAAGTTAGGCTTGCCTTCAGCTCTGTTCTCCGCATACACGTCGGACATTTTCTTGTACTGCGAACCCTGGACTGTCACGAAATAGTTCATGGACAGCTGACCCATCGCCTTCTCGGACAAGCCGGGAACGCGCGCCATGGAAAGATCGAGAGGAGGAGGATCGAGTACTCCTTTTGGATCGACCTTTCTGAAAATGTCTTCCAGAGTTTTCTTTTCAGCAGACTTCGGTGTTCTGAAGTCGCGAGAGTCCTGAGTATTGCCCAGCCGAAACGGTTGCAGATTGGGAGGCAGACCTGTTTCGCTGAGCTGCGCATCAACAGGTGGCATACCATTCAGGATAAAGCTTAAAGCAAGAGCTAAAACAAATAATCTGTAAAGCGCTTTCATCAATTTCCGTTTGTCAGCTGCACACCTGTAGAGTCGACTCAGTTTCAACCGAGCTTACGTAAGCGGCATCGACATGGCGTCTAGCGATACGAAGCGCGCCGTGTGAATACCTGATTGCTCCGCCATCAAGGTGACAACTTTCGGATCGAGCGGATCATCTAGTGTCATAACCATGACCGCATCTTTGCGAACACCTACGCGACCGACGCTCATAGTGCTGATGTTGATGTCTTGCTCACCAAGCACGGTAGCCACTTTTGCGACCATACCAGGCTGGTCTTTATGCATCGTAAACAGCATGTATTTTGCAGGCGTCAAATTGATCGGATGGTCGTTGATATTAGTGATGATAGGGTCGTTGTGCGCAAGCACTGTACCTTCAATCGATGTCGTTGACGAGTCCGTGGAAATCAAAACTTTGATGCCGTCGCTGTGCTCTGCTGACTCAGGAGAACGACTCTCTCTCACGAGCACGCCGTGGTTCTTCGCAACGATTTGAGCGTTGACGAAGGTGACACCTTCCATCTTGCCCATAAACAGTCCCTTGAGTGCTGCCACTACCAGTGGTTCCGTTTCCTTACTTGCAATCGAGCCGTAGGTGATCAGTTCAAACTCTTTCACGCTGCCGGAGCCCAGCTCGCCAGCGATTGCGCCCATGGCTTCGGCCAATCCCAGATATTTTCCAAGACTCTTCAAAGTTTCCGGACGCATGAACGGAAGATTGACAGGGCTTCTAGCCATACCATCGCAGAGGTAGTCTCTAATCTGCTCGGCTAGGTCGATAGCAACGTTGAACTGCGCTTCGACGGTCGACGCTCCAAGGTGTGGAGTGAGCACGACTTTTTCGCCCAACTCTAACAACGCTGAATTTTTCGGTGGTTCATCAACGAATACGTCGAGTGCGGCACCAGCGACTCGCCCATCCTTGATCGCTCTGGCAAGCGCGTCTTCGTCGACCACACCGCCTCGCGATGCGTTGATGATTCTCACGCCCGGTTTGATTCTGGACAGCACATTACCGCTGATCAAGTTGGTCGTCTGAGGAGTCTTTGGCGTGTGAATCGTGATGAAATCAGCTCTCATCCAAATCTCTTCTAACGGAACTGATTGAACGTTCAACTGTCTGGCACGATCTTCGCTGATGAAGGGATCGTATACGAGCACTTTCATTCCCAGTGCCAGAGCGGCTGTCGCAACGCGATTACCGATCTTGCCTAAGCCGATCACACCGAGCGTTTTGTTAAACAACTCGACTCCCATAAACTTGCTGCGCTCCCATGCGCCGCTCTTCATCGAGGCATCGGCTGCCGGAATTTGTCTAGCCAGCGAAAACATCAAAGCGATTGTGTGTTCTGCCGCGCTGGCAGTATTTCCTTCAGGTGAGTTGACGACGAGAATACCGGCTTCAGTAGCCGCTTTTACATCGATATTGTCGACACCCACTCCAGCGCGACCGATCACTTTCAATTTCACGCCGCGTTTGATCACATCTGCAGTCGCCTGAGTTCGGCTGCGCACCAGCAGTGCGTCGTACTCTGCTATGGACTCCAACAATGCTTCCGCGGATATTTTCGGATCATAAGTAACGTCGAGCTTCTCGCCCAGGATCTCAAGACCCTGTTCGCTTATCTGGTCTGCGACGAGAACACGCTTGAGAGCTACGGCTTCGGTCGCTTTAGTAGTTTTTGTTTCTGCTTTAACCATGTCTAGTTCCTTTTCAGATCCGCTTGGGCAAATCTACAAGAACCACGTCCCTAGAGGTTTTCGGAAAGCAAAACGGATTAAGGAGACGCCTGAGGAGTCAGGATTACCTTGTGCCGCTGCTGCCGGTCGGATTGCTCATCCGAGAAGGGGACAGGTAGTGGTTTTGCCTGCAGCCAAGATTTTAGCTGATCGAGGCGGTTTGGTGACATGAGATGTCCGGATTGGCCCAGCGGTTGCGTTTCATAAAACTTATCACCGTCCGACATGTCGATGAGCAGCCGTTCTGTGGGTCCGATCGTCGAGTTAAATTGTCCCGGTGCGCCGGAGGCGTCATAGTTGAAGGAGTTGACTGTGTCTGCGTCTCCACCGACTCCCTCCGGTCCGACATTGACCAGATGGCCGAACGTGTTTTCCCAGGCAGGCTGAGCATCGAAGAGCATATGGTGAAATGTAACTTTATGATACTGCTCCCAGCCCATAGTGGTCGGGTCGAACTCCGCTTTTGCGTCGCGCGATCGCAGGTCTCTCATGGCCTGGCCGAAGGAAGTCACCACGAAGGTCTCGAATTTGCGCTCGTCAGCGGGCAACCAATCAAGACTCTTCTGACTCAAGATGTGTTCAACTTGCACGGTCCAGCGGGGCCAGCGCCTCAAATACTCATCGGTCAGCGGCAAACCCATCTTGCCCATCAGCACGCGACGCCCGACGGTCCGTACGAATGATTCGTAGAGTGCAGCCGACGCGCTCTGCTTGCGCAGATAACCATCCCACTGATCGAGCAACTGCATACCGCTGAGCTGAATCTGGTCGTTAACTTCTTGTTTGTTGATGTGCTTTTGAAGCGTTTCTTTGACGAGAGCCGTCAGCGGAGCGTATTCATCGCCTTGCAAAACCGCCATGTCCGGGAGACCCGGATGCCGACCGGATTGTTTATACCCAGCCAAAATCGATTGAACGCGCTGCACCGGATATGGTGTCACAGGATTATCGTAGCCCGGCAGATTGATGTTATTTGCAACAAGAAAGCCTTCTTTGGGATTGAAACTGTTAGGCATGGCATCAAAATCCACGCGCCCTGTCCAATCATAAGTTCCGGTCCAAGCCGGTAAAATTACGCTTGCTCTCAGCTTCTTGGTGAGTTCGGATTCTTTACGCTCCGGCACATTTCCAGCCAACTGCAAACCGATATTGCCGGTTTTATCTGCGTACAAGAACGTTTGCGGCGCGCCTTTGTAGTTTCTCAAAACATTGCGAAAACCGTTCCAGTCCGTAACTTTGTTGAGACGATAATATGTTTCAAACTGCGGTGTCGATATGTCCGTGCCGCTCCACGATAGAACCATCGCGTTGCTGCTGCCTTCACCGCTTATCAAAATCGGACCATGACGAGTGACCAAAACTTTGTGCTGAATAATTTGATGCTGGAACGTATCCTTGACCGGAATTTCCTCAATCACTTCATGGGCTGCGCCCCAACCGTCCGGCGTTTTATATTTGTTTGGAAACTCAGGAGAGAATTGTTCTACGAATAAATCCTGGGTGTCCGCTTTGTAGGCGGTAGCTCCCCAGCAGACGGTTCCATTACGACCAAACATCACGCCCGGAACACCGGCGATCGTTATGCCGGCGACTTTGAAATCGCCCGTGGACAGCGTGCAGGCATACCACAAATTCGGTTCTGTAAATTGCGAGTGGCGATCGAGCGCCAACAAACAGCCACCATTATCGGTGCCTGCTCCGGCGACCACCCAGCCATTACTGCCGATACCAGGCAAAGTTTCCAGACATCTTCGGGCGATCGGCGGCAGCTCAGGCATATTCTTTAGCGGAGCCAGGCTCGGAGTGTTGAGCCCGGTAGTTTTCTGATCTTTAGCAGGCGCAGGAAAGCTTTCCTCAAACAGGCGCGATGCAACTTCCGGACCAACTTTATCGAGAACTCTCTGACGCAATTCATCGAGACTCCAGGATTCTTCCTGCACGTACTGCAGATATTTCATCACGACAAGAGAGTCTTCCGGAGTCCATTGACGCGGATAGTATCCGAGCAACCAGAATTCGATTCCGCGGCGCTGCTCGCCTTCGGAAATTGCTTCGTTGACGCCCTGACAGTACGCATCGAGGGCCTTTTTGGCTTCCTTCGACAGCAGTTTTACTTCTTCCTTGGACACACGGGCAAAGCCGATCTGACGCATCAGTTTGTCTTGCGGCAAACAATGCGGACCAAATACATCGGACAATTCGCCGCGACCTAGACGCCTGAGCATATCCATTTGAAATAGGCGCTGCGATCCGGTCCAATAACCTTGAGCTCTATAAAGATCGATTTCGGAAGATGCCGAGATATACGGAACGCCGCGATCGTCCGAAACAATTGAGGCTTCTTTGAGAAGCGGTTTTACTACGGCGATGCCGTCGACTCTGGGCAGACTGCTCTGCGCCATCCACCAGCCGACCAGCGGTGTCAGAAGCATCAACAGAGCGATTATTGTCAAGACTATTTTTAGCACGCGCGGGTTCCTGGTAATGCAATTGCGCTTTCAACGCCTCGATTATAGACGCCTTCAGTGCTCTCTGCCCGCGATTAGCATTAATCGATCGACAAAAAATTGTTTATATAGTTGACCAGATCTTTTTTGGACCGAATCATCTCTTCGGTCTGAATTTTTATTTCGGCGTCCCGCCCCTCACGACAAGCTTTCTCGAGTTTTCTGGCGATGTCTCCAAGGTGCGATGCCGACAAAACTGCAACCAGCCCTTTGAGTTGATGCGCCAATCGCGCCACACTGTCATTATCACCACGCTTGACTTCGTCAACAATCGCAGGAACCAGGTCTTCAAGCTCTTCCATAAAGCTCGAAAGAATTTCGTTCAAAGAGTTTTTTCCATAAAACTTGGTCACTTTTTCAATATCTAGCGGTGGCACATTGGACACACTTCTAGATATCACCCCGCCATCACCAGTAGTATCAGCAGCCTTCGGTCTTGCTAATTCTTTATCATTGTCGGATTTTACTACCGGTGTTTTCTCGGTTTTCTCTCGAATCCGTTCATTAGCGATTTCTCGAATTGCACCTTTTGGAGCTTCCTTTGCGGGCTCTTGAACTGTATTGTGTTTGGTGCCGCTGTCGGTTTGCAACAGCATCATCGCAGGCGAAAAGGAATCGGACAGCCACTTCAAAAGCATGCTCTCCAATTGTTCCATAGTCACAGGCTTGCTCAAATAGTCATCCATTCCGGAGGCGATGCATTGTTCTCGATCTCCTGCCATTGCAAAAGCTGTCATGGCGACGATAGGAACATGACCGCCTTTTGCAAATTCGCGTTTGCGAATTTCCAGAGTCGCTTCAAACCCATCCATGATCGGCATCTGGCAATCCATGAGCACTAACGAATATTCGTTGTTGCATGTCTTCTCGACAGCCTCTGCGCCATTGGTGGCAAAATCGGTTTCGATACCAAACTTTTCGAGCTGTTTGATCGCGAGCCCTCGCATCAGGTTGTTGTCTTCCACGACTAACACACGAATTTTCTCCGTGACTTTGCGCTTGGCGCCAGGCTTTGGTCCGGTAGCGGCCGGCGTCGCGGCGCTCTTTCCAAAAAATATCGCGGACAACAAATCAGTTTTTCTAAACGGCTTGTAGACGCAAAGATCCGCACCGTGCTCGCAAGCGAGTTCGCCCAATTCTCTCCGGTGCACATCAACCAGGAAAATCAGATTTGTCTTCTTATACCGACTGTCACGCCTGATTGCATCGACGACATGAATCGGATCTGCCGCCTTATTTCCCGCATCGACGATTACAGCGTTGAGCTTTAAACCATCGTTGACCAGGCTATCCATCGCGTAGAGAACGCCACCAATACTAGTGGCGCTATTGCAATGAAAACCTTCACCTTCGAGGTATGAACTGACGATTGAAACGGTGCTTTCGGAGCCTCCGCAGAGAAACACGACCTGGTCCTTGACCGGTGTGTGTGTCGGGAGTTGTGCGACATATTGCGCGGATGGAAGGGGAATGCTAAACCAGAAAAGCGAACCTTCACCTTCCACACTTTCGTAGCCGATTTCGCCATCCATGAGTTCGACCAGTCTTTTGCAAATCGACAAACCCAAACCGGTGCCGCCGAATCGTCGAGTAGTGGATCCATCGGCCTGTACGAATGGAGTGAACAATCTCTGACGCACGGATTCGGGCATACCGATACCGTTATCCTTCACTTCAAAACGCACAAAGTGAATTCGTCCGCCGGGCTGATTGGCATCGCGTTCGATTGAGCGCACGACACGCACGACAATCTCACCGTCGGCAGTAAACTTAACCGCATTGCTGACCAGATTGATTAACACCTGCCGAATACGCACAGGGTCACCGTTGACGAGTCGAGGCAAACTAGGATCTACATACGTGAGAATCGACAGTTTTTTTACCGTAGAATCTTTTATAAAGAAATCAACGCTGCCTTCGACAATGTTTTGCAGCTCGAAATCAATGTTTTCGAGATCTATTTTGCCCGCTTCGATCTTCGAGAAATCGAGAATGTCATTGATGATCGTCAGCAGCGACTTCGCGGAATCACGCGCGGTGCTGGCATATTCTCTTTGCTGTGAGTCGAGCGATGTATCAAGAAGCAAGTCTGATGTGCCTATAACAGCACTAAGCGGCGTTCTGATTTCATGCGAAATATTGGCGACGAATTCAGATTTTAGTTTAGAAGCTTCCAGTGCTTTCTCGTAGGAATGCTCCCACTTTTGAGTCATGGACTCGAGTTCCGCGTTGATCCTGGTCAGGTTTTCATTTCGCTCTTCCAGATCTTTAGTTACTTTTCGAACTTCTTCCTGCGCCAATTTCAAGTCGGAGATGTCCATGACAAGACCGTTGAACAACACATCTCCATTCTCCAAACGTTCCGGAGTAGATGTGGCACGAATGTATCGAATAGAACCATCCGGTGCCATTACTCGGCCTTCGTATTGAAACTTTGTCAGATTTTTCGCAGCTTCAAGACTGGCTTCCATCATCAGGCGACCATCATCCGGATGCATGACTTCGAACGCCAAATTCGCGTTAGCTTCAATTTCGTGCGCTTCGTATCCAAGAAGATCGCGACAGCCTTCGCTCAAGTATGGGAAACTGGGATTACCGTCTTTGTCGATAATAAACTGGTAAATGATGCCGGGCATGTGTTTGCCGATGTCGATGAAACGTTCGTTCATCTCGGTAAGCTCTTGCTCGACGCGTTTGCGATCCGTTATGTCGTAGGCCACCGCATAAACAGATTCACCAAATACGATGGCACTCCAACGCAACCATCGATATCCGCCATCCTTAGTCATATAGCGGTTTTCGAAATTGGAAATTTCTCCCAGATCGTTTAACTCTTTTGAAATTACCACTGTTCTGGTCCGATCTTCCTCGTGCACGAATTCAACATAAGGCCGAGAATAGAGTTCCTCGAGAGTGAATCCTAAGCGCTCCGTCCAGATCGGGTTCAAATGCGTGAAGTAACCCTTGGTGTTGGCGATACAAAGCATCTCTCTGGAGAGCGTGAAAAATATATTGACGGTGGCAAGTTCTTGATTGCGCTCTTCGACTTTCGATTCCAAGTCTAATTTTATTTTGCGCAGTTCGTCCTCAGCCCTCTTCAGTTCACTGATGTCAGTCGAGAATACGATAATTCCTTCGACCTTGCCATCTTTGAAGTACGGGATCTTGTCAGTGGAAACCCAGATGGTTTCACCGTCTTGTCCTTGCACTGATTCCAGAATCCGGCGTTTGGGTTTGCCGCTCCGCATTACTTCCAAATCGTCTTGGAAATATTTTGCAGCATCTGTAGGATAGATGTCCTCAGTTTGTTTTCCGACAATCTCTTCGACCGGCAAACCGGTCGCTTCGGCGGCATGTTTGTTGATGTTGAGAATTCGGTTATGCTTATCCTTGTACCAGACCATTGCAGGCACAGAATCTAGAAGAATCCGAAATTCGGATTCTCCAAACTTGTCCTCAGGGTGGTTTGGCGCCATTTCGAAGTTCGACCTCAATCTCGATGATAAATGATAGCGAGAACCTCATCGGTTTTCTTAAGAATCGGACCTATCTTCACTAATGTCTGACCGATAGACTGAAAGACATGTCCGACCGGAAAGAACTTTACTACCTGATCGCCGCGACCCTGGCAGTACGACTGCCCTGGGTCTTCATGGTTCCCATGTATGAGGCGCCTGATGAAAATACCCACTATTTCGTCATTAAGTACCTTGCCGATAATCTAAGCTTGCCAGGTCCATCGGATTTAAGCACGGGAGGACGGGAGTCGGTTTATGTTCCGCTACCGCCTTTCGGTTATATTCCCCATGTGCTGACTCTGTGGTCGCTTTCGTGGATTTTTCATCCCACCATGGCTTTAAGGTTCGGCAGCCTGCTGCTGGCACCTCTCATGACCTACTGCGCCTGGTGGTTAGGTCGGCAACTATTTCCACAGTCCCGACTTTGTGCGCTGGCCATTCCAATTCTCATCGTTTTTCATCCACAACTGGTTTTGGTCCATAGTTACGCCAATAACGATGTCACATCATCAACGATGTCAACCGGACTTTTGTGCCTGATCGCTATCTTGATAAACCGTGGATTGAATTTGAAACTGTCTGCATTGATCGGTTGCATCTGCGGTTGGTTGATGCTCACCAAATACACCGCTTATGCGGTATTACCGGCGGTGCCTGCCGGATTTCTCTTATCAGCATGGATCAATCGCAGCGGGTTTAAACAACTGGCTTTGTGCGGGCTTTCCGGATTAGGTCTGACTACGGCTATCGCCGCTCCATGGTTTTATCGCAACTATCAGTTGTACAACGGCGACTTCATGGGTACGCACTCAATGCGCACCCACTGGGCGATGATCTACAACAAACCGCTGGAATACTATGTCAGCCCGATCAAGATTTTCTTCGATCGAAAGTGGTGGCGGATGATGTTTTTCAGCTACTGGGGTATGTTCGGATACATGACTCGCCCCTTGCCGAAGGCGTTGTACTGGACATACACAGCATTTCTTCTAGTCTCGGTGATCGGGTTGATCCGGACGGCAATCAAGTCGAAAGCCAGTGATTTGTTCAGCAAAATTTCTAAGGCTTCCGAGCGGGACTCGTTTAAAACAACTGCAATCTGGCTGACTATGGTCATCTGCTTGATCGCCAATCTGGCAGCAATGATTCTTGCCTCCACCGGCAACGTCGGCGGACCGCAAGGAAGATATTTATTCACTTCCGAAGTTCCATTCCTGGCCGCGATTGTGATGGGCTTGAGCCTGTCGGGACCGGTGTGGGGAAAACGATTGGTGGTGGCGCTCATAGTATTCAACATTGTGGCTTACCTGTGGTCGTTCTTCATGCTCTTTCCTGTTTATGGCTTCAGACTGACGACTACCTAGTTTGGGCTGGGTATATCTAGCTTGATCGCCAAGAGGGTAAGCAATGGTCAACGAAAAAAGTCCATTCGGTTCAATGGCTGAGGACATCAGGCGAAAGTGGAAAGAACGGAAGGTCGAACCCAAACAGCCGAAGGCACCTGTCAAAGACGTTGAGAGCGACAGTCTCGTAGGCTCTAAAGCGTGTCCGGCGTGCAACGTCGAATACTTTGACACCAACCTGGTGGTTTGCCCTAAAGATCGCACAATGCTTTTGACGCGGCGAAAACCGACTTTTTCCTGGTTTGAATGCGCGAAGAATTCAGAAAGAGCGATGAAGCGCTGCCCTCAGTGCAGCGAGATATTTCTTGCTCGATACGAAAACTGCAAATTTGATAATACGGAACTCGAGCCCTACGACTATCGCTCGATGGAGGTTCCTGTGCTCGAAGACCGATTTCGACTGAGCGAATACATGGGCACCGATGGTCTGTTCCAAACATTCTCGGCTGTCGATTTAACAGACAACAAAAAAGTATCGGTACGTTTTTTAACAGAACTATCTATTCCGGATCCGAAAACTGTCAGTCGTATTTTGGACCTCGGAAGAAAGGCAATCGGCTTGTCTCATCCGAGTCTGCTGAGTACGTATGCTGTCAATGTCACGACGGATGCACCGGACGCGGGCTTCGACGGCGGTTACGGAGCGGTACCGTATTTGGTGAGTGACTATACGATTTCGAAAACCTTGAAAGCTGAAATCAGCGCGCGCCAATTCCTGGATCCCGCGACTGCTGCGGAGGTTTTTATCGACATACTAGCAGCTCTGAGTTACGCTCATGGCAATGGTATTGTTCATGGTGCCATCTCCACCGACAACCTTCGCGTAGGCATTGGAGAGAACGGCAAATCCAGCGGATTGTTAGCAAATTTCGGGCTGGCGGAAAGACTCTTCCGAGAGTTAGACTGGGACGCCCCCTCTACCAATACGCACACTGCCAGCGTCTACGGCGATCCGGATGGTATCTGTCCCGAGTTCTGCAAAGGACAAAGACCGACTCCGCAATCCGATTTGTATCAAATCGGCTGCAGTTTATACGAAGCGTTGTGCGGTCGCCCGCCGTTCGAAAGACCGGCGGTCACCCAGGTTTTACTTGCCCATATGATGGATGAACCGGACGATATCAGAACAAAGAACAGGAACATTCCTGACCAGTTGGTCCCGGTGGTTTTGAAATGTTTGAAGAAAAACCCGGAGGATCGATATCAGAGCGCCCAGGCACTTTCGGACGATCTTCAGCAGTTTAAGAAACGCTGAAGCCCTTATTGGAAACTTGTGATCGTGATGTAGACTTTCCTTAAATCACGGGAACAATGTTTTGACGGCAGTGAAGAGGAAACGCTCATGTCCTGGACCGATGACTTGAAAAAAATCGAAGATGTTTTCCACCAAAAACTGCGAACCGATGCGACCTTCGAATGGCTGTACACCCGTGCGATTGATGAGGCGGGGCAATCCGCCGACACCAACATCGAGTTGATCGACGGCATGACTCAATTGGGCAAACATGTGGCTCTTCATGGGCAATATGTAATCGCGAAAAAACTTTTCGAGAAGACGCTCGAGTTGTCGGAAAAGAAACTGGGATTCGAAGACATACGCTCAGGAAAACTTTGCGACAGTATTGCCAATTGCCTGATGATGCAGGGCAAATACAACGAAGGACTGGCGACTCTCGAAAAATGGGTTACGGCGTCGGAAGGCAAGATAGACAGAAGCGAACAGGACCATCGCGAAATAATGTCGCATTTTGCAGAATTGACTTATCGCTCAGGCAAAAATACGCAAGCGCAAGAGATCGCACGAAGTGTTTTAGAAATAACTCCCGAGAAAGATCCGCTTAGAAAAACATTGACTGAAAAGTTGGTTCGTTACGAGACGCCTTGGCAGACTACGTTTGACCCGGCAGACACCGAGCAGGCACAACTGCTGAGAGAAGAAACATTGCACGGCAGTCCCGCATCACTCGAGTCATTAAGGCAAGCTGTTTTCGACATCGTAGTCAAACAAGCCGTTGCCGGAGCCCCGTGGAAAGACCTCTGTCGCGGACCAATGGAAATCAATGGAATTTCAATCGCGGAGATCGAAGCTGAAGTCAGTCGCAGACGAGCGCTAGCTCAAAGTAACTAGCTGATTCCATCCTCAGCGTGAATGTAGCGTATTTTTCCCACTGATATCGTGCAGACGGGCTTTCTTTCTAATACAATCAAGACCTCCCGTATTCGACACACTATCAGGATATGAAAAGACTAAACATAACTGGAATCATTCTCCTAACTGCTGGTATCGCCATTGGTATCGCATTGACGATGATCAGTATGCACGCAGTCGGCGTGGCCGGTCCGGAAGCGCAGACAGCCAATAACAGCCATCACAAATTGATTGCAGAAAAATCACCACCTGGTGCTGCCGATGCGCAGACGCCACAGCCGGATGCCGTCACTCAAGGTGAGCAGGCGGCGCCTGTCGCGGCGGAGCAGCCCAAAGCTCCAGCGGATTGGTTGAAGCCACAGGACGTGGCAGCACCATCTGCGGTGCCAGCCGCTCCCAAGTATCAATCATCACACACAGAATATTACATTTACCCGACTGGACCAAACGCCATGCCAATCGGCACACCGGCTAATATGACGACGACGGTGAGCGGTTATCCAATACCGATCGGGAGTGGTCCTAAAGCGGTAGACTATCCTCAGGTTGGTGGCGTTCCATACATGGTTGGCGACAATGGATTGCAGCAAAATCCATGCGTCGATCCACCATCCTGCAGAAGACGCACATACGTGCACTGATTAGAGCGCTCTCGAACGGGTCAGCGGTCTCGCTCGCAAGGTTAGTCCATTTTGAGGATGGCACCGTACTTGTATGCCGGTTTCGGCTTCTCAATTAGCATGCCGAAGTGTTCCAGTTTCACTTTGGAATCTGTATCGTGCCATCGAGTAAGAAATTCCTTGATTGGAATAAATGTGTAGTTGCCCAATGTCGATGGATCCATGAAAAAGATGTTGTCTTTGTCGTAGCCGATGGCCACTACGTAATGACCATCTTCCCAGTCCGTCTCATAGTTGACCTTGCGCTCGGGCCATGCCTGGATTAAACAAATAACCGGCTTGCCTTTGTCGATCAAACCCTTGAGGTTATCGAGCGTCATGTTTTTAAAAACTTCGACCGCGTAGCCCTTCGATTTGGCGACCCGAACAATCTGCTGGTAGGCTGTTCCTTCCTTAGGATCTGCCTTCAGATTCTTGGATAGAACGCTTTCTAGAACCTCGTCACCGAAGAACATAAACACCGACTGCAAGGCCGCGACACCGCATGTATAATCCGTCGCCTGCCGGGTCATCGGAACTCGGATCAAGTTAGCTGGTTCTTTAGGTGCTTGATTTTTCAATACGCCACCGGCAGCTGTTACTGGGTCTACGCTGGATACCATGGTCAGGACAGCGATCACGGCGCAAGAAGCGCAAATTGATTTCACTGGGTTCAGCATTGAATATACCCATCGATCCGATCGGTGGATATAGTATCACTTCGGCACGCTCAATTATTTCAGGGCGATTATTCTGCCTGCCCGTTGACTGAGTTTGGCAGCCTCGACATTTCGTCCGAGAGCCTTTTGCAGCGCAGCATAGTTGTTGAGCGTGTTAGCTATCTCCGGACTGTCCTTTCCAACAGAACCTTCGTAAGCTTTGATCGCTTCTTTGTACAACGGCTCTGCCAGCGCATATCTTTTCTGCGAATGATAGAGCACAGCCAGGTTGTTAAGCACCGTGGCAAACTTCGGACTTGAAGTACCTCGCTCTTTATAGATAGCAATCGAATCTTTATAGAGTTTCTCGGCATCTGCCATTCGGCTCTTCGCTCTGTACAACTCGCCCAGGTTGTTCATACCATTGGCGGTGTCAATGCTTTTTGGATTATTCGCGGTATATATCTCGAGGGCCCACTTCAAAAGTGGCTCAGCCTGGTCGTATTTCCCTTGCGCAAAATAGAGAGAACCGAGATTTGTCCTTGCATCGGCTAGTCGGATGTCATTTTTTTCGACTTTGGTTTCGAACGTTGCCAGAGATTGCTTCAATTCTCGCTCGGCTTCAGGATAGAAGCCGCCTTGCAGGTAGAGCTTGCCTAGACTCAATTCGCTCTTCGCAAGCTCAAGCGAACTGCCCGGAATATTTTCTTTGCGAATATCTCGCGATTGCATCAGGAGCACTTCGGCATCCGCCAACTGACCCTGGTCCACCAGCGAGTCACCAAGCTGATTCAAACTCTCTGAGAGCGCCAACATTCCAGGCTTTACAACTTCTTTTCGAGCATCGATCGACTTCTGGAAATACTCTTGCGCTTCGGTTGTTTGATTCTGCGCCTTAAAATTTTCGCCGATCAAAATGTAGTCCTTGGCGACCGGTTCCGACTTGGCACCGAAAGCTTTTGTGTCCTTCTGCAGCGCTTGCTCAAGCAGCTCTGCGGCTTTCTTATAATTGCCAGAGGCAATTTCTGTTTTTGCATTACTGCGAATCGAATCGGTTTGCGCAGTGGTATCACTCAACGAGCAGCTTGCCAGAAGCCCGGCCACCAGCCCAAGGGAGAGGGCCATGTTTGCATAGTTGTTTTTCATAAGTACAACCTTTATATGTCGCGTCGAATATCAATCTCTGAGGAAGCGCATGAATTGCTGACAACCACCTTTCATCCCTACCTTCTGTATGGCACAACCAATACTTCCTGGTGCCGATGCACTCGAGTTCAATTGACAGCGAAAACCAGTAAAAGTGCCCGCTTTCTGGCGATTTTGAGTGGAAATTTTATGAAAAAACGCAAATCCGGGAACCTGCGAAATGTAAGAGCGTCGCAAGGCATGGCATGGTGAACGATTCCCTTCAACCCGCATAAATGGCTGAAGCCGGAAATAAGAGGTGGGGTTATGAAATTCAATAAACAACTGTTACCCGTACTGCTAACAGCGACGATCGCAAGTGCAGCAGTGCAACCGGCATACAGTCAGGCGACCACGCTCGCGGGATCCGTAAATCAATCAGCAGTGACGAAAGTGCCCAGCATTCGGGCGCAGCAGGCGGTTATGGACTACCGCCGTCCAGTCGTAGTCAATCACAACTACTATCGCGCCGGCGCCTCACAGCCGGTCTATTATCAAGATCGTCGACCTTATTTTCAGCGTCATCCTAAAGTAAAATCGGCGGTAGTTGGTGCAGGTGTCGGCGCAGGAGCCGGTGCCATAGCCGGTCTTGTCACAGGACGTGGAGTGTTGAGGGGCGCGGCAATAGGCGGCGGCACCGGTGCTGGTGTCGGACTGATTCGCTCCAGCAACACGATGAAACGCCACCCACTGGCCAAAGACCTCGCCACTGGCGCGGCAGTCGGATTCGGTCTGGGCGCTGCGTCCAGTAGACGCGGAAGCACTATGCTCAAGTCAGCGGCAGTCGGCACTGCAATTGGTGGCGGCGTGCATTTCCTGAAGAAGATGTTTTAACTGACGATTGCACAGCTAACGTCTAAAGGCTTGTTTCACGGCTGCACGGCGACCGTTTAAACGGGTGGCAACTTCATCGCGCGCCACTAACAGATGACCTGCAGTCGAGACACACCCGATTCTTTTTGAACGACGATCTGCACGGGAAACATTTCCCGGACCTCCAGAATATGCGTAATCACCAGGATTTTTCGGAAATCGGTTTGAATCGATTTGATAGCCCGGACAAGTTTTTCTCGGCTAGGTTCGTCTTGAGAGCCGAATCCTTCATCTATAATCAGTGTCTCTAACCGAGCTCCTGCCCGCCGAGCCAGGAGTCGGGAAAGCGCGATTCGAATTGCGAAGTTTACTTTGAACGCCTCGCCACCACTGTACAGTTCATAATTTCTCGTACCGATATCGTCGGCGATTACGATATCCAGAGTTTCTGCGATGGTTCCCGAGCGGGTTTTGTGCTGCGTTACTAGCGCCACATGCATGCGGTTGTCACTGAGTCGCGAGAGAATTCTATTCGCCTCGTCCTCAATCTCAGGCACCGCATTCTCTATGATTACTGCCTGAATGCCTTTCTTGCCGAACGCCTCCGCGAGAAAAAGATGATCTTCACGCTCTTCCGCGAGCTTCGATAATTCCTTTTTCTTTTCTTTCAAACTATCCAACTCTTTGTCGATCTGCTGTTTGCGATTTTCCGTAACCGCCACGTCCCTTGCCAGGAGCTGATATCTAGTCCTTAGTGATTCCAATAATTCTTGCTTTTCTCCAAGATAAAACTGCTGTTGGTTGAGATCGCCGGTCACGTGCTTCAATTCCTCGATTTCGCGTTCGATCTCCGGAATTTTTGCCTCCTTATCAGAAAGCATGCCAACGATGTGCCCCAGCGATTCTTCGATAGCAGGCAACTCACTCATGGCTTTTCTCAGATCGCGCACTTGATCAACATACGGCATCAAGTCAACCATTTGCTGTTTCAAAGACTGATGATCGTCTTTGTTGTAATTGAGATCTTCCAGTTTTTCCTTGATAAACTTCAGAGCCTCGCGAAGCTCCTCTCCATAGGACTCCGAGGCTAATTCTTCGGCGGCTTTCACTTGCTTCTCAACAGCATTGGGAAGCTCGTTCTCTAACTTTTCAAGCTCCGCAAGATCTTTTTTCAATTGTAGATAGCGCGATTCGATATGCCGGCGCGATCGGATTTGCGACTGAAGATTGGCGTAATACGCCGGGTCGAACTCAAGCTTATGAATTTCCGCTTTGACGTTGATAAGACTTTCACGTTCTATCACGGCAAAATCCATGTCATCAAGCCTACGTCCCAAAAGCATAATTTCGCTCATCACTCGTGAACGCGATTCCCTCGCTCGCTCGATGGTAGCCTGCTTTTCGTTGAATTGCCCTATGCGATTGTCCAGTTCCTTGCGACGTGAGAGTTCCCGCTTCAACTGCGCATATCGAGTCCGCAGAGCGATCCGTTCGTCTTCGAGTTCCTCTTTCGTTTTGAACAAACGCGTAATTTCTGATTCGAGCATTTCATTAGCAACCTGATAGCGGTTGATAACAGCAGATCGATCCACTATTGGCGCTGCACATAGAGGACAAATACTTTCGTGGCGATGTTCCGTTAGCTCACGAGCCTTCTCTTTATTTTCGTCCTGGCGCCGTCTGATTTCTTCGACTTTGACATCGATGGATTCGAGTTCGGATTTAAATCGCAACCCCTTTTCTTCGACCAGCTCGAATTCGCATTCTACCTTCTCCAGGTCCTTAACCTCTTCTTCAAGGGCGAGCTTTTGATCTGCAACTACGGTATCTGCGGAGATCACTTGTTCTAATTCAGCTAAGGTCAATTCCTTTTGACCGATTTCAGCCTCTAACTTAATTTTGGATTCGACCACCATAGATTGCAATTGCGCAGCGCGCTCTGTCAGCCGTGTAAAAGCATCCTGCTTCTGTGCGAGGTCTGATTCTTCCTTCAAAAGTTTTTTAAACTCGGCATAAGCATCCTGGGTTTTAACACTATCCCTGGTATCATTGCGCAAAGCATCACATTTTCTTCGGCAGTCATCCGTGGACTGTTTGTAATGATCGAGTTCGACCTCGAGGCGGCTTCTGATGCTGGCTAGCTGCGACTGCAGCCGCATTTTCTCTTCTAGAAAAGTTTGGGCGAGCAGAGACTTCTGATCGAGTTTTTCGATTTCTGCTTTGACTAGATCGAAGGCCTCCGATTTCTGTTTTATCTCTCCGGAACGCTCGATCAATTGACTGAGTTCCGCCTGGCGCCTCTGCAATTCGTTTCTCTGAATCAAGAAATTACCGACGTCTCTTTTTAGTTCGACCAGTTGAGCTTCCCCGTGCAGGGCACGCTGACACATCAATTTCAACTGTTGAACGGATTGCTCCAACTGACTTACAGATTCTTCTATCAGTGTCACTTCTTCCGCTCTGCGTGCGAGCTCCTCCTTCTGCTGTTCCAGAGTGACCGCAACAACACCACTTTCAGTTTCAAGTTCCGGCAAACTCAAAAGATTGGTTTCGATAATCTCCATTCGCGTTTTTGAATCGCGAGCCTTGAGCCGGCAAGCTTCTTGCAACCGGTCGAAATACGCCAGTCCAAGAATTTCGGAAAGAATATGCTTGCGTTCGGAAGGCAATCGTGTGGTAAATTCGTCGGCTCTTCCCTGACGAAGATAAGCGCTGTTAACGAACGTATCGTGATCCATGCGTAGAAGGTTGCAAATCACCTGCTGAGTTTCACGCATGCTCGATGCCGTCAGGCTTCTCCACCGTCCAAGCTGCTCGCCGCCTTCGACGTGGCCGTCGTATGCCGGATGCGATGTGATACCACCTTCCTGATTTGACGAAGAAAGAGAAACCGATTTTGGCGTCGAAGTGGATACGTTGAACTCCCCTTGCGACGAAGTCTTGACACCCGCGCCAACAGCCACCGATTCTTCACGCTCATCATTGTTTTGTCGCAAGTCGTCGGGTCGCTCGACAATCGGTGCCAGTAGTTGTAAGTCTAACGTTCCCTTGGAAGCCGCGCGGGCACCGCCTTTCGATGCACGGCGCAAGCGAGAGCGCCGGACTCTATAAGTTCGATCTTCGTAATCGAAAACCAGATCGACCCACATTTCTTTTTGTCCCAATCGGATCAACTCGTCCGACGAGGACCGGCCTTCCTCCCACAAAACCCACGTGATCGCGTCTAGCAACGCGGATTTTCCCGAGCCGTTGTGTCCGGACATGCATGCTACGGAAACCGAACTCAGATCGATACGCGCGTCGGCGTAGCTCATGAAATTATGCAGAGTCAATGACCTGATGATCACGCGATTACCCGCAGTTCTTTTCAGCTCGAAACGCAGAATGCGCGAGTATATACACTGGATACTCAAGCACACCATGACATAATGTGGTCAGTTCCCAAAGTAGCATAAACTAATACTTCTGGCACATAGATAGCCCAAAACCAATGTCTCAAACAGAAGAATTTAGCAAGGCGCAACCTGACAAATCCCATAATCAGCCTGCCGGACTCGATTTTGCAGGCGAGCAGGACGCGTCGATTGAGCCGCCCGATTCGCAAAACGACCCGCCGGAGCAAACGCTCTATCTGGTCGGCTCGTCGTTCTTTCTGTCCGGTCTGGCGGCTTTGGCCTACGAAGTTGTTTGGCAGCGCGTACTTGAACGAGTTATCGGCTCGACTACACCCGCGGTCGCCACTATCCTTTGTGCGTTTATGATCGGTCTGGGAGCAGGCGGATTTGCCGGCGCAGAACTAGCCAAAAGACGCGGTAATCAACTTGCACTCCTGGCAATTATCGAACTTTTGATTTGCGTCGTCGCACTCGTGTCTGTTGTTGTCTGCCAAAACAGCGTCATTTCGATGCTGACAAGTCTTTTGAGCAGCACCGTATCCAGTGTCACCCTCACGACGCTCCTCGGATTCGTTCTCGTCTTTCTACTAATTGCTATTCCAACGAGCTTGATGGGAGCAACGCTTCCGATTGTCGCCGGCTTTTTCGCCCGGTCTACAAAACGAGGAGTTTTCCTTACCAGATTCTACGCAATCAACTCGGCCGGTGCCGTCGTCGGAGCGTTCATGACCGGGTTCTTTCTCATGCCGATGTTGGGAATAAGCGGCTCCTTGATCTTCGCATCCGGATTAAATCTGCTGGCGTCGAGCTTGGCTTTTCTCGCCTCTCGCTCGGTTGAGGTCAACCAATTTTCAGCGGCATTTCTGCAAAGCGCTATTGCACGAGACCTCGCTCAAGACAACAAAACACAAGGCGCTCGAACCATCGATCTGACTTACTTTAACGCCGTCCTGGCAGTCGCGACTAGTGCGCTTTCATTTACCATGCAGATCGTCTGGACCAGATTTTTCGTCTTCCTGTTCGGCTCTTCCACTCATGCCCTCAGCCTGGTTTTATCCGCAGCTATCGCAGGATTGGCTGTTGGAGCCTGGCTTGTCTCAAGAGAAAAATTCGCAAGAAAAAATTCGAGGATTTTTGCAAGCACGACGTTGACTCTTTCGTTTACGTCCCTCGCGATTGCTTCGCTTTTGCATCAGTTTCAAGAAACACCAGCAGCGTTTCTCTATTTGAAGAAATTTTTGATAGAGCATATAGGGTCCGGCTTCTGGTGCGATTCTCTGGCGATGTTGGTGCTTGCTATTCCACTGATTGTCTTGCCCTCGATTTTAATTGGAATGATTTTTCCACTTCTCTTGATCATCGAAGGCAACTCTGCAAGAGCGGACCTCGCATCAACCACTCGCAAGTCGCTCCCGAAGCGAACAGCTATTCTCTACGCCGCAAGTCTGCTCGGTTCCGTCATCGCGTCGGCATACAGCGTGACAATACTGCCTGCAGTGGCAACTAAATTTACCAGCGGGCTGGAAGTCACAACCTCAGCAGTTTCAATTCTATACGCACTTGCTGCCGTAGTCGTGGTAGTCGCGCAGTTTGGCAAGCATCTCAAAAGCGTCACAGTCTCTGACATCAGTCGCGAGGTGAGCACATTTTTCAGCACGATTCTGCGCAAAAAAGAACGCCAGAGCAAAAACACGGAGAACTCTAAATTTACGGCACTCACTCTTGCCGTCAATTTAACCCTCGGCTGTTTGACGGTTATTGTAGCGACGGCAGCGCTGCTTCTCTGCCGTCCACAGTGGGATGCGATGCTCATTTCGTCTGGATTATCGAATGTTTCAGCGGAGGAGATCAAAACTCTTTCTGTCCCGGAACTGATTCGATCTCTGCAGGGCAAAACTGTCGATGATCGCACAATACAGCAATTGTCCATGTATCGAGAGGGGCTGAACAGCACGGTTTCGGTGATTAACAAACCAGCGGCTAATCTGACATATTTGAGAAATAATGGCAAAGTCGAAGCCGCAGTCCCGACCGATTGGTTTTTCCCGTCACCGGAGAGTGACTTGCCGACCCAGAAATTGCTCGGTTTGATACCAGCGATCCATTGTGCCGGAGACACCCTCGATGGTCTGGTAATCGGTTACGGGAGTGGCACCACCTGCAGTGCGATCCTGCCATGCCCGTGGGTGAAGCAACTCCGTACCGTTGAATTAGAGCAAGCGGTGTGGGATGCCAGAACGCTCTTTCCATCAGTTTATCCAGTCGGGGAGAAAACACCTGATCCCAAACTAACACCGATAATCGCAGACGCCCGCAACTACCTTGCTCTTCACGATACCAAATTCGACTTCATCGTTTCGCAGCCGGCCGAGCCCTGGTTGAGCGGCGCTTCGGATCTTTTCACTGTTGAGTTTTACCAGCTGGTGAAAAAGCGGTTAAAGGGCACCGGTCTTTTTTGCCAGTGGGTGCCGCTCTATTCGCTTACACCGGCGCAGTTGAGGTGCCTTGTTCAGACCTTCCAACACGCCTTTCCACAAACGATAATCTGGCATCCTAAGCAAGCAGGAGAACTAATCCTCGCCGGGCAAGTGGGAGAGAAAATCAGCGCGGACGCAATTGCAAGACGTCTGGAATCAGACGAAGTCAGTTTGCAGCTGCAAAAAATCGGCATCGAGAATAGGTTCGATCTATACAACAACGCCATTCAGCTACCTTCGAGTATCAATCAAAGCCTGGAAGACATTGTGTTAAACACCGACGACAACCTGCTTATCGAGGGTAAACTTTCAAAGGACATGAACAGTTCCAATCAAAACATCGAAGAGAATTTCAGGCGCGTCTTTGGGAATGAAAAGGACATCAGGTATGCAAATCCATTTAAAACGACTAAATCGGATTCGTTCGAGCGCGATTTGTCACTGACGAAGCAGTCCGCGCGGAGCGAGAGTTTTGCCACCGATACGATATTTTTCTCCGCGATCTCGAAACACGGATTTACTCCAAGGAAGCCCGCACCACCACCTGCGATACCGGACAATCTGAGTGAAAGCGAAACGATTCGATTTTATCTATATACGGACAATCCTGAGAAAGCGGCACAGTTACTAACATCTTTGGACACATCCGCAGTGACCGACTACGGAACTCTTTGCGATCTAGCTACGATTCACTTCCTTACCGGCAACTACGATGCGGCACTATCGATGTACCAGAAAGCAGAGTCTCAGACATCGTCAGGAAAGTCTCGCTCTAAGGCAGGTATTGGTTTGTGCCTCTGGATGTCCGGTCGCGCTCAAGAGGCGATTGGTCCGCTAACCGCATCTCTCTCTATTGATCCGAACCAATTCCTTTCCCGATATGCCCTCGCTCATTCACTGATGAAAACAGGACATGAAGCCGAAGCCCTCGTCAATATGAGAGCCGCGGCTCTCGTCGATCCGACCTCGGCGTGGCCTGGAATTTTTGTCACCGCCAGTGGTATCCACAGAGGAGATTGGCATTCAGCAGACAGCAACCTCCTTTTCGTGTTAAAGCGACAACCCCTTATGCCTGAGGCAATTGCACTGGGATGCTTAATTGCTTTGAAAACCGATCGACAGAAAGAGTACATTGAATTTAAAACGTCCTATCAACACATCACTACCCGCGATATCACCGATTCAGAATTGAAGAATCTAGTCGACTTGATTTTGTCGACGCCGTTTATAATCACCAAAATCGAGCCTCAGTAGTCAAGCACTCAAAAGGTTTGACACGCAAGTGTTAAGGACCTACATTTTCATATCAGTTTCAATCTATGGTTTTCCATATAAATCATAATTTCGATACTGCAAATTAGTCGCACCAATACGAGAGTGGAAGCCAGATTTTAACGGCATAACATTTTTTGGATAAATCCAAACATTTCCATATATACACATCAATGTCACCAAAGTGTGTAAGAATCCTACAAAGCAGAATCTATCGCGTTCAACACGCAATCAAACTATGTCCAAACGCCTACTTTTAGTTGAAGATAGTCCCACGCAGTTGATCACACTGCGAAGCATGCTGGAGTCGTCCGGCTACAGTATCTTGTCGTCGAAAAGCGCATCAGAAGGGCTTGTACGCGCATACAACGAGCTGCCCGATCTGATTATTTCCGACGTTGTCATGGCCGGCATCAATGGATATCAGCTTTGCAGGCTGGTTAAGAGCGACCCGGAACTCAGCAATATTCCGGTTATTCTGCTGACGAAACTAGACGGCTCGGTCGATAGATTTTGGGGAATGAAATCCGGAGCAGATCGGTTTATACCTAAGGAACCCGGATATCCGAGCCTCATAAAAGCCGTAAGAGAGCTTCTCGACAATGCAAAGAGCGAGCCAAAACTGAGATTGGTTGGTGAGCCGTCGCAGTCGCCTTCGGCGCAAGAAATCAATGCGCGTCTGAACCAGCTGTTAGAGCGACTATTGTTTGAAGCCACCATAGTCGATGAAGTCAGAAAGCTAAGCGAAGAAACGGTTGATTTAGATATTCTCGCAGGAAAACTTTTCGAACTTTTGTCGTCGATTCTCGACTACGAAGCATGCGCGCTAATCGTCAATGAGGGCTCGCATTCGTCGGTCTTTACCGACACCGCCAAGCATGTCTCGGAGGCGGCACTGACGACCTATGTGAGCAATCTCAGCCTGCAGTTGGGATTGCCTCCGGTAAAGTCAAAACTGGCGAAACAACTGTACTATCCATCCAATTCGATTACTCAGCCGATTGACGTTCAAGGCGGGCGGCTTGGACTGCTTGTTGTGGTACCACCGACCAATAGCGCTTATCAACCGGGCGATCAAAAAGTCGTCCGGATTATTTGCGATCAACTATCTATTATTTTGAGAATTTTTCGATTGCACCACAAACGCTCGCAAGACGTGCAGAACAGCTAACGTTCTGTTGAACCTCCCGGTGCTCACATACAGAACGGCCAAGCGTCATGTTGAACCGCCGTGCGAATCTAGCGGTTCAAGTGCAGAAATGGAAGTTTACTTCTCAGGGCAAACTTACTTGCCTTTGCCCTTATCGCTCTTGTCGCTCTTGTCGCCGGATTTGCCGCCCTTATCGCCGGACTTCGACTTATCGTTGCGATTATAGTTGTTTGAAACCGGCTTGATTACTGGCTTATCAGAGCTATCATCTTTGACGGCATCCTGTTCGGTAGTGCTGTCGGTAGCGCCACTGCTACTGGTGTCACCCTTCGCCAGCTTAGATATGGAAGATGGAATAATCGAGTCAATCTCAGTCAGCCGAGGACGCAAGCGGGGCATCTGCTCGTCTTCTTCCTCTGACAAAAATTGGTCGGCAATCGAACCTTCCAGCTTGTAAACGATTTGCCATTCGCCTGACTTCAAGCGAGTCGCAGGTGTCTCCTCAAGAGGAGCGATATCCGGAATACTGCCACTCACGTCTGTCAGTTTCAAAGTTTCATTTTCACCAGTGGATATTGCCGCGACGGGAGTCTCCGAGTCGCGCTTAGAACTTTCGTTTGGCTCACCAACGGACTGAACAGGTGGATTTTGCGTGTCTTCCTCTGAAGGTGATTGTTGGTTCTGAGGATTACTTTCTTCTTCCATTTGCTCGTTTCCTTGCGGCTCGTCACCAGATGCGGTGGCAGCGCCCGGCGTCGCGTCTTCGTCATCAGACTGCTGTTCTTCGGTTCCAACTTCATTTTCAACATCTTCATGCGATGATGGCTCCGCTCCCGGAGCGGCATCGTCAGTTTGATCAGAAGAGAAGGGAGAAGGGGAAGAATGCTCCGACTCTCCGCCGGCGCCGACGCTGTCCAGGCCTCTTGTAATCGCTTGCTCCGCAGCTGAGACTTCGGGAGTTCCATCCAGGTTTTTCACAACCGGAGGCATTTCCATTGAGACAGTTTCTCGCGACACTACGCCACCAGAAGTGGTATCGCTGAGTTCCTCGTAAGATTGATGAACCGCATTGGAAGAACCGCTATCAGCCGGCTCCGGCGCAGAAACAGTAATTCCCTCGACGGCGCCTGTCTCCAGGTCTGATGATCCAACAGCAAGAGTTTCGCCTGTCGATTCATCGGCTGCTTCCTTCTCGACTGCCTCGATTATGATCGACGATAATCTAATTTCACCGGGACTTTCAGAAGTGGACCCCGATTGTGCAGCTTGAACGGCCGCACTCAGGTCTTGATGATTGCTATCAGTTTTCGATGCATCTGCATTGGTAGTTACTTCTCTGAACGGTTCATAAACTCCGCTCTCCATCTCCGCGCCTTCGTCATCAAGTGGTTCAAAACCATCTTCATCATGGTCGATAGGGGCGATAGTCATATCCTGGTTCTCATTGACCGCGATAGGTTCTGTGTCCGAGGTCCGCACTCCATGAAATGCTTCGTCGAGGACTTTTCTAATTTCAGAAGAGGACTCGCCGTCCGTGGATGTACTGAAATCCAGCAAATCATCCATGTCACCTTCGACAGAAGGGGTCTCTATAGAGGCAGTCTCAGTCACCGAGGATGGTGCTTCACCGTAAAGTTCGATCACCTCAGTGGCGTCTGAAGATGCGCTCATGCTGCCAGAATCGATGTCATCCATCACGTAAGCTAGATCCGCATCTCCGTCCGCATCATCTTCATCATCATAATTCACTTCACCAAAGACGTTGTCGTCGTGAGCGCTAGCCGGACTGCCAGCCCCGCCTTCCATAACGATCTTAGGCATCGGAACTTCGGCTGTAGGTCGCGATTCCGGCGTCAGAGCCCGGGCGAGTGCATCGGATAGAGCTTCTCCTTCCGGTAAGCTTGCGGCCGAAATCGCCGGCAATGCTCCGGTTTCCTTCAACTCATTAAATTGGTAATCATGCTCCGGTGCCGCCTTAGCAACTGGCTCTACTGCTTCTTCTTCGTAGGCATCACGCTGTGAGGATGCAGCAACCGCCTGTGCATCTTTCAACACAAGTTCTGCTGCGCGGGCGTCGGCAGCCACATCCCTGAGCGGACTTTCCGGAGCCTCTTGAGCTGGCTGAGGTCCGGTATCTACCGGACTTCCGAAAATATTTTTCAGTGATTTGCTGACACCACTTTCTTCACTCGAGTTTGAATCCGGAGAAGAATGAATCCCTTCCATCAGCCGGCGAAGCGACTTCTTACCATCTTTACTGGTCACCGCATCGGTGATTCCTTCGATGTCCAGCGAACTCTCAACCGGCTTGCGATGCTCGAAGTCAGGCTCCTCATCCACGTATGCCTGGATCGCTTCCGGCTCGGACCAATCGAGCTGATCCTTCCATAGAGGCACAGCGTGTCCGGCACTGAACTTTCTTTTGGCTGCTTCTTCTTGATTGATCTGCGGTGCCGTGGTTCGCAGCGTGACGTTGTTACCTGGATACGCGGCAGCTCCGGTGACAGTATCGCGCTGCCCGCTGGCGATCACGCGATCCATTTCCTGTTGAGTGACAAACCCCTCAGCGACTGCGGTCTCTTCGATCGGCACTCTGTCTTCGCGCCAGCTCTTCATGCACATCTGATAGTGGCCGACAGTCATGTTGCCATTCTTCAACAACCGCTGTCCTGTGAGCACCTGGCCAAGGTCTTCTTCGGAGATGAAGCCCTGCTTGACCAGGAAGGCTCCGAACAACATCTCCGGCATAGCTTTGTGCATGTCGGCAGCAATTTCCAGTTCTGTCGCCTCCAGCAGCTCGGCGCACTGCATGAGTTCACCAATGCGAAGCGGTGTGCGCGATGAGATCGAATCGGATTTGTCTTCCGGCGCACTGTGGATCAGGACATCTGGAGCGCCTCTCAGCCCCAACACGCGGAAATCAAAATCAGTTCTTGTAACTGGGTCGCTGAGAATATCGTGAGCAATCCAGAGGTTCTGGAGCTCGTCCAGAAGCGGCTTGCGTTGTTTACGCTTCGCTTTCTTGAGCGCCATAAGAATTCTGCGGACTAAAAACAAGAACGAGCGATGAATCTCTTCAAAACTGGCAATCTGCTCTACAGCCAAAATTCCGTAAGCATTGAAATTCGGTTTCTCAGCGTCGCCTTCAGGCGCTGCCGGTTGAGCTGCAACACTTTCATCCTCGCTTTCTGCAGGGCTGGAGAAGTCGATGAGCCCCTGATCGCCAGTTTTCGCGTCGCCCGACTGGTCGCCATTTTCATCGATTGCATGCTCGATGGCTGGTTCCGCTGTCACTGCGGCTGCGGCAGGTTCTTGACCTTCGGAAACCGACTCGGTCTCCACAGAATCGCCCTCGTCCTCGGAAGTCCAGACGATATCAGGCATCACTCGGCGCCGCTTTTTCGCGGGTTCATCGGCGGTAGTGCTGACTTCGGCTTGAGGTGATGCTTCCGGTTCGCGCTGAGGTTCAGCCTTGACGACGTCTTCGGTGTTTTCAGCAGCCTTTGCTGCGGTTTGTTGCTGACGGAGCAGCAAAAAGATCTGTTTATGTGCCAGACTTACTCCAGAAGAGTCTCCTCGTGCGTGGCTCTGTTTCAATGCAGCCGCGAGGACCTTGCTCTCGAGCTCAAGTCGGTCCTTGGAGCCCATGGAGGCAACGATGATTGTCTGAAAGGCGCGTGGACTCATTTGGTGGGTTAGTTTCTGTCTGTTGCTAAGCGACAAGGAGACCTTATCTTCCTCATCACTAACCTTATTGACGATTTTTCGTTGACATTAACATCTTTTTGAAAATGAAAATATAAATAGGCAAAATAGACAAATTGTTGGCAAGACCCTTTGAAGGAAATATTTCTTGGACTCCACCGAAGCAATCGCAATTTTAAAAACTGAAACAGAGCGTTGCTCCATGACGTTATCGGCCGAAACACTGAATGGTTTTCGCTCTTATCTGGATGCACTCTACAAGTACAACGAAAACGTCAATCTGGTAGCCAACGCTGACCCCGAGGTCGTTGTTAGACGGCATATTCTCGATTGCCTCGGGCTGGTCGAAGTGATCGAGTCAGCAGAGAACCCGATTAAGTCTAATGGAAAAACAAAACGATTAATCGACATTGGCAGCGGAGCTGGGCTCCCGGGGCTGGTTATTGCGATTGCGGTAAGCGACATGAAAGTTACACTGCTGGACTCCATCGGCAAGAAGACACGGTTCTTAGAAGAGGCAAGCAAAGCACTGTCGCTCTCCGACCGGGTTTCAGTAATTACAGGTCGTGCCGAAGAACTAGCAAGAACTGGAAAACGAGCCACTTTTGACCTCGCCACCTCGCGCGCTGTTGGTCACCTGGGCATCATAATCGAGCTCGCCTTGCCGCTTCTCAAAGTCGGCGGTCGCATTCTTTGCCAGAAGTCGAGAAATCAGGTAGAAAACGAGATCTCGGCGATCAGAGATTGCTTGAAGCCGATCGGCGCGAAAAAACCGGAAATTATAGTTCCCAAAATTCAAGTTGGCGAAATCGAGCACGTAATCGTTTCAATCGAAAAGCAAAAAGACACACCCAACGATTTTCCAAGACCCTGGGCAGATATTATCAGGCACTGGAAATAGACCGTTTACACAATCAGTTTCAAACAGCAAATCGAGTTCAACCAAACAACTCTTTCGCGTTTTTTCACGTCGCGCAATCGGCGCATTTTATCTTCAAAACTATTCTAACGCTGGAACGCCGCCACTGACGGACAACGGTGCACCAAGATCGACTTCGGCCTCTTCTTCGGCAACCATCCAACCTTCGGCCGTCGCTTGTTGCCGAGCACTCTGAGGCCCGCTGCTGCAGCGCAATTCCAACACCCTACGTTTGCTTCCGAAAATATATTTTGCTCTGTTGATCAACGCGGTTACATCGACGTGATCGTGCGCGAAGATGATGTTATCCGGGTGCCGATACCAGTTATCGCCTACAGGTACAACGATATCAGCAACCATTTCACCGACGTCAATTGGCTCCGGCTCTGCATCTGCTTGTACAGGCCAATGCAAAATATGTCGATGAGTATCGAATCCAAGACACTCAATGCGCCCCAGATAGTGAATCGACTCTTCTTCGATTTTGAAACCAGTCTCGGCATAATTGCGCAGTTCATCGCGCCAGCAATCGGCCAGCACTTGTTGAACGGTGGTTATGTGGCGTTCCATGCGCCAGCACTGCGACGTCGGCAAATACGATTTCGATGGTCGGAAGTCCCACTCTCTGTCGTTGTACATGAGTTGATACTGGTGAGTGTGCGCCCATGAGGTCATCAGCACGCTGGTCCAGATGTTGTTGTCCTGGTAGACCTGCGCGTAGCTCTTTTTAAACCATTCCTGCCATTCTTCAAACGAATCATAATTCGAAGAGCGCTTGGCTAGCCCTTCTCGCCATTCGCGCTCGTCATGAAGCGCGTCCTCGGCGTGAAAAAATTCTTCCCAGTAGGCTGTCACCGCGGCAACTTCGAGAAGCGACTTGTCCACCCGCCCGATTTTTTCCAGCCACAGACGATTGGCGACGTTCAACGCCTCCTCACAACGCGAGTAAGGATTGGAATCCTTCAGCTCATCGCTGTGTCTCACGTAATCTACTGCTGCTCGGATCAGAAATGCCGGAAGCATGCGCCAGTTAAACCCTCGGGTCGATTCGTACGATCGATCATCAACTATCAGAGCACTATAACAAAAGTTTTGGGACTGATGTTGTGTGACCGGGTGAATTAGTTATACCAGGCTTAAAATTATCCGAATCATCAGCCGGAAAACACAGGTGTGCTGGACAAGCGCTTACTTTCGATAATCGCGTCTTTGTAGCGTTTAATTCGCGCCCCATATACGGGGTCGCTCTCGAAATCACTGAGCTTCATGGCAAGCCTTTCGGTCCAGCAAGCCTCGCCTGAAAGTCCTGGTTGGTTAAACCGCTGCGTGGTTGCCAAAAGATCGGTGATCATGAAAACGGCAAGCCAGCAAGGGCTATCGAACAGCGCTTTTATGAAGGCTTCGTGCAGCTCCTCGGTAAACTCGAGTGGCGCGTTCTCGTCATCCAGATCCAGCAACCGCATGAGGCGTTGAACTTCCTTCCAACCCTCTTCACCGTCTTCTCCATGCCACCACTCGACTAGACCCTGATAGAAGGCAGCAATCGGTTGATGGTCATGAGTTGCATAAGTACCGAGCGAGAGAGGATGGATTTCTCCCATTGGTACGAATTCGCGAGTCTCCTCAATGCGCTGAAAAATCGGAATGGCAAAACCAGCCATGCCCAGCTCATGCAGAGCCGGTCTCAAATATTCTGGAACAATGATGCCAAGATCTTCAGCAACGATATTGCAATCATGGGCGGTATCACCGAGGACCTTCAAAATTTTGGAACCTTCTTCCAAATTTAGCTCGGCGTTTTCTTCCGGTTCGTCTTCACGCGGTAAAAACTGCGGCAATTTTCCATCCGTCAATTCTTCCGCTTCTTCCTCGGTCAATTCGAGAAATTCCCAGTTGCGCTCGGGGATCCATGGGAAAGCATAGACGCGGAAAAATCCGAGTACATGATCGATGCGATAGTCATGGAAGTGATCGAGATTACGAAGAACCCGTTGCTTCCACCAACGGAAATTTTCCTTCTCGTTGGCTTTCCAGTTATAGATCGGAATACCCCAGTTTTGTCCCCATTTTTTTGTGAACTCATCTGAAGCGAAAACCGGCTCTGGAGGCGCTCCTCCAGACCATTCCAGGTCGAACAAGTTTTGGTTGCTCCAGACATCGGCACTATATCGGCTGACACCAAATGGAATATCACCCATAAGCCGAACACCGTGCGCGGCTGCATGTTTTTTCACTGCATCCCACTGAGTGTATGCCACCCATTGGACATACTGCCAGTACGAACGCGTCTCTTCCAACCGCTTGCGGTCGGCATGCTTTTCGAGCCACTTCTCCGCACCGGCAACGGTTTGCAACTCCTTGTCCCATTTCGTCCAACATGGATCGCCGTGGCGTTCGGCCATAATTGTGCGGAACAACGAATAGGGCGCAAGCCACTCCCGATGGTGCTCTTTAAATTTGGAAAACTCTTGCTTTTTCTTCGCGTCGCCGGACGCTTCAAAATTGACGAACGCCAGATGGAGAAGTCTCAGTTTCAACGCACGAACTTTGTCATAATCGATTCTATGATTCGTCGCATCGATACCTGATTTCGCAACCTCCTCGTCGAGATGCGACTGTTTCAATCCGGGCACCACATCCGGCACCATTGACAGCAAACTCGGTTCTAAAGACGTTGCACTGATAGAGTTATATGGACTGTTATCTCCACTGGTTTCGTTGATCGGCAAAGTTTGCAGAACGGTGATGTGGTTGCGCGCGCAGAAGTCGATTGCCTCTTTCATCGCCAGCGTATCGCCTATTCCGAGATCGCCGTCTCGACGCAGGGCAAATGCAGGGATTAAGACTCCGGCCAATTTGATATCTGGATTGATGGTCATCGTTATACACCCAACCTTGTGAAGACAGCATCGATATTTTGCAAGTAGGTCTCCGGACTAAAACAGGCTTCCACTTCTTCTTCCGTGATGAGCTTCGTGACCCGCTCATCAGCCAAAAGGTTTTTGTGAAAACTGGAACCATCATTTTTGTTGTAAGCAGCCATCGCATTCGATTGAACGATTTTGTAGGCTTCCTCACGCGCCAGACCTTTTTCAACCAGCTTCAACATGACGGCTTGCGAGTAGATCACACCGCCGAAAACATCCATGTTGCGCCGCATGTTTTCCGGATAGACAACCAGGTTTTCAATCACACCAGCGAAGCGGTGCAGCATGTAATCGAGAAGAATGGTCGAGTCGGGAAATATAATGCGTTCGACAGACGAATGGCTAATGTCGCGCTCATGCCACAAAGGAATATTTTCCAGGGCAGCCATCGCATTTCCTCTCAGCACACGAGCCAGTCCGGAAATATTTTCCGATGCCACCGGATTACGTTTATGCGGCATCGCTGAGCTGCCTTTCTGTCCGACGGTAAAAGGTTCTTCCGCTTCCAAGACATCAGTGCGTTGCAGGTGGCGAATCTCGATTGCGAATTTGTCGAGACTGCTGCCGATTAAAGCAAGAGTGTAGAGAAACTGAGCGTGTCTATCGCGCTGAATGATTTGAGTCGAAATGGGATCAACCGTCAGCCCGAGCAGCTTGCAGGCCGCTTCCTCGATGACAGGAGTAATGTTCGAATAAGTTCCGACAGCACCGCTGAATTGTCCGACAGAAATCATTTCGGTTGCTTGTTGCAACCGTATCTGGTGTCGTCTCACTTCTTCCAACCAGACCGCCATTTTAAAACCAAACGTCGTTGGTTCACCATGAATACCGTGAGAACGTCCGATGGTTATCGTCTTTTTGTGTTTGCGAACTTGCAAAAGAATTGCATCGTGCAAACGGTTTAAGCCGACCGTCAAAAGTTTCGCCGCCTTGAGCAAGGTCAATGCCAGCGCGGTGTCGATCACGTCGGAACTGGTCATGCCGCGGTGGATATAACGACCGGCATCACCGACGTTTTCATTGACGTTTGTCAGAAACGCAATCACGTCGTGCTTTACCTCAAGCTCGATCTCTGAAATCCGCGCGACGTCGAACTTCGCTTTCTTTTTGATTTCTTCCAACGCTTCTTTCGGAATAGTTCCAAGCTCGACTTGCGCCTCCACGACTGCAATTTCGACGTCGAGCCATGTTTGGAACTTGGCTTCGTCCGTCCAAATTGCTCCCATTTCTGGTCTGGTGTATCGGTCGATCACTGGGAGCCTCCTGGTTCAATTTCTGCTTCTGAAAAGTTTCATTCATCCTGAGCCATCAGG
This sequence comes from Obscuribacteraceae bacterium (SeqCode), assembly GCA_044225915.1. Lineage (GTDB taxonomy): Bacteria > Cyanobacteriota > Vampirovibrionia > Obscuribacterales > Obscuribacteraceae > JADYXR01. The sequence goes on from JBGAHZ010000009.1 coordinate 37,652, forward strand.
ACGACGGCAATACGCTGCCGGTGGGACACCAGCACTTCCAGTAAACCGAAGATGCCGGAAATCACATCATCGGAATGAAATACGCCACGTCGCATTCTGCGTTCGTGAGGCGCTCTCTGGAAGAATCATATTTTAGCGCACCGATTGTCAACAGAGTTCATGTTTAACACCACATGCCGCATTTCGTTTCAACCAGTCTAAAAGCCCCAGGCTGACCAGCTTGGCGGAAACTTCTTGTCCAGACCACGCATATACATGACCCACTGACCGTGATGGAAAGTTTCGTGACCGACCAGGCGCCACATGTGCTCGACCGCGCGCACCTTCTCGCCGAACCAGTCGATCTGCGCTTCAGGATCGGCTTGCGATAGAACTCTTAGCATCTCCTCGTCGCAGGTATACAAGTGCGTGCGAAGGTTGTCACCGGTTTGCTTCTTCTTACTGTAAGAGGAGGATTTGTTGGCAATACCGAAACTGACGGAGCCATTGACGATAGCTGCCACATAGTCCTCTTGAACTCGACTGGTGTGGCGAAACTGCTTCCAGAAGGGTCCCATTCCGAATCCCGGAGTGTACTCCAGATCGTCTCGCGACAAGGTCGACAACAGGTCGAGGCTCAAGCCGCGCGCAAATTTCCACTCCACTAGAAAGGGCTCAAACACAGGATTTCGATAGCCTCGGTGAATGTTTTATCTTAATAAACGAATCTCGCCCTATAGTCGCTGATTTTCAGCCGAATCTCCAGACTTTTGCAACTTTGTGAGAACGAAAGCAAAACGTGAGCGTGGACGCGCTAAAATTAGGCGACTCGGAGACGAGTCGGTCAAATTGCTTACCAAATTTAGCGGCGATAAAAGAAGATGAAAGTTTTACTACCTGTTGACATTACACACCCACACGAAGACCTGACAGAACATGTCAGCTGGATCATCCCGATGAAAGGCACCGAAGTGAAGCTGTTGTTCGTGAAAGAACTGCTTCCTTCCTACGAGCGATTGGTTTCGTCGATGGCTGATTTTGCCGACGATTGGACGCATCAACTCGACAAAAAGGCACAAGACTTTTTTACATCGCTGAAGAAAAAACTGGAAGATGCAGGCGCAACTGTTACCTGTGAAGTCGCATCAGGTCCGCCGGAGCACATCATCGCCACTGTAGCGAAGGACAATAACTTCGATATAACCGTTGTCGCACCGGGTCAACACTCAAACATCGAGAGATTTTTCCTTGGTTCTACTTCCAGCTCGGTTGTAAAACTGACACCAGGAACAGTATTGGTCCTTCGAGATCATCACGGTCACGACAAGCTCAATCATGTTGTATTCGGCATCGATGGCACTGAAGAATCTCTTCAGGCTATGGAAAGTGTTGTTAAACAACTACAGCTAGCAGAACGCAAAGTAAAAGTGACGGTATTGCATGCAGTATCAGTACCACCGCTGGTTGCAATGTTCTCACCTCCTGAAATGGCAATCAATCTCGAAAAAAATATGGAAATGGAAGGCGAAGGTTTCATCGCCGAAGCATTGAAGCGGCTGCAAGATCTCGGTGTCGCCAATCCAGACCCGCGCCAGGTTCAAGGCGAACCAGCCTGGGAATTGATTCGATTTGCCGAGCAAGCCAATGCTCAGTTAATCGTCACTGCCAGCGGTGGCGCGAAGTTTTTAGAACATGCCCTCGTTGGCAGCACTGCTAACCGAGTCGTCACACACGCTAAATGCTCGACCGCGATTGTGAAAGTTCCTAAAAAGAGCTAGTCATGAGACCGGAACGAGTCCGTGTCATGGCATAGTCGCATCGAACGCACATTGACTTACGGAAAAGTGAAACGGAACGGAGCTCAATATGAATCGTGATTGGAAATCCAAATGCACAGGACTGTTGATCAGCCTCGTCGCATTGTCTTTTGTCTCACTTGTGCAACCGGCCCCAGCGCTGGAGCTCATGGATGGAGACCTTGCCGAAGAACAAGCAAAGGAAAAAGAAGAGCTTCGCGACATGAAAAAAGAAATGCGCGAAGTTAATTCCACGATCGACGACGCGATGGATCAACTGAATGAGCTCGGTCAGAAGATCAGCGATAGGCAAAATGCAAAAGAGTTTCACCTGTTTGCCAGAGAAAGCGAATGGGAAACCTATCCCGGCTCAGTAGTGAAATGCTTATCCTACAACGGAAAAATTCCAGGTCCGGCGATCAGCGTCACTGAAGGAGACTTCGTCAGAATCGTTTTGCACAATCAAATGAAAACGCCAACCAGTTTGCAATTTCATGGACTGATTGCACCGCACAGCGTCAGCGGAATTCCAAGAACCGGCAGTGGACTGATCGCGCCTAACGAATCGTTTATCTATCAATTTATCGCAAAACAAGCGGGCACATTCTGGTATCACCCACAAGTCGTTCATCCAACGCAGAAACAGCTGGGTCTGTATGGCGCGATTACTGTTAACCCGAAGATGCGCTCCAGACCTTACGACCAGGACATCACTCTAATTTTTTCGGAGTTGCGAAAAACACCTCACTCCGGTGGAGCCACCACTAGTGGTGCGGCAAAGACGGGCGGCGCCGCGGCAGCTCACAATTTCGCGGCCGTTGCCTGGACGGATGGAGCCAGCCCTCCGCAGGTTGAAACTGACTATTTGATTAATGGAAAACCGGCACCTCACATTCCCGCAATTGAATTGCGCAAAGGTCAGCGAGTGCGGGTGAGATTGATAAATGCCGGTCAAGAAGCCATTCCGCTACAACTGGGCGGACACAAAATGGAACTGGTCGCTCAAAACGGTAGCGATCGGCTGGAGCCACACGTCTTTCGCGACACGCTCACCCTCAACCCATCAGAGCGTGTTGATTTCGATTTTACTGCCGACAATCCAGGCGTCTGGTCGTTCGCCTCAGAGAGCTCTCACCAGTCAACGCGCAAAGGCAAGTTTCCCGGCGGCATGGCGTGCATCGTCCGCTACTCCGAGCTGAAAGGCCGCCCTTCGGGAATCGGCGAGCCGGAGTAAACGCAAAGCTGAGCGTCGCCCCTAGAACATTCACATAGTCACAGCAAACCAATAGCTGCCACCAGTCTCCGAGTTTTTGGCGGCCGAAGCGATTTTCGCAGCCGACGTGTTCCTTACGGACTACTTATTCATCACCCGTGATGTGCTGTGCAACCGGGCGGCACAAGTCCGTCAGATCGCCTCTCGCAATTGGCGTAATTGAGAGTTCACTTTATCGCGCGACAGTCCTGTGTGTCCGCAGAATTTATTCCAGCCAATCTCTATTACGTCTTCCCAGCAATTGAAGAAGATTTCCTGGTTCAGATAATCCAGCCCCTGCTCGAACGAATAGTCCGCGAGAATTGCCTTGGCCATGTCGTGCTGGATCATATGCTGCAGGTCAAACCACTGTTCTTCCAATGCCAACTCAAACAGAGTGCTTAAAAACTCCTGTTGACCGTAGCGTTTTTCAGCTAGTTCCTGCAATCTTGACGGCAGTGTCATTTCCATTTTCCGTTAATAGCACTGATCAATCGGGCCAATACTGCCTCTTCGCCTTCCCTTACCCTATCATAAGTTTTGTAAATTGGAAAACCAGTCAATCATATATGCAAAAGCGATCCAGGGCAGACATCAAGCGCTCAAAATTCCGCACTCTGAGTACCCTCTCAAGGCATTCATTTCACGACAATGTGCTACCGAATCAAAGTAGAGACCTAATTTTTATTGCTGAATTTGGTAGTGCTTCTGGTGGCACTTCAAGTGCGCCGCAATTGGTTGGAACGCCGCTGTTCGCAAAGCATTCCGCCCACCGCAAATAGTAGGTTTGATTAAATCAGAGCGAGCCAGCCGATTTACGCGCAAAAAGTTATCGGTCTTGGCTATAGTGGAAAGAGAAACGCAGGTGGTCCATGCTTCTATTACATAAGCTCGAAAGCATCAGGCATCAGATCGTCGACAGAGAGATGAAGCTCTCAGACGCGCTCCTGCTAGTACTGCGATGTTTGAGAGAAATTGTGCCGGAAGACCGACTAGTCTGGGTCAACCGAGAGTTGCTCGGCTATCGTCAGGACGACCTCGAAGCCCTTTCCGAACAGCATATGGGCCTCAACATTTTTCTGGCCTGGATTTCCGAATCCCGCAAGCGACCAGTCCTCGAAGTGCCCAGCTACAGATTCCTCGACGGGGTCTGGGGACGAATCGACCAATCAGGACGACTGATCGCAGTGGTAGAGCCGGAATTGGCACAGCGGCAGATCTTTTGCAACATCGGCATTCAACAAATCGAGCTTCAGCTCGACGAAATCGAAGCACCAGCGGATGCACTTTTCAGCCTGAGCTATGACGAGCGCACCGGTGCAGAATTTTTCTGCGAATCACGCGAGTTGGTCAGGGTCTACGATCACGTCAGGTTTAAACTGATTGAATTCCTGGACAAAGTAATCGCCGAGTTAAAAGTAGTGTGATTTTACAGTCCGGTTTAGAATGACAGTGGAAGAACTGGTTCGGTTTCCCCGACGGTTTATCAACACACCTCTCAGGACCGCTGTCGGACTTGGTAATCAACAAGAGTAGTCAAAACATACGAGGCATCATTCTCGGTGCCGTGATTTTTTGTGCTCTCGTCTCCGCGAACTCGTTTTCAATATCTGGCGCCTCTGCTCAGACAACCGCAGAAGAAGCCTCGCTCGACAGTATCCTCGCCGACCTGGAAAACGAAGCTGGTCTGGTGGCAATTCAATCAGACCCGTTTAGCAAACGAATGGCTGGGCTGGAACTGAAAGTCTTCGGTGAGATACAGACAGGATCAGTGATTGAACGCATCAATCGAGTGCGAAAGAAAATCGATGAGAACAACGCGACGAAAGCGACCGAGCAGACCAGAGAGAAAACTAGCGATAATGCCCCCGAGCCCAAATCCGACAACGATCCGATCAAACGCCGCATCCAGGATCTGACGAAAACCTTGCCGCCTGTAAATACCAGGATGCCGAATTTTTTCCGGGTTGAACCAACAACACCGATTAAAGAAACAGACTATCTTCCGCAAATTCTTTCTGCCACAAAACAGCAAGTCATGCGGTTTAAAACAATGCCGATACCTGTCTATATCACGCCCTACAGCGTTCGCAATTATACTCGCGCCTGCGTTGAAGGTTTTGAATCCTGGGAAAATCGCACCAATGGTAAAGTGCGTTTTGTTCAAGTAGCGACTCCCAATCAAGCACGCATCAAAGTGATTTGGAATCGTCTCGGCATGAAGACTGATTCCGATGATTGCACTCTTGGTGCTCACACCGTGACCAAATGGCAAAAGAATCAAGGCGGGAAATTATCGTCTATCGACTTTGGAGTAATTCCGCTCCCCGTCTACATTCCGAGAATAGGTCCTAAGTACACGGTGCCTGCACAAGTTATCGAAGTGAACGTTGATCTAATCGATGCAAAAGTGCCAGACTTTCGCTTTACTCTGTTGAAAAATATCGTCACTCACGAACTTGGACATGCGCTTGGACTGCTCGGACACAGCCTCGAGAAGAGTGACATGATGTACGCCGTGACCGATGAAAACTCACGACTATCAAAACGCGACATCAATACACTGTCGAAACTCTACGAGAAGAAGGTCGACATTCCTCTCTAGTAAATTTCAAACCAGTCCTCATGGAATCGAGCCGGGTTCGATACCTTGGACATCCAACAAGTGTCGAATAAGTTCAACATAGTCAGTTTTCGAACAGTACTTACCTGCTGTTAACAGCAAAAGAGGATATGATCTGGGATGCCGTGACGGCACCGCATTCAGTACCAAATCCGAAATTTTGAGAGTCTCATGCTTTGGAAGACTCTTCAGAATGAAAAGAGATGCCGCCCAGGGAGTTAATTTCTCGAGTTCGTCGAGCAATTGAACATGAGTCAACCTTGAAACCAGTGCACTCTGTTCGAAAGTCAAAAAATCCAAGATCGAGATGAAGGCATCCGCTTTTCGCTTACTAATACCAGCTATCTCGAAATAGTCTTCAATTGTCCATCCGGCGGAGATATCTTGTCCCGATTTGTCCCTTATGTTGCGGCCTTCCTTATAGCAAATAAGGGCGCAGATATCCTTCAAAGACTTGAGGATTCGTTTGACCGATGTCCCCTGTGAAACGAGATACTCCGTTGCATTTACCAACACACCGAAAACAAGACGATCGATCTCCACCGTGGCAGAACCGCCCAGTTCGCCGTAATAAAGACGTTTGACACTGTGATAGTAGTAACCTATCTCCACAAGATCATCAGATGACAATATTTCAGTAGACCGCAATTTCGCATCCAATAGCATGGATAGGAATGCAACAATCTCCGGAACCTGAAGGTAACCCTCCGTGCGTTCCAAATCGATCAACTCATCAATATGTTTCTCGATTCCTTTTGTCCTTGCCATGAGCGCGATGCCTGCATCCGGCTGACCGTTTAAGCAGTGACTCATTGCTAATTGAAATGTGACCCGTTCTACACTTGATTTGAACCCTTGGGCACTGACGGCGTTATATGCAACAAGAAAGCAATTGTGAGCGAGATTGTGTTGTCCTAGAAATCCATAACAATATGCCGATCTGATTATTGCTTTGCCGAAACCAAAATTTGCAGAAAACATGCCGATGCGGCGATCTTCGCCATACTGTTTGTAAACTTCCAGATAGAGCGGAAGCGCAAGCTCATAATGCCCTTGCTCGTATTCTTTGTCAGCTCTTTTGAGTTTAAACCCGACCCACGCACCAAAATAATTCTGCCGAAAAAACTCATCAGTACCGACGGCGAGACCTCGTTCAACTTTGGACAAGATCGGATGCTTCGGAGGTTCTACCTTGCGCGGTTTTGCGTCAATGAAGCCGCCCTTCTTAAAACGGACTTCTTGTTGCGTGCCGTAGTCAATCTCTTTTGCAACCGGCGTCACGGGCACTACATGTGATGGCTGTGTCGGCAACAAATCCAGCTGTTCTCTGGTCGCACTCAATTCAGGGATTTTCTCAGGAGATTCCCATAGCATACGTCGAAGCAGCGCTGCCCCCGCTCGTATAGTGTCAGACTGATGTTCCAGCAGGTGAGTAAACAATGGAGACTGATCCGGCTCGCAAAGGTCAACGCGTCGGTAAAGAATCCATTCCTCTCCGCCACCAAATCGCTCGAATAGATCAGGATCGATCGTTAGCGCATGAAGCGAGATGTAGATCAACCAGCAAGAAAAATTGTCTACCATCGTATCGAAGTGGTGATCCAACCTCTTCGGGTGTTGATAGTTCGGATGCCCCAGTTCAAGACTCTTCATTCCGAGTAATGCAGGAACATACAGCCCATCATAATCCACCAACCGCAATCCATTTGAGGTGACGATCACATTGCCATGTTGAAGGTCACCATGGGCAATACCAGCGATTTCAAGTTCAAAAGCAAGCTTTTGGAAATTCCGCAGCAGCAGATTCATTTTCTCGAGGTCTCGGAAATTTTTCCGCAAGTACGTGTCCAGCGTCTGTCCCTGAACCCACTCCATCTTCAGAATCGGATACCACGTGCCTTTTACTCGTATACCTTCTCTCAGATACACGAAGGGAACGGTGCAGTCGATGTCGTCCTTCCAAACGAATTCACTAATCGACGTATAGCGACCTTCTTGATCGCCACGATGATTCAGAAAGCATCTGACAGCCCAATCTGATCCGTTGCTCGAAACTCGATACACGCTCGCCATCGCGCCGGTCGCAGGCGCAGGCAAACCGAGCGGATTCAATGCCACTACTCCAGTCCTGAGTTCTGCATCTGAGAAGCAGGATGAAGGATTCTGTATAGCTTCGTTGTACTCTTGCGGTGTCGGCCAGCTCATGTTGATGGTGTTCGAAAAGTGAACGGTAGTTCAATCTTAGGACTGAACCTAAAGAGATGATTCGTTCTCACCTGTTTTATTAATCTAATTCTTCTGGTGATTAGCGCCCGATCTGATTCCCTAAGGTGATTCGTCCACATGCGAAAGGACGGATTTCAGACCGTCGCCGATTTGAAATTTAAAGTCGCCATAAGCGTTCATGACTCTATTGTCAGCGCGCCGGACATATAGAGTCAGCTCCGGCGATTTGTAAATCCACACCTGATAGCTGACATCATGAACTGTTCCCCGCGCTATTTCCGCATCGGACGGTTCCTTAGATGCGGGCGGTCCAAGTTTCTCAGTAATCTCGGTCGTGGTTTTGCCGACCCATCGTCGCCAAACATCGTGGCACTTAAACGAATAGGTTTTGCTGACGACATTCAAAATGTCACTCCAATAAAACCCAATGCCCATGCAAAGCAACACAGTGCACGTTCCTACTTTGGTGGTTTTCGACACTTGCTTTAGCACTATATACGATACCACCGCTTTAAAATTGGAACAGACGACGCAACCTAATAATGATAAGCGGGAATGTTGAACTGACTGCGCAACTGCGCATCCAGAGCTTTGTTTGCTTGATCCAGAGATTCTAAGCCTTGCTTTCTCGGCATTAACGAACCAGCCACAGGACTACCGTTGCTGTCTGTTGCTAATGGATTCTGTTGCACGGTGAGATAGTCACCGAAAAGTTGTTTCGCATTCGTGAAATACTGATAGTATCCGCGATGCAATTTCTCGGTCTCCGGATAAAGCGGAAGACGTTTCATATCTTCGACGGCTTGATTGTAACGAGCGACGAGACTCTGCAAAAGTTTCTGTGCTTCAACCTTATCGTTGCCAGGAATGAACATTGAAATTGCTTTCGACATCAACCCATCGGCCTTGGCTTTCTCAGTTGGATTCATCTGCGCCTTGCGTCGAATCTCATCGTAGTTTTGAAACCACTGCCCGATCATTTGAGCTCGGGCTCTGTCCGGTTGGGCAGCCTGATTTTGCGCAGCCGGCGGATAAAAATTTCCCTGCTGCTGCGGAGGAGCGCCCGGAGGACCATATCCCACCGGCATGTTGACCGGCAGACCAGGTACGTTAGGATTCTGAACCTGCTGATACTGCGGAGGATACTGGCCTTGCTGTGCCAGCGCCGGAGACGCCGTTGCTGCAAGAACAAGACTCAGAGCCAAAAGCGATGGCATCGTCTGCGTGATCGATATTCTTTTGTGAAGGGCATTTACACAAATCATCAAGAAAGCCAATTTAACCTGTACTGGGCGTACCATATTCTAAGCGGACGACAGCCTCAATATGTTGTTCCACTAGAGAGATTTAAATACGCGCACACCGGGAACGCTTCAACTGGATAGCAAAACGGTAACTTTCGCAGGGGGAATAGGATGACGATCCTAGTTGCAGTCAAGAAGAACGGCAAGATATTCATGGGCGCAGACCGAATAACCACGTTCGGCAGCGAGTATACGACTGACCTGGTCAATGCGTCCAAGATTATCAAGCTCAAGAACGCCTACCTTGCGACCAGCGGATACACGCTTCTCGACAACATCATCGAGCATCTTTATGAGCACAATCACAAGATGATGGAGTCCGATTTCAAGAACAGAGCCCAGGTTTTCCAATTCTTCCTCGAGATGTACAACGAGATGAAGAAAACGTACACACTGGTTGATACTGGAAAGGAAACGTACGCAGGCATATACAACGTTTTCCTACTTGTCACACCGACCAGCATTTTTGGAATTTCGAACAACTTGAGCGTTCACGAATACGACACGTATGCCGCTAAGGGAGCCGGTTCCGATTATTCGCAAGGCACGTTGTACGCGCTTTACGATTTGATTGACGATGGGCATGAACTTTGCCGAGTCGCTCTGGAAGCAGCTTGCCACTTCTCGATCTATTGCAAGGAACCAATCGATATTCTGGAAGTGAAAGCCAGCGACTTCGGTCAACGCGAGGCCGGCGGCTATAAATCGACAGGCGGAAAACTTCGCACGCTGCCAAACAGAGTGGGTCTGGCAAACTTCTCATTGGTTCAGAAAGAGAAGCTTATAACTAAGCTTCAGACAAAACCGGCCCAGAGCGAAACGAACGGCAAGAATTCAGAGAATCGAAAGCCTGCCATGAAAAAGACTGCGACGAAAAAAGCCGCTGCGACGAAGTCTTCGTCAACAGCGAAGAAACCTAAGAAGGCAAAATAGATCTTCGGAGCGGGCGGCTAGTCGAGGCAGAGCACTCGCCCAGAGCGGTGCGAGGCTGTGCATTGCCACAGGCTCACAAATTTTCCGGACAGCCGCCTTAAATAGATCAAATTTGGGAAGAACATAATTAGTCCGACCTCATGGCGAGGAACTTCCCTTGGACCAAAGCCAGCCCGAAATCGTGACTGTAGAAGCAGACGCGAAGAAGAAGGATCGCTCCATTTGCGAAACCTGTGACAAGCCTGTACTTCATGGGCCGTCAGGCACGATCTCCATGTGGATTTTCGATGGCATTTACTGCTCGTGCGAGCCGTCTAAAAGAACCGGACAGATTTTATACTTCGGAATAAACAGCGAGTCCGCAGGGGATCAGGAAGCAGCCGCACTGGCGTCGTTGATTGCAACCACCAGTGAATTGGCAAATCCGTCCGACACTGCTACGAGATTGAAACTGGTGACACCCGATTTTTCGAGTGAAACCATTGAAACTTTCAGCCCGTCTAAGCCCGCTGCTGATGCCGAGAATCCTCAGTTTCGCGAGCCTCCGAAGCTCCGTATCGTACATAGCCTGCCAGAGAGTTCTACCGTCTCTATCGGAGCGAATGTAGTCCCGCCTGACGCGCTTCCTCACATGCAGGTCAGCCCCACCGAACTGTATATAAATTTCGATTTCCGTCCAACTCCCGTGCCCTCGCAGTTTTCCGCCGAGACACAGACCGAAACGGTAACGCGAGAAATTATTCCGTCCGGTCAAATGTCGCTGTCCATGCCCGAGCGCCTGGTCGGCAGAACCATCGGCGACAATTACCTGGTCATAGAGTTCATCGGAAAAGGGCTCAACGGCACAGTCTATAAGGTCAATCGCGAAGGCATCGACGGAGTCTTCGCTCTCAAAATTCTTCATCCTGCTCGTTTCAGTACTCGTCAAAATGCCCGCTTCCTTGCTCAAGCAAAGGCGGTTAAAGAGTTAGACCACCACAGCCTGCTCACTCTCTACGATGCAGGCGTGACAGACGATTTGTGCCCCTTCATCGTCACCGATTTTTTCGGCAGCGAACGCCTGAGTGACACCCTGAAAGCGGACGGTCCGTTTAGCGAGAAAGAGGCGATTGAGATTTTTCTCGAAGTCGCCGAGGGGCTAGCGCAAGCGCATTACATGGGCATCACACACCGCGACGTGAAGCCGAGCAATGTGCGAATTAAAGAAAATGAAGACCTCAGTCGAGTAGTCAAACTGGCAGATTGTGGTGTCGGAAAAATGTATCCGGATCCATCACGTGAAACTCGCTATTTTACCGAAAGCGGCATGGAATATGGCGATCCACGATACATGAGTCCGGAGCAGTACAGCGGCGCCAATGCCGATCATCGTGCCGACATTTATTCGTTCGGTTGCTTGATGTATGAGGTGCTGACCGGACGACCTCCATTCGTCGCGGATCGAGTGTCGATGCTGATTTATAAACACATCAAGAAATGGCCTAAAGCGATCAGCGAACGTGTACCGGATGCGCAAATCTCACCTTCACTAGAAAGCCTGATTATGCGGTGCCTTCAAAAGCACCCGGACAACCGCTACCAGACAGTCACCGATATAAAAGAAGATTTGGAAACGATTAAAGCTGGGAAGCCTGTGAAGAGAGTGTTTAAAACAGCACTTTCGAAAGCTCCTGCAAATTCGTTGCCCAATAATGTCACGGAGTTAGTGATACCAGATCCGGTGCTATCCGTAGTCGATGGCGCAGTAGCTCGCATGTCCGCAGCTTGGTTTGCATTCTGGATCGGGTACTCTGCATCGGTCAGACTCGCGATGAGAATCATGATGTTCAGCCTCCTGATGGCAATTATGATTTTCACCTGGTTCAAACTGTTTCAGCAGGCATTTAAGGAAGATACAGCCGGCAGCAACCACCAACTCGGTAACCCGCCGAGCAACCAACGCTCTCAATTCTGGAATGAAGTTGATTCGCAGAAAACAAGTCAGCTGATCCGCCCAGAATACGCTGGGCCGAATTCGGCAATCTCGCCCACGATCGATAATCCAGAAAGAGTGTCCGCTTTATGGCGTAGGAAGCAGCAAGTTGTTTCTCCAGAAACACAACAACGATGGTCCGACCTCGCCAGCGAGGGTCAGTGGTCCGAACTGGCTCGCGAACAAAGACTCGAATTCAACGACAAGCCCTGAATTACGATTCCAATTTTTTACGACAAACTTTCTTCAGACATATGCTATGTGGCTCCCATCAGGGTCCACGGAGTGTGGATCGGCTCTGGAGGAATCATCCCATGCGGAAAGTCATACGAAAGGTTGGGTTGCTTGTCGCACTAGCTGCAGCGTCAGTCGCGGTCTCATCGCCTGCGTATGCGACCAAGACCGACGATGAAGAGAAGATGGTCGTGAAGGACAGCACCGCCGACGAGTCGAAAGGCACTGGCCAAACCATCGCACAGCCCGCTGAGGCAAGAGGAAAAGTCTCGACTGAAGCAAACGTCGCCCAAGAAGCGGAAATGAAAGGCAAACATATTCGCCTTGCATTAACACTTGCAGGCGGTGGTTCCCGCGGAGCGGCTCACATCGGCGTTCTAAAAGTTTTCGAGCGGGAAGGAATTAAACCAGACTTTATTACCGGTAGCAGCATCGGCGCGATGATTGGCTGCCTCTATGCCGCGGGACTCACTCCGGCACAAATTGAAGAACTAGCATTGAATGGGAAACTGAAAAAAGCATATTTCCCCAGACCTAAGAATTTGCAGTCAGCGATGTATAGCGTGCCATACTTCATGGCACGAGCTGTTTTGCTGAAGCCGAAGATTGGCTTATTTTCAGGCAAATCGATATCCAAGTTTTTGGATAAAAATCTTCCACCTGGCGTCGAGAATTTCGAAGATCTTAAAATTCCATTGGCAATTACGGCAATCAATTTAGTTGATACCAAGCCGGTTTGGATGAGTAAAGGCAAGTTGTCGCAAGCTGTCAGGGCCAGCAACACCGTACCTTTCATGTATAAATGCGTGGGTCCGAAAGACGGGCCTCAATTAGTGGACGGAGGCATCAGGGCCAATTTACCGACCGACATTGCCGGTTCCGTTGGCACACCACTTGTAGTGGCAGTTAAACTGCACTCTTATCTGGAAAAAGTATCGCCGAAGAAGTTCGATACCAACACTGATTTGGCTGACAGAGTGACAAGTATTTTCATGGCCGAAGTCGAAGCGAAAGGCGTGGGCAATGCAGATATCTTGATCGAACCAGAAGTTCAATATATGACGATGCATTCATTCGATCGTGAATCAATGGCACGAGCGATAAAAGCTGGCGAAGTTGCAGCAGAACAGCAGGTCGCGGAGATCAAAAGGCGCCTCGCAACTGACGTTGCGCATAAAGAAGCATCGCCGGAGAGTTTATAACTCGACGTCCAATGTACATTCAAAAAGAGAGTATTCAGTGAAAAATACACTGGCACGCGAGCGCGCGTGTTCACTATACGCGCTGCGAATTCCTCACATTTCCATCTGCGAAAAAAGAATCAACCACTATAATTTAAAACTGCCGTTAAGCGGTGACTTTCTGGAAGTCTGTTGAGAACGTCGGGTAAGACACACTCATGCAGTCAGGATCGTCGATGGAAAGTGGGGTTTCGAAGACTTGAGAGGCGACGATGGCCGTCATCGCCAGACGATGGTCGAGGGCAGTTTTCCAATCGCTGCCACCTGCGATTTTCTCTTTTCCGTGGATGATGAAACCATCCGGCTGCTCTTCCACATCAACACCGGCGAGTTTCAAATTGGCGCACAGCGCGCTTATGCGATCGCTTTCTTTATGTCGTAACTCTTCCGCGCCGGAAACGACAAAGTCTCCACTGCAAATCGCACCGGCGATTGCTAAAACTGGAATCTCATCAATGCCGGTTGCGATGTGCTCCTTAGGCACATCGACTCCGGTCAATCTGCCGTTGTACCGCACTCGAATATCGGCTACCGGCTCTCCACAAAGTTCTCGCTCATCAACTACATCGATACTCGCACCCATGCTGCGAAGCACGTCGATAATCAGAGTACGACCTGGATTTACTCCGACAGAGCGAAGTGTTAGATCGGAACCTGGTATGCAAGCGGCTGCCACCATGAAAAACGCAGCCGACGATATGTCGGACGGAACCGTCAGTTCATAAGCCTTTACAGGCTTCTTCAACCGTTGAACGCTAAGGGTTTTATCAACCGATGTAAATGGTATTCCGATGTACTCGAACATTCTTCGAGTATGGTCTCGCACCGTCTGTGGTGCCGTTACTTTTGTTTCACCGTCTGCTTGTAACCCGGCAAGCAAAATACAGGCTTCCACCTGAGCCGAAGCCACGTTTAAAACGAATTCCTTTCCTCGCAACGCACCACCAGTGATAGCAAAAGGTGCATATGCATCACTTGTTGCAGTAACCTGAGCGCCCATTTCGGACAGTGGTTGGAAAACTCGTTTCATCGTCCGTTTTCGAAGAGACTCATCACCATCGAACTTTGATGTAAACGGTCGCCCTGCGACCAATCCAGACATCAATCTTATCGTCGTGCCACTGTTGCCAGCGTCGAGCAATTCTGCGGGTTGATGCAAGGACTCGATGCCACCGCTTTCGATTGTGAACGATGTGTTACGCGCCGGCTCGCCGTTCTGATGCTGCGTAATCACCAGTCCCAACCGCCTCAGACATTCTGCTGTGCTCAGCACGTCATGCGCGGGCGAACAATTGAACACCTGACTTTTCCCCTCGCTAAACGCCGAAAAAATCAGAGCGCGATGCGATATCGATTTGTCGCCAGGAACTACTAGTGAGCCGATTAGTGGAGGCATTGATTGTTTCCGAGTGGAGTGAGTCGAGGTAACCGCGCGAACGGACGAACTTCGACAAGAATGACCGTTTACATCCGGATCAGATAGACATTTAACCCGCAGACACTATTGTAAGATCATCAGCACTAATTCGAGGCGGGATTGCTCAGATGTTGCGGTTCTTAACAAGCGGCGAGTCACACGGAAAAGGTCTCATTGCCATGGTGGAGGGATTTCCCGCCGGGCTGGACGTCGACGTCGAAAAAATCAATGATGAGCTGTTCAAACGCCAGCAAGGCTATGGACGGGGAGCGCGCCAGAAGATTGAACGAGACCAAGCGGTTGTTATGAGCGGCGTTCGCCATGGCACCACCACTGGTGCACCGATTTCTTTATTGATTGAAAATAAAGACTGGGAAAATTGGCTGGACGTCATGTCTACGACTCCCGTAGATTTGAACGACGCCGCCATCGCGGAGAAGATGGAGAAAAAGCTGATCAGGCATTTCCGACCAGGCCATGCCGATCTTGCCGGCACAATCAAATATGGACACAATGATATTCGCGATGTGCTCGAGCGTGCCAGTGCTAGAGAAACAGCCGCGAGAGTGGCAGCCGGTGCCCTCTGTCAACAGCTCCTGGCGGCGTTCGGAGTAAAGATCGCCAGTCACGTGATCCAGGTTGGTCCTGTGAAAGCGAAAGTGAAAGAGTACGATAATCTCTCCGATCTGGAAGCAGATATCGTCGACTCGGAGCTCTTCTGCGCTAACAGCGAATCGAGTGAAGAGATGAAGGAATTCATCAAGAAGACATGGACAGAAGGAGACAGCCTGGGTGGTGTTATTGAAGTGCTTGTTGACGGTCTTCCCGTCGGATTAGGCAGCTACACTCAATGGGATCGAAAACTTGACGGTCGTCTCGCTCAAGCTTTGATGAGCATCCAGGCAATGAAAGCAGTGGAGCTCGGTGACGGCATTACGGCTTCGAGCATGAAAGGCTCTCAAGTTCACGATGCCCTTTACCCCTCAGAAGGTGAGCTTCCATTTAAACGAGTGACGAATAGAGCGGGCGGACTCGAAGGTGGAATGACCAATGGAGAGCGGCTTATTGCCAGGGTCTTCATGAAACCGATACCGACTCTTCTGCGCGGGCTTGATTCTGTTTCCTATCCTGAATTCCATGCCCATAAGGCTGATTACGAGCGTTCCGACGTCTGTGCCATAGCTGCGGCATCGGTCGTCGCACGGGCGATGGTGGCCATTACGCTGGCCGGCGCTTTCCTCGACAAGTTCGGTGGTGACTCGATATCAGACATTCGAAAATCCTTTGAGAATTATCGGACGTCAATCAAAGATGGCGTTAAAGCACGCAGCGACCGGGCTTGAGCCGACTCCGAACGGACCTCCAGTTTATTCAATCCAAATCACTACCTGATATGTAAGAAAGGTAGTGAAGCTTGGGCATAGAGTCTAAGAACTGAACTTAGAGACTTTTGTTATAGAGGGGACGACCAGACAATGCGTCACAAAGCAAAACACCGGGGACCTGTTATCACGATGATGTGGAACACGGCGCTCGACGTTAAGACGAGAGTCGCAGTGGGAGCCGGCGCGCGACATAAGTTGTCGAGCACGCTGGCCCAACTAAACTCGGGCAAACGGGTGCTCGTCCTCTGTCAGGCATCGACTGCAGTACATTGGCTCAGAGATGTCCTCGAAAATCTTCCTGGTGAAGACTTCAAAGTCACCACTCTTGAAGTCCCTGATGGTGATGCATGCAAAACTACGGATTGGTTGATCCGCGTCTGGGAGCACTTGCAAGAACGTGGATTCGACAGGCACGACACGGTAGTCGCATTAGGCGGCGGATCGGTTTCCGACCTCGCAGGATTCGCAGCATCGACCTATCTGCGCGGGTTAAACCTCGTAATTGTTCCGACTACTTTACTTGCGCAAGTTGACGCTTCAATCGGCGGAAAAACCGCAATCAATTTGCCGGCAGGGAAAAACCTGGCTGGCACATATTACTTCCCTAAAGCGGTTTTAGCCGATCAAGAGATGCTCGCCACCGTGCCGCGCAAGCAGGTCATGGGCGCCATCGGAGAGATTCTGAAGTACGCTTTGATCGAAGAAACAGTTGCCAAAACGACGGACTACGAAATGGGTCCGACATCACTGCTGGATGTACTCGACAAAGTGATTCAAGATGGCTTCGATCTCGAGGATCCGGCAATCTCCGGATTGATCACGAGCTGCATCAAGATGAAACTGTATATAGTGTCAAAAGATCCAAGAGAAACCAATCTCAGAAGAATTTTGAACTTGGGACACACACTTGGTCACGCCCTCGAAAAGGTCGGAGATTTCAAACTTGGACATGGTGAAGCAGTGGGCATCGGCATTACTCAAACAACCAAGCTCGCCGTATCGCAAAAGCGTATCGAGAAAGCCGCGACTGAACGAGTGAAAGATATTCTGTTCCGCGCAGAGCTTCCGCACGAGCTGCCGAAAGGAATTAACAAAGAAGAACTGATCAACGCCATGTCTAACGACAAGAAACGTCACGGCGAAAATATAAAACTCGTTTTACCGCAAACCAAGCTCGGCGTAGTCGACTACGAAGTTTCATTCCCGATAGCCGACTTAGGAAAGCTGCTGTAGCACTGATACCGCCGGTAATGCTATGACTTTAACGGCACAATTCAGGCAGCACGGCTACACGGAGTTTCCCTGATAGAAAATTCTAACTTATGAACGCGCCCGACGCGACTTCTAGCCCAAGAACAACCGGTGTTACCATCGCGTTTCAAGGTGCGCCTGGAGCATACAGTCACGTTGCAGCAAGGCTATTTCTGGCAAAGCGAGGGAAAGAGCTCGGCTTGCCCACTGAAACCGATCCAAGCAAAAACCAAGTCGTATCCTTTGCCTCATCAAGAACCTTCCAGGAAGTCTTCGAGAGGGTATCCTCCGGCAATTGTCAATTCGGTGTGGTACCACTGGCGAACTCATCAGTTGGTGCGATAATGCCGGCGTGGGAATTGATTCTGCAATATCAAGTTTCTTTCGTCAGTGATGTCTACGTGCCAATCCACCACCAGCTCATCGGACTGCCTAATACGGATCCTCAAACTCTTAAAACGGTGATATCACATCCGGTGGCATTGAAACAATGTGTCAAGTTTCTCAACGGAATGCCCTGGATTCAACCCACAGGTTTTTGGGATACGAGCGGTGCTGCCTTTCACGTCAAAGAAAGCAACGATCCGTCGATTGCCGCAATCGCAGGCGAGCCCGCGGCGCGCCTGACGGGACTTACAGTGCTGGCACGCGACATTGAAGACTTCAGTCACAATGAAACCCGCTTCGGAATCGTGGCACCAGTTTCGGTGGCAATGGAAGCGGTCACCAAAAATTTCCCCTCAAGACCAAAGTTAACCTGTTGCGTTGAACTCGACCCGGATACGGTAGAATTCGCGCCATTCGTTGCAGCCACCATCGGACGGCATAATGCCAAAGTCACCAACATTATCCCGCTCTGTATCCCGGAGCGCACCTGGGAATACCGCTATATTCTCGAACTGGAACTGGCGTCCAACCAGCAAACCCAGGGCATCTGGTCATCGATCAGGGACACCGCTTCTAAAGCCAGAATTCTCGGAATCTACAGCTCGCTGCGCATGCAAAACTAATGATCTGTTCAGACCGAACCAATATTCGTGATGTCACCATTTGGCTGAACCATAAATGTGGTGGCGTATTAGAGGCGCCTATCCGGTTTAAACCAGCCGTTACAAAACCAGCTACAAGCCACCCTCAGGACGCCACCACAAATAGTGCCTGCGCCGTCCGGTTCCGCGATTGGAGATTAGAACTGTCCTCTATTCCGGCTTCTTCTCGAACTTCAGAGACGCTGAATTGATGCAATAACGCAATCCGGTAGGATTCGGTCCGTCTTCGAAAACATGCCCCAGATGCGCGTCGCAGCGGGAGCAATGCACTTCCACTCGTTTCATGAACATACTGCGGTCTTCTTCCGTTTCAACCGCGTCAGGATTAATCGGCTGGTAATAGCTCGGCCACCCCGATCCCGAGTCAAACTTGCTATCAGAGTGAAAGAGTTCCTTATCACAACAAACACACAGGTACACGCCCTTGTCCTTGCTGTCCCAATACTTGCCAGTGAATGCTCTCTCCGTGCCTTTCTCTCGAGTGACATTATATTGTTGGTCATCGAGCTGCTTTTGCCATTCTTCTTTGGACTTAACGATTTTTTGATTGGTTTCGTTAGACATAATTTCATCCAGCAATCTACCTGACTCTGATTTTATAGCACGCCGAAAGCGCTGACATAAAAATGGAGCGCTTGGCGCAACTTTTCGAAAACCGGCGTGTAATAGCAACGAAGGGAGTTGGCGGACCATACGAGAAAACCAACAGGAGTGGGAAGATGAAACCAAAAATGAGTAAGGCGAAGAAACCGGCTGTTCTAATTGTAGGACTGTTAACAGTGGTGGGGCTTTCAGCCACGCAGTTCGTGCCGGCATGGGCTGGGAAAAGCATGACGCAGGCGCTAATCGATCCGGAGCTGGAAACCGCTCTTGCCAATCGGTTTAAACGGCGCTTCTTCAACTTGATCGATGCCAGTGACGATCAGAAAACCAAGCTCTCAAGCCTGATTTCCAGGCAGCTCGACGACGCTCGACCGCTTCGAGCTCAGATTCGAGAAGAGTTGATGGACCTGTCCGATTTGATGGCAAATGAAAGCACAACCGATGACGCCATCAAGAAGAAGGTCGGCGAGATTCGCGACTTGAGAGAACAGATTCAAGACAAGCGATTGAACACGATTCTCGAAGCACGAGCATTGCTCAACAAAGAGCAGAAAAAGATTGTTTCGAATCGAATAAAGGGACTTCTAACAGACAATCCAAGACTCGGATTTCTCAGACCGACTGAGTAATTCGACTCCCTCTCGGACGAGGTATATATGCTAGGAAGTGGCTCTTTATGGCCTCAATGCAAACTGACTCAAATCTGGACCATGGGTCAAGTGAATAATCAGAGGATAGAAACCGATACCAATTTTCTTTCCGACGCAGATCTCGTCGGTAGGTCGCGCTCGGGTGACAATAAGGCATTCGAAGCGTTAGTTCGGCGGTATCAAAAACTTGTGTACAACGTGATTTACCAGATGACACGCAATCACGAATCCGCATCGGATCTCACACAAGACACGTTTCTCAAGGCATATAGAGCGCTTCCCGGCTTCGATACAAGCAAGAGTTTTAAACCATGGCTTCTGAAGATAGCAACAAATTCATCGCTGAATCTGATTCGCGATCAAAAAGGACAACAATCGCTCGACCAATTACTGGAGGACAACCCACAAATAGAACCCGCATCAACAGAGGACCTTGAACAAGAGGTCGAATGGAGAATTTCACATCACATGCTTTTTGAAGCACTCGGAAAACTACCGTTGCTGCAACGCCGCGTGTTTGTTTTACGATACCAACAAGACTTGCCGTACGAGGAAATCGCCGAAGTTTGCGAGACTTCAGTGAGTTCGGTAAAGTCGCTGCTGTTTCGCGCCCGGGAGAATTTGCGAAAGATAGTTGCTGAACCAACTCAGATCTCGAGCGAAACGATTGGAGTGAAACAGAGGTGAGGTTGAAGTGGTATAGCGGCACGGGCGCCTGCAAGGCGCCCCTACAATTAGCCCACAACAAAAGAGAACTCGCAAAGTTTTTAAAGAGAGATAAACGGTGATTGCAATGGAAGAGTCTAAACACAACAAATGCGACAAAGTACGCCAGCTGCTGATGGAGCTGGTAGATTCTGAATCCATGGGCATCGCGCACGATCAGAGCGGGACGCTCGTCGATGGCGAGCCGGCAATGCAGCACGTTGAAAACTGCTCATCGTGCCAGGTATGGAAGAGTCAAACTACAGATATCGTAAATGTCGCCAGAGTGCTTCCTCAGTTCGATGTTTCCGAAAGCCTGACGCAGAGTATCTTGCGCAGCGTTGAAAAGGAAAGCAAAGTCAGTCAGCATCGCCTTGTCTGGGTGGTTTATGCGGCTGCGGTTTCATTATTCCTCTTCACGATGCTGTTTGTCGACGCCTATGAATCAGTGTGGGGCATAGGCTCTTGGGTCGTGGGATTGGCAACCATGGTCGTTCTAAAAATGTTGATTACGGAGCCCAAGAAAGAAAGACAGGTGACATGAAGCGTTTGCACAGCGAAGTTAAACAACATGCCATGGTGACCCATGACGTCGCCCCTATGCCGCCGATAGACACGAGAAAGCATTGCCATCACGCGGTTTTGCCGATTGAGTCTATCGCCAACTCCTTCTTCCGCGGGTGTAGGGGCGACGTCAGGGGTCACCGTTTAGCACCACTCGCGGTGCTGATTGTTTTGTTGATGATGAACCTTTCCATCAATCCGGTTTACTCACAAACGACCGATGCGGCAAACGGCCGTGCGGAAACGGCTCAGCCAGAGACGTCCGTTCACGATGCCTCTGTTCATAACACCTCTGCTCAGAACACCTCCGTTCACGATGACTCTGTTCACGACACCTCTGTTCAGAACACCTCCGTTCACGATGACTCTGTTCACGACACCTCTGTTCAGAACCCCCCCGTTCACGATGCCTCTGTTCATGACACCTCCGCTCAGAACAGCCCCGTTCACGACGACTTTGTTCATGACACTTCTACCCACGATGCCTCTATTGACGAAGGCTCAGTTGACACCACCCATGATGCAAGCATTTCGGACAAGTCAGCCTTTCAGAAACAAGATGCGGATGACTCAGAGAAGGAAGAATTGGATGCTAATGGAACGCTGTCCGCCGATGACGCAGACATTCAGCGCGTCAGGAAGTTCTCGCGTTTCTTTCCACCACAAATTCGCAAAGCGATCGTTCAATCTAGACAAGCCAACCGCAAGGGTCCGTTGATGGTGTTTCGCCATTGGGCACAGGAGCGCAAGCCGTTTGTCGCTTCGTTTCTGTTTTGTCTATTTATTGGATTACTTGGCAGTGCCTTTTTTCCAAACCAGGTTTCGGTTGCTCAAGAGTGCTGCCGAAGCCAGTTTTGGAAGTGTTTGGGTAAAGCAATCTTGGTTGGTATGACACTGATTGCAACTGTTCGAATACTCGATCTGCTAATGATTGCAAACCCTCTCACCACGCTACTCCTTGCCCTATTAGAACTGGTGATAGTTGCAGGTCTGGCTGTTGGTGTTTCACTGATAGGGGAAGGGGTTACCAGAAACTCGCTGGATAACTCCGATTATTTTAAAACGCATCCTCGGCTGGCTACCTTTACCAAGATATGCTTGGGTAGCCTTATTCTGGCGATCGTTATTCAAATTCCAGGTGCAGGTCTACTGCCCCGAATCGGAATTAGAATCGCACTGTTAGTCGCGATCCTGGGAGCCGGCGGTTTGCTAAAAACTAAGTTCGGAACCCAGCGTGAAGCCGCTGAGTGAGATGCGTCGAGAGCGCTATGACGCTAATCTTCCAGTTGTCCACCCAAGGACGTATTGTCATTGATCCACGCAGCCACGGCGGTTGCGACTACTATCACGGCCAGACCCATAAGGAATGACATAAAGGACCTCAGAAGAGGGGTTTCTCTAGCTATTTCCTAGCTGCGGATAGTGTACATCCGATATCGCAACATAGATCAGAGTATTGCCGGTTTAATCATTAAACTCCAGTCAGGTTGTCATCACCCTGACATCACCGCGGCGAGCGGAATTACAGATTAGTAGTTTAAAATCGTAGCGCTCAAACACGCTCATCGTTTCAAGAAGCCCAGAGATTACGATGATGAGCCTGTTTAAATCACTCTGCACGGGCAGCGGCGCTCGGCTGGAAACAGTTAGCAGGCGCAAGCGAAATCAGACACGGAGACCTAAACCGCATGAGAATGACTCTTATAGCCTTAGTGTTCGCTCTCTGGTTACCACTTGCGGCTGGCGCTCAAGAAAATTCTTTACGGGAGTTCGTCAAACAGGCTGAAACCCAGCCAGGATTTCATCGAGCGGAGAACATGCAGGGCGCCGCCGTCGCCAACCAACCGCTCCCGGGCGCCGAACAGATGGAGCAAGAGCCGGAATCAGAAGAATCATTCGCGCCTGAGAATAACGTCGACGAAAATACTCCCGCACCATCCGGTCCAGCCCGGCTTTCGCAGTTGGACGATATCGTCAATCAAGCGCTTCAACAATACTATGTCCCCGGAGCGTCGCTGGCAGTGGCGCATAAGGGCAAACTCGTTTATGCAAAAGGATTCGGCGTCGCGAATCTGCGCACGCGAGAGCCAGTCACGCCGACAACTTTGTTCAACCTGGCCAGTTGCACGAAAGCGATTTCAACATTCGGAATTTTAAAACTCGTAGAAGCGGGGCGGCTTCAGCTCGACGACACGATGTATTCCGTAATTGGTCGACCGAATCTCGTGCGGGGCATGGAGGCAGATCCGCTCGTAGCGAAGATTACAATACGACAGTTGCTGCACCACTCAGCCGGCTGGAACGATGATTCCGGATATGCCAAAGCTGGTAGAGAGATCAAGCGACTGGCTCCCAATGGGCTTCCCTACAGTGAAGCGATCCGAGTTCTTCTCGGTACACCACTCGACTACCCGCCTGGAACACAGGCAAAATACGCTAACGGCGATTGGAACATAATCAAATACATCATCGAGTGCGTCTCCCAAGAACCATACGGACGCTTCATGCAAAACAGGCTCAACGAAATTGGTATCAAAAATATGTGCGAGGAATCGCCTGGAGTGATTCCAGGTCAAGCTTCTCGTTATGGCGGTTATCCTCCACATATTCTGGCGGGCGGGCAATTAACGGTGCCACTAATGCCTAGCTTCGGAAACTGGATGGCATCGTCAGTCGACATGGTGAGGTTTCTCACAGCAATTGATGGAACGCGTATAGCGGGCATCTCTGAGGATTCTTTCCAACAAATGATTGCACCACTGCCGCCACCGATGCAAAACGAAGCCAACGGCAGTCACTTCGGATTAGGCATGGATTCCGTAAGAATGACACCAGAGGGAGTGACTTACACAAAAAATGGCGGTAAACCCGGGGTTCATTGCCAGATCGTACATCTTCCGCATGCTATTGATTTTTGTTTGATGTTTAACGGAGGCACAACCACTGACGGGACAGTAGTGAATCCACTACCTCCGACGCTTAAGCAAATCAGACAGGTACTAACTAACGTGACAGAGTGGCCGCAAGTCGACCTGTTCGACACGTATTAGACAACCGTTCAATCTGCGTGCCGCCGCGCCCGGCCAGCCCTCACGCCACGCGTGAGGGAAGGGAATTTTCCACCTGCAGTTGACGGCTTGCTTCCATGATTCGTTCGTAAATTGAACGAACTTTGGCGGCCAGTCGCGGGTCTCCGCAGGACAGACCGACGAGATCGATCACTTCGCGTTCGCGAGCGACATCGCGTGACGGGATTTTCAATTCCTGCTTCAACTGTCCAACCCGCATGGCGAGCAGGAGACGCTCTTCGAGCAATGCGGCGATTCGAGTATCGGTGCGATCGATTTCGCGGCGAAGATCTTTGAGTTCTGCCATCAATGATTCATAGCCGCTGAGTTTGTGAACGTTCTTCGCGCCTTCGCCGGTTTCAACGGTTTCTTGAATCGGTTTGATCAGATGAGGGCTGCAAAGTGTTCTTCCAACAGCATGCGCGATCGGTTCGATACTTCTGAGAATGTCGATCATGTCCTGCATTGAGATGGCTTGGCGAGCGTCAGAAACGGATTTTTCCGGATCCGGATGGCACTCGATCATCAGTCCGTCTGCACCACAGGCGATGGCTGCTCTAGCAAGGTCGGCAACCAATTCTCTGCGACCACAAGCATGAGAAGGATCGACAAGAATAGGCAGGTGCGTCATTTCGCGCAGCGCCACAACTCCTCCGAGGTCCAAAACGTTTCTGGTCGAATTGTCATAACTTCTGATTCCGCGTTCGCACAAAATCACTTGAGTGTTGCCGCCAGCAAGAATGTATTCAGCCGCGTTGACCAGTTCTTCAAGTGTCGCGGACAATCCGCGTTTGAGAATTACAGGTTTGCGAAGTGTGCCGATGTGTTTGAGGAGTTCGAAGTTTTGCATGTTGCGGCTTCCGATTTGCAAAACATCAGCAGTGTGAACTGCAATGTCTGCTTGCTTCTCGGACATCACTTCAGTGATTACGGGAAGCGAATATTTTTTCGACATATCGGAAAGAATCTGCAGACCTTCTTCTCCGAGACCCTGGAATGCGTATGGTGAAGTACGCGGTTTATAACAGCCACCGCGGATTGCGCTCACGCCCTGACCGCGCAATGCCTCGCCGACAATGTCCATTTGTTCTTTTGATTCGACGGAGCATGGTCCGGCGACGATTAACAAACTTCTTCCACCAACCGTGATGCCATCTGCAATTTCAACGATTGTGCGTTTTTTGGTTTCGTTGTGACTGGCTTTCATTTCGTTAGACATGATTTTGATTCCTCAAGTAATTTAGATTGGACCGACTCTTTGGGGACTGCCCCGGCCGGTCATCTCGGTTGCTTGAGTTCAAGCTTCCAGACTACCGCCCGGGGCGTCTAAAGGAGAAGAACCAAAACCAACCTGTCTGAAGCGATTCGGAGGGTCGCAGCAGACAGCGGGTCGACTGACCCGTTTTAACTTCTGCATTGTGTTGACGACCGTTCATTACTTACCTTGTTTAGACTCTCTGAAAACAAAAAGACCGCTTGCTTACTGCATGCGGTCCACC
This sequence comes from Obscuribacteraceae bacterium (SeqCode), assembly GCA_044225915.1. GTDB lineage: Bacteria > Cyanobacteriota > Vampirovibrionia > Obscuribacterales > Obscuribacteraceae > JADYXR01. The sequence goes on from JBGAHZ010000009.1 coordinate 63,403, forward strand.
TCGGGTATTCACAACGTGAATTACGTCACCCCAGGCGAACCTCCATAAACCAAAAAAAGAATCCAAACTTGCGCATTTCTACTCTTCTGTACGAAAAGGGCTTCTGCCCAGTGCGATTAACATGCGAACATCCTAAGCGAGCAGCATGGCATCGTCAAGAGATTTTAAACTTCCGTAAACAATTGCCAGAAACAGCCACCCAGTCAGCATCCCAGAAACCGCATCGATTCGCACCGCTGTAGGGCCGCTTGTAAGCGCCCATCCGGTTCAGTCACGAAACGCATGGTAGCGGCATAAACCCTTACAAAGCGCCCCTAAACAGCCACCTAGACGTTTACCATGTAATCAGCGACCACCAGTTTGTATTAGACTTAAACCGAAGCCAGTTGGGGAATTCGGCATTGACTTGACTGCTATCGTCTACATTACTAGTAGTACGTCTTCTCCTTCTCCTCTAAGCAACCTTTTCTGGGCACTAAACATGAACATACTTCTAGCAATTGACGGGTCTCCTTACTCACATGCGGCTATTGATGAGGTTCTCAACAGACCGTGGCCCGAGGACACCAATGTTATGGTCCTCACCGTTGTCGAAGCATTCCATCCCGAATACGCCGGCTGGCAGGCAGATTATGTTCCAGTCGCAATGGAAGCGCAGCAAGAAGTTTTCAACACAGCGCGAAAACTGGTCAACGAAACCATCGCCACGCTGGCTCCTAAGTTTGGCGGAGAGCAGTTGATCCCCGACGTTCGCGAGGGCAACATCAAAACCGAAATTATCGAAGCCGCTCGAAATTGGCCAGCCGACCTCGTTATCATGGGTTCGCACGGTCGCAAAGGTATCAGCAAATTCCTGCTCGGCAGCGTTTCGGAAGGTGTACTCTCCGATGCGCCGTGCTCGGTTGAAATCATCAAGCTCAAAGTTCATTCTTAAAACAAAGAACAGTTTTCCGACGTGCTAAACTCGTCGGATGCTTCCTGTAGAGCAATCATGTTATTGGCTGGCAACACGCGAAGGGTACGTCGCTAACCCTTCCGTTCAAGGTGAAAGCACCGCAGACTATGCCATTATCGGTGCAGGATTTACTGGACTTTGGACAGCACACTTTTTGAAACGACTGATGCCCTCTGCGGAAGTCGTCGTTGTCGAGCGCTCCGTCACCGGTTATGGTGCCAGTGGTCGAAACGCCGGAATCGTCAGCACGAGTATCGATCACACACACAATCTTGCCATCAGCCACTTTGGACAAGAAGAAGCCGCACGTTTAGCTCATCTTGGATTGCAGAACATCGACGAATTAGATGCGTTTGCACAAGGTTGCGATTTCGAGCGAACTGGTCAGTTGCAAATCGCGATGACACCGGCACACATGGAAGAATGCCACCGCAATCTGGAAGTCGCTTCCCGTCTCGGTATCAAAGGGTACAAGATACTTTCGCAGGAAGAAATTCAAAAAGAGGTTCACTCACCATTATATTTAGGCGGACTATTCGTCCCGGGTGGCGGCAATCTCAATCCGATAAAACTCGTGGATAAGCTCAAATCAGATATCACGGAGCTGGGCGTCAAAGTTTACGAAAACTCGCCAGTGATAAGCATCGACGGTGGTGTGGTCACCTGCAAACATGCCGAGATTCGTGCAAAGAAAATCATTCTTGCAACAGATGCCTACACCCACCACTTGCTGCCAAGTCTACTTTGGCGATTCATTCCGCTTTATGATTACATTCTCGTTAGTGATGTTCTAACTGCTAAACAGAAAGAAGCAATCGGCTGGACGAATCGTCAAGGGATGGTCGATGGCCGCACGTTCTTCAACTACTACAGACTAACGGCTGACGACCGAGTCCTCTGGGGAACCAGCGAAGCAGTTTACTATCCTCCAAACAAAGTGGATGAAACTTGCGATCATTCGCAAAGACATTACGATTCGCTTCGAGCAAGCTTTAAGCGACACTTCCCAGATGTTGGAGATATCGAATTTCCTTATGGCTGGGGCGGTCCAATCGCATCGACTACAAGATTGACACCATTCTTCGGCACCGCTTATGGTGGCAACGTCGTTTATGGTCTCGGTTACACTGGACACGGAATCGGAACAACGAGACTCGCCGGAAAGATACTGGCACACATCGCAACAGCAAAAGAAAGCGATCTGTTATCGCTGAAGATGGTCACGGATAAACCGTTTCCATATCCACCGGAACCATTGAGATCATTATCGGTCAACGCGGTTACGGCATCTCTATTAAAGGTAGACAAAGGCGAAGATCCGAATTTGCTCTTAAAGATGCTCGATGTATTAGGCATAGGTTTCTCGAGCTAGCAGTTTCAACTATTCAGCCGCCAGATGGAAACGGGCTTGAAAAGCCATTCTTTCTAACTGCTTTCATAGCACTTCTTGCAAACATCTCGAAAAATTTTTAAGGAACAAAGGAGTAGTTGCCTCGTCACCTTTCGGGTAATTGGCAAACCGGTGCCATGCGAGCCTGCATTTATATTGGCTTCGAAACCCTCAGTCTTCAGCCCTCGGCGCGATTTTTTCCCTGTCGGGGCATCGGTTTCCAGTGCAGACTAACCAGGAGAGTACTTCTATGAATAAAAACCTGAGCCGCGCTTTGTCAGCGCGTGCAGTCTCAGCCAGCAGGTGGGCTGGTCTGTCGCTATCTGCGGCGGTGGCACTATCACTTTCTGTAATAGCAGCAGGTGATGCTGATGCCGCGAGCAAACGTTTGTACCATGGGCGCATAAGTCAGACTGTCGTTGCTGCTGATCGCCTGATGATGAAAGGCAAATATGCTGAAGCGGCAAAGTATTATCAGTCCGCTTTGAAGAAAAATCCGAAAGACACCAACGCTAACATCGGTTATGGCCTAGCACTGGCGAAGCAATTCAAACTCGACGGAGCTGACGAGCAATTCAACAAGGCGTTGCAACGAGATCCAGATAATCCGGGCGCACATGCCGGAAAAGCATTGACGATGTTGCATAGATTGAATTCTTCATCTAACACGATTCGCAAGAATCGCGACAACATATTGAAGGAAGCTCAAGCGGAAGCACAAAGAGCAATCGATTCAGACAGATCCACTCCCGAAGCGCACTACGCATTGGGCATGGTCTATAAGGAGCAAGGCAAGTTTGGCGAAGCCGCGGCTGAGATGCAAAAATCTCTGCAATTGGATTCGCAATATTCCGATGGATACACCGGTCTCGGCATGATCCAACTTGCACAAAATAATTCAGGTGCAGCCGCAGCGAATTTCAAACAAGCAATTCGCTTCAACAGTGGTGATTGGACTGCGCACTATGGACTCGGTCAATCGCTCCTTAATCAAGGACAGATCGATGCCGCGCTCAAAGAGCTGAATACGGCTCAGTATCAGTTTCCTAATAGTTGGCCCGTTCGGCTCGCTCTTGGAAAAGCGTTCGAAACTCAAGGCAACACGGTTGCTGCAATTCGCGAATATCAAGAATCAATTCGAATCAAACCTGAAAACTCAGCGGCCTATCTGGGCATCTCCAATGTCAGAGAAGCGCGCGGTGACTTGGAACTCTCAATCGCAGAGTTGCGCTCTGGTTTAGAATTGATGCCGAAAAACGAAGATCTACTTTTGCGGATTGGCGATCAAAGTTTGCGTGCTGAAAAAATCGACGATGCAATCAAGTCGTATGAGCAAGCTCTGGGCGTAAACCCTGGAAATGCTCGAGCAGCTGATGGATTGACCACCGGCTACTTTTTGAAAGCACAAAAAGAAACCACCGGTGGTTACTTCGGCGACAGCGATTTCGACAATGCGTTAAGCATGATCGATCGCGCCGTACAAATGAATCCTAACGATATGCGATTGCGACTGGCTCAAGCAAAGTTTCGCGCTCTGGCTGGCGAAGAGGTCAACCTCGCGTCAGTCGGTACACCGCAGAACGACGGTGAGCGTGTTAGTTATGCCCAAGCACTGATGGCGCAGAACAAGTTTGCCGAAGCAAATAGTGAGATTCAAACCGTTCTGTCGCACGCCAACAATGCCAAACAAACTTTCGGTCTTGCCGATCTGACTTTGATGCTTCACGATCTCGATAATGCGGAAGCGGCTTACAAGAAGGCGGCTACTTTCCCAGGAGCAGCTGATAGAAGTCGTCGTGGATTGACCAAAGTCGCGCAAGCGCGTGAAGCCGCACGAAAAAATCTGACGCTCGCCAAAGATTTGGCGAGAAAGAAAATGACAGGCAGCGCGGTCGACACATTCCACGAAGCAGTGTTCTCCAATCCGAAGTCCGCAGAAACGAGACTCGGTTTGGCGAAGGCGCTAGAGGATGTATCCAAGCCGACTCCTGTCCAAATCAGAGAAGCGGCGTTCCAATATCGCGCATACGTTTCATTGTCGCCACAACTGCCCACAAAAGAACAGGATAAATTCTTGGCCAAAGCGGATAAGCTAGATAGCAAAGCTGGAAAGCGCGAAAAACGCATGGCGTCCAACTAAATGTGAGAGCGCGCCGCTACTTGGCGGGTTCTTATGGGTGTAAACAAAAACGCGCTTCACTTAGTGTGAGGCGCGCTTTTGCTCTTTTGCGATTCAGAGATTTTAGTTATTGCAGTTCTAGTCCACGAACCACTATTGAGTGTTTGAAAAAGAACTTGACGCTGACGCAATTCGTCCCTTGACCCTTCGGACCTGCATGTCAGGATTCTCTTCGAATGAATCAACGTCACCGCAGAGCTCCTCGAATACGGCGATACTCTTAAAGAGCAGCTCGGACGCGCGTTGTTGATGAAAAGTAATTGGTTTCGAAACTGCTTTCTTGAGTTCTGAGTGTGCCTCGATCAAAGATAAAGGATCGTACTCCGAAATTATTTTTGTAACCTTCCCATCGGATTGAGCGATGACATCCCGCCTCAACACTCCATCATCGGGAAGATTAACGCTGTCGTCATCGCCGTTCTTAAGAGAACAGCACTTGAACGGTGCCAATTTAAACTTGTCGCCGTTTACGCTCATATCTACGACCGTCACAGGAGAACAGTTTTCAATGCACATTGCATCGTCTACCAGTCGGCAAGAAATCATGGAAGAACTGGCACTACTAATGGTGCCGCCTGGCGTAACAAGATCCACACCAGCAGGCAACTCAACAAATGCGCTTACGTTTTTCAACCACAACTGTCCATTCTTTATTGCGAATTTTGTGCCGTCATTTGCCAGCAAGCGAACTGGCTCGAATCCATTCTTCGAACGCGATTTTGAAAAATCGAAATTCGGTGCGGCATTCATATCAGATTCGTGAATGGAGCCTTTCTCCACTATCAAATTGGCGCCCGAAGATAAACTCAACTCTTCACTTACCGTGCGTATCTTCGCGTTTCCCGAAGTAACATGAATGGCGATTTTGTCATCCATTTTGCTTAGTTCGACCCGACTGTGCGCGCTGACTGTGACTGAATCTGAACCAGGCAACTCAATTTTGATGTCATGTTCAGCAGCCACGACCGCGCAACCGCCGCGGATGAACTTCAGGGAATCCGGACTCGTCGATAAGACCGTATCAGCAGAACCAATCAGTGTCGCCGACTTGTCGCAGGATACATCACCCTTAGAGACACCACCCTTGCAGAAAATCAAGGTGTAGCTCTGCTTACCATGATGCTGATTCGACTGTTGCCCGTCGACGCTCGGAGAGGTGTGAGCGTCGACGGAACAGCCGTTAGCACCTTGGAAGAGTGCAGTGGTTAAAAAGATCATCAGCAATTTAAGTTGCATTGACTTAGACCTTCAGGAAGTGCAGCGCTGCCTGCATGTTCGCGAGTTTACGGGTTACCTGCTGGCGTTGGTTATCCACTGGATCCTACGACTCCGGCGCCACCGGATGACCCAGGAGTTGTGCCTCCCGAAGACTGTCCAGAAGAAGCACTGCTTCCGTTGCTGGAAGTACCAAAGTTTCCACCGGAACCACCAACCGAGTTGTTTTGCGGATTGTTGTTACCGGTGTTCCCGCCGCCTGTCGCGGTGTTAGGGGGTGCGGTGTTGTTTCCAGTGTTGCCACCGGTCGCGGTGTTTGGCGGAGCGGTGTTGTTGCCAGTGTTGCCACCAGTCGCAGTGTTCGGCGGAGCGGTATTGTTGCCAGTCGAGCCGCCAGACGCTGTGTTCGGAGGAGCAGTGTTGTTTCCAGTATTGCCACCGGTGGCGGTATTACCAGGAGCTGTATTATTGCCTGTATTACCACCAGTTGCGGTATTACCGGGGAAGGTGTTGTTAGCGGTACTGCCACCATTCGTGGTGTTAGACGGGTTGAAGATTCCGTTGTTGTTCGAACTGCTGCTATTGCCGTTGTTAGAACTTGGAACGCCGCCAACTACAACTGCACCGCCATTCTGCGCGCCGCCATTGGGACCTGCGCTGCTTCCGGTAGAGTTGGTGTTATTCGTGGCCGTTGGATTATTTGACGGCGTGTTGTTTGAGTTGTTCGTCGTGCCGGTAGACGTACCATTGTTATTTGTCGTCACTGGTCCGCTCGAGCCAATCACATTATTCGAATTGTTGTTATTCGAATTATTATTGTTGTTGTTGTTGTTGTTCGAGCTATTATTGTTGTTATTCGAATTACTGTTGTTATTCGAGTTATTGTTGTTTGAAGTGTTATTGTTCGAAACAGTGTTCGAACTGGAGCCAATCGGTAGCGAACCGTTGTTCTGAGAGTTACTTGAGGTCGGTGCTGCGGAAGAAGAGCCGGTGGAATCACCGTTCACGGTCGTGAACGTGATATCCTCCCAGTCTCGGGAGTTCGTCACTGGCTGAAATCGCAACTGGCGACGTTCCATCTTTGCCTGCATTTTCTGTTGCTGACGAGCTTGCCTTGCATCGCTAAGCTGCTGATTGCGCGCAAATTGCGATTGCATAAATTCTGGCGTTCCTGGTTGAGCCGGAGTCACGTTAGATGTATTCTGCGGTCGACTTTGGCGATTGGTTTGACGCGCCTGAATTGTATTTTGCCTGTTGGCGGCACGCTGTTGTAGTGTGTCTTGTCTGTTGGATGCACGTTGCTGCTGTCGAGCTGTGCGTTGTTCCCCACGAAGACTAGCTGCATTCGCGCGTAGCGTGTTGGCACGCATGCCTCCCATGTTCATTCCGTTAGCCGCGTCCGCTGCCATGGCGACACCGACACTGAGAGTGAGTGCGCACAAGAAAGCCGACCCGTATCTCGAGCCTTTCATCATGTTCATAGAGTGATCCTTATATTTCCAGCGATTCGTTTTGACTAACACGCGACGAATTTCGATTGCGATCGTTCGTCAATAGAACTTTGATCCGTGCTTCTTACCCAGTTCCTAGCATGCCAAACAGTGTCGATGACACAATCTTGGTCGAGGTGTCGCAGATAGGCTACCGAAACAAGCAGAGTTTTCGAAAGAGATCGCGATCCACAGACGGATTCAAGTCACACAAAATTTCATGGAAAAAAATTCCGAAAATCCGCAGCCTTTCTCAGAACTGTTTGCACGGATCCAGCTATACGAGTGCTTCTACAAAGTTCTGCAAGGTGTAAGACTGGAACAGTCGCGCATCGCAGATCATTTCCGTATCTCAGTTGAAACTAAACAGCTGAAGTGACTGAGAGCGGGAATCCCTGCTCCTTATACACTTCCTGCAAGGACTCTTCCAATGCAGACAAGAATTTATCGAGTTGCTCGTATGGTATCACCAGCGGTGGTTCAACTCTGAGCACCCGTGCATTTATATATGTACCGGAAATCAGAATATTGCGCGCGAATAGTTTTTTCGAAACGATGTATCCAAGGTCGTTGTTGGTGAATTCCATTCCCAACATCAAGCCCACGCCTCTGGCGCCACTCAACACCTTAGGATACTGCTGCGCCAACTTGTTCAAACGAGGGAGGAGATATTCTCCCTTTTCGCTTGCCTCTTGCAGCAAATTTTCATCGAGCAAAACAGAAATTGTGGCAATGGCTGCTGCGCAAGCCAATGGGTTGCCACCAAAAGTGGTGGTATGCAAGAACGGGTTCTCGACGTATTTGCTCCAGGTCTTAGCAGATCCGACACATGCACCGATTGGCATGACGCCTCCACCGAAGCCCTTTCCGAGAGCCATCAGGTCTGGCGTAACCCCATCGTATTCACAGTAGAACATCTTTCCGGTTCTGCCCATGCCGCACTGAATTTCGTCGAAGATCAGCATGGCGCCGTATTTATCGCAAAGTTCGCGAGCGGCTTTGAGATACCCTGGAGGTGCGACGTTAATTCCGCCTTCGCCTTGAATCGGCTCAACCAGGAACGCCGCGACCTTGTTACCAGAGAAGTCATTGCATTCAAGCGTCATTCTGAGCGCTTCGATATCGCCGAATGGAAGGTGTGTCCAGTTCATCAAGGGCAGGAACGGCTCACGAAAAACCGCTTTCGAAGTGCCGCCCAGAGAGCCCAAACTCTTTCCGTGAAAACCACCGACGGTGCCGACAAAGTGATGGCGACCGGTCGTGAGCACTGCCATTTTGAGACAGGCTTCGACGGACTCCGTACCTGAGTTCGTAAAAAATGCGTACTGCAAATCGCCTGGGGTAATCAGCGAAACCAGATGGGCAAGATAGGTTCGCAGTGGATCAATCAATTCTTGGGAGTGAATGCACTGCTTTTCGAGCTGATCTTTGACCGCCTTAATCACCTTGGGATGTCTGTGACCGACGCTGTAGATGCCGAAGCCGCCGAGCATATCGATAAATTCTTTACCGTTTATGTCTCTAAAAACAGCGCCGTCATCTTCCCATTCGACCGCGGTGTAATCGGTGCTGACCGATTTGCGGTATTGAAGAAAGCCCTCGTTGACATGGTCACGCCAGTATTTGGCGGAATCTGCCACCATCTGTTTGCGTTCGTTTTCGTCGAGAGTTTTCTTCTCGATTAGCTTGAGTACGTCGAGAGCCTTAGCGTTAGCTGCTTTCAAATCCTGCGACATTTTTTGTTCAATCCCACAAAAGAAATTTAGATATAAGTGAATATAAAACCCAACGCCTAAGTATATCGACCGAGCACCACTTGAATACCCTTGCCAAGCGGAAGTCCGCAACAACTCGAAATCTAGCAAGCAAAATTATTTGCCTCATGACAAATACGAATAAGGAACGAATCCGACGTGGTTCGTTCCTCTTCACAATGGTTTATCGAAAAATCTAGTCGTTTTTGTCTTCCGGATATGGCTCGAAATACACCTTACGAGCGCCTAGAAAGAAGAATGCCAGGGCCAGCCAGGAGAAGCAAACGCCCACAAACATCCATGGGTTCATTGGTACGAAGTCTTCCATAACTTTTTTACTTACCTTTCCTATGCCAGAAAACCAATCATGAGCTGCAAAACCTGAGCCTGAATACCTTATACCCAGAAACTAACGGAGATTATAAACTTTCGAGTGTCCCCAGTCAGCCTGTCTTAAAAACTTCATCGTCATAATATAGGTCCGGGCGGATTTTGAAAGAGTTCTCATGCTCATGGCAAGCCTGCCGTCGTGTGATATAAAGAACTGAACCTTTACCAGTCAAGGACCGAGGGATTAAGTTGATGAACGCTTCCAGACGGTATTTACCGCTTTCGCTAATGCTTTTGCTCGCCGCATCTGTGGGCAGTGCCAACGCGGGCTCTTACCTAGATCCGTACTCGCACATCAAAGCCCCCGCCGGCAATGCGCCAAAGAAGAAATTCCTTCAACAAGAAAAGGAATCCAACGTCATACCGCAGGCCGATGAAGCCAACGCCGGAAAAACCTATGTAATGGCACCTCTGGGCGAAGTAGCCGAGGATGGAGCGAAGAAGGACAACGGTGGAGGCGGCGGATTTTTCGGAAAAACGATTGGCGGAATCAAGGGCGTAGGCAGTGGAGTCGCCAAAAGCGGCAGCATTCTAGCGAAGGGTGCAAAAGCATCGGGCGGAATGGCCAAGAAGAGCGGAACCATGATTGGTTTGAAGGACAAGAATAAAGACTCGAAAGAAGAGCCTAGAACTCAGATTGCGAGCAAACCTAATAAAGTCGAAGAAGTCAAAACCGACAAGAAGAAACAAAGTCCAAGTCGTGTTGCATCAGTCGATGACTGGTACACCAGAGAAGCAGAAAAGGCCATATCGCACAAAGACGACGGCACTTTAGCTCGGAAGCTCGTCAAACAAGATCCATCAAATGCCGCCGGAAAACAAACAGCTTTTCTGGAAAGAAAAGGCGGAAATAAAGTCAAAATCAGCAGCAAGCTGAATCCATTCAACAAATTCAGTAAGAAGGGCAAAGATAAAGACCCCAGCAGTCAAATCGATATCCGCCCGGCAAGCGGTTTTGCTGATGGCGCAGCCAACCCTGACGAAGAAGTGTTGGCAGAACTCGAAAGAGAGAAAAAGGCTAAGCAAGCGGCGCGAGAACTGAAAGAAGGATCGAGCGAACCATTCACTCCGATCGTAAATACCCCAGAATCAGCGAAGAAAGAACAACTCGCCAGCAAGAATGGCAAAACTGAATCACCGAAGAAAAAATCGAAATTCGGTTTGAACGTCAACATCGCGAAGCTCAAACCAGGCATGCCATCAATGCCATCGTTTGGAAAAGGTAAGAAGAAGCAGGAGTCGACTGCAGTTGCAGCCGCCCCCAAGAAGGAAATTAAGAAGAGCGAACTCGACAAACTTACCGAAGTCGAACCAATCGCTAAGATAGATCCAGCAGGCGAAGATGACATCGCTCCAGCCAGCGACACGACTGCATTCACCACTGGTGACAAAGCTATCGACGCGGCGGCTCCGAAAGGTCAACCGGCGAAGAAAGTCGAAAACGTAGTTGCGAAGAAACCCGCTAAGAAATCTAAGTTCAGCGGAATGGGAATGGCCAGCCTCTCCAAACTCAACTTCATGAACAAGAAGAAGCAACCAGCTCCGTCGCAAACAGCTACCAAGGATGCACCTAAACAACTGTAAGACAATACTGCGACCAACGTTGGTTTTGGATTCGGTCAAGCTCAACCAGGAGCTTGGTATGAATGTCCTGCTCGCGAGTGAAACTTTCCAGCACACGGGCAGTTTCAAATTCCGCGCCGCACACAACGTCGTACACAATTCGTCGTCACCACATCTGGTGACGGCATCATCAGGTAATTTTGGACAAGCGCTCGCGTATGCGTGTCAGCTCGTCGGCAAGAAATGCACAGTCGTTATGCCTGACACCTCCACACAAGCAAAGGTGGATGCGGTGCGTGGCTTCGGCGCCGATGCGCGTTTAGTCGACGTCTCAGCACGAACGCGTGGAGAGTGGTTGCTCGATGTGCTCATCGAAATCGGCCACGATGCGGAATCAGTAAGCCCGTATGATGATGAACGCGTGATTGAAGGCAACTCTAGCCTGGCTGATGAACTAGTCGCATACAAAGACCTCTTCGACACTGTGCTTGTGCCTGTTGGTGGCGGTGGTCTTGCGGCGGGATTGATTCAGGGATTTCGTCGGCATGATGTTGACGTTAACATCATTGGAGTCGAGCCCACTCTAGCTAACGACGCAGCTCGCAGCCTGGAGGCCGGTCACATTGTTTCAAACGAAAAAGAGCCTGCCACCATAGCCGATGGCGTGCGAACGCTCGCAGTCGGTCATCACAATTTTCCAATTCTCCAGAGTGGACTGAGCGAAATCATAGAGGTCGACGAACCAGACATTGTCGCAGCCACGAAGCTGCTGTTCCTCCAGGCGAATCTCAAAGCTGAGCCAACCGGAGCGTTGAGCACTGCCGCTGTGCTCGCCAACAAACATAAATTCGAGAAGAAACGACCGCTGCTAATCGTTAGTGGTGGCAATGTAGATCCGCGGACCTATGCGAAACTGATTGCCGAATAGGCGCCAACTTTTTGCGCACCATCGAAGAATTGGTCTTCGCAAGGTCGACTCAATTGGAGTATCGTCGTCGCTCGTGTGCGCTTAGTAAGTGCCGACAGGACTGATGGAGAGTCGCATCAGGACAAGACCGTCGGCGAGCGGCAGAGTGGCACCGCCCTTCTTTTTTGCGCAAGACAAAACAGATCGTCGCAGCCAAATTTTTCTGCTCGTTCGATCGTTTGCGCAAACGAAACTGATCGCTCACTGTAGTGACAGCAATCTTGTTTCGACTCTCTTATGTGTGAGCAAGTCATGTCGGACGTCGTTGTTCGACGCCATTCATGATATCTCAGACGCGAAAGAACCACAGACCATCGCGTTCTCGCAGGTCTGTGGCCTCGCTGTTTTTCTTTAGCCTGCGACTACTGAAAGTCGCGATCTTTCGCCTTCAATGATGGCGCGTGCACGGCCGGCGCTTCGCGGAAACTCACGGCCTCTCATAAATACTTCCTTGTCGAAGCTCTCTGGTTCGAAGTGATCGCAGAAGAACTTGATTGCTTCATCGACTTCGAAATCCTTACAAGAGAAGATATCAAGCGTCGCAAAGCCTTTGTCAGGAAACGTATGTATGGAGATATGAGACTCAGCTATGAGCACTACTCCGCTTACTCCCCAATCGTCTTCCACGGCTCCGTGGTACGTAAAGACGTACGGTGGCATTATCTTTGTCATCTTGAGCTGCGGTGGGTACGCATCAAGCATCTTAGCCATAGAGTTTACGTCTGCTAATTTCTCTTTTGAGCAACCGTAAGCTTCAAGAATTAGATGTGGTCCGAACATTTCTTTCCCCCTTTCCGCATCGCTGCTAAACGAGCGGAGTATTGGTGATTCCTTGTGTATGTCAAAACGATGAAAGCCCGATGGCCTCTCCGTTTTGCGGGGTACACGAAACGCTTACTTAACACCATCGGACTAATGCCTTCTGGGAGTTGGGCGTTGTTGTGTCTTAGCTGAAACCTCCTTTGGATTTCGTTTCCAAAAAATTGGAAGAATGTATTCTACAGCAAATTTTACTAACAACAAGTAAAGCGTGCCGCGAGATCGAAAAGTTTACGAAAACGTTATCCTTTTGCTCACTTCCAACACAGCTAAGAGACAAGTTTGACTCCGGAATGTTCCCGCTTGAACAGAGGCTTCACGCAGGTTTACGAAACCGGTTGTTTCGCTCCAACGCTTCTAGAATTTGAGACGAGTTAGAGGTGACGCCACCATGAACGATCTTCTGATAGCTCGTTCGCAAATGGGCATGTCTCTTGCCTTTCATATCGTCTTTGCTGCGATCGGAATAGCGCTGCCACTCATGATGTGTGTAGCAGAATTTCTCTGGTACAAGACTGATGATCAGGTTTACTACGAACTAGCCAAGAGATGGTCGAAGGGAGCTGCGATCCTCTTTGCCGTCGGAGCAGTTTCAGGGACGGTGCTCTCCTTCGAGCTCGGGCTCTTGTGGCCGGGCTTCATGAAATGGTCGGGCGAGATCATCGGTTTGCCTTTCGCGATGGAAGGATTTGCTTTTTTCACTGAGGCAATTTTCCTCGGCATCTACCTGTACGGTTGGAAGCTCGTGCCGAAGACCGTGCATCTGATCTCCGGCTTCATCGTCGCGGCAAGCGGAGCGGCATCAGCGCTGTTCGTCATCCTCGCTAACGGTTGGATGAATACACCGACAGGATTTCGTCTGGTCGACGGCAAACCAGTCGACATCGATCCGGTGGCGGCGATGTGGAATCCAGCCGCTCTGCCGGAGGCAGGCCACATGCTGATCGCAGCCTATGCTGCCACGGCATTCCTTGCGGCAGGCATACATGCGTTCATGCTGCTGCGAGACAAGACAAACATTTTCCATCGCCGCGCTCTGGCAATCGCGCTTGCTCTAGGCGGCACCATGTCGATCATTCAACCAGTGAGTGGAGACGTTCTTGCGCAGATGGTGGCACATGTTCAACCAGTAAAATTGGCCGCGCTCGAAGCACATTTCGAAACGAGAAGACAGGCACCGATCATACTCGGCGGAATTCCGGATGAGGACAAAGCCGTCGTCAACTACGGCGTCGAGATTCCTTACGCGCTCAGCATCTTGGCTTTCCACGATCCCAATGCCGAGGTCAAAGGTTTGAAAGAATTTCCGAGAGAGCACTGGCCGAATGTGCTTCTCGTCCACTATTGTTTTCAAATCATGGTGGGCTGCGGAACGATCATGATGTTGGTCTCTGCATGGGCAGCCATTCACGTGGCGATGAAAAAAACTTTGCCGGACTCGGACATCTTTCTGCGCGTACTTATTTTCACCTCGCCTCTTGGTTTTGTGGCCACGGAAGCCGGATGGTTTGTCACCGAACTGGGAAGACAACCATGGGTTGTGCAGGGCATCATGCTGACGAAAGACGCAGTGACACCCATGAAAGGATTGGCGGTTCCATTTTTGATGTTCTCCTCTCTGTACATTTTCCTTGGAGTGATTGTCGTCTTCCTGCTCAAGCGCCAGATCGTGCACAGTCCTCGAATAAAGGAGAGCGACTAGGTGCAACTTCCCCTCGAGACATTGGAACATCTGATTGGGCTGGCAATGATCGCAGCCCTGACATTCTATGCGGTGATGGCTGGTGCGGATTACGGCGGCGGCGTATGGGATTTGTTCGCATTTGGCCCACGAGCGGCCAAGCAAAGAGAAACGATCGCCGCTGCGATTGGGCCAATCTGGGAAGCCAATCACGTCTGGTTGATTCTTGTGATCGTGCTTTTGTTCGGGTGCTTTCCACCAGCCTTCGCCGCGATCTCAATTGCTTTGCATATTCCCCTGACTATGTTACTGATTGGAATTGTATTGCGAGGTTCTGCATTTACTTTTAGAACATACGATAGCCACAAAGACGAGACACAGAGGAGATGGGGACGCATTTTCGCAATCTCGAGTTTAATCACTCCCGTCATACTTGGTATCATAGTTGGTGCTATTTCCAACGGTGATTTACAAACCAGCGGCAATGACTTCGTCCAAACATACGTACACGCGTGGTTACAGCCCTTTCCCGTAGCGGTCGGTTTCCTGGCGCTATCATTGTTTGCTTATCTGGCCGCCGTCTATTTGACGTCTGACACGACTGACGCAGAACTTCAAAATGATTTTCGGATTCGCGCGATTATCTCAGCTTTGGCTAGCGCATTTATCGCGCTGGTCGTTTTCCTGTTGTCGAAAAACGAAGCACCCGGCATTTGGGCTGACATCTCCCGCGCGGTCCCGCTCTTAATCGGCACATTCATTGTCTCCGTTACAGCGCTCGTCTGTCTGTTTCTTCGAAAATTCAAAGTCGCCAGATTTGTTGCAGCCGGTCAAGTCGCCCTGGTACTCTGGGGTTGGGCACTCGGTCAGTATCCGTATCTTGTGCGACCAAGCTGGACGATTACAAATTCCGCAGCAAATGGACGCACACTCGAACTCATCGTACTGGCATTGGGCGCCGGCGCGCTCCTGCTATTTCCATCCTTCTATTATCTTCTGCACATTTTCAAACTGCGAGAACAGCCGAACAAACTCGACGGTTAGAATTGTGCCAGAAAATGAACGAACTAGTTTCTGAAACCCGAGTGGTCACACATCACAAGACTTAGTTCTCTTGCTGATTTTTGTGCTTTTTTTCCATTTCTGCCCACATCGCTTCTTCCTGTTCATCGAATTCTTGTATGCGAGCGATCGTGTCCGCCTCAAGAGCGAGTGGGTCATCCAGAGAAGTGATTCTGGCGGAAACTTTTTTGTCACGAGCCTCGCGCCAAAGTCGGTGAGCCTCAGTGTAGAAATTGTGCGCGTCTTCGAGGCTGGCGAATGCGTACGATGGAATGTAGACACTGCGTCTCCAGGTGAAAAAGTAGACGCTGCCATGGTTAATTTTGATCGCGAGGATTGAGTCCCAGGGGAGGTTGATTTGACTACTCCGCTCGGTGTGATCGATCACTCCAACCTCGGAAAACGACGTCGTGCAATTTCTCGGATCTTTTACGAGACTTAAGACCATAAGTGAGTTCGCGGCAACCGGCATCAAGATCAAAACGCAAGCGACCAGGAAGATTTCAGAAACCGGAACAGGAATTCCGCCTGCTTGCATCAGGCAAATTCCGGCAAACATGAGCGCGAATGTCACGAGTAAAAATATTCGATATCCGGGGTCATTGCACGACAGGTAGTTCGTGCAACTCATTAGTTCCTGCGCACTTCCTGTGTTGTATGTGATTTGCCGGTTCGACGACATTGGACTTTGCCTCGTGTCAAATCAAGAGGAAATCGTTCTGCTACTATTTTATATTCTTTATCGTCGGAGGAGTTGAATATGCGCGCAGCAATTCTGATCGCCGCTGTTCTTGCAGCTTGTATCAACGTGGCGCAAGTATCCGAAGCTAAGGAAACCGGAACTCAGCCTGTGCTTGTTATTCATGGCGGCTGTGGTGTAGACCATACCGAAGTGACGAAAGACAACGAAGCCCGTTACCATGCTGGTTTAGCCACAGCGCTTAAAGCGGGATATGCCATTTTGAAGAGCGGCGGCAACGCTGTTGACGCGGTGGAAGCGGCTGTGCGCAGCCTGGAGGACAACAGAGATTTCAATGCAGGCGCAGGATCGGTTTTCGATCACGATGGACACAACACGCTTGACGCCTCGATCATGGATGGCAAAACGCATGAAGTAGGTTCTGTGGCCGGAGTGACGATAGTAAAGAATCCAATCACGGAAGCGGTCACGGTGATGAGGAAGTCACCGCACGTAATGTTTATCGGAGAAGGCGCCAACACATTCGCCAAAGAACAGGGATTGGAAATCGTAGATCCGAAGTACTTCCATACTGATATCAGATGGGAACAGCTTCAAAAGTTTTTGGAAAAAGAAAAGGCGGGACAAAAAGGAGCTGACATCAAACTAAGAACAGATCATAAATATGGAACTGTCGGAGCCGTTGCGCGTGACTCGAAAGGCAACCTGGCAGCCGGTACATCAACGGGTGGATTGACCGGAAAACGGTGGGGACGCGTGGGCGATACGCCGATTATCGGAGCGGGAACTTATGCCGACAACGACAGTTGCGCAGTGTCGTGCACCGGGGATGGTGAATGGTTTATTCGCTTCAATGTTGCTTCGGACATTTCAGCTCGACTCAAATATAAAAACACTCCGGTCGCTAAAGCTGCGGACCAAGTAATACATGGCGTTCTTGGACCTGGTCGAGGTGAGGGTGGCACAATCGTGTTGGACAAGAATGGAAACTTCGCAACGCCGTTTAACACAGAAGGAATGTTCAGAGGTTACATGTACGATGACACACCTCACACATTTATTTTCGAAGGTGATACTGCGGGCAGTGCGCGCAAATAGCTCCGGACTGTGATACTAAGCTGCTGAACTCTCGCATGGGAAAACCGTCGTACTATGACCGATCAACCAACAGCACACGAACAAAGTTGGAGT
>JBGAHZ010000009.1:80797-229365 GCA_044225915.1 Obscuribacteraceae bacterium (SeqCode)
GAGTTTACCTAAGCGAATTTTGTTTCGATTCGGTTTCGCATATTTCTTTTTAAGCAGTTTCAGCCAGATAATCGCACCGATTCATCTGGCATTTTTAGCAATTCCGATATTCGCAATCTGCCATTGGTTCATTCCGCTGTTGTCGGCAATGTTGCACATCCCCACTCCGCTTCCTGACTCTCAGGTGAATGGCAGCGGTGACACCACATATAATTACATGATCGTCTTATGTCAGCTGATTGGAGCGGTTGTGGGAACAATCGTTTGGTCGGCTATCGACTTTAAAAGGAAGCACTACGACGTTCTTTATAAGTGGTTTCGACTAATGCTCCGCCTTGGGTTAGGCAGCGCGATGATCTCCTACGGCGCATACAAAGTGGTCAATTCGCAATTCCCTGCTCCTGGATTATTTCGGATGATTGAAACCTATGGCGAGTCGTCGCCGATGGGCTTGCTATGGACGTTCATGGGCTCATCGGGCGAGTACAGCACATTTGTCGGTCTGGCTGAGATGATTGCCGGTTGTTTGCTCATGTTTCCGAAGTTCACACTGTTGGGAGCGTTAGTCGGCTTTGCAGTCACGACGAATGTTTTCATGCTCAACATGTGTTATGACGTACCTGTAAAAATCTATTCGTTTCACCTTCTATTAACCAGTATTCTGCTCATCATTCCTGACTTCCAGCGAATTCTAGATTTTTTCGTTCGCCATCTTTCCGTGCAATTGCGCACGGATCCTCCACTGTTTACTCGAAATCAACTCAATAATGCCGCGAACATCATTCAGGTTGTCTATGGTTTGATAGTGATGGTTGGAAGCCTGGATAGCTCGATCGGAGCAACTCGAAAATATGGCACGCACAGCGCGAAGCCACCGCTCTATGGAATCTGGATGGTTGATGAACTTAAGATTTCCGGCAAGGAACAACCGCTATCAGATGAGCACCGCTGGCGGTATCTCGTCTTTGACAAAGGTGAGAACCTGGGAGTCCAAAGAATGGATCGAACCAGAGCATATTATGGTTTAAACTGGGAAAAAAGTCAGAAGAGTTTCAACCTGGTTGCCGGCGAAAAAAGTACATGGAAAGCCAGCTTCGCAGTAGGGCACCCTGAGGCTAACAAGCTCTCGTTAACAGGAGACTTCAACGGATATCCAACCGAAATGAAGCTTCATAAACTCGATGACTCGGCCATGCTACTGACTAACCGCGGTTTTCATTGGATTAACGAATTTCCGTTCAATCGCTGATGCGACCTCGAGCGTTAAACGTGTGTTTTCCATAGAAAACTTTTTTACGTTCTAACCACAAGATTCGGTCGTCAGAACGAGGTCCTCCAACAAGGACACTCGAATGTTACGCCACAATCGGTACTACCAAGAGATATACCGTCGCTTAAAAAGCGCGCCCTTCGCCGTTTTTTTCATTAATTCGGCTAACTATTTGCGGACTGCGGATATTTCGCAGCCCCAGTTCGTAAGATGTTTGTACGAAGCATCGAATACGACACCATTGGTATATGCAATATGTATTACCTTGATTCAATTTCGGAAAAAATTGATTCAGTGCATAATACCTTCTTGAAGCGCAGGATCACACCATGTTTGTAGAGTCTCCTTTTCGCGAAAACCCGATTCAACCGGCGCCAGATCTTGCTGCCAATAATCACAGTGGTCAAGCGAAGCCGTTTCTAAAATGGGTTGGCGGTAAGACGCAACTCATTGACCAGCTTGATACGAATGTACCTCCGGAATTGAAGGAGGGGCAGATAGCCCGATATATCGAACCTTTTGTAGGAGGCGGTTCGTTCTTCTTTCACGTCGCCCAGAAGTATCAAGTGAAAGACTTGATCATTTCTGATAGCAATCAAGATTTGATTCTTGCGTATTGGACCGTGAAAGACCAAGTCAACGCTTTGATTGACGAACTTCAGCTTGTTCAGGAGAAGTATCTCTCCCTGGATGAGACGAAGCGAGAGAAGTATTACTATGAAACCCGCACTCTGTTCAACAAACAAAAAACAGATCTGGACCTGCAAAACTTTTCTGAGGATTGGATCAAGCGAACAGCTCAATTGATCTTTTTGAACAAGACGTGCTTCAACGGATTGTTTAGAGTCAACGCATCCGGGCTATTCAACGTAGCCTTCGGAAGATACACAAATCCCAAAATTTGCGATCCAAATAACTTGGAAGCAGTCTCCCAGATTTTAGAGACTGCACAAATCCTGTTGGGTGACTTTTCATGCGTACTTAACCAGGTAGATTCGGACTCGTTTGTATACCTGGATCCACCATATAGACCGTTATCCTCAACGTCGAATTTTACCGGGTACAGTCCCGGCACTTTCACGACAGAGGATCAAGAACGGCTAGCTAAATTTTGCCAGAGCGCTGATGCGCTGGGCGCCAGGCTGATGATCAGTAACTCCGATCCGGACAATATAAGCGAGGAAGATACTTATTTTCAGGACTTGTATCCTGGATATCAAATCAGGCGAGCGCTGGCCAATCGAATGGTCAATTGCAAAGCCGACAAACGCGGCAAGATATCAGAGCTCATTATTATGAATTATCCAAAGATTTCCGCGGTCACCGTCGCCGAGTCGCCTATTCCCGTGACGCCCAATCGCAGAACTTCAGCTGCTCTGGAAGCTTTTAAATTTTTCAGTTCTTGCGCAGAAGTTGATCGAAATTTCGAACTGGAAGAACTACAGAAAGTAACTGGATGGAAAACACAAACTGCTCGAACCTATGTTTCGAAAAAGTGGAAGGAGTATCTGGAACCTGTCGCCGGTGCAAAATCTACATTCACAGTTAAGAAGTCATTTTTGCGACACACCGAGGACAGTTTTCTTGCGGAATTTTCACAGGTACTGACAAACGTTTCAAAACCTGAAACTGTCGAGGATGCGCGCAACCAGGTGATCACGGCCTTAACAGCCTATGCCGATTTACTCGCGCAAAACAACAACGCCGACGTGGAGAAAAGAATTCGAGCACTGATGCACGACATTTAGTGCGAATAGCGCCACCCATTGTCATGATACTTGAAAAACGGTTCCAAAGCCTGCAAACTTGAGCAAGCAAAATTGATGGTCAAGTCAGACCAAGGATGGAATCGTGGCAGGAAAAGAAGCGGCATACAGAGCTGGAGATCGCCTGGCCAAAGAAGTCGTGAGAAAAGCGAACGAGCTCAACCTAGATGCACGCGAGCAGTTTAAATGCGGACGACGAATTTGGGGTGCCGAGCGCAGAATCGATGTTATTGTTACCGAACCAATCTCCAGAAAACGACTTGGCATTGAGTGCAAAGCGCAAGACAGCAAAGGCACAGCCGAAGAGAAAATTGTTGCGACAATGCAGGATATGAATGCCTGGCCAATAGCCGGATTGCTTGTCTTCTCGGGTGATGGATTCAGCGACAAAATGAAGTCGTTTATGCTCGCGTCAGGAAAAGCGGTTGACTTCGAAGACTTAGAACCGTGGCTTCGTCTGTTCTTCGGATTGGACCTCTAATCGAAACTCCGATCCGAATCGGTCCAAAACCGATTTAGATAGATTATTCAATTCAATGATAAAAACGCACCGCAAAGCTCTGTTTATACTGCCACTACTTATGGTGGCATTACAATCAGCGCAAATGCCGAGTTTTGCGATTAGCGACGATCAGCAATTGATCAATCAGGCACGCGAGAGTATCGAAAAGCTGCAGTACACGAAGGCTCTGTATTACATCGACTGCGCGGAAAGATTGAATCCTAAAAACAGGGCGATTTATTATAATCGCGGACGAATCTACAATAAACAGGAAAAATATAAAGAGGCGCTAGAACAATTTTCACTAGCCATCGACCTCGATCCTAAATACTATTCGGCAATCAAAAAACGGGCTGTGGTGTGTATCGAGTTAAAGTTGTACAAAAATGCACTTGCCGATTTTGAACGCGCCCTCTCAGTTGAACCAAACGATCCGGAAATTTTTGCTGGACGGACGAGAGCCTACTGCGACATGGGTGAGAATAAACTCGCACTGAAAGACGCAGATAAGCTAATAAAGTTGGCTCCGGACAGAGCGAACTTCGTAGTACGAGGGCGAATAAAAATTAGTTTGCATGACTACATAGGCGCCATCGATGATTTCACTCGTGCTTCCACTTTCACCAAAAGCGATGACGAAGCCTATTTGCTAAGAGCACAGTGCTATGAAGCGACAGGTCAAGACAAATTAGCATTAGCCGATTACAGCCGCATAATCGCGTTCAACCCAAAAGATGAAATGGCTTATCAAAAACGTGGAGATCTTTTTTTGAAATTTGGTGATTGCGATAAAGCGGTGGCTGACTATTCAAACGCAATTAAGTTTTCACCGGAAAAGAATGCAGCGCTTTACCGAGCAAGAGCACGCGCGTACCGTAAGGTAAAGCGAAACGATTTGGCGAAAAAAGATGAGAGCACGGCTCAACAAATCGCCGGTCAGTAAACAACTGAACTCTTGAGTGTTTGCCATCAGCGAATCGCGCTTCGGGTGAACTGCTACTCGTTCCTAAACTGCACTCTGCAATCGCCCATCTTGGCAGATTTTCTTATCGACTGAACCACTGCCGGAAACACCCTCGGATGCGGCGACAACCAGACTTCCACAAGCGAGCGCGACTTAAGAATCTCACGCAAACCTTCTGGTCCGATTTTATTGTTGGTAAACTCAACCGTCCGCGCCCTCTGATGGTTGAAAAAACTGACGGCTCGATCATCCAATCCAGCATCTTTAAAACTGAATTGAACTGCCTTCAACCCAGACGCCGCTTTCATGTCATCAGCGGTCAAATGATTGCCGTCGAAATTTATATTGGTCAACGGTAGATTACAAAGCGCTCTAATTCCCTTTTCGCTAACCTGACCAATGTTTTTAATCGACAGCCTCTCGATACTGCTGCTCTTCGAAAGCGCCACCAGTCCATCATCAGTGATACCGCATTCGTCCAGTATCAATTCATTCAAATTCTTTAGCTTCGCAATACTCGCCATACTTTTGTTTGTTACAGCAGTTCTGGATAAAACCAATTTTCTTATCGAATTCATTCCAGACAACTTCGCGACAATTTTGTCGTCAGCATTTGAACCGCCTAAGTTGACCACCTGAAACGGAAGTTGTCTAACGCTCTCAAAGCCTTCGACGCTAAGATTCGTCAAATAGCGCGCGTTTAAACGGGTCGCTTTAGGATAGTTCAAAACTTTCTGGTAGTCCGCGGGCGTTACTTCGCCCTGCAGCTCAATAGCATTTGCGTCAGCATCGAATCGAACAGGCTGAAGTGTCACCGTATTCGATACCGCCGATTTTCGCTTCTTGTCGGCATCGTTAGCCCAGAGACCGTTCCTTAAAATAACGTCGCATGATGATTTCAGTGAATTCTTCAATGAGTCGACTTTAGCAGAGGTGAGATCTGCTGAAGGCGAGAGAATGATTGTTTCAATCGATGGCAGTTTAATCAATGAGGATAAACCTTTTATGCCGATCTCATTGCCACGCAGGTCCAGATATTTCACACTTTTACTTTCGAACAAAATAGCGTTTCGATCGTTTATTCCAATATCATTCAGCAAGAAAGTTTTGACGTTAAAATTCGAGAGTTCTCTGATGTCCTCATCCTTCAACTTATTGCCGCCGCAACGCAACTCAGTCAGAGGAATCCGTTGCAATGATTTCAATCCCCGCTTCGACAGTTGCGCAATGTCGACTATCGACAGCTTGTTCAAATGCGGTGCGCGTTTTGCCAATTCTTCGAGCCCAGCGTCGGTTACCTTGCAATAATCGAGAGAAAACTCTTGGACCTGATCGAGCCATCCAATGGTCGACAAAATTTTGTCAGTGATGTCGGTGTTAGAAAAGTCAGCCTTTTTTATAGCGGTTATGTTGGACGCCATACGCAAGATCATTTCATCTGCTTTTGGCGTCAAATCCGAATCCTTTTGGTCTGAAACCAGGTTTAAATCCGCGAGTTCAGATTGCAGAGTGTTGAGCGCAAACGGTTCGTAGTGCTTGCCCGACGCCGAGGTGTCGACACGATCTATTGCCGATGACTTCACCGCTTTGTTCCTCGCATGGTTCGGAGATAATGCCGAATATATAAGCAGCACCGAACCAGCCGCAAGCACAGAAAATGCAATGACAAGTTTTAATGAATTAGAAGAACCTTTAGGTTCAATATCTGGTAAGACAGCTGCTTCGATTGAACCGGATGCGATACCATTGAGGACTTTAACTATTTCTTGAAATGATTGTGGACGGTCTTCCGGACTCTTGCTCAAACAACGTTCTACAAGCTGCCGCAAATCGTCATCGACACCTGGATTAAGACCCGCAATATTCGGCGCCGCCTCGCTGCAGTGCTTTGAAATCATCTCAAGCGGCGTATCCGCAAAGAAAGGTGGACGTCCGGTCAGAGCTTCGAAAAACACACATCCGAATGAGTAGATCTCAGACCTGACATCGAACGGCTTCCCGCTAGCTTGATCCGGCGGCATGTACGGTGGCGTTCCAATCAGAGCAATGCCACTATGCGTGGTGAATGCATCTTTAGCATGGACATACTTTGCCAACCCAAAATCTATTATTTTGGCCACCATGCCATCTCGATGATCAGACTGAATGATCAAATTTTCCGGTTTCAAATCCCGGTGGCTAAAGCCGTTTCCATGCGCATATGCGAGTGCTGAAGCTACACCTGTGAAAACGCTGAGCGCATCTTCATGCTCCAAGGGACTGTTCGTTTTTAGCAAGCTACGAAGCGTTGTTCCTTTGACATATTCCAACACCATGAAAGGTTTGCCGGCATCAGTGATACCAAAATCAAACACTTGAACGATATTTGGATGATCCAATCGGCTGATGATCTTCGCTTCGCCCTGAAATCGAACAAGTTCGGCTGAATCCATTCCTCCTTGATCGAAAACTTTGACGGCGACGACTCGCCCCAGGTATTTATCCTTTGCACCGTAAACAGCGGAGACTGCGCCTCGGCCCAGAAATTCGAACGCGTCGAAACGTTCAGGAAGCAAGCCGGCAATCTCACGCAACTGTGGATCCTCAGTTGTAGAGAAGGAGGAAGGTGAGGTCGAGGAACTCGAGCCGCGCACTGAGGACGAGTGATTAGTTGAGACTTGCGTATTGCCGCCCTTGGACCGGTCTGTCTCTTCCGAGAAAAACGCTAGCTTAGTGCCCACGTCCGGTGGATCAAATTTTGTAACCGGCTTCTCGCACGCACACTTGCCCGAAGGAAATATCCACTGAGTTATGCTCGCCTTCCGTTTGTGAGCTATCGGCAATTTGCAGTTTAGACAAACGATGGGAGTTGTTGAAGCCTGCCTTTCTATCTGCGTGTTCATCGCATCGCATCGGCAACTAGAGCTGTCAAAAATCCATCCGGTTATGGTGCCGGATTTTGTTTCTCTTCGTGCCTTGCCGCATTTTGCACAGACATTATTGTGGATATCAGACTCTGCCATGACTGCAAGTATATCGAATCCGGCAGAACATGGAAACGTTTATTGGTGGACGGTTCTCCGGAGGGAACCTATCGCTGGGCAGCGCAGCGATAAAACCGGAAGAGGTTTAACGGAAGAGGGTTAAGGAAAAGGCATGCACTCGGTACTACCCGTGGTGCATGCCTCATATTAGGACTATGTATGATGACGCTTAAACGCGTTTGATTGCCGGCGGTTTCCAATTACCGTTGAGAGCAGACAATTGCGGAGCGTATAAGCGCATTGTCACTCCCAGCTCTGTCTTCGGTGCGGGCAGCCAGTTCGATTCTTTATCGGCACCAGGATTGCTATTCTGGAGATAGAGATCGAGTGAGCCGTCAGCGTTTTTCTTCAGATCCATCCAGGAACTGAGAGCAAACCGATTCAATTCGTTTGCAGCCTGGAAGCCATCTTTGTCATACATGGTGACAGACCAGAATCCATCTACCGGCGGCATTTCGTCCTTACCGAAGTGCAAAACGTAATTGTTCGATCCGTTCAATGGCTTGCCGTCTGCATCAACCACGTTCATCGGATAGATTGCATCGTCCGGTTGATTGGCTCCGAGTCCGACCATCGAAATAATTGCTCGCTTCAAATAGCTGTTACCATAGACTCCAATGGAATCCGTGTTGACGAGCCAACCATTCTCCAACTTTCCAACCGTCGGAATGTTTTGCTGAACGATTTTGAGACCATCGTTGACGCCCTCTTGAAGAGCTGCCTGCAGCTCTGAAGACAACTCGGCAATGTCAAAATCCTTTCCGGGTTGCAATCCAATCTTAGAGATTCTCGCCAACGTAGACCAATCACTCAAATGCGGAGCATTAGTCTTCATGAGCTTCGCAGCAGTTTTAAAATACTCATCTGCTTTCATCGAGTTGACTATTTCAAGCGGTGGAGTTTTCATGTCGACTGACGCATCGAACTTGAACGTCGATTGAGTCGCAGTGTTTTTGCCCCATTGTGAAAGCGGTGTGATTTGGAATTGATCTTGCAGTTTGTGAACCGCCTCATAGTCTGCCGGTCCATCGGTTTTCGTTCTGCCGATTATCCAGGCATGCGGCGTTGGTGCCTTGATCTCGACTAGCTTTTCCGGCAGCGTGCCTTTCCAGTGAGGAGGAACGATAGCAAAGTCTCCGGCACGGCAACCGGAAGTTCTCCAACCGGGAGCGGCGAAAACGTCAGTCCACATATCCAAAATCGGCATCAGGTAATACCGATCGCCCATGTCTGGAACGCTCATCACAACCGGCTCTTCAGTGAGATCGAGCCAACAAGAAGAGTAGAGTGTGTCGAAGTTTGGTCTGACGACCGTTTTGAAATCGGCATCAGGATAAGCACGGATATGGGAAAACGTGTTGGCTGGGCCAAACCCAGGTTTCTTGTTGGGCTCCACATTTGTGCACTGTCGACGAGTTACTTCCATCGACATGATCGAATAGAAATAGATAAACGCTTCCTGCGCAATCTGCTTGGCTTCAGTCGCGCAAGTAGTGAGGCGACAAGTCGAAGCTACGGGTGATGATGTTGTCATAGGGCACTCCTGGGCGATTTCGCCCAAACTCCATCGATTCCAAATTTGATGGTCGAACCATAGTACACCGATCGAGCAACAGTTTCATGAAAGTCGGTAGTTTTCCGTCGCCAATTGCGTACTTCACCAGTAGCTTTGGGCTTGTTCTCAGATAAACGACCGGAAACCGGTCTTCCGTCGTTATCAACGAAGGTTGATTACTTTGCTTTGCACTAAGTCAGCACGGTTCCATCTGTGAACTTCAACTAGCGAGTCAGCTGCCCCGTAGGGTTTATTAGCCTGAGCCACCTGTTGATGCTTTCTCCAACCCATGGATTTGAGCACCGTCAGCGGTACCATTTGCAAAACAGTTCTGAGAATCTTTCGTTCCTTGTCCGCAGTAGTCGACTAGTCGTTTGGAGTGCCAAAGGTTTGAGCCCGGTCTCCAGAAAGCGCTTTCATGTCCAGTTTATTAGACCTGCTTATCCCGAAGGCTTTGTTACTCTAATTCTTCCGGAGCAAAAGAAGTCCCACTCCTTTAGACCGCTCTCCCGCTCACGGCTCCGCGAATTCTGCCGACTGAATAATATTCGATTTGTGTCGGAAGGGGATCTGCCTCGAAGTCCAGGCCCAGCGGGCTACGTATAGGCGCCTGTCGATAACCAATCTTTCATGCACAAACTTGCAAGCTTCGCGAATGGTAGAATACTTCCGGCTGTCTCCTAATAGCGACAACAATTTAGGGGATTGGATTGCGATAGTTCACTATCACAATCCATGTTTCGCATCGTTGTCTACAGAAACCGCGTGGAAGGCATCATCATGAGACTCTTGAAATCAAAAAATAGCAATTCGCGTCGACCCAATCGACTGTTGTCGAGAAGCCTGGTGTCGTTTTTGAACCTTATTATCGCCACTGCACCGGCAATGGCGGCCAGTGACGTGACTATGGATCGCTCGACGCTTCCGATACCGGAGCCGAAGAACAAACCCTGCACGATCCTGGATGCCCGAAAGGCTACGCCGCCACCTGCGTTTGATGTAAAAGCTCCTGCTGGTGCGCCGAACGTACTGATCGTGCTAATCGATGACATGGGATTCGGTCAGTCGAGTGCTTTTGGAGGACCTGTACAAATGCCGACGCTTGAGCGTTTGGCAAACAATGGATTGCGTTTCAACGATTTCCATACAACCGCATTGTGTTCGCCCACGCGTGCGGCACTGCTGTCTGGTCGCAACCACCATATTAATAACATGGGCTCGATCACTGAGACGGCAACGGCATTCCCGGGGCAAACAGGAAAACGACCGAACAGCGTGACACCATTGGCGGAGATGCTTAGACTCAACGGCTACGCTACTGCAGCTTTCGGAAAGGCGCATGAGACCGCAGCTTGGGAACTCAGCCCTTCAGGCCCAACGGATCGTTGGCCGACTCGATCTGGTTTCGACAAATTTTATGGCTTCATCGGTGGTGAGGCTAATCAGTGGGCACCAAGCCTCTATGATGGTTTAACTAAGGTCGAACCGCCAAAAGATCCGAACTATCATCTTGTAACCGACATGACTGATCAAGCCTTGCAGTGGATGCACGCAGAGAAGTCCATGACACCGGACAAGCCATTCTTCATGTACTTTGCTCCAGGTGCCACTCATGCGCCTCACCACGTACCTAAGGAATGGATCGCAAAATACAAAGGCAAGTTTGATCAGGGCTGGGACAAGGTGCGCGAAGAAACTTTGGCGCGCCAGAAAAAACTTGGCATGGTCCCTCCCGATACTCAGCTTGCACCTAAGCCAGCAGCAATCAAAGACTGGGACAAGCTCAGTCCTGATGAACAGAAACTCTTCGCACACCAGATGGAAGTATTTGCCGGCTACGGGGAATTCGCAGACCACAATGTTTCCCGCCTGATCAAAGGGGTGGAGCAGCTAGGTTTGTTGGATAACACTTTGATCTTCTACATTGCCGGGGATAACGGCGCCAGTGCCGAAGGCGGCATGAATGGTCTTTTCAATGAGATGAGTTATTTCAACGCTGTCCACGAAACGATTCCCGACGTTTTAAAACACTATGACGAGCTCGGAAGCCCCAACTCTTACGGTCACTACTCAGCCGGTTGGGCGGTGGCTGGAGATACTCCATTCACATGGACAAAGCAGGTTGCCAGCGATTATGGTGGCACTCTAAATGCAATGGCTGTGCATTGGCCCAAGGGTATTAAATCCAAGGGCGAAATTCGTTCGCAGTTTCACCATGTAATCGACGTTGCGCCGACTATTCTCGAGGCTGCTGGTCTGCCTGAACCTAAATCGGTCAATGGAAATGTTCAAACGCCTATTGACGGTGTGAGCATGCTTTATACATTCAATGATCCCAAAGCAAAGAGTCACCATACAACTCAATACTTTGAAATCTTTTGCAATCGGGCCATCTACCATGACGGTTGGTTGGCTGGTGCTCTGCACAGAGCACCATGGGAGCAAACTTCGAGAGCCACTCTGGAAAACGACAAGTGGGAACTCTATGACACGCGTTCGGATTTCAGTTTGAGAAACGATTTGGCTGCGAAGAATCCGGAAAAGCTAAAAGAGATGCAGGAGTTGTTTTTCAAGGAAGCAGTGAAAAACAATGTGTTTCCTCTGGACGATCGTTTGCTTGAACGCTTCGACGCGAAGATGGTGGGACGCCCTGACCTGATGCAAGGGCGAACATCCCTCACCGTCTACGAGGGAATGACCTCCATGCCGGAGAACACTTTCATCAACCTAAAGAACAAATCGTTCTCAATCAGTGCCGACACACAAGTTCCAAGTGGTGGCGCAGATGGTGTATTACTTGCCCAAGCTGGAAAATTTGGCGGATGGAGTTTCTATCTCAAAGATGGTAAACCCAACTTCACCTACAATTTCCTCGGCAATAAGCAATTCAAAATCGCGGCATCAGATGCGGTGCCCGCAGGAGCTTCAAATATTCGCCTGGACTTCGTATATGATGGCGGTGGCGCCGGCAAAGGCGGTACCGGCACAATCTCTGTCAACGGTAAAAAAGTGGCAGAGGGCAGAATCGATCAAACCCAAGGTTTTGTATTTTCCGCCGACGAAGGAGCTGATGTTGGAGTTGATTTAGGTACTGCTGTCTCCAGCGACTATCAAGTTCCGTTCAAGTTCACTGGTACAATCGACAAAATCAAGATCGATATCGCACCGGTTAAAGCCGAAGATAAAGCAGAGCACGAGAAAGCCTTCAAAGAGGGCTCTTTGAAGAAAGTACTTTCTGACTAACAGAAGGTTCAAGCGCCTCGCTTAGAAATTGCACCTGAATTCGAATCCCGTAAATTCGCAAGCACGCTTGCAGATTCGCGGGATTCTGAATTTTAGATAGAATGGAAATTGACTCAAATGAGCGGCTACGCAAAATCGCACCCGTGCCATGGTGGTACAAAACTGCTATCCGGACAAATGAGTGAGTTTATTGCGAGTATCGTCGGGGACGTAGCGACTTAAGGTTTTCGTGCGGTCAGCTTTGTCACGATGTAGACCTTGCCCTCGGGTTTGCTGAGTTTCTGTCCGCAAACGCGCGCGAAAAACCTCGCGGTGCTGTTGGATCCTTCGCTTTGACCCTCTTTGATCTCGTAACCATCAGGTGGACGATTGGTGTTATGCATCCAGGCAATGTACTCATGAGGGACTTTGTGCCCGATATAGCCGTGGTCCAACGACGTTACGTCGACTACCTTCACAGCTCTGGCGATCGAAGCTATACGCCTCGCTTCCAATTGCTTATCATCTAGTTTGTCGTCATTTGCAAATTCGTCGATTCCGAACGGATTGACATTACCCGCGGTGCCACCAACATGTGACTGTCCATGTTCTCCCCAAACCTTGCTGAAATTCGACGGACTGGTCAATGCCGACAGAGTGAAATCGGAACCTTGACCCAGCCGGGTGTAACCACCAAACACACCTTCAGCAACTGAGAGCGCCTTGTCTTTGCGAGACACGAGAAACTGTCCGCGAGTGTCGCGAAGAAATCCGGACTTTGGCATGCATCTCGACAAGTAATGAACGAATGTCTGCGCGTCAAAATCAGGGTTGACCATGTACATGTCGGAAAACAGACCAGTTCCTGCGAAGTACGTCATTCCCCTGATGAATAGCCGGTTTCCCATGCTGTGAGCGACCAGGCTGATTTTCATTTTCGTTCGTTTCTTAAGATCGGCTAGATACTCGAGAACTTGATTGAAATGTTCTTGACTCCACTCGTTGTTGCATTCGTCGAGCGAGTATCGATAGACTTTTTGTGCCGACGGCCAGCTGAACAGAAGAACAGGTCGGCCTGTGTAATAGGATAGCTCTGCTGCATTTTCCGCTGACGCATTGAACGAGTTGTTGAAACCATGCACGAAAACAAATAGTTCTTTTTGCTGGCATTTTTCCACGGTTTCCAAAAGTTTAGAATCAAATTCATCCTTCAGGTCTGCAGATGATTGGCACTTAAACTGACTGGCTAGCGGTGGTTTCACAGCCCCACAGACTTCCAGCGGCAGACCTTTTTCTTGCCACTCTGTTAGCTTGCTCCCCTTTTTGTGCGCATGGCAAACTTCCACGACGCCTGAATGCAAGCCAGAGATCGTGTCTTTTTCCGGCAGACGTTTCGTCCCGTATTGGACCGCAGTCGGGGTGGAGGCGTCATTCTTCGAGTGCCGACGCTTGGGCGAAACCGGCTGCCGGTCAGTGACGTAAAAAACCGGGACTTTGCAAACTTCCATAGCTGTCCTGGCACAGAGCGGGCCGCAAGACAGAGTCCACGCCACTACGGACACGGTAACCCACAGCAACAACCGTGACTGAGCTTTTGATTTGGTTTTGACGCCTCGAAAAAGATTCACGCGGTTCGACTCGAATTCAGCGAAATAAAAGTGTGGACTGCTCTCACAGACAAAAGATAACCCATCTTTCTACAAACTGTCCTTAATATTGGCGAATGTCGCGAATTTGTGACTAACTAACGCTTTGGACCTTTTTTAGAAACGCGAGACTCAGCCCACAGTTGTTCCGCAACGGCTAAAAATTCGCGGGCGCCGGATTCAGTTTGAAAGGCGTACGCCGGAACGACCACGCCGCCTATATAACTGACGAAGTAAACGCTGCCACCCTCTAATTTGATACTGGAGATGAGAGCCCAGGGAATAACAGTGCCTCTTCGCGAAGTCTCATAGGAGATGCCGCGAGAACTCAGAGCGCTTTTGAAGGTCTCAGGAGATCTGGTCGTTCGCCAGACATCGACGGCACCTTTGATGTACGGAGTGCAGAGAAACCAGACCGCCAGGAAAAGTTGTTGAGGCAAAGTCAGCGGAATTTTGAACAGGTAGCAGGCGCCCGTCGCTAAAGCGAAGAGAATAAGAGATAGAGCTGGTCCTGGTCCTTGAAAGAGCAAATAGCTGCGACATGCGAGTAATTCTTTCGCGTGTGACTCGTCAATTCTGTATGCGACTTCGAAGACTGGATAGTTCAATTTCTGATACCAGTCAATTAAGCTCGGACACGGCTGGATGAAACTCGCAGTGCGTCAGTGAAGTTCGACTTTAAATCAGTGAGCAGCTCGGGAGAAGCGCTCACCCAGAACTGAGAGCCTACCAGAATTACCTTGCTGGACTTACCGATGCGGAAGTGCAGCATGACCGGATCTTCACCCTTGTGCAAGTTGAGAATGTCTTTCAAACGGTGCATGTCCGAAAAGGACGGCTCTTTGCCCATAACGATATCAACCATCGAAGCGTCTGCAATTCGTCTGATCGAAGTGGCAGTGATGCTGAAGTTATCTTCGAACTTTTTGACTTTGCCTTTCACAAGCAGCAGTGCCTGCGCCTGGAGAATGTCTGGTCCCAATTTTTCGAGAAGGTCCGCATACAAAATCACTTCGCATTTCGAAGAAAGATCTTCCATGTGCACGATACCGAGAAGTTTGTTTTGTTTGGTCAGCCGCTTCTCGACGCTGTTTGCGAGGCCGCCGATAATGGTACTCGTCCCATCGGCAGACTCTTTCAACTCTTTGATCGAATGCGTAGTTAGATATTTCAGTCGGTTGGCCACACGATTTAGCGGATGGCTCGTAACGTAGAATCCGAGCAATTCATGTTCCATGATTTGCATCTCGGCTTCTTCGAACTCGCTGCCGTCGCCCTTCAGTTGAATATCCAGCTTCATTATTCCGCTGTCTTCTTCCTCGTTGGAGCTACCACCAAACGAGAAGAGGCTCATCTGACCGGTCGCCTCGGAACTCTGGCGGCGGGCAGCGGTTTCAACCAGACTATCCAAATTCTCCAGCGCCTGTTTTCTGGTTATGCCGAGACTGAGGCAGGCACCGCATTTGATCAGTGCTTCCAACGTACGCTTGTTGACGGTTTTGAGATCGATTCGAGCAAGAAAATCGTGGATGCTCTTGTAAGGTCCACCTTCTTCGCGCTTCTTAACGATTTCGGCAACTGCAGCTTCGCCTACGTTTTTAACACCGGAAAGGCCGAATCTGATGTTGGGTCCGTCCGCAGTGAAGTCGTCGGTGGAGACGTTGACGTCAGGCGGAAGAATTTCGATGTTCATCGCCTGACACTCGGCGATGTAGCCCTGGACTTTATCTTGTTCTCCAGCGACCGAAGACATCAGCGCCGTCATGTATGGAACAGGATAATGCGTCTTCAAGAATGCTGTTTGATACGTCAGCATTCCATACGCGGCAGAGTGTGATTTGTTGAAGCAGTACTCGGCAAACTGCACCATGGTGTCGAACAGTTTGTCGGCGATACCGGCGTCGATACTGCGATCGGTACAACCCTTGATGAAGATGCTTCGATGCTTCTCCATCTCTTCCGGTTTTTTCTTACCCATCGCTCGACGGAGCAAGTCGGCTTGTCCAAGACTGTATCCGCCGAGTTGCTGCGCAATTTGCATAACCTGTTCTTGATACACGATTTGACCGTAAGTATCTTTGAGAATAGGTTCGAGTTGCGGCGTTTCGTAAGTGATCTTAGTCTTGCCGTTTTTACAGTCGATGAACTTTTCGATCATTCCGCTGTCCAGAGGACCTGGACGATAAAGCGCGATCAGCGCGGAAATATCTTCCATGTTGGACGGCTTCATATCGCGGGCGACTTGCCGCATACCGGATGAAGTTTCTAACTGGAAGATACCGGCGAGGTCACCATTACTGATTGTTTGGAAAGTCTTTTCGTCATCCAGAGGAATTTCATCCGGATCGATTTTGATACCGCAAGTGGTGTCGATGATCTTGCAGGCTTTGTTGATCATCGTCAGGTTTCGCAGACCAAGGAAGTCCATCTTAACCAGACCGATATAGGCGCAATCTTCCATGTAGAACTGCGCGATAACCGTGCCGTCATTGTTTCGCTGCACCGGCACGAGGTCTTCCAGCGGCACATCAGAAATAACTACGCCGGCTGCGTGCATGCCGAAAGTTTTGTTTGTTCCTTCCAGCTGCTGCGCGATGTCGATAACTTCTTTTGCTTCGTCGCTGGTTTGATAAGTCTTTTTGAACTCAGGGTGCTCAACGAGCATGTCCTTGAGGGGAGTTGGTTTTCCACGTACGACCGGTACCATTTTTGCCAGTTTCGTGGATTCCGAGAATGGAAATTCGAGTACACGCGCCACGTCTTTGATGACGGCTTTACTGGTCATTCTGTTAAACGTGATGATCTGCGCGACTCGGTCCTCGCCGTACTTGTCCGCGCAGTATTTAATAACTTCGTCCCGCCGATCGATACAGAAGTCCGTATCAATATCGGGCATGGATTCCCGTTCCGGATTCAAGAATCTCTCGAACAGCAAGTTGTACTTGATCGGGTCGATGTTTGTAATCCCGAGGGCATATGCCACCAAACTGCCGGCGGCTGATCCGCGCCCGGGTCCAACCGGAATGCCTCTGTCTCTTGCGAACTTGATGAAATCCGCCGTCATCAAGAAGTACGATGCGAATTTCTTCGTCTCGATACATTCCAGTTCCATCTTGGCGCGGGCTTCGTATTCGGGCGGTATGCTGCCATTGCAGCGTTGCTTGACGCCCGCGAACACGAGGTCGTTTAAATAGCTTTCCGCAGTGTGACCGGCAGGCATGTCCAAAACCGGCAGCCGAGGCGGTCCACCGAGTTTAACAGGTTCTACCCTATCGGCAATTTCCAGAGTACTCTTGATTGATTCTTCAATCATTTCCGGATCAAGGTGATCGCGGAATAGATAGGACATTTCGTCGCCGTTTTTGATGTACTCCCAACCGGAGAACTTCATGCGGTTGGCATCGGTGACGACTTTACCCATCTGGATACACAACAGGCAATCATGCGATTGTGCATCACCTTTATTGGTGAAGTGAGAGTCATTGGTCGAAACCAGTTTTATTCCTAGTTCTCTCGACAGTTTTACGATCTGCTTATTGACCTTTCGATCTTCCCAATAGCCGTGATCCTGGATTTCGAGATAATAATTTTCGCCAAGGACCTCTTTGTACCAGGCGGCGCTAGCCTTCGCCTCCTCGTATTTGTCTTTCAACATAAACTGTGAAAGTTCAGCACCAAGGCAACCGGAGAGCACAACCAATCCTTCGGAAAACTCCGCAAGCATCTGCTTATTGATCCGGGGCTTGTAGTAGTAACCTTTGATGTGAGCTCGCGAAACGAGCTTCACAAGGTTCATATAACCGACTTTGTTTTGAGCGATAATCGTCAGGTGGTGAAGATTTTGTTTTGTCTTCTTATCCTCGATATCCCCGTCAATGATGTACGCCTCATACCCCAAGATAGGCTTGACGCCGCCGATCTCATAGCAAGCTTTGGTTAGTTCTACAGCACCATACATGACACCATGGTCGGTAATCGCGACAGCCGGCATGTTTTCCGCCTTGGCTTTCTTGACCAGATCCTTAATCCGGGTCGCACCATCAAGCAGGCTATATTCGGTGTGAAGATGTAGCGGTACATATGGACGCGGCATAAATCAGCTCCCAGTCGCAACAGCTCCTCAGGGGACAGAAAACCAGTGGATGGCTCTGAACTGAGGCAACTACCGCAAATGTATATACAACAGATACAACTCGAGCGGCGTGCCCAAGCGTATCTTTATCCTATTTTCGCATGTAAAACCCTCCCTAAACCTATTAACGAAAAATCGAATCAAAAAGTTCAATCAAATCTAACGCCGCCTATTTCAGAAAACTTCAGGAACTGGCAAGGCCCAACCTGGTCGTCAAGCATTCACGTATTAAAACAAAGCCTAAACCGAGCGATTTCCTGAGCAGTTCTTTATCTCTTAAAGCCAACGTGCGCGAGACGAAATTCGTCCCGCGCCCTCGCATGGTTTCCCGCTAGTCTCTGAGCAAGCCGTCAATGAGCCAATCGACGTATGGGCTTCCGTTCCCTGCCTGAGCAAAGCAGCGTGATGTTCCAAATGACTATTTCCCTCGGATATAGTTACCCCATGAGCGGAGGGTCGAGTCTACGGAACCTTCGATTATGCCTTGGGGTGACAGAGGCGAAGGACCATAGACACCATTCGGATTGCGAGTTGGTTGGTTTGTAGGACCGTACCTGCCCAGATACTTTCCTACGTTCTCGCGAATCTTTGTGCCGTCCGGATCGAAATCCAGATTATCTTCCCATGAGCGAAGATTGCCGGCTCTCGGCTTCCAGCGAGTTGGATCGCTTTGAGCCTGAGGATCGTACTGATACTGCGGGCGATACTGCTGTTGTGCTGGTGGTCGATTAAAAATTTCATCATCCAGTTGTGAAGTTTGATCGCGAATCACTGAGTCACGGCGAGCCATCTCGGCTGCGGTGCGCTGGTCCACGCCATATCGTGCACGTCCTTGTGGGACGCTCGGACGAGGATTCCACAGTCCGCCTTCAAATTGATCGACTTCTTGCCGCATTTGTTGGTTGCGTCGTTCTAAAGTCAGACCAATGCTCGGATCAACTCCGTAGGTCGCCCGACCTTGTGGTCTGGACTGGGGAGCGCGAGTTCGGTTTTGAGGTGCGGTTTGAGTCCATTGCGGTAATTCTTGTTGCTGTTGCGGTGCGTATCGACGCTGCATTTCAACATCATATCGCCGCTGCATCTCCGCCTCGTAACGTCGGCGCAATTCTACTTCAGTCCGCCGCTGCAAATCATCTTCAGGGTCCGTATTCCACTCGCCCTGCGTTCGAGTTTGCGATTGAGTTCGCTGCTGATTGATACGTCTGCGCATTTCAACTTCGAACGTACGCTGTAATTCCGCATCAACTCTGCGTTGAACCTCAACCTCGTTGCGTCGTTGAATCTCCAGTTGATACTGTCTTTTGTATTCAGCTTCCGGCAAACGCGGATTTATTTTTTGCGGCAACATACGCTCACGCTCTGTCTGCCTGCGTTCCATCAGAATTTCATAGCGCCTTTGCAGTTCTGCATCAGGCATGCGTTGCAATTCGATCTGATACTGACGCTGATAATTGAATTGAGAAACACGCGGATCCTCTGCTCGATACTGAGGATTTGGCTGAACTCTAAACTGAAATCTTGGATCAATAGAAGAATATGGTTGTTCAACTTGCACACGAAACCGCGGTCGCTGCTCCATGTAGGCAGGACGTTCGGAATAGCATCCGCAGTTGCCATCACGAAATATTCCTGCAGAATATCGCTGGTCCACAGGCTCCTGGATCATTCTAGGCACATTGTATCTGGTGGCACGCGGATCTATATCAGGCTGAATTTCCCAACCCCTATTAGTTCGCACCAGAGTCATGTGCTGAAAAAAATTATTCAAATATTGTGAGGTTAGCGGTTGATAAATACGTTGGGGCTCTTGCTCTTGCGTGATACCACAGCGTGGTGCCTCCCCCGCCCGACGATCGTCGATGTTGGAGGGAACGCGTCCCTGACCGTTTTCCGGTACTATCCAAACATCGACGATGCTAATCTCGTTTTGACCGGAATTTGTCCTCTCGAAATGAGGTTTCGCGACAATAAACACTTCCCCATTTGACATTTTTCCGACCTCCACTATAGAAACTGGCGCTCAACAAAGAGCCGCCAACGCTTAACAATTCAAGCCTAATCATTCTGCCAAAAGCCGCAAAGGCACTCAATACGCAAATTCGCACTGCCAATGTCAACAACAGCACTGAGGACGGCGACTCATTAGAGTTTTCCCCACGATAATCGCGCTCGGTTCAAATACACTACTCATGTTTCAGTTCTTGCAGAGCCTGGCGACAGCCTTGTCAATGGCGATTGCGGAAGACTTCCCACACACAAGGATCACGTCGGTAGCGGATAATAGGATGTCTAGCCCGCATTGATTGCCTTGGAACTATCTATAAAAAAGACCAACTCAAATAATCATTTTGTTTAAACGATCCACTATTCTGCTTCTTGCGTTAGCTTGCTCCACAGGCAGCTTTCGCACGGTCGCTGCTGCGGATGCAAAATCGATCGACGACAAAAGGATTGAGATTCTGCAGCAGCGCCTCAAAGTTCAAGGGCCAACTTTCGGCACGTTCAACGCGTTCATGAACATCTACGAGAGAAAAAAGAACAGGGCAAAAGCACTGGAGTCCGCGGAGAAAGCCGCAGCCGCCGCGAAAACATCCGATGAGATGAGACTTTGCGCGCATGCAATGTTTAGACTTGGCGACACAAAAAGAGGTATGCAACTCGTCCATAGAGCGATCGAGATGAATCCGAAAAGTTCAAGTGCATACACAGATTTAAGCCACTTCAGTCGAGAGTTGGGAGATTACTCGACAGCCTTGAGCGCTGCGAACAAAGCCGTTGCGATTGATGAGAATACAGAAGCTCTATATCATCGCGCGCACGCGCACATGGCGATGAAGAATTTTCACCTCGCGAAACAGGATATCGAACATATCATCTCCCAAATTGGTCGGAAAGATCAGCATCTGTTCCTGACGCTAGCAATCATCGATGTGAATCTAAAGGACGACAAGTCCTGCGAAGCGCATCTCAAGGAGTCTATTCGGCTGGACCCAAACATGGCCGAACCGCATAGGATGCTAGCGGATTTATATGAGAGAAACGGTCGCCGAAGTGATGCAATTCATGAGTTCAATGAATGCATACGGCTTGATCCTGATAATCCTGACAATAATGCAAGAGTTATTGTTCGTCGGGCAGACAACTATATAAACAACGGGCAGGATGTGGAGGCGTTGCTGGATCTCACATCAGCGATAAAATTGCATCCGGCCAGTTCATACTATTTTATGAGAGCAGAAAACCTCGCACGAAATGGGCAATGCAAAGCGGCACTAAGAGACTGTGCGCGCGCACTTACTAACGATACGGCGCAAGACTTGCGGGTTCTTAAGCTGCGTTCGGACTGTTATCGCAGAGAACTGCAACCGGAAAAAGCTATTCAAGATTTATCTACTTGTATTAATTTCAAGCCTGATACTGACCTTTATCAAAAACGGTTTAAGGTGCTTCTATCAATGAAGAAAACTGACGAAGCGCTGCGCGACATCAACGAAGCAATCAAAATAGCATTAGAACCGGACGGTGAACTCTACTACTTGCGCGGAGGGGCTTGGAACCAACTGGGCGAACATCAAAAGGCATTGAAAGACTTTCAATTGGCTCTGAAGTTGGATCCTAATGATGAGCGATTTCAAATCGCCCTCGACAATACATTTGCAAAACTGAGCGCCAGTCGGAAGAAACAACAATGAAAGAAGGAACCGCCGAAAACAAATGCCCCAGATGTGGTGGCAACACAGACTCGAAAAAATCGGGTTCTATAACACAATGGGTCGCAAATTGTGCATGTACTTCGATTGAAATTCCCCAACAGGACACGGAGCTCGAAATCTGCCAGACCTGTAAGAAGCGTATAAGCGCGGGTCGAGCGGGATCACTTACGCAATGGATCTTTCGCTCGGATCTATGCAGTTGCGCCTTACCTACTGTAGAAAAATCGCGTATGGCACTTGCCGCCGAAGCGGCAGCAGCGAAACGCAAACCTGATACAAAGACCATCGCTGATGAGGAACTGAAGGTCGATCCGACACGCTTTCCGCTGGAACGATACGCACCATTAGTAATACTAGGAAGTGGTTCGGCAGGGACGGTCTACTTGTGCAACGATAGATTGTTGAATAAGAAAGTCGCAATCAAACTGTTGACCACACTGACATCGGAACAACTAGTCGCATTCCAGGGCGAAGCGCGCGCAGCCAGCAAATTGAACCATCCCAACGTGGTTAAAGTTCTGGACTTTGGTGTCACCGCCAGTGGCGTTCCTTTCATGGTGATGGAATCTGTAAAAGGAGATGACCTCGCCGGAATTCTAGAACAAGAGGGTACGATCAGCGTCACTGCGGCGCTATACATTTTCGGAAAAGTCTGCGACGGTTTAGCTGAAGCGCACAAGCAGAGAATCTTTCACCGCGATATAAAGAATTCGAACATCCTGGTCGGTGCACTTGAAAGTCATCAACCGGACGTTCGATTGATTGACTTCGGAGTCGCGTCCGTCCGCCCGGTGAGTGACTCACAGACAGCACAAGGTGCAACGTTAGTCGGCACGCCCGCATATATGTCGCCTGATCAAGCGCTGGGAAAACCATACGATGCGCGCTGCGAAGTATACAGTTTGGGCTGTGCGTTGTTTGAGGCGTTAACCGGCAGACCACCATTCTCTGCGGAGACAGCACTCGAAATTATCAATAAGCATGCTCATGAAAAACCACCAAAGTTGGCGGAAGAAAATCCGGATGTCGACTTTTCCGAGCAGCTCGAAAAAGTGGTGGCAAAATGCCTGGAGAAAAATCCCGGCGACCGATACCAGTCGATGGAAGAACTCAGCCGCGAGCTTTACGCCGTGGCGCAGAGCGACTTGTTTGAATCCGCCGGCACGCCTGAACCAGAAAATTTGAAACCTGCAGAGCCAACCTCGAAAAACAATCTTCTAATCGGCGCCTGTGTCGCGAGCGGAATAATTCTCTTGGGTTCGATGTGGGCAGTTATATCGAAACTTTTTCCATCTTCGCCGGCAACAACTTCTCAGAGTAAATCAGTGGCAACCTCAGCTACTCAGTCACATCTGGAAGGTGGCGAGTTGGTGGCACCGATAATACCACTGGACGCCGACCACTTCTCGCGAAAGAAATACAACGGCGCCAACTATCTGATTTCAACCGGCGATCTGACCGATGCTGACCTCGCAGAACTCAGCACTCAGTCGGACTTAGAAGGGGCATACATCCTCAGTGAAAACATTACTGGCGAAGGATTGAATGCGGTGACTACCGCGCCACTAAAATACCTCGACATCAACAATACACCCATAACCGACAAAGGCTTCGATGCAATTTCTAAGATCAAATCATTGAAATCGCTAGCGCTTGGTGATCTGGACATTTCCGCATCGCAAATGGAGATGCTCAGTAAACTTCCCGCGTTGGAAAAGTTAGACCTGGCCAACAGCCATCCGTCAGAATCAGCAATAGCCAGGCTCGCTGATTTTCCAAAGATTCAAACTCTTATCCTCTCAAATGTTCAGACAGCCAAAGCCTCCGACCTCGCTAAACTGGCTTCTAATAAGAATTTGAAAACGCTGGATCTAGCATATATAAAATTCGGCGAACAGGACTTAACACCACTGGAAGGATTCAGCAGCTTAAACAAGATAAGCTTCAACGGCTCTGATATAGGCGATAGCGCCTTGCCGCATATCGCCAACTTGCCACTAGATACGGTGTCCCTCGAGAAAACCAAAATAAGCGGTGCCGGCTTGCAAGTCCTGGCTAAGTTGCATGGATTGAAACATTTGAGCTTACGCGGTTGCGAGAAAGTCGATAGCAACGCAATTGCAAAGTTAGAACAAGCGCTTCCTGAATGTTCAATTATTCACTGAAATATTCGATTCGTAAATTCGAAACCATTGGAGATTCGCAACGGTGCAGGTTCGAACCTGTACTCGAAAATAAAAACCGTCATTGAATATACGTCAACACGGCGTTGCCTTTCTCGGCCGCCTCGCCATAGAATTCGATCAGACCATCGAGATAGTCGATTAGTATGCCGATCTCTTCTTCAAAATCGCCTAGTTCAAACGAATAAAGGTTCGCTTCGGTAAACTCTTCTTTCGAATACTTAGTTCTCAGTTCTTCCAGATCGACATTTTTCAATGCTTCGGCGACCTGTTGGACGACATCCGGTTTCATGAATCGCGCTGGTCCGTAGCCGAAAGCATCGGGTCCGACTTCATCGCCGCCGAGCACAACTTTCGATATCGGCACGTCGGGATCTACATCCCAACTCGTTCCGGTCAGCAGGAAATGCAGAGCCTGCCACGATTTATGCAGATCGAAAAATCCGCTATTTTCTTCATCATGAAGATCGGACCAAACGATATCGTGGATAGCATCAGGGTTAGCGAGCAGCTTTTTGAGCTTGCGATGGCTTATGCTTTCGAAGTAAGCGCACATGCTCACGCGGCGTAACCTCTGATTCGAACGTTCTGTAATTCGACGATATAAGTTTGTCTTTGTCCGTTCAATAGAAGGTGTCGCAACGTAAAGAAAGACCTGTCCTCTAAAGAGAACAGGTCAGAAAACGGTTATCGGGGGGACCGATGATGGCTCACACGCGTGAATTTAAAATACTAGTTCTCTCAAGTGAGGAGTCATGCGGCTTCTGCGCGCTCTGCGACGAGTAGCATGCTCTCTGTGAGTAGTTTTTTCGGAAGTGTACTTCTCTACATAGATCTGATTAGCGACTTCGTCCCGTTCTAACTGAACAATAGCTTGACGAAACCACATTCTCAGACAGCGTCGCTCGTCGTCCGTGATAGCAGCTTCTTCTGCAATAACTTCTTCTTTCATTTTCCCGCTCCTGTGTGTCCTTTTGAAACTAGCAGCGCTTGAGATTCACGCCATAAACACTACTCACACCCCTGATTTAACTGTTGCGGAATCAGACAATGAATCCTGGCAACGCGTTTGAGCGCAAGCCTGCCCCCACTTTCACATCGAAACAACCTGAGCTGTCGATGGCGAGGCGCTCTACATGCACCCCTCGTGTGAGTCACTCTACGATTCTAAGTGCTTCTCAAGTGACCACAACACTTGACATCGCAAAATCATATTAGCTCTGGATCATAAAAAAATCGCGTCTGTAAACCAATGCTGACATTGACTTTGCAGACTTGCGTTTTTCGTGAAAGTATTGCAACTTTTGTTAAGTATGGGATTTCACTCATAAAACTGCTCGCAAAATGAGCCTCTAATCATCCATGATAAAGAAATTTGGTAGATCCAGAGCGGTTATCGGACGATTTTCATCATCTATCTATATGTAGAACACCGCCGTACGGTGCATCGATAAATCAGAAATTCATAGAAGTCAGGATGGCGGCGCGTCCAGGTTCCCAGAGCTACGCACTAGTCGCCGCCGGAAAGTCACTGCTTGTGGCGTTTCTAACTACGAACAACCAGTTCATTGCGATAAACAATCCAGGAATCGCAATCAGCGGAAACCAGGCCATAAATACGATGGGCAATCCAGTCAGCAGCACCAACCAACCCGCACAGACGGGATGCGTGCGAAGAAACTCTACGCGCGTTGGTGGCACGTGTGGTGACATATGCGGCGACCATCCGCGTATAGACAGTTCAGGAGTCGTCGACTCAATCAACTTAGTTTTCGCCGGTGCAATTTGAACGAACATTCCGCGAACCATAAGATAGAGACCGGAGACTGACAGTCCCAGCCCAAACGTTCTAACAACTTCGGCAGTTAATGCATCCGTAACCAGACTTCCCAGGTTCATTTTCTGACAAAGAATCGAACACATCACATAAAGAAGCAGGTATAAGAACAGAAGCAGCACTCGCGTGCGCGATTTGCTTGCTTCAGTCCAGAATCTGTGACGAGGTTTCTTCGGACCACCAGCTAGACTAAGCTCAATCTGCGGCACTGTTGATGGTGGCTCGTCGTCGATTGATAATTTCTCCAACTCTTCATTTTGTTCCACTTCATCAGCGTCGGATGCCTCAACCTCTGATTCTTCTTCCGCACAATTGAGCATGACGGTGTTAGATTGAAATTCACGAAAGCCCACTCTGGCACCGGCGATGGTTCCAGCTATCAGGCAGGCACAGTAGAGAACAATTTCTTGCCAGTTCAAAGCTACCTGACTAAATTCCTTCCGGACGCCCACGACCGGCACCATCAGCAGTATCACCACCGCGAGCGACCCGGCGACGGAACCTGCAAAAATCGCGCTCAACTTCGAGCGGGGAGCAGACATCTGGTTTTCAACCTTAGAGTTTTACTTAAGTGCGTGCGGACGTTCCTAACACTTTTAAGCTATACCTTACCAGGCTTTCCACATCTTCGCTCAGAGTCTCTTCCGACTGGGCTTTGCGAAGCGCCATGCCGACTTCGGTAACCGTGTAACCAAGATTTGTCAGAATAGAGCGGACTTCTTCCTGAATGTCCGCCGCCACGGTCACGGGCTCCAACGGACCAC
The DNA here is from genome assembly GCA_044225915.1 of Obscuribacteraceae bacterium (SeqCode). Classification (GTDB taxonomy): domain Bacteria; phylum Cyanobacteriota; class Vampirovibrionia; order Obscuribacterales; family Obscuribacteraceae; genus JADYXR01. The sequence continues at coordinate 107,375 of JBGAHZ010000009.1, forward strand.
CCATCTTCGAACCGAATTCCTCGATTTTGGATTTCAACTCGAGGGCAATCCGCTGCGCGACCTTGGGTCCAACGCCCGGAGTTTGACTGATCGTCTTCGTGTCTTCAGAAAGAATTGCATCAACAATTAGCTTCACACCCAAGGTGCCAACAATCGCGAGAGCGAGTTTCGGTCCAACACCACTGACAGTTTGCAAAATCAAAAAGATCTGTCTTTCATCAGCACTTTCAAAACCGAATAAAGTGATCTCGGTCTCCCTCACGGACATGAAGGTATGAATTAAGGCTTCCTCACCAGGTTTCGGCACATTGAGCAAACTTCTGGTCGCCATCAACAGTTCAAATCCCACACCGGAGACATCGATGACCAGCCGATTCACAGCGCCACCGCTGAGATCTTTCGAGTGAATTACGCCTTTGAGGAAAGCAAACATTGTTCAAACCGTGCAGCTAATGAAGTAACTAAGCATACGTTGTCAGCTCATCAAATGTTGAATGATTAAACGAAAATCGAGATGCATAACCAGGACATATGCGATCGGTAAATCCATTCACTTAACTACGATCTCGACAGAATCATTTTATTGAAAAGGTGAAGCGCATTTGAAAAAATTCAAATCGCATGGGAATTTGCTGGATGAAACCATCCAGATCGATTTAAAGTTCCGAGCCTTCCAGGCTGGTTCGAAAAATCGGGGCGAGAGGATTTGAACCTCCGGCCTTCCGCACCCGAAACGGACACGCTACCAAGCTGCGCTACGCCCCGATGGCGTTGGTTCTAAAGCACTCCGAGAGCACCTTGACTTCGGGATTAGTCTAGAAAATATTGTCACATGAGGTGTGTTTTCACGCCACTGGTCCGAGCCGAAAATCACACAGATTTGAATTTAAAAAACGTTGAGCGAATCTGCCGCTACTCAGCCATCAAGCTGCGGTTGCCGCCGTCTTTGTGGGCGTGCTCTACGGCTGCGCGGGCGTGTGAGAGCAGCACCTTGCCATCGTCATCCATGTGCGGCGCAAATTGGCAGATTCCGACGCCAACCGTGAGGTTAAGGGTGTCGTTATCTGCTCGAAAGCTCGTGTCCTGGATGGTCGTTCGCAAACGCTCCGCCACCTCAATGGCGCCATCACGTGGCGTCACTGTCAATCCGACGGTGAATTCGAAAGCTCCGGAGCGCACAACGATGTCAGAATCACGCATTTGCTTGCCGACGATATCGGCAATCTGCGCAATCACCGTGTCTGCCGTCTTTTGTCCGTAATGCTTAAGCAGATCCTTATGGTTGTCGACTTCCATAATGACCACGCTGAGCGGCACTCCGTAGCGTCTAGCTTGTTTAATACCAAGCTTGAGAAACTCTTGAAGGTATCGCAGGCTCTTGAGTTCCGTCAGATTGTCGGTCAACGAAAGCTCTTTAATTTGCAATTCTTTCTTGCGAAGCTCGTCTCGCAGAGCCTTTTCACGCAAAATGCTCTTGACCCGATTCAGCAATTCGGTCGGCTGGACCGGTTTAAAGATAATGTCTTCATTTTCGGGCTCTTCGCCGACCACGTCGGGAACAGGCTCATCTCGAGAGCCGAGGAAAATAATTGGAATATGGCTGGTTTTTTCTTCTTTTTTCAGTCGCTGATAAACGGCCATACCGCCCATCAACGGCATGTTCAAGTCAAGGACGATTACATCCGGCGTCCGCACTTTGCAAGCAGCAATTGCTTTGAAACCATCATTGGCAGAGTCGACTGTATAACCAGCGTCTTTCAGCACCTCTGAAAGCAGCAGGGTGATTGCGTGTTCGTCGTCGACTACGAGGATTTTCTGAGCCGGTTTCACTTTTCGTTTACGTCTTTCTGAATCGAGTTAAGGCACATGGAAACTGCAAAGCAAACAGAAACGCATGCTCCTGACTCTGATAATAGCTGGTTGGCAACAATTCAACAATCCGGTGTCCCAGATGAAAATTCTATTCTTGGAATCCTAAGGCTCATTACGGGCGGATGTGGGTCTTCTTCCGTCACGGCTATGTCGGCTGCAATGTTCGCAATAAACGGCTCCAGGTCTAGCTCGAAGTAGAATGGAGCAAATTTTTCGATTCTGCCGACGCCTCTTCTTAACAGTTTTAACGCTCCGACCGAATTGTCCCGAAGCAAGTGGTAATAGCCGACAGCAACCTGAATAATTCCCTGAATTAACTCGCGGTCGGGTTGCTGATACTTTTGCCAGACCCCCTCCAGCGTCTCATGGCATTCAAAAAATTCACGCTGGTTAAACTCAGCGATTCCTCGCAAAAATTCTTCCTGATGTTCTGTTGGTAAACGCAAGATTTTCTTGTCCAGTCCGTTCGATATTAGTTTAGCCTGGCAATGGCAACCACTTGCGCGTCACGTGGGACACTTTCCATCTCGGCTCGCGCAAGTGCAACCACCTGATGCGAATCGAGCAGACCCGACAAGTCGACGATTTTTGCACCGGCCAATAGCACCATATCTGGTATTACCTTTCCGGCATCACCCCACTCGGAGTGCTCCTCTATTAGCGCTGTGATAGTCCGGTCGGCGGTATCGACCGTGCATTCTTTAAACGCGGCGTTCCGAAACTGCAGACGAATTCCTCCGGCATGATCGAGAACGCGGACGCTACGCAAGTGATGTTTCAATAAACCGAAAAGTTTATCTTCAACTCTGTCAGCTGAGTAGACCTGGAAAAACTTTCCTTCCACGTCCAGTTTGACCTGATCTTTATCTACTCGCATAGAACCTGCCACCAGCTCGACTCTCTCAACATGGTTACTGGCTTGCTTCACATCAGTGTCGCGAGTCATACTTGTTGCACCAACTGCGGTAGCACGCACAATATTAGTGCGCGTGTCAATTTCGATGTGCACCTCAATCGAGGCTGGTTCTGCTCCCATTTTTTCGACCGCGGCGTATGCCTCTTGCCGAATTCGCAGAATGTCGTCGTCACTGGGATTAACCACTTGCCGTTCAACAGTTTCTCGAATGAGAGCCAGAGCAACGCCGATTGCCGAGATTACATCGGCATGATCGGCAATTTGAAATTGCAGTCCCATTTCTTTGGCAACAAATGGAACAATTGCCGCAGCACCACCGCCGCCACCAATCAAATTTACAAGCTCCGCATCCAGTTTATGATCCCTGATCATCGCCTGGACAACAGGAATGCACTTTTTTGCCGCCATCTTTAACATCTCTTCAGCGACCTCGGTCGGCTCGCTGGAAAGTGTTTTAGCCAGGGCTTTGAACGCCGGTTCAATCGAGGCTTTGGAGCCCACGGCGCAGTTGCCCGCAGGAACCAGACCGAGCAGATTGGAAGCGCATGTCGGCGTGACGCACTGCTTTCTGTCGTTATTAATCTGCTCAATCATGACGTAATCGTCAGGGTCGTCGGCCATCGGTTTGATCAACTTGACGGTCGGCTCCGACAGAGGCTCTTCGAACGATGAATAATGCAATCCGGCGATATGAGCGCTGCGCGGACCGACGTCAAACAGCTTTCCATTTTTAATTCGCGGAAGAGATCCACCAGCGACACCAACAGTTCTCACATCGAGAGTTCGCATATAGACGCGATGGCCGCCAATCTCGGCAGATTTGATCTTGGCTCGACCATTACTGATCGCCGAAATGTCCGTCGAGGTGCCACCGACTTCAAGAAAGATACCGTCGGAGATTCTCAAAAACATCATTGCTGCAGCCACGCCGGCAGCGGGTCCGGAGAGCATTGTCAGAATTGGACGCTTTCGCATCGCATCGATGTCCATGACTCCGCCGTCCGACCGCATGATCATGACGGCAGCCTTTATTCCTGCACCTCGAACACTCGACTCAGTCATGTTAGCGCTCTCGATCATCTTCGGTAGCATCGATGCGTTAATCACCGCAGTGCGTGTTCTCACCCGGTATCCGTAGAGTTGACTGACCTCGTGTCCGGCTGTGGCAGGCAGATTTTTTTCACGGACAATGCCGACAACGAATTCTTCATTCTTTGGATCATCGACTGAGAAAGCTTCGCTCACAGCAATTGCTTTTGCGCCCTGCTTCAAGAGTTGCTCGATTGCAGACTCCACCTTTTCTCGGGTCACAGGCTTTGACGTATCAATGAACACATGAAATGTTGGCAAGTATTTGTCGGGCGCAAGTTCGATTTTGCCAAGTTTTGATGCACCATTTGCGATACCAGCATTGAGACCGCTTCCCATCGAAATTATGCCAACCGGAGCAACGTCACCCTCCAGCAGGGCATTGGTAGCCTGCGTCGTGCTGTGTGCGATAAATCCTACATTATCGGGTGATATGTTCGCTTCACTGAGAAGCTTTTTGAGCGCCTCGATGATTCCGAGAGCCACGCCTTCTTGAGCGCTGTGAGTGGTAGGAACCTTAACGCTTCCAGCTAACGTCATCGAGCCAGAGTCAATTGCGACGGCATGAGTAAACGTGCCACCGACATCAATACCAACTCTTACTGTTCCAACCAAAGTTATTGTTTCAACCTCGCTCAACTTAACGGCACAAATTTCAGTGCACATGCCAGGATCAAACCACAGACAGAACAGAGCCAGGCGTAGACAACCGTCTTCCTGAACAACGCCTGTGTGTCGGTTCCAAGATAAGTCGCAATCCAGATGTTGTGCGTATTGGTCGGATCACAAATGCCTTGCACTTGCCCTACGGACATCAACATTCCCATGATCGCCTGACCTGTGAGCGTAGTGGAAGTCTGAATCAGTTTTACCAGACCACTGCCCATTCCCCAGAGACTGAGCGGACCTCGATAGAGGGCAAAAGGTGTCATCAACGAGAAAAGAACAACATACCAGAGCGCCGTAGTAGGGACAACTCCAGCGATCAGCGGACCGACGGCGCCAGCAATTTGTTGATGGCTGACGGCGGCAATCAACATGCCGATTCCGATCATCAAGAAGATTGCAGGGATGACTGTGGCGATTCCATCGATAATGCAGCGGGTCAGCATAGTGATTGAATCTTTCTGCCAGGTCGCCAGCACACCATATGCGATGGCAGCTATGAATGCCGGCATGATACCCCAGCCACAAGCAAGAACTAGAAACAAAGGCAATACAGGCGTCAAAAGCGCGAGCCAAGATAGAGATGTTTCCTTTTTCGCTCCACGCCATAGTGCAAAACACACCATGAGCGCCAGCACGATCACGCTGCCATAGATCGACCATGGCGCAGCCACAGGAGCAGGTGGAGGCGTAGCGGCAACAGCTGCGGCTGTTGAACCTGCGGATCCGGTAAAACCGTTCTGTGTGAAAAACAGGGCGATTGCAATCAATCCCGCGCCACCAACAAGATATTTGATGTTCTTCATGGAACGCAATTCGATAGCAAGAAAAAGCAGAATAGCCAGTCCAAGCACAAAGGCGAAAGGCACAACGAATTGTACGATCACCGATTGATCGACTTTAAGAACATCAACGTAAAACTGCCAATTAGCAAGATTGAACATGCCACCAAGACTAATACCAAAAAGGTAAAGACCACCGGCGGTGGCGGTTGAAATTCCTATAGACAGCATCACCGGCAGAATAATCGTACCGATCATAATCACCGCGCCGAGCCCGCCCAGTGTAGAAAAGAGCAACGCCGTCACCATTGTCAGAATCAAACCAAGCACATAAGGATTATCACCGGCGAACTCAGCAACCCAACGCACCAGAGCTTTAGCGATGCCATGACGATTCATCATCTCGGCCAAAATTGCACCAAACATGGTGGTGGTATACGCCATGTGCAGCTTGACGGACCCTTTGGTGATCACTTCATCGAGAATTTCTTGTCCGGAAATCCCACCTACCGCCGCGATTACAAGCGCCATGATCGGCAGCGCCAGCAAAGCCGAAACCCGTCTCGTGTACATGAGACCGGCCATGATGAAGAAGATGACGAGAATCGCGGACGCTATCAGAACGGACATTTTTGCCTGGATTGGGAAGTTTTCCGCTGATTACTAAATCGATCGCAATGGTCCCAGAGTAATCAACTGAGCGTGATCGCCCGCGTTAATTGTACTCTCTCGCGCCATTAAAAGAACGATGGAACGCCGCATATAGCAGGCATATGCGGCGAGTTTCCATTGCCTATAGCCCGTCCATGAATTCTTTGACTTTTTTCGGTATCTCAAGGTTGAGATTCTTGCTGGCATCAAGATTCCAGGCTTTCTTATCTGTCTTGATGTCACCGGCAGGCATCTGCTCATCACCGATGTCACCCGCCTCCGTGTAGTCCGCAGGTTCGTCGGCGCGCGGGACTTTGCATCCATCATCGTTCTTGGCGTCTTTCCCGACCAGATCGGCAGCACGCTTGGGATCGCGTTTCGAGACAATGAGGTATTCCTCGTTTTCAAGGTTCTTTATTGCTCGATCGAAGTTGGGAGCGCATCCTGCATGAGCTTGATTACCAGCGAATTTATCGACATGTTGAGCCTTTTCCTTTTTCAACTGCTCGATTGTTTTTTTGATGTAACTTTCATCTGTCATAAGATCACCTGCTTCCCGCCAAACTTGGCGACGGTTACTGAGTATTCACGAATCGCGTTGAGGAAAATCGTCGGTTTTGCGATTGGATAGTTGCGAGACTCGGCATCTCCCAAGAAGTTCCAGTTGTCAGTCTAGAGAAAGATTATTGAGGACAAACGTACGGAATTGAACGACCTGCGCCGTTAGATGTTTAATACTCAAACATCTAACTCCGGAGACGAAGAAGTGCAGAATGAAAGTCTCAAAACAGGGCAAATAATAGATGTTATGGAGTTAAGCGATGGACTGGCCCAATCCCCAGGACTATAACGAAGCAATTCAATCTCCGGCGAGTTGTTTTGCCGAACCGAGCTTGCGGTCATCCCAGGTAGAGCTAACGGCGATGGGGCTCCCTCGCCCAATCAGCGGCGCGTTTACTAACGTGTACAAGCTGGTGAGCAGCGATGGAAAGGTCAATGCTGTGCGCTGTTTTCACAGCGATATACCTGATCTCAAGCTGCGATATTTGAAGATCCTGGAGAAGTTGTCGGGACTAAACGCCAGCTGGTTGATTAGAACCGAATACATCGAACAAGGCATAAAAGTTCAGGGCGGTTGGTTTCCTATCGTAAAAATGGACTGGGCTAACGGCTTGCCGCTCGATCGATATCTGGCAAAGCACGGCAACAATCAAGCAAAGCTAAACAATCTCGTCGAACATCTGCGAAAGATTCTTGCTGACATGAAACACCATGGTATCGCCCATGGTGACCTTCAACATGGCAACATCTTAATTGTCGATGATGAAATGAAGCTGATTGATTACGATGGATTTTTCGTTCCGGAGTTAGAAGGTCTATCCAGTGCAGAACTGGGACATGCGAACTATCAACATCCTTACCGCAGCCGAGAGCATTTTGGAGCATACATCGATAACTTTCCGGCCTGGTTGATTACGATTTCGCTGATGGCCATTGCAGCAGACCCTGAGCTTCTTTCGTACAGCAAAGATCGGGAGTGCTTGCTGTTCGCGCATGCCGATTTGCTTGCGCCTTACGAATCCGCATTGTTTACTAAATTGCGAGAACACCCGCAGCCTGAAATACAAAATGCTGTAAGAACACTGATCAGGCTCTTGGATTGCCCGGTTGCATCAATTCCTTTTCTCGACGCATCCGATGACGAATTATTGAACCTTCCGGAATTGGACCATAGCGAGCAGATAAAGGCAATCGACCAGATCGCTCAGACAGATCCAACTCGGATCACTGAGCGGCCACCGGTTCTCTCAGCGCTTGAAAAATTGAGCACCACCAAGCGTGGTGCAAAAGATCGGCTAGGTTTTCTTCTCAAAAGTGCGTCGACCAAAGGGGGAGCAATGCTCTCCTCAGTTTTACAGCAGAAATTGAGTTCGCAAGAGTGGTCCGCCCGAGGCGATGAGTTTTTCATAGCAGCTAAATACGCCGAATCTGCTGAAGCCTATCTCAAAGCAATGGAAGGCATTGAGAAAGACAGAGCCGCACAGGCAAAGCAACAGCAAAAGAAAAAGGATAGTTCGTGGGTTAAAGAAAAAATCGCAACTGACTATCACAAAATCGAAGATCATTTAAACCTGCGACTGGGAACGTGTCAGCTTCTCAATAACAATCCAGCAGCTGCTGTATTTCACTTCAAGTCAGTGCTAAAAAAATACAATGACGACTCGGGTCACGCCGAAATTCTTGATGCAACTGTCGGTTTGATGATGGCGTATTGCCAGCTCAACCGAGAAGGTGACGCGATTGCGCTCATGGAAGAAAAATGCAGTTGGAAAAATCAACCGCGCAATCTCAAGACACCTCCGTTTTCAATCAGCAATTTGTCCTGCACGCTACTCGGCTATGGCAACGGTCCGCTGGCTACGGCGCCCGGACTGAGCACCGCGCTGAAACTTGTGGCGGCGTTCTTCGAAAAGGCGGCTCAATACGATCAAGCAGCCTCGCTGTACGAAGCGGCGCGCTCCGTTCGTGGTGGCGCAGGCAGTGCCAATGACCTGGACTTGCTTCTGCGTATCGGACAATGTCAGTTGTTAAATCGACGACCCGACCTGGCAATGCATCACTTCAATACGATTTCTCAAACCGCGTCGCCGAATGACGCGATTCACGATCGCTCGGCTGTAGGTCAAGCTATCGCGTTTAAGATGATGAACTCGCGACAAGACCTTGTAAAAGCGATGCGATCTAGAATGCCGGAGCAACTGTATAATTGCTTGAAGCAAGAACTCGACGGTCCGCTGGCCGATCTCGACGAATTAGGCGACGTAATCGTGGCCTTCGCAGCGGAGCTTGGCGAGGCTGAGTTAATGGGCGGAGTACGAATGGCTACGCGCCTCGCCGCTGACAATTATAAACGTCTCGACGATAAGAAAGTCGCCGATACAATCGTGGATCTTTTGAACGAAGGTAAGTTTCTCGAAGCCGACAAACTAATCAACGATGACCTACTCGCACAAGAGGATTTGCGACGGCGATTCGCTGATGGAGCCCAGTCATTCGCGAGAAACCTCACCACGTGTGGTGCGTACGATCAGGCCTTCGAACTCTTGCAAAAATACAAGTGCGAAACTAGCTTAGTTACAGAAGCGATGGAAGGTTTAGTCATTAAACACATTCGCGCAGCGACCAGACAAGTTCAGTGGGCCACCACGGACTTTCAAGAAGCTCTTGTAGTGTTGGAATCGCTTTGCGCCAATAACGCACTCAGCGAAGATATTTGCAAGTATCTCGCCGACACCATCTGCCTCTGTCCGGACCGCTCTGATGAATTTCTCTTCGATGTTCGGCACGTAGCAGATCTGGTGGCAAAGCATCATCCGGACGGACCGTCTAATCCTCAGGTTCTGAAGCTGCGAATGTTTGCACTGGACGCCGAATCGCAGAGCGCACAAGCACCACCGGAGCCGAAGAAACTAGAAACCGCTCCGCCCTCGAAGCTGGGTGCTCAATTCGAGAAAGCAACTCGAGCATCTGCCGTTACGGCACGCAGTCGACAGATGGAAACCGAGGTTCTCGCGCTGCTTAGACAAACTTCGTTGAAGAGTTGGGACTCGGAAGCGTTCGGTCAGTTTCTTTCACAAATCGAAGAGATGAAGCGACAACGCGCACTGACAGTCGAATTCTGCCAAAAACTTTCCACAGCACTTTTAGAACATTTTACCGAATCAAGTGGCATGAACCGCTGGTCAAAAGAAGCGAAATCAATTCCAACTTCACAACGTGATTCAACAAGAGCATCGCTAAACAGGCTCATGGACCTGTTCTCCTCCGTCTCTGGCATCGACTCCGGCACCCTCCGAAAAGTTCAACGCTGCGTCGAGAAGACATATTTATGACGATTGCAGAAGTTGGTATTTTTTACCGGCGCACAAAACGAATCAGTCCAGCCGAGTTATCGATACTGTACTGCCAGTCTCCATAGAAAGTCTGACCGAGCAGAGGATATCCTGTCATACCCTGCGTTACGCTGATTGGAAACGATGATTTTTCGATTGGACCAAGCCGCATTCTTGAAACGGGAAAACCGACAGCTGCGGTTTCGCCAGCGATACCAATATGGCGCTCTGCCTCTGCGTCCTCAGGAATGGTGATTCCCAGTTGCCGCATATGCTCAGTTGTGAAAACTGTTCCTGAAGCACCAGTGTCGAAAATCATTTTGATAGGTCTGCCGTTAACCTCTGCGACAACAATCATCTCATTGCCTGCTCGCGTGAAGGGAACGGCGTACCGATCCGCTGTTGCAGCTGATGGTGAGAAGCCTCTTGATGCGACAACAGTGCGCGGAGCTTGTTTGATGACGAAATGAATGGAATGGGCTCCATTATCGATTGTGTAGCGAAAGTCTTTGAAGAAGGTCTGCCCTAGAAGCGGCTGTCCGGGTAGATTCTCCTGGACCAAGACCTGCAAATTCTTCCGATGAATGTTGCCTACCTTTAGGTCGGCCGTCATCGACCAGGTCGAAATCAGTCCACCGTCTCCGACACCCGAAGCTTGTCCTGTCGGGGCGCCCTGCGGAACAGGGATGCCTAACTCTCGCAAATGGTTTTTTCCAAAAACACACGCCTCGGCTCCTGTATCGAAGACCATATCGATAGCTCTGTTATTGAGTTCGGCCTTCACAATCAATGCGTTTCCTTCGTTTGTGAAATACACTCTGGTCTCTTGTGGGAGTGAAGAATAGTCCGGTGAGGTGCCAATGCCAGTAGACGGCGCCGCGTAGCCCGCAGTTGCTTGCGGGGCGGTTGCGCGTCCCGTGGTCGATGGTCCAGCAGAAGCGCGCACCGGGCTGGCATTCAGGATGATTCCCATGGCTTGCCTGGCGGCCGGCGAGCCTGGAAAGTTTCCAATCACTTTGTTATAAATCTGCCTGGCCGCTGCGCCTTGACCGAGTTGCTGGAGAGTAGAACCATAGTAGTAGAGCGCGTTTGCATCCTGAGGACGTTCTTTCACGGCTTGTTTGAAAAGCGGAAGCGCTTCCTGGTACTTACCCTTCTGATAGAGCGCCACAGCCTTGGCACCAGGACCGGATTCAGCAGCGAAGGCCGTTCCTATCGTCAAAAACGATAAGAGACAGAGAAGCGGGACTGATTGTCGCTTAAATTTCATGGTTAAACTCATCCCTGTGCAATGTGGTCCAAAGATCATCCAGCAGTTGTCACCTTATTTTAATGCCCCGCGAGCGGAACAAACGAACCTCGCGGACCACAACTTTCGAACTTAATGCGTCGAACCGTTTTTCTGGATATGGCATCGACAAAGTTGAACTTAACTCTGGACGAAATCAACGGCAACGAAAAATAAATCTTAGAGAGTAATGATATCGTATGTGGTAGCAATGTTTAAAAGTCGCAGTATACGAAAACAAGGTCGATTAAACTAGGGCTTGGGCTTAACTTCAAGTTTAGTCATAGGTCCGTCTACGGGAGGACGCTGTTTCTGCGCCTGTTCGCGTTCAATTAGCAGTTGCGACATTTGGGCGGAACACGTATCGAATGATTTTTTGATCGCTTCATCCTCACTGATTGGATTTAAACCGTGATTTGTTATGCGATCGTACTCCCTGGTGATCATCAAACTATAGTCAAAAACTGTGCCTCGATAATTCTTGTTCAAATCAGACACGATGCGCTTGTGCGCGTCCTTGACTGCTAATTCGAACGACGCTCCTTCACCGGCACAAATATCGCTAAAGGATTTCGTGGCGTAGTGCGAGATGATATCACCGGCGAATTCGTAAACACGTTCGACTATGACCTTATGGCCCTCCTCGTGGGCAACGCACTTCTTGGGTGCTCCTTGTGGGATCCATATAGTTATTGGCAACTCTAGTGTCGCATGGAGATTCTTCGGGCGGATGTGAACGAACCAGCGACCATGCCGTTCTTCACGATCCACGACATCGATATCATCAATTCCGACAGACAGATCGTAAGAGAATTCGGTCAGAGCCTGTTGACCCTTTTCCAGCTGAGGATGCGCTTCGAAAGGATTCCAGGGGTTAAAAAAACGACGCTCGACCGTAGCCGGTTTCCTATCGACTTTAACATCCACGACCTCATCGGCGCCACAACTGGTGCCGATTACAAACGACAAAAGCAGTGCAGCCTGCAGTCCAAGAATTTTCGAACAAAATCGTCGTGTCATGTCGATAAACGAATTCCTTGTCAGGCATGTTATCATCCTAACAGCAGAAGTTAATCTTATATATGACATTCAACGATCATTTTTCAAGTTTAGCAGCGACCTATCGTCGTTTTCGTCCGCAGTACCCGAAGGAATTATTTGATTTCCTGGCGTCCATTACTCCGACGAAACAACGAGCCTGGGATTGTGCTACAGGCAATGGTCAAGCCGCAGTCGCTCTTGCAAACTACTTCGAAAAAGTCACCGCCACTGATGCCAGTGAAGAACAAATCAAATTAGCAATTGCGCACGATAACGTGCAATATGAAATTGCAACCGCGGAGAATAGCGAGCTAGACGATCAATCCCAAGATCTGATCACAATCGCTAACGCACTACACTGGTTCGATATCGATCCTTTCTTTTTAGAGGCTCAACGGGTATTAAAACCGAAGGGCGTAATTGCCGCCTGGTGCTATGAAGCCTTTCAAATAGACGAAAGTGTCAGCGACACCTTCGAGGTCTTATATGAGGATTTGAAAACGTTTTGGCCGCGGCAAATCAAATTAGTACGCGACCAATATAAGACAATCGATTTTCCGTTCGAAGAAATTCATACTCCGAATTTCCAGATGAAACTGGAATGGGACCTAAACCAATGCCTGGGCTACATGTCCAGTTGGTCCGCAACACAAGCGTATCGGAAGGAACTCGGAAAAGACCCGATCGAGAAACACTTTGACACCATATGCGATGCCTGGGGCGATCACTCACTTAAACGAACCGTCACATGGCAAGTCCACATCCGCGTCGGCCGCGTTTAGTAACCGCGCCCGCATCTCAGTGTAAACGTAGGGCGCCTGGTAGCGGGCGCTTGCTAGGTGCGCTCGGCAGGGGCGCTAAGTAGAAGCGCTGTGCAGGGCGCTCGGCATGGGCGCTTACAAAGCGCCTATGCCGCTACCGCGCGTCATTACACATTCCCAGCCTATTTTACGAAGGCTCTCGGATATAACCGCTCCCAAGACCCGTATGCAGAACGCATCTCTTGCGACGCTGTAGCCATACCTTCCGGCAGCGGAGGATCAGCAGTAATCTGCACACCGCCGCCTAGAACAATGTTTTTTGCGGAGAGCGTGCCTGTGTCGATAACAATGTCTCGGCCTTTAGTGGTTAGCGTGTTAGTCGGTGATTTTGCAGTGAAACCGTTATTGCCCGCAAAAACCTGACCCATAACGACATTCTGATTGTCGACAACAACGTTGGAAATATCCCCGGTGGTTATCGGATTGACTTTGGCCGGCAACGCCGATCCGATGTAGATGTAGACATCATCGCCTGTAAGGCCGGTAGTTTGAATTACAGAATTCGCACCAACGGTTATCTTACCTTTAGTGGTGTTCGACTGTTGAAGAACTATCTTTCCATTCACGGCGTTGATAATCGCGTTTTTCTGAACATTCAGAGCCTTAGCGCTTGCTGATGTTTTGACCGTCAGATCTCCGTTATTGGAAGTCAGGTTGCCTAGCACAACGGAATCAGCGTTGTCGAGGATATTTATCGTTGTTCCAGCAGAAGCGGTAAGAGTAGAAGCGTTAGTCACCACCGCACCGTTTCCGACATCACCGACCGAGCCATTGAAAGACGTGAGGCTGACGGCTGCACCATTGACGGTGCCGCCTCCATTGACAATCTTTGCGGTATTCGTGGCAAGTAATGACACATTCGCTTTAGTGGTCCCAACAGAGCCCACAATGCTTATATCGCTAGACGAGCTGATTTTTATAGTTCCGCCGGCATTACTGTCTTCGAGAGCAAGCGCACCGACGCTCGAGTTCGTAATGTCAATTAATCCACGTTTGCTGTTGAAGCTAAGATCGGTGACTTTGGTCAAGAAAGAACCGTTTGCTCCGATTCCGCCTTTGGTCAGATTGAGCGTGACTTTACCCGCAGTATCCGTCAACGCCACACCGGTAGACGCGGTATTGCCATTCTCGATGCTCGCAGTAGTCAGGTTGAAATCAGCGCCAGCGGTCGAAGAATTGATGAGCAGAGGGGTCTTCGCTTTATTCACAAGGAATGCGGCACCATTACCATTAAAGGTCAATTTGCCCGAGTTGAAAGTTATAGGGGCATTTGCCGCGCCTGTCGTACCACCAACGTTGAAACTAATTGCATCAAGGGCGGTGAGCACAACTTTCGGATTGACTGATGTAAATGCGCCAGTCGTGGTGATATTCATAAAGTTAGTCGTCTTCTTCCCACCTAACGACGAATTAGTTGATATCGTTCCACCAGCGATTAAATTTAGGGTACCTTGATTTAAAAGTGGTTCCAGAATCGAAATGCCGCTGTTCGAGTTGATAATCGAAATTACGCCGCTGATGCCTTTCTTGCTCAGTGTTGAAAGAGTTCCAAACACGCCATTTACTGGTTTCGAATCAGTTTTCAGAGTGAACGGACTGGCGCCCGTCGACTGGAGAACGATAGTGCCACCATTCCCGGTGCCTTTTCCAAGCGCACTCAGGTTGCCATCGACGAGCAGGTTTCCGGTTCCGGCGACTCCCGCATTCATGGCTATTGTTCCGCCGTTTCCATTTTTACCCAGTGGGTCGACACTAACTCCGGATTGTTTAACTATCAGGTCCGTATTGCTTAGCAATACCGCGGTACCGCCGTCTCCGCCCAAGGTACCGCTGTTGGCGATAAACTGGAAATCGCCCCCAGAACTTACATTTACCGGACCCAGAGCGTTAGATTCATTAACTGAAACCTTGCCACCACTGCCAGTGCCACCGGTCTGCGCGCTGACATCGAGAACCAGCGTTCCCCCAAGTGCATTAACTACCTTTTTCCCGTCAAGAATGATCGAACCGCCCTTACCGTTTATGTCCAGGGGTGAGACTTTGAGAGAGTTTACGTTCACACTGAGGTCCCCACCGGTCTGCACTGCGATTTCGCCGCCACTTGCGCCTGTGGCGAAAAGTTGCAGGTGCGTGCCATCCACAATAGTTGTAGCGGAGCCGGTCTGATATACGAAGATGGAACCTCCATTCCCACCGCCTGTTCCATTCGCCGCTAGAGTTATCGAGGTCGGCGTGATTACACTCCCGGAGACACTCAGGGAGCCTCCATCACCTACGACTTTACCGTTCACGTTGAAGGACGAGGATGGTAAAGTCAGCGTCCCCACACCGGCGTCGAGCGTCACTGAACCACCGTTGCCGCTGGTCACGAATGGAGCAGTCAATGAGCTCGCGTTGAGACCGCCGGTTCCAATATTTCTTACTACGAAAGTCCCACCGGCGCCACTTGTTGAGCCACCATCTGCCGTAAGAGCGACAATGCTGTTGGCACCGCCACCGATGTTGAGCACCGTTGAAGATGTGGACGTTACTGAAATTAGTCCACCAGTTCCCGTAGTTTCAGCCGCGCTCACATTTAGGCTTCCGAGTTGAACTTGTCGTCCAGACTGGACAATTACGTTTCCAGAAGGCGCCGTCACGAACTTAGCCGCGATATCACCAGCAGTGAAAATGTTGGTACCGAGGAACGACTGAGAAGGTGTGAGTGTCGAAGTTGAGATCAATATTGGATTGGCGATGCTTCCGCTCGGCACAGTCGTCTCAAGAGTAACCGTGCCACCACCCTTGGTATTGCCGGTCAGATCGATATTCCCCAACTGAATACCTGTGAGGGTATTGTTCGTCCCCGATACAACAGTGACATCCCCATTGGAGCCGGTGCCATTTCCTCCTGCAAAAATCGAAGCCGATTGGTTTATTAAGATACGGCCCTGTGCACTAACTCCATCGTATCCGACTAATAGAACAGAACCGCCACTACCATTGGTGAACGTGCTCTTGGTTGTGATACCGCTCAAAGGAACGGTCGTCATGTCGATTTGCCCACCAAACACGCTCGCGCCTTGAATTGTGATAGTCGAAGCGCTCTGGAGGAAGTTAGCACCAGCAATCATGATCAGGTTTCCTGCATCGCCTGACGAAGATGCAGTAGAGATCAAATGGTTGGGATTGCTCGTATCGATATTAAGTTTAGACACGAGAAGAATGCCACCAGGGGCGGTGAGGTTACCGTTTAACAAAATACCATTGCCCGCGATATTCTGCGACGTACCTATAATTCGGTTAACCGAGACCTGATCGAGCTGTAAAACGCCCCCGGCAGCTGCAGTAAGGACTGTGTTGCCGTTCCCATTTACCTGATTGAGGAACAGCAGGTTGCTGAATGCAGTAGCGTTTATGTTCGCACTGTCCGTGGAGATCAAACCATTGACGGTCGCACCACCGTTTGGAGTATTCAATGTGATCGAACCAGTGCCGTTTGTTGCACCACCGGTGGTGTCGATTCCTCCGATGGTGATGGCAGTGCTCGGATCACTTACAGATGTTGCAGTGATGCTGACGTTACCATTGTCTCCTGTTCCGCTGCCACCACTCAGGATAGTCACGCTGTTAGGCAATATAACGCGACCGCCATTATTGCCGAAGTTGCTTGCTGTGATCTGAATGTTGCCACCGCTGCCATTCAACGCCGAACTGTGGGAGTCTAAGGAACTAATCGGATTGGTTGAAAAATCAACATCGCCGAAGGAAGTGGCTGATCCGGCAGAGATAACAATTGCTCCGCCATCTCCGATAGAATTTGCAGTACTGATTGCAATGGGAGAAGTGTTGCTTCGGACGTTGCCTGCGGCTTTTAGTGTAATGCCTCCAGTCGCAAGAATGCTGGTAGTTATGTTTAGATCTCCGGCAGTCTCGAAATCGATAGACTTGGGAGTGCCTGAGAATACCGGTGTGAAAATAGTTGAACCATTGTGCCAAGTTACTGGAGTATTGTTAACAATCAGTACGCCAAAAGATGCGTTAGCACTGCTTTGCAATGCCCCATTCGTAAACACCCCTGAGCTACCTGATACCGTTCCATTGAGTACGCTAATGGTGCCGGGAATGGTTCCTCCAGCAATCACTGGAGTGGAAGTTGATATAAAAATGCTGCCAGTTTGCGATCCACTCGAAGTCTGAATATCTCCAGCGGAAATTGTCGTACCAGAACTACCACCGGCAATTAATTTTATGTCCCCGTTTGTACCGCCCGAACCATTCGAATTCAAAAGAGAACCCGTTGGAAGTGAGATGACACCAGATCCAGCCGAGCTGCCAGCGTACGCCACCAGCGTGATGCTACCGCCATTCGAGCCGGCAAACAGACCGTTGGTGTGAATTCCACTCGTCGCGACCATATCGATTTTGCCGCCGGATTTGCTCCCGTTACCAGGATTAGCGCTATTGGATATAGTCACAACAGTTGTGGTGTCATCATTCCCAGAACCGGAAGCCGGAGCAGTGATGTTCGCACCAGCAACCATTAGAACGCTTCCACTGTTACCATTCAGAAAGCCGGTATCTATCCCTCCTGCAGTGAACAAGATGTCACCGCCGGCGATGATTGCCAGGTCAGCACCGTTAGTTGAGATCGTCGAATTCAGCGTAATCGAACCTGTAACGCTATAATATGTAGGATCTCCAGTGAGGTTCATCGTTCCCAAATTAAGATCGCTGGACGTCGCCGTCACATGCGTGCAAGCGGCATTGACATTGACTAAACCCGTGATGTTCTCGACTCCGACATCCGCCGTGCCTGTTCCTGAGTTGAGATTGACTTGCTTGGAGTAAAGATTGCCACCAAAAACATTGATGTTACCCACATCGGCATAGCTCGGATCTCTGAAGTTGATGTCACCATTCAACGCTTGCAACGTGCCACCGCCATTGAGGACATTCAAATCCTGGGCTGAAACACTGGATGCAATATTGATGTTGCCGGTAGTCGACGTGATGGTACCGCCATTGGTGACTGTGCCTGAACCTACATTGATGTTGAGATTATTGGCAGCTGTCGCTGCAGCACCTTGAGTATTGGTGAGTGCTCCACCAGCGCTCAGATCAAGATTGCCTGAGCTTATGATTGAACCTTTGTTGGTGATGTCATTATCAGCTCTAAGTCGAAGGTCAACCTCCGAAAGTGTAGAACCATAGGCAGCGCTGACAGATGTCGGCACCGCGGACGATATCACACCATTTGATTCATTGATGACGTTTTTAGCTGAAATTGTAGCCAGGCTATTTGAAGGATTGTTCGACAATGCGTATACATTCCCGTCATTGACGAGATCTCCTACGACTCTGAAATCCGAAGTGCGGCCGAAGTTACCAACACCAGTAACGCCCTGCGGAATAACAAGTTCTGAAGCCTTTATCGATCTGCCCGCATTGTCAATTGAATCTAAAGTAAATGTTCCACCAATGCCCTGTCCGTCCTTACCAAGGACCAGGCTCTGCCCGCCGCCATCCAGTTGCTGCAACGCGGCGACATACTCCGCTGCCGTCACCTTGGAATTCGCTGTCAGTGTTTTCAGCGTTCCACCAATATCGATCGTGACTGACGATTGTGATTGAAACAATCTGCTACCAAGTGTGATATTTGCTCGCGTTGAGCTCAAATCAAAATCAACTCTTCGACTGATGTTGCGCGTAACTCCTGTAGCCGATTCGAAAGAGCTCCATTTAGGCGACCTGGCTTCCGCAGAAGCGCCAGAGCTAATGTTGAGAGAGTGCGCTCGAAACTGATTGCTTCGTGCCCAACCAGCCGGTTGATTATTGTGACCCGCCATCGCCGACTGCGCAGATGTGGCTACTAAGAACGTAACGGTAGGAAGTACTGCCCAGGAACGTAACGGAAGTACTTTACGCATATACAAAACCCTCCAACAACTACAACAGATCAATATCACTCAACGCAAAGATCCGGCTCTACGAGCGCGATCGCACAATACTATCATGGTGACTACCCTTATACTTCTCAGTCGTGGTGCGGCTGAAATATTTCAAAGATATTCCAGCTTGAGATAGAACGAGCCACAGAGCGAATAAAATGCCGCGATATCGCACCTCGGAGAACAGACGCTCTCGTTCACATATAGTGAAGCGGGCTAATGAGCTGCTAACCTGTTGAGTACTGGTCTGCACGACGCGGAGAAATTAAAATGGAAACTAAGGTCCTAATTGAGAAGGCGTACTCAGCGTTCAACCGTAGAAACATCAACGATGCACTCGAAACGATGAGTGAGAATGTCAGCTGGCCAAAAGCTTCCGAGGGTGGGCGGGCGCTCGGGAAAGAAGAAATTCGGTCATACTGGACTCGTCAATGGAATGAGTTTGATCCGCACGTAGAGCCGGTCGAAATAGTCGCTCAGGACGACGGTACTACGAATGTGAGGGTTCATCAGCTGGTGAAGACTCTTAATGGCGATATTCTGTTTGATGGCGAAGTGCGGCATGTGTTCACAATCGAAAATGGTCTGATCGCACGCATGGACATTGGAGAAAACGAAACGAACTCGGATCAAAAATCGGCGGTCTTTTCAAGGTAACCGACACCATACCGAAAATCAAAACATTCGGTGCCTTACCCAATCATTGGCATCAGGCATTATTCGGTCCGGATTCCGAATAAACAGATCATGAGCTGCTGTTTGAATTGCTCCCGAAAACGTCTCACTATAAAACTGCGCACCCCGAAGTTTTCACGCGTCGTTAGTTTTATCGAATTGTCCAGTTTGTGGTTCCTCGGAGGTCAGCCAAAACTGGGTGTGCAGACAGTTATTCTGAGTGTCACTAGAACGACGATACATTCAAACCAGTTTTCGTTCCAACAGTTGGAAAGCTGTTGGATTTCCCATGACAGAAGCAAAATGCGTCGTATGCTTTATGAATGAATCAAATTCCCAACGTTATTACGAGCATCCGACTGCTCTCCGCAATTACGCTGATTGTCTTGTCCTTAATTGACAAGAACCTGGCTCATAGCTGTTTTTTAACACTCTTCTGCCTGGGTGGTGTCTCGGATATGCTGGATGGTTTTGTCGCCAGACACTTCAACTGGTGCACCGAGTTTGGTGCGCGACTGGATAGCGTTTCAGACCTGATTTTTTATATTTCCGTGGTCCTCTTTTTGGCGATGCATAGCACGACCTACCTGGCGCCTTCGTATCCATTGCTCACAATAGGAATAGCCGTACAACTTTTCCATTGGGCGCTGGCGCAAAAAAGGCATGGAGCTTATCCTGCGTATCACAGCACGTTTTCCAGGATGTGCGCATACGCAATGTTTTTTACGATGCTAGCATTCTGGATTTTAAAATTGCCGATCTTACTAAGCGCTATGATCGCGGCGTGGATAGCTTGTTCATGCGAAGGAATAGCTATCACAATGATCCTAAAACGATGTATCACCAACGTCAGCAGCATCCGGAAGGCTCTCGCGTTGCGAAGATTACCACGACAGTAAGTTTCATAAAGTCAAGATTCATCCGGTGCCTGATATCGGCGCGAGCGACGTGAACGGTTGGGATTTCTGAGCAAGTGTAGGGCTTTCGTTTCGATACGACGAATCTCGTCTCTAGTGGTACCAAAGACTTCCGCAACTTCTTCCAAGGTCCGAGTGGTTCCATCATCTAGTCCGAAACGCAATCGCAAAACTTCACGTTGTTGGTCAGACAATTTTTCCATGACCTTCTCGACATCCTCGCACAACAACTCCTTCGCGACGCCCACACGAAGATAATCCAGCTCATGCTGGAAGCGAGCAACGAATTGAAAAATCTGTTGTTGCATATTTCGGGGTGACTCAATTCGAGAAAGGAACATCTGGATTCGTTCTTTTAAATTTTGATGTTCTGACAAAGCCAGACCGCAGGATTTACAAGTGTTTATATGCGCTTGAACAGATCGATTCGAATAATCGTGGAGATCTACCATCATCTCTATTTCCAGCAGGACATCACGGCAAATCATTGTGAATACCTCCACCGGCTAAATTTCCCAATGGACTAGCATGAGTTGACTGCTGCGAAGACAGCATTTTTCTTCGCAATTGCGCTCGCGCTCTGGAAAGTCGTGACATTACTGTTCCGATGGGAATTCCGAGAATCTCAGAAATCTCTTCATATGTCGCGTCATCGACTTCACGCAGCAGCAACGGAATTGCAAATTGATCGGACATCGACATTAGCGCCTGCTGAAGAGTCGAATCAAAATCAAACTCGGCGGCTGGATCAACTATAGCAATACCGTCAACGACCTCAGAATCAGCAAGGAAGACCGTTGCAACTGTTTTCGACTTTTTCCTGTAGAAATCATTGATGTTATTAACGAGTATTTTTCGCAACCAACTTCTCGTTTCGCTCAGTTCTTTCCGCTGATCGAACGAGCGAAATGCTTTCAAAAATGTTTCCTGCACTACGTCCTGCGCATCAAAAGAATTTCCCAATCGAGCAAAGGCGAACTTATAAAGCGAGTTCTGATTAGCAACCACTAACTCCTCGAATTCAGCATCGATCTCGGAATTGAAATCGCCCAGCTTTGTCATTGGCATTACCTTTGAGGCACCCAAACCAAGAGACGTTAATCGTTCTGTTTTTATTCCCGTTGCAACAAAAATCTTGTTCAAAACCAAAATCATCTAATTCAGCCTAGTAGAGATGGTAATCTAGACTCTTTGAGCGAGTTCAAAACATGGATGACGACAAGTTCTTAACAGCTTACATGCGAGTCGTAGCAGTATGGCGAGTTAGGCGACAAGCTGAATTCGCCGGAAATAAGGTCCGAACTCGAAGGGGCGTTACAGCCGCTCGGAATCAGCGTCGACTGGTTCATTGAAAGAGCTGAACAACGTCGAAATACTCCACTACCGGAACTGCCACAAATCGCTCCAGAACTAGCGCTTTCTGCGGATGTTGTCATCCTTGAGCGAGGCAATAAATCACCATCTGAGTTAAAGGTATTTCGTCCATATAAGATTGGGGAAAGGGCCTGGTGCTGTAAAGTCGAACTCGCAGGGAAGTTTGAATGCGAGGGGTACGCGTTGAATTCGGTTGAATCAATGAGCATGGCTTTTGCAGAACTAAAACAACGACTGGAAATATTATTCAGCGCACCTGGTGGCTACCAACTAATCGATGCGGAATGGATAGAGCGATTCGGTTCGGATGATGCGGTGCTATTCAGACCATTACCATGAAAACGAAATTACATTTTTGCGTATGGTTAATCATTTTAGTTTCTTTGGCATGCTCTGCTACCGAAACCAATGCGGAAAGTGTTGAAGACGAAATTGAATGGATGATAACTCGCGGACAACTTGAGCCTGCTCGGAAAAAATTGGAATCACTCGGCGATGCAGGTCACTCGCAATCCACTAGAGCAAACTTTCTGTACGCGCAGTGTTTGATCTTTGCTGGAAGGTTTGACGAAGCAGAACCAATATTGAAGCGATGCGCGCAAGCGGAGGACACCGATTATCGGCGAACACCATATCACGCGGCTAACATGCTCAGAGACCTCCCTCTGATGAAAAAGAAACGTGCAGAAGTCGAACAGCTGAATCGATTCGGTTACACCGGTCTGGTCATCAAAGAAGGCAACA
The DNA here is from genome assembly GCA_044225915.1 of Obscuribacteraceae bacterium (SeqCode). Taxonomy (GTDB): domain Bacteria; phylum Cyanobacteriota; class Vampirovibrionia; order Obscuribacterales; family Obscuribacteraceae; genus JADYXR01. The sequence continues at coordinate 130,034 of JBGAHZ010000009.1, forward strand.
TCGTAGAGCTCGTGGTGAAAAAATCGTCTGCTGAGAATGCTGGAATTCAGCCCGGAGACAAGCTGTTAGAGATTGACGGCTCACCCGTTCCAAAGGATTACGAGCAGACGGTTAAGATGGTCAGAGGACCAGCAGGATCTTCAGTCGCACTCGTTTTCGAACGCGACGGGAAACGACTAAACTTTAAATTGACTCGTGCAAGTAACCTGAGCGAGATGAACAAAAACACATTCAGAATTGAAGGTCGGTTTGAGACTTTGAAACATCTCAAGCAGAACGAGTCCCAATAGGGCTTTCCGAGAATCCTACATTCTGACAAGTCTTGACTAGTGGCTTTAGCACGTCTGCGTTTTACAAACCAGCCGGCAAAACCCTAATGCATTACTAGTGAATTTCCCAGTCACTCATGCAGCCTAGCGGCAGTGTGCTTCTTTCGTCGCGGCAATAAACTGATGAAGGTGTGAGCGCATTGGGACACGATTATGAATTACAAACAAGACTCATTCAGCCTTCAACTGCCCGTCACGAGAGATCCGGCGATTGCGAGTTCGCTTTCCGTCATACCGGGTCTTGGGCAGATCTACAATTCGGAACCTCGAAAAGGTCTCCTCTTCCTCCTTGTCGGAATCACAAATATATTACTGCTCGGGCTTCTGTCATGGAGTAAACAACTGGTCGATAGCCTCAGCGCTTTGGGCAATGAGCTAAACATAAGACCTAATGGTGACATTGTTTCGGCTCTGTCTAATTTTCATCCGGGAAGTCCATCAATGACTCTTTTGATGATTCTCTTTCTCGCATTCATAGGATATGCGATGAGAGATGCATACGACAGAGCCAAGGTCGTGAGAAGAAATTCCATCTACGCACCAGTCGTCATGCACATGGACGAAGCGTCGAGTGGGAGCTATCTGTTTCACGCAGCACTCATGGCGACCCTCGTTGTATTTGCATTTTTCTTCTTGCTTCCTACTGCACCGAAAGCACAAGTCACTGTGATTGAATTTATCACCCCTACGATTCAATCGCCAACAAAACCCAAAACACACAATCGCGCAGACAAAAATGCAGAAGCCATGCGCGATCCGAAGCTCAAGAATATAGTTAAAAACCCATCGCAAAATAGTAATACTGGAGCTGCACCGCAGTCTAGAACTCCAAGTGCAAAACCACAAACAGAGAATAAACCAGCCGCTGCCAGCAAACCGGCAGAGACCCGAAAGGAGTCTACGCCTGCGAAGACAGAACCGGCAAAGGTAAGCAAACCTGTTGAGACAAAACCAGCAGCATCAGCCCCAGCTCCGCAAACAGCAAAGCCAAATATCAGTCCGATAGCACCACAGAATGCCACCACTCCAGTGCCGAATCCTATTAAACCTCCGGTACTACTGCCGGTGGCAGCACCAGTGTTGCCTCAGATGAAAGCACCGTCGGCACAGCCTCGAACAACGATGGATCCATCCAAGATGCTGCCTGGATTGATGCCGGCGTCCGCGCCCAGTACTCCATCACTTATTCCTAACCCGGCCGGAGTTGCTGTGAAGTCCACACACGGAGCACCACAACTGGTGGCTAGCAACATCGTTCCTTCCTCCTTCGGAACGCCTCAACCAGGCATCGCACTACCGACCCGCTCCACGGGCAGCGCCACACCAAATATCATCGAATCCGGCAGCCGAAGCAACAAATCCGATCGCGGAACCGGCGGACCAGCGCCAAAGGGTGCATCGAGATTTACAGGCGACGACTTAGCGATGGTCTCACCAGTGAGTGGTGGTCCGCGCACCAACGACATCGGAAAGGCGAGAAATCCTGGTCCGTCGACCAGCAACACAACAGGACCGCAGGCCGATGATGGCGGTGACCTCAGCAAATTTACTGGACTCAAACCTTCATTGCCTGGACGCGACAAGCCAGGTGGCAAAAACGGCGAACCCGGCACAGTCAAAGAAGGACGACCAGGTGGAAATCAGAACAAGGCAATAATCGATGTCGATTACTCGGCATACATGGCTGCCCTTCAGCGCAGAATCAAGCGCAACTGGTACCCACCGAAATGCCCGGACTCCAAAAAGATTACCGTGCGCTTCAACATCATGCGCGACGGCTCCTTGAGGAACCTTAAACTGGTCAACTCATCAGGAGTATCAATCAACGACCAGGCCGCTCTCAAGGCCGTCTCTAACGCGGCGCCTTTCGCACCGCTGCCGGAAGGCTCACCAGAAGACGTCGATATCGAATTCAAGTTCGATTACAACGTATTCAGCAACTCCGGTTCGTTGAACATGCGCCAGTTTTGATACGGACTATAGTTCTAACGTGGACAGAGCTGGGTATAAAGGAAAAGCTATAGCAATTCCAGACCTGCCCATGCAATTAACGGAAACAATCGAAGCACTCGATCCGAAGGCATTTCCCCTCCACCGCTACAAGCCAGTAGAAAAGCTTGGTCACGGTGAGTCGGGACGTGCCTTCCTTTGCTTCGACGAGTTTATGGAACAGGATGTCGTAGTCAAAACGATGGCGGAGATCGAACTGCACAAGCTGATCGAATTCCAAAGAGAAGCGACTGTTCTGTGCAGATTACACCACAAAGGTTTAGCTCAAGTTCTCGATTTCGGATGCACCGCGGGTGGTTGCGCTTATATTGTTTCGGAATACAATCCCGGTCTCAGTTTAAGTCAGCACATCAGCGCTACAGGTCCTCTGCCTGTGGATCTGGCGTTGAAGACCATGATTACGATCGCCGATGCGCTTTCACAAATGCATGTGCACGGAGTACTGCATCGCGATATAAAACCGTCAAACATTTTAGTACACAATCTCGAGGCAACGGACTCCGCAATCTATCTGATAGACGCTGGTACTGGTCGCGTGAAGATGGCCACGATGCAGCCAATCGTTTATGACGGAAGAGAGATTCCGGGCGATCCAAATTACATGTCGCCGGAACAGGCATCACGTCTACATTATGACAGCCGATCCGAAATTTTTGCTCTGGGCTGCACAATGTTCGAAATTCTCACTGGTCGCCTACCATTTGACGGGCCCGAAGCGCTAATGCAACTGACGCGGCAAAATGCACCGAGTCTAGCGCAAGCCTGTGAAGGGATCACCTTTCCAGTAAGACTGGATGCGTTCGTTAGTAAGTGCCTGGCGCGCAGCCCGGAGAAGCGCTATCAATCCATGCCCGAGGTTTTACAAGCGTTAAAGGAATTGGCCAAGCTGCGCTTATCAGCAGAACCATTGGACGAATCAGCGGTGACAATTCGCTCAGGCGATCCCTCATCGCGTGTACGCCCGGCTTCCGTCAAGCAAAAAACGCCAGCGGAATCAGCGCGCGATAGAAACAGTTTTTATGACGAGAAAAACCCTGTTCGTCTGGTCAACTCCGAATGGATGGAATCGTCTGGTGATCTGGCACCCGAAGAAATCGAAGATGAAGAACATGAATCATCGAGCAAAAACGCAAGTAGCGGATCACTTCGTTCCGCCAAAAGACGTGCGCTGGACTCTTCTTCGATTGCGGCACCAGATGAGTCTTTGGCGTACTTCGCCTCCTCGAATATAGCTTTTGCAAAACCTGAACCGAAATCGAAGAAGCGATTGATCACGAGCGCATCGAGTACCACGAGCAATTCCACACCAGCATCACCCGTAGTGGCAGCGTCGGAAGTCGACGAAGGTCCCGGACTCGCTAATGCCATGCGCAAGATCTACCGACGAATAGTTTCTCATCACCAAAACAGCGAGTTTAGCTTTGTAGCGCTTGGGTTCTGGGTTGTATTCACGTCGTGCTGCCTGCTTTTTATGAGCTACGTTAGCTATTTGACGGCACCAAGCGTTAACGTCGGAGGAATGGTAATTAGCTATCAGCCCGCTAACGGAATCGAAAACGGAGCGCTGGAACTTGCATCTGTGGACAAACTCGGTCAACAGAAAATAGACACTATTTACATCGAAAGCCCCGAACAAAACTTGCCTGATGAGGATTCCGGATCCGCTGTAGCACCGACCATAAGCACGTTTGAGACTGATTTATCGAATCAAACAATATGGGATGAGGAAACTCTGAATTTAGACGGTTTAAGCTTACCATCCACGAACAAACCACTTAAAAGCGATATCGTCATCGGACAAAATTGGGAACTCGAATGCCGAAAGCAGTGGGACGGCAAGTTGATTGCTGAAAAGTTGAAAAACGGCTCAATTCCTTATTCTCAAAAGAACTACGAGCAAATACATCTAGTCATTTCGAAGATGGTGCAAAATATTGCATCGGGTACGCCGGAATCAGGCGCCGATCCGTCATGGGCTACTGAAGATTTCGTTTGGGAAATAGAGGTGAATCCTAGTCCCTCGAAAGTTCCGGAAACAGAGTTATTTCCCGCGAACCGACTGAAACTCAAAAAATACGATCCGAATGAATGTGTCATGATGATGAAACCACCACCATGGATGACCAACTCGAAATACCTGTCGATTACCCTGGGACACTTCGGCAACAACTGGCGTGTAGAGTCGATCGAAGACTGCAGCGCCGAGGAATGGAATCACAAGTAATGCTGAGACACTAGACTTTCGTAGTTTCTGCTTTATTTTCGAGCAGATGCAGTTCGAATGCTTCGTGTATTAGGCGTGCTGCTTTCTCAGCAGAGTCGCGAGAAACGATACAGCTCAGCTTCATCTCGCTGGTCGAGATCATCTTGATGTTGATTTTGTTTTCACCGAGGGTGGTGAACATCCGTGCAGGGATATCAGGTTGTTCGACCAAACCGGCTCCAATCAAACTGACCTTTGCGCAGTCGCCATCAACTTGAACAGAGCGAGCGCCAAGCTGCTTAGCAATGTCTTCCAGCACCGAAACAGCCTCATCAAGGACGTCGGAACTAACCGTGAAAGTAATGCTGTTGTGCTCCATAGACGGATGGAACGACTGAACGATCATATCGATTCCGATATTTCTCTTCGCTAATGAGTTCGTGATCTTGCCTGCGACACCAGGTTGATCCGGCACATCCATAATGGCGACTACAGCCTGATCTTTATCGATCGCGACTGAACTAATTGCCCGAAATATCTCCATATCCCCTCCAACGATCAAAGTACCTTTGTCTTCTGGTTTAAACGTATTGCGAACTCTCAATTTCACATCGTATTGACGTGCCAATTCAACAGCGCGAGGGTGCAAAACCTTCGCGCCGAGCCGCGCCATCTCGAGCACTTCGCCGTATGAGACCTGACGAAGCAATGATGCATTCTTGACCATATTCGGGTCAGTTGTATAAATTCCGTCAACATCGGTGTAGATATCACATCCGGTGGCATTGACGGCAGCAGCGAGGGCGACCGCAGTGGTATCAGACCCACCGCGACCGAGCGTAGTGATGTCGCCTGTCTCCGTCACGCCCTGGAATCCGGCGACGACAAGAACGTCGTTGTCTTTTAATCGATCTGCCAGCGTCTCTTTTCGAATATCGACGATACGAGCATTCGTGTGGATGCTCTCAGTAAAAATTCCTACTTGTCCGCCGGTCAGAGAGCAGGCCTGCAAGCCCATGTCTTGCAACTTCATTGCCAGAAGTGCGATGGAGACTTGCTCACCAGTGGACAGCAATAAATCGAGTTCACGCTTTGCAGGACTGCTGGAACAGCTCTTCGCCATCTTAAGAAGATAGTCCGTAGTGTCACCCATAGCGGACACTACCACGATCACCTTTGACTGCTTGGCGCAGTCGGCAACAATCCCTGCCACGTGCTCGATTCTGCCGATACTCTTGACGGATGTTCCACCGAATTTGAGCACTTGAATTTCGTTACTCATGACTTGCCGTCAGGCCCTCCTTATCAACTTCCAGACTGAGAATTTTGGTTGAACCTTTCTGTGTCAAAGCCCAATTGTCTAATTGCGCTTTCACAGTCTTGGCATGACGGGCTTCAGATAGAACAAGCACTGACGAGCCCGCGCCCGATAGCACCGTCCCCAGTGCCAACGAATCTTTTAATAGGAATTTGACTTCTTGCAATTCCGGAACAAGCTGCTGGCGATAGGGCTCATGAAGGTAGTCCGCGAGTCCGGCCTTCAATAGTTCCTTGTCTTTCTTTTGAATGGCCATCAATAGCAGTGCGGTGTTTTGAATGTTGCTAACTGCTTCTGCCATGCAAACATTTTTGGGAAGCACAGATCGAGCATGAGCAGTGCTGACCTCGCGATCGGGTACGACCAGAATCGGCAACCAATCCTCAGGCCACTCTAAGTTGGCTGCGACATACGAGCGCGGCTGTTTTATACATGCGCTAGCCACCAGACCGCCATAGATGCTTGCAGAGACGTTATCCGGATGACCTTCTATAGCAGCAGCAATTTGCAGAGCCGATTTCTTATCCGGATTTTGTCCGGTAAAATACATGCCGGCCCAGACGGTCGCAGCAATGCAAGCCGCGCTGCTGCCCAATCCGCGAGATAGCGGAATATCGGAGTCAATGGTAACTTTCATTCTATTGAACTGCGGCTTAAGCGCAGCAAAATGTTTTTCGAGCACTTGCAAAACCAAGTTGTCGCCGTTAAGCGGCAAGCTGGTGGAATTTTGTTTCACCACGACCTGAGGTTCGCCACCATTAGCGGTGCCGGTTTCTATGAATTCAAAGGTCAAGGTGCAGTAGAGTTTATACGCCAGAGCCAGTGAATCAAACCCTGGTCCAAGATTCGCACTGCTTGCCGGAACTTTTACTGTGAGAGATCTATTCATCGTTATTTCGATTGGAGTCCCATCGCACCAACAAGGGTGTCCAGGTCGGGTTTAATAGGTGTAAGTTGAACGGAGCTGTGGCTGAGTGCACAATCTGGATCTTTCAATCCGTTGCCGGTCAAAACGCAAACGATCGTAGGATCGCCTTCAATGCGCCCTTGCTTCACCATCTTTCGGAGACCGGCTACTGATGCGGCGCTAGCTGGTTCACAAAAGACGCCTTCCGTTTGCGCCAGCATTTTGTATGCTTCGATAATCTCTTCATCGGTGACCATATCGATCAAACCGCCTGACTTATCAACGGCATTTTGAGCTTCTTTCCAGCTAGCCGGATTACCAATACGGATCGCAGTAGCGAGCGTTTCCGGATTTTCAATTGGTCGACCATGAACCATCGGTGCAGCTCCGGCAGCTTGGAAGCCGCACATTTTAGGCACTTTCAAACTGTTAGGTCCGACAATTTCGATTTCCGCGGTGGCGCTTCCTGTCTTGTAGCGCATGTGCCGGCCGGAGTCTTGTATAGAACTCCACTGGCAAAATCCTCTGAAATACGCTGAGATATTGCCCGCATTACCGACTGGAATACAGAGGTAATCAGGCGATTCGCCCAACGCTTCCCTTACTTCGAAAGCACCGGTCTTCTGCCCTTCAAGACGATACGGGTTGATGGAATTGACGATAGTCACGGGGAAGTTTTCACCGATCTGCCGAACAAGATCCAGGGCTTGGTCGAAGTTACCATCAATTTGAATTACTTTCGATCCATACAATATTGCCTGCGCGAGTTTGCCGAGCGCCACCTTTCCAGCCGGCAGAAGCACATAGCAAGTTAGTCCGGCTTTCGCGGAGAATGCGGCAGCAGATGCACTGGTGTTGCCAGTGGATGCACAAATTACCGCACGAGAACCTTCCTCTACGGCTTTCGAAATCGCCATCGTCATACCGCGATCTTTAAAGCTGCCGGTCGGGTTTAATCCTTCCAACTTCAACCGGATGTCAGCCTTCGGAATACCAAGGACCTTCGCCAGGTTGCGTGCTCTAATGAGAGGCGTATATCCCTCACCCAAGCTGACAATCGGCGTTTTGTCCGTCACCGGAAGGTAGGATCTGAATCGCTGAATCAGTGGGGTCACACCGCGGGCGGTATCGATAGAACTCATTTCAAACTCCTCTATTTACCCGAGCCGTTCTTGCTGCTAAAGATAGCGATGCAGGTGGCAGAGCGCCTGATGAACTCTTCGGACTTCATGGTGGCAATCGCCTTGTGAATGCGGCCGGTCTCTACCGGATGAGTAATAATGACGACGGATGCGCCCTTTTCTTCAACGCCACGTTGAATAATGCTCTGGATGCTGATCTGATTGGCACCGAATATGCTACCAATCTTACCGATTACACCAGGGTGGTCCTCAACTTCTAAACGTATGTAGTATGGGCTAACCCAGGAATCAGGTGAGACAACTTTCTGCCATTCGTCGCCCACAGCGCTGTGGAAGTAGCTGGCAAAGTCTTGCAACCTGAGAGCGGTAGCAAGGTTGACCAGGTCGCCGACGATAGCTGACGCCGTCGGCAGTTGTCCTGCTCCGGGGCCCACCATCATCAGCTCGCCGACAGCATGTCCGTTGACTACGATACCGTTATTGCCGCCGGATACACTGGCGAGCGGATGCTTGTGCGGCACCATGCATGGTTCCACTCTTGCACTGACATTTTTGTTGTCTCTTGCAGCGCGACCGATCAGTTTGATTCGATAACCGAATTCTTTGGCGTGTTCGAAATCGACAGGTTCTATGTGGGTTATGCCTTTGCGGTAGATATCGTCTGGTTTAACGAACTGACCAAAAGCCAGGGCTGCAAGAATCGACACCTTATATGCCACATCGAAGCCTTCCACGTCGTTGGTTGGATCGGCTTCTGCAAAACCCAATGCCTGAGCCTTCGCGAGCGCAGCATCGAAACTTTCGCCTTTCTCTTCCATTTCCGAAAGAATAAAATTGGTCGTGCCGTTCAATATCCCGAGGATCGATTCCAATTCATTGGCGCCCAAGCCCCTTTGAATCGTTGATATCAACGGGATCCCACCGGCTACAGATGCTTCGAAAAATATCGCCACTTCCTTTTCACGAGCCAGCTTGAAAAGCTCAGGACCATGCTTGGCAAGCACTTCTTTGTTGGCCGTGACAACATGCTTTCTCGACTCGATCGCTTTGACGATCAGGTCGAGTGCCGGCTGTTCGCCGCCCATCACTTCGATTAAAACTTCGATTTCCGGATCATTGACGACTTCCTCGGCATTGATCGTAATTTGACAGCCCGGATCGACATCGCGCTTTTTATCCAGATCCTTCACTGCCACACGTTTTAGCGTCAGCGTCTTGTGATTGCTCAAGAGCTTCACTACGCCGGTACCGACTGTTCCCAGTCCCAGCATGCCGACAACAACCTTCGCCATAATTACAACTTCCCTTCTGCAAAGTGCCTGCCCATAGGCGTTCTTGCGATTATAAAATCCCGTTTATAATCAAACGCTTGGCTGGTCAGGTGAGGATGCTTTATTGTCGCTGAGATCGCTGGAAAATGGCTGTTTTACGTCTGCGGAAGATTTCAAATACGAAATAATTGCGCTCACGTTACCGAGGTTTTTGCCCATATCAAAGGTTACACCGGGCGGAGACTCGCTCCAGACCACACAAGTGGTTCGCTTTTCATTGATTCTGGAAAAAACCATGAGGATTTCTTGACCCTCATCAACAATAGACTTGGCGACGCGCGCTTCGATCGTGCCACCGTGAGCATCCACGATAACCGGACGACAATTGTTGATTGCACCCAATGCCCGAACTCCGACCTCGAATGCTGCGTGAAACGGCAAGTGCAATTCGAGTTCGAAAAATTGAAGAGACGATGCCGATATTCGACCCAAATCCGTTCGTTGCCTTCGGATGCTAGCCCATTGCAAAACCACCATAATCACGCCGAATAGAACACCGATAGCAACAGCCAGACCGATGAGATGAAAGGCTTTCAGAAACATGGTGTACAGCGTGAATGAAATTACCGTCGGCACTGCATATGAGAAGAAAATGCGCAGATAAACACGGACATCTTTTTCGACTTCGTCATCGAGGCAAATGTCTTGGCCAAGAATATGCCTGGCGTCGGTGAGGCACCACTGGCGGTATCCATTAAGTTCAATATCTTTCACCGCGCGATTGCCTAAAATCATCGGTCGCATCAAACTGAAAAGTTTGCGAGAGACCGGATAGTACATATCTCGCGAACGCTGCGCGTCGAGCCAACTGGGCAGAACCATGAGGCTATCGATGGAATGCGCAGATGGTCGATGGGTGTATGGATCGTCGTAAACGAAAATATGCAAATCGTCAGGTCGCTTTTTCACGAGCTTAGCGATCTTATAGACATCCTCGCCGTTGAGTCCGTAGATGCTGAAAACATCACCTTCTTCGAGGTGATCGGTCGATTTATCGTCGGCGAGAGTCTCGTCGCTATTTGCTTCGTGCGAGTATGAGTTCACTGCCGCCGGTCAAATCTCCCTTGTGCTTAAAAATATAGCCAGGATTCAAACTCTTAGGAATGAAACCTTTTCGCTCGACGACATTCCATCTAGCGCGTACATCTTCAGGCATTGCATCAAAATCCGTGTTCTTAATCATCAACCAGTGGCTTCCCGGCGTAGATTGAAATGCACCGAGTTCGGTGGCACTAGCTACCTTGACGGGTTCGCGACCAGTGCGGAAGGTTACTTCGTCAATCCAATGTTCAAGACCTGCATACATACCGATGCCGACACTGTTTTCGTCGCCGATAACGTTCTGTCCAATCGTGTTGTGGTCAAACGTGAAAACACCCTTTTTTGTCTGTTTATCGTTCGATGAATTTGTGCTCGCCGATGATATCGGTTTGTCTCGTTCCGCAATCTTGATTTGATCAGCGTAACTCAACGCCGGTTGCATCTGGGTCATCACCGGCATTGCGACGGTGGCAAAGAGAGAACCGGCAATTACCACGCCACTAAATACAGTGGCGGTCGCCGCGAGCATTCGACCTCTATATAGATTAAACAGTCCAAAAACCCCGGCAGCAATTGGTGCCAGACCAACGACAATAGGCGGCACCGAGGCTGGATATGGCAGTACGCTGAGGAATAGGCCAATGCCTGCACCAGCGACAATCAATGCCACGTTTAATAAGGCGACTGCGCCTCCGGCAAGTTTGTTTCTTCCCTCAATCCATTTAGACAGGTAATAACCGGTCAAAATAGCGCAAGCAGGAAACGCGGGCAACGCGTAATAGTCGATCTTTCCGCGAGACACCGAGAAGAAACCAATCACTACCGCAATCCAGAGCCACAGATAAAGCTGAGCTTGGGTTTTCTCATCGGAAAGTTTTGCTTTGCGGTCGGAAAGAAATTGTTTTATAGATAAGTACAAAATTGGCGGCAGAAAAATAGACCAGGGCAGAAATCCGCCCATAAGAGAGACGAGCATGAAATAAATTGGTCTGTGCGTGTCATAGGTCGCGCCGGAAAAGCGCTGGAGATTTTCCCTTATAAAGAAGTAGGTGATCGCCTCCATGCCATTGGCATTATATGCCAGGAAAAACCATGGTGATGCGATAAGGCACAGGGCAAGGGTTCCGAGTGCAATGTGTTTTGGTTTCACTAATGAAAGTTTTTTCTCGGCAATGAGAAATGCGATGAAAAACACGGCGGGCAGTACGACTGCGACTGGTCCTTTTGTAAGGAAGCCCAGTCCCATCGAGGCAGCCGCAAGAAACCAGAGCTTAGAACGCGTCCAACCGGTTGACTTGACGGTCTCGGAATTAGAAGAAGAAGCAGAAGAAGCGCTCTGACTGCCGTTTTCGAGAGTCGGGACCGCGGTGTTCCCGACAGGTGAATCGCTAGAGCGATAACCGGCATACATCAATATCAAAGTGATCGAATCGACGAGAACCAGCATGGTATCGGACATACAGAGCGCACTGAATGACAAATACATAAATGAAGTTGCCAGAGCCATCGCGGCCAGCAACCCGGCACGCTGACCGAAGAGCGCGCGACAGGCGTAGGCGCTAGCCGCGACAGTGGCGGCAGAGGCGATAATTGATGGAATTCTGGCGGCAAAATGGGATATGCCGAAAGATTTGAAGCATCCGATGATAAACCAATATACGAGGATTGGTTTGTCGAAAAAAGCTTGTCCATGGTAGAGCGGCGTGACGTAGTTTGATGACGCGATCATTTCGCGGGCGCACTCCGCGAAGAAAACCTCGGCTCGGCTAAACTTCGGCCAGCCAAATGAAATCGAGGCGTAGAGTACGGCAGCCGCTATCGTTATCGCTGCTACCTGAGTGCCAAACCGGCGAGCTTCGGCAGCAGCATCCGCCGAGAGCGGCGCTGGCTGTGCTTGTGTGCTCGAGCCACTGGTCAGCTTTTCCTCTTCTGCCAGTTGGTCTTCCATTAGCGTTTTCATTTATCTCACTAATCAACCGATCGCCAGGACCGTCACGGCGACATTTTCGAGATTATGACATCCGTCCGTGTCCAAAACCTGAGTGTTATTTATAGGAGAAGATTCACAGTTTTTACCGGGGTATTTTTTGGGGGATCTGCCATGGTGAAATTACTAATGGGGTCGGTAATTCCCCCAATCGACTATGGCGTGCGTAGAAGCTACGATTCTGCCTGTCAAGTACATTGCGTTTTTATTTTGTTGTGGGGTCCGAATTATGGTCCAGTCGCAATTTGAATCAGCTGGGCTTCCGGGGCCGACCGCTCCAAACTTGAGTAATAACGGTTTGGTCAAGCAAATGCTGGTCGGGACCGAGAGCAAACGAAGCACTCAAGTCGAACAATCGCCATCCGTTTCGGACGGACCAATGGGATTGGTTGCGGGCGGCGGAGTAAAGGACACAACAAAGAGCGCACTGGAAAAGAATTCGGACACTAGTTCTAACGCCGCTATGGGCCTGACCATGGGCTTCAGTCTTGATGCAGTCACGAAAGCCGGCAAGTTTGGAGCGCAAGTCGCTGCCATTGCGAGTAGTGTCAAGCTATCTGGAAAAAACACGGAATCATTTAGTAGTTACAAACAACGCTCAGCCCATCTGAAAGAAGGCGGAGCCGAAGTCGAAATAGCGCCTGAGCCGGCGCAAGTAGTAAAAACCGACGCCCAGGGTGGAAAAAAATCGATGAAGACAGCTGATACTGCCGGTGATGGCATCATTGCAACCGCTCCCAGACCGAGTTCATCGACAATGGTCAAGGATTTTGCTCCACCGAGCGGGGCCTCTGGTCCAGAACCTGTCCGCATCGCCGATGCCGAGCCATCTTCGAAATTTGCAGAAGTGCCGGCCGCCAAATTGAAAGATGCCGCTGTCGTCATGGAGACCGCATCGCCCTCCCTAAAAACGGCGAACGAAGTTCAATCGCCGGACGAAATGACCCCTGCGCTCACGGTGCTCGCCAGGAAGATGGACTCATCATTCCTTGACGCGCAAAGATATTCAAAAGCGTTTGAGTTTCAACGCACTCAAAGACAAGCAGAAAGAGACATCAACGACATCCAAACAGGCCGCCGGAAATTCAACAGTCCTGAAGATAAAGAGCGAGCATTGTCCACATCGATGGAGAGGAAGTCTTCAGCAGATCAATCTTTGCGCGAAGGGGTTCCACCTCGTTACGCCCAAACTTTGAAAAAACTGGTGGACTACACTAAAGCCGTCGAAGCTTATTATCAATCAGAACCAGTTGGTGCCAATCGCGACACAGTAATGAAAGAAGCAGTCGCGAAAGTCGAAGAATTGATGTCACCGATCGACAATATTTGGAATGGCATTCCAGGCAAAACCCCAGACCTCGCTCGTCCCGGCATCCGTGTCCATGGCGATCGACCGATCTGGCCCGAAGAAAGAATTCACCAAATTCAAGAGCACCTCAATGCGAAAATCAACACCGTAGACAACGCACAACTTCAGCGCATCAGTGTCGTAAGAGATAACGTCGCGTTTAAAGAACTTCTCAAACAGCACGAAGCAGGCGAGCTACCACGAGGTGGATCAGTGATTTTCTTCACGAACGAAGGAACGCTGTTGTATCAATCCGAGTTGAAAGTTTCACAGCACTCCACTCAAGCAAGAGCCAAAGACCATGCCTCTGCCGAGAAGCATGCCAACAACACTCCGGCTTTCATCGACGTCGCAAAAATCGATCGAGGACTTGGTCCGGAAGGTGCTGGGCTCTGGAGATTCATCGGGCAGGAAAATCGCATCGTAGGCGCAGCCATTCTCCAACCGGTAATCAAAGATGGAAAACTGGTCGAACTGCCTGGTGCAAAAAACAGGAACGGTGAGCCCACAATCAAGAAAGAAGTATTCCGCACCATCGGTGATGTTCCAGCAGAAGTAACGGTGAATATGGCCTACGGTCACTTGCTCAACATGCTTCGCTCTAGAAAAATTACAGCAGAACGTAGTGCGGCACCGGATACAGTACCGTCGTCTGATACTCTCATCGGACAAACCGGACACACCGGATCAACGGCAGCCCTCTCCAAGCCGGAGGGCAAATAACGAGATATTTAGGCCTCTGAAGTCGAGCAGCCTGTGATGGGCGACCGACAATTCGACCCAGACCCGAAAGCAGCCCAAACAGACCTACCTAATCTACGGGATAGATAGTGAATCGGCAGAGTTGGGCGGATATCCAAATAAGGAGGAGTAGAACTCCTCCTTTTATTTTGTGGTGAAATTAACGCACTACTTTGTTGGCGAAGCGCAGGCCACGACAAGGCGGGGGCGTGAACCGCTGGTGTTGCGGTCGTCGTCGGTTGGGGTCGGATGATCGATTGACTTCAGCGCATCGTAGATAGTCGTGGCGTCAGAAGAGATCTGACCCAATTCGTTTGGATCGATCGCTTGCTCCGCATCACTGATTGATTTGTCCGGTGTGCAGTGAACTTCGATCATCAAGCCATCAGCACCACCGGCAATGGCGGCGCGAGACATTGGGCGAATAAGGCTTCTCTTGCCCGTGGCATGACTCGGGTCAACAACCACTGGCATACCGGTGAGCGATTTAAGCAGAGGAACAGCACTCAGATCGAGTGTGTTTCTCGTGCGCGGTTCGTATGTTCGAATACCACGCTCACACAATACGACCTGATTGCAGCCGGCAAGTAGCAGGTATTCGACCGCGTGAAGAAACTCGTCTATCGTCGCCGAAATACCGCGTTTCAAAAGCACGGGCTTGCCGACGGAACCAACGACTTTTAGCAAATCATAGTTGTACATGTTGCGCGCGCCAATTTGCAGCATGTCGACAAATTCGCAAGCCTTTTCCACTTGTTCCGTACACATCACTTCTGTGACTACCGGCATACCGGTCAAGCGACGAGCTTCTTTCAAATACGACAGCGCTTCATCTCCAAGTCCGGAGAACTCGTACGGACTGGTGCGCGGTTTGAACGCCCCACCACGCAGGACTGTCGCTCCGGCGACTTTGACTCGTCGAGCCAACTCTAATATTTGATCGAGACCTTCAACGGAACATGGTCCGGCAATCACCACAGGAGCTGCGCCACCACCAATGGTGACAGTAGATTCGCTCCGATTCGTGCCCTGAAGATCAACCGGACGCTCACTGTCTGAGAGGGTCAAAGGGCAAGTCGGGGATATTCGAATGACTCGCGCTACGCCTTCAATTTGACTGAATTTGTGAGTCGGTTGCGAGCGTACATCGCTGTGTACGAAAACGACCGTTTTAGTCGACGAGACTGATAGCTCCGCCTCCACACCGAACTGCCGAAGTGTGTCGATAACACTCTTGCACTTACTTTCGTCGAGACCCTGCTCTAATACAAGTAACACGTCTGGGTTTTCCTGTTTTGTGTCGCGCACCGCAGAAATTCATCGATGGAATGGCAGGGTGGGACGAGTTCGATCTTCCCATATTATGTCAAGAACAAAGGTTAGAGGACGCACTTTTAGCAATGTCGCACTCAGACTAATGCCGATTAACGCTGCCAGGTTCAAGGTTTATAGAACATTGAAAAGTCCGGAAAACTGGTAAACCTCTGTTAACCCCTTCTGGATATTATCGAGATGGTTAACGCCGACTAATAAGAACAAGCGGTTTAAACCAACACAGGCGCCTCCAGAGGTCCTAAAATGTTGAAACAGGCACTCGGCAGTAAAAATGAACGATTCCCAAACGGAAGAACCCAATAGTCGGTCGGACAACCAGCAACATCCGCCATTAACGATGGGATTCGGATTTCTGCCGCGTTTGGCCGAACCGGGTTGGGGCACATTAGCGCTCCTCATACTGAAAAGTTGCCCGAAGTACTACCTAAAACCGGCAATTCTACTTGCATTCGCATTCACAGCACCATACGTCGAATTTTGGGTGCTCAATCTTTTCATACAGTCAATGTCGACGCACGGAACGTTCAATACAGGCGGCAGCATCCTGCTGACGTTCGCTCCGCCATTGATCTTCCTTTTGATTTTGTCGGTAGGCGCATTTGCGTCGATTGTTTGGGGATTAGGAACGCTACTCATCTCATTGACGGCCACTTGTCGAACCATCTTGCAAGTCGACACCAAAGATGTCGCTTCCATTCAAAGCAAAGCAGCAAGCGCGCAGGAAGAAGGAATTCAAATATTTCGCAACAAGAAAGGATATCTTGCGAAGGTCTGGTTGCTCTACTCGCTCTTGATGCTGATTCCAACCGCAGTTATGGTCATAACCTCATGGATAGTTACACTCGGTTTGCCACAAGTCGGAAACTACACAATGCTTCCGATGCCGGTGCAATTAAACATTCCTATGGAGATGATGGTGGGTAGCGCGATTGCCCTGGGCGCATCAATTATCGTCCTGACAAACTACGCACTAATTCTGCTGCCTTTCTCGGCCGGTACGCAAAGACCTGCTTCAAAAGCCGCACTCGGCGGATTTCTTACTACTCTTAAAACACTTCCGGCAATATCAATTTATTCCGTGATATTTTTTGTGTTGTCGAGCCTCTTTTTCTCGCCTGTTGACCTTCTGCTAATCTACAATCAGCAACTAATAACCGGACCAGCAGCTACGGGCTTTTTTCTCTTTCTGAAGTTTGTCTGGCACGTATTGAATTTAGTGTACTTCGTACCAATTTCGATACTGATTCCCTGTGAGATGATTAGAGGCAATGTCGACTAGATATCGGATGGGGAATTTAAGGATTGAACCGGAGGTGAAAACAATCAATGCCGTTTTCAATCGTCAATAATCCTGGCGGCAAAATGGATCGACTATTCAACCGGGTTAAAACGGCTCAGTCACCGCGTTTTGTCTTATGCGTGGGTGGAACAAAAACGAGCGATGTCGACGGACTTTCCGGCGCAGGAGCAACTCCGGAAGACCGAAGATTAACACCGAGATGCGATGCAGAAGCTCTAATTAATGGTATCGCGGGTAAAACCAGTGAGTTGCCTGTATCACCGGAAGGCATAGTATCACCGGTGGTGATCACTGCGGCTTGTTTGAAACTGTTGAATATTCCAGTGACCATCGTCGATTGCGGCACATTCGCTGGCCCTCGAGTAGGTGAACCTATTAAAGTCGGCACGCCGCCGGCTGAGTGCTTGTCGAGCGGCGAAGCACAACAACTGGACAACGTTAAAAGACTGTTTAAAGCAGGTTGCGAGCTCGGCACAAAACTCGCACAAGAATCAGATTTGGTCATTATCGCCGAGTGTGTGCCGGCAGGAACAAGCACCGCATTTGCGGTCTTATCCGCGCTCGGATACGACGTACAGAATGCCGTGTCCAGCAGCATGCCAAATCTAAATCACCAGATGCGGTGGCAGTTTGCCGCTACCGGTCTGACTAAAGCAGGCTTGATTACCTCGATAATTCCAGGCGATCCCGAAGCAACGCAAAATCAAATCGGACTGCCACTAAATGTAGTGGCTGCGGTAGGCGACCCGATGCAACCATTTGCCGCAGGACTAGCGCTCGCAGCCAGCCACACGGCTTCAATTATTTTAGGCGGTGGCAGTCAGATGCTCGCGGTGTACTCGCTTGCTAAAGCGTGTCTCAGACATGGTGTGTTTGAAATTGAGGGAACCAAGATCAATATCGCGGCGCAGTCAGACTTTTCCAACATCGGTGTGATAACAACGTCGTGGGTCGCTCACGATAAGAATGCGAAAGTGTCTGAGATAAGCAAAACTGTTGATGCTCCATTCGCCTGTTCCATGCTCGACTTCAGCCAGTCGACGCATCATGGATTGATGGCGTACGAAGAGGGTCACGTGAAAGAAGGTGTCGGCGCCGGCGCATCTATTGTGCTCACTCACCTTATGAAAGACTTGACGGCTGGACAGCTAATCGAAGCGATCGATCAGACATATTCGCAAATGGCGCTCGGCAAGACGGTCTCGGGCTGTTGAGAGAGCGAGCGAGAGTGCGAGCGTGTTGTTGAGAGTGCGCGCGTTGAGAGAGCGCGTGTTGTTCCATGATTACACAACGCCCCTACACAGATCTAAGGGAATTCGGTTATTCGCGACACTCTAGACGCGATTCTAATTGATTGCGGATTGGACTTTGTTGCGGCCGTCTTCTTTTGCTTTTTGAAGTGCCAGTTTTGCGTCGCGCAGGATTGTTTCGGGATTCAGGTCTTCCATGTTGAAACTTGCGCAACCGACACTGATGGTCACTTTCGGAAACTTCTTTCCGCGACCGAAGTTAGCTTGCTCGATATCCGATCTGACTTTTTCGCCAAGTGTTTTTGATCCGGCTTCGTCGGTGTTAGGCAATACAATTGCGAATTCATCGCCACCGTATCGTGCTACCAGATCGCTCGAGCGTGTGGTGGCAAGCAAACGATTGGCAATTCCCGAAAGAACGGAGTCGCCGACTTCGTAACCATACTCCTCGTTCAACTTCGCGAGTTCATCAACGTCGACGATGGCGAGTCCGACTGGAAGTCGTTGTCGGAAAGAGAACAAGAGTTGTTGTTGTAAAAATCCGACCAGAAATTCGAGATTATATAGACCAGTTAACGAATCAACATTGGCATTGTAAGCCTCGCGACTCTGAAGACTTTCGATCTCCTGACGAGCGAGCAGCAGTTTAAAAACAGGTTGAATTTGCGTTTGTAATTGTTCAACAAATGCTCTGTCCGTCGCGTCGAGATCGCGTTTTTCATACGATCCAAAGAAGATTGCGCCAGCTCCACCGACAGGCAAAATATCAAAATGTTCTATCGATCTTCCATCATCAGTAACTTCGATGCGTGGGTCGATGTGCGGTTCTGCAGTGATTGACATTTTTGCGAGAATCTCAGTCACGAGTCGGTCGTATGACTTCGACGCAGTTGGTGCATTGCCTTTGATCGAGATCCACGGATTGGCTTGATCAGCCACCACGACACCCATCACGTCACCGTGAAAGAGGTCGCCGACCATTTGATAGTACGCATCAAGAAACTGACGTCTGGGTTCGAGTACCCCAGCGAGACTTCGCACGACTCTTGAAATTACTCGCTCCTGCAGCAAGAGATCGAAGAGACTGCCGTAACTCTTCACGGCTTCTTTTGATTCGAATTTCGCATCAGTCGGCAACAAACCCTTCGATTTTTCTGCTGACCATTCGCGTGACTTGCCAACTTCGCGAGACCTGTCAAGAATCTCATGTATAGGGGCGATTCCATCCACAACATCGTCAAGATTGACTATCTCGTCAGCGTACGATGCTTTCTTCCAAAAGCTTTTGTACTCGTCTCCATGAGACTTGACAAGGACGACCGGCAAGTCCGAGGTCCGTCCATTTGATTTGATCAACGCGCTTAGTCGGTAGCCTGAAAGGTCAGGCAATTGCGTTTCGACAACGACGATGTCGGCGCCATTCGTGTTCAGCTCGTCAAGCGCATCGAAGCTGTTGTTGAAGACCGTGTGGTGGAAGCCCTTACTCTCCAGACCACGGGCATCGATCCAGCCTGCGTTCTCGGGTGAGTTGACAACAAAGATAACCTTGGAATCCGCCATCGATTGCTCCAGACATTAGAGATCACATCGAGCATTTTACAGGTAATAAGAGGAGAGCGCGAGCGACGGTTGAATAGAGCCCAGGCAATTTGAGCGAGTTCAAAGGAAGCACTTGGCGTGCAGTTCTTTTCATAAGATTAACGAAGCCAGTATGGGGTGAGCTAAATGATATGATCGAGCACTGAAAAGCTCCTCTTTTACAAGCCGGAAAGGCTCTCGGACACTCTATGCACACTACAACAACCACTTTGAAAGACACTCCGATTACATTCCAATTAACAGAAGACCAGGCTCTAATCCGCGACACGGTTCGCGAAATCGCCGAAAACGAATTCGCCCCGAAAGCCGCTGAAGTAGACCAGAAGCACAGATTCCCCAGAGAAAACTGGGAAATGCTCGCAGCGTCAGACCTTTGCGGGCTGCCGTTTCCAGAGGAGTACGGCGGTGCCAACCTCGACCACGTCACTTACGCAATCGTCGTAGAAGAGCTTGCTAAAGCCTGCGCCACGACCTCAGTGATGTACTCTGCGCACGTATCCTTAACCTGCGCTCCGGTATTCACTTTCGGCAGCGAAGAGCAAAAACAGAGAATTTTGAAACCAATGTGCCTGGGCGAAAAAATGGGCGCATTTTGTTTGTCAGAACCTGGCACAGGTTCCGACTCGGCGGCAGCCACCTGCACCGCGCAGTTGAAAGGCGACCACTTCATTTTGAACGGTTCGAAGAACTGGATCACAAACGGTATCGAAGCCGATTGGTATCTGGTGATTGCACAGACAGACACAACCAAACGCCACAAGGGGCTGGTTGCGCTGATGGTCGAAAAAGGATCCGAAGGTTTCACTTTCGGAAAACTCGAAGACAAGCTCGGCATCAGAGGTTCATCCACCTGCCAAATCATGTTCGACAACACGCCTGTTCCGAAAGCGAATATGCTGGCTGAAATAGGCGATGGATTCAAAGTCGCAATGTCGACCCTCGACGGCGGTCGCATCGGTATCGCCGCACAGGCTGTCGGTATCGCCCAAGGCGCCTGGAATCATGCACTGCGATATTCAAAAGAAAGAGCCGCATTCGGTAAGCTGATTGGTCAGTTTCAAGCAATTCAGCACATGCTGGCTGAGATGCAAACAGAAATCGACGCCGCTCGGTTGCTCACATATCACGCCAGCGTAGCCCAAGATCTCGGCAGAAAATTCACGACAGAAGCTGCACACGCCAAGCTTTACGCCGCCGAAGTGGCGATGAGAAGTACTGTAAAGTGCGTGCAGATTTTTGGTGGATATGGGTATGTAAGTGATTATCCGGTGGAACGTTATATGCGTGACGCCAAGATCACGGAGATCTACGAAGGCACTTCGGAAATCCAGCGTTTAGTAATAGCCAGCAACTTACTCAAGGGATTATAAATATGAATTGGCAGCCACCACCGCCTCCCCCACGACCAGGCGGCCCAGGACCTGGACCAGGTGGACCAGGCGGGCAACAACGCCCCGGCGGACCCGGACCTGGAGGTCCTGGAGGACCCGGAGGTCCCAACGGTCAGCAGCCTCAACAGCAACAACCCGGTCAAAAAGACTGGAAAGAACTGAACTATTACCAGTTGCTGCAAGTCAATCGTGAAGCGCATTCCACGATCATTCGTTATGCCTATCGATTTCTCGCAGCAATGTATCACCCGGACAACTCTGAGACTGGTGATGCCGAGAAGTTTCGTATCATCACAGAAGCTTGGCGCACGTTATCCGATGAAGGAAAACGCGCTGCTTACGACATGTCGCTGGGTCAAGAAGAATTGCAACCTGGTCATCCCAGACCTGGTGGCGCCCCTGGTGCTCCTCAGCCTGGTGCTCAGAGAGCCCCTGGTTATGGGCTTCCTAAGAATTTGAAGACCGGTATTTCGTGGCAAGAAATTGAACTGCGTTTAGCAATTTTGCAAATTCTTCTCGATGCTCGCAAAAAGAAACCAAAAAGTGGTGGCGCATCCGCAAAATTGATCATGGATGTACTCAGTATCGACAACGTTGAGGAAGTCGAATACGCACTCTGGTACTTGCGTGAGAAAGGTCTGATCGAACCTGGCGAACGTTTGTTTATGATCACCGCCGTTGGTGTCGACTACATCGTCGATCAAATGAACAAAACCAATTCGATCACTGAATCGGAAACTGAAAAGAAGGTCAAGAAGGTTGTGGAAGGCGGCGTTCCCGCAGTCATTCCACGCTAGTCTTGATCGCAGACTTCAGAAAAAATAGAACGCCGGCAATGAAACTGCCGGCGTTTTTCTATTGTTGATAGTCGTCTGGTGAAGCAACGTCTCGAGGATGTTGCGTTACTGGTTTCCACTCACCGCCCAGATAACCCAACGCGCAATACATCATGTGCTGAGCTTCATCTTCGCGATGCAATTCGTTTAAAAGCTCGGCATATTCGCTGAGGACTTCGACCGTGAAACTGTCTGCCGCACCATAGACTTTAGTGTGAATTGCCAGAGATTTTTTGAACTGCTCTTCAGCTTCATTCGGCATGGAATAAGCACGGTATGTTTTCGCCAGACGAAAGGTGATGCGAGCACCATTTTCATTGTAGATTCCATCCGGTTCGTAGCGTTCTGCCAATTCGAGCGAGCGGAACAACCATGGAATTACTTCCCAGTCTTGCTTCAGCATGATCATGGCTCGACAGACACCAGTAATCGTTTTCTTATAACGCTCATCACTTTCGCCGAGCTGTTCGGCTAGCGGCAACGCTTCTCGCCAAAGTTCGATTGCACGTTCATAACCGGTCCGCGAGAATGCTCCTTCCGCCGATCTATTTAACGCCCACCATTCGTCACTTAATTGACCCATTTTCCGTCCACCTGCTCGGAACTAAAATATGGTCGCCACATATAGAGAATACACTGTAATTTTCGAAATGTTGTTTGTCGAGTTAAAACTACCAGTCAACCTGCAGGGTCGCAAAGGCTGCAGGCTTCATTGGCGAGCAAATCGGATTTAATTTCGTGATGTTTATGTTGTCAAACAGATTTATCGTTTTGACGATAAACAAGACACCACGCGTTCCAAACCGGTCCATGGGAAACGAAATAAGATGAATGCACAGAAGCAGGATTTCATCGCCGCTTCTGCACATTCATCAAAACACTGGTTCGAATGTGGTATTGAATATGGTATTGGCTGATTGACGATCTACCGCAGGTAGTCGACACATCAGTTTCATTTTTTTAATTCTCTATTCGTGAACTGTCTGTAACAGTCGCACGGTATCTCGCTTTTCGAAGATGCGGTCTCAGTAAGTGACGACGTTCTGCATTCTACGCTGGAGATTTTCCTTTTACGGAACAGAGCTAATTGCTCTGTCATAAACCGTTTCGGTCTTATTCACCAAGTGTTCTACTTATTGGTGACAGTAGAACTTATGCGCAGAATCCAGGAAACATCACAACGAGGTTGTCGCGATTTGCGTTTTTCGCGCTCTTCGAATTACGACGACGACCATGCAGCTGGTCAACGAGACTGTAGTCAACTTTGTTGCTTTGAGCAACGTTCTTTTTGCTGAACAGGTCGATTACGTTGCTCTTGTTATTGGAAGATTGCTTGTTCATGTCCGTGTACCCTTTAATTTGCTCACCTGTAGATAATATACCACACGACACAGAATAAAAGCTACACTTTTTGGATGAGTTGTATTAAATATCCTACCTTTTATTAATCTTTCAAACCCGAACACAACCGCCAAAACGCAATAGCAGCAGTCATTTCAACCCACCACTGTTAGAGCAGCGCCCGAAGTTCAAACCAAGGACTAGTAGTTTTTACACTACAACTCACCGGGAGAACAGTATTCGATTGTCTACTCGTGAATTCCCAGACGTCATTTGTAGACTGCAAACTACATTCCTTATATAAATAGTTCGCGAAGAGCGCCGCGCATTCTTTCGAGAAGAAGCCCGAAAACATCACCAGCGAGGAAAAGTCGAATTAGCACAAAAAAACGCTCCTATATATAGGTACGTTTTCAGCAAACAACATCTTCGCGCCGCGATCGGCATGCCGCCGAATCCAATCAATTCAGATCTTTTTGGAAAAGCTTCAATGGAGCCGCACGGATTTCGGAATCATGAGCTAAGTAAGTTGTAGATTGAAAACTACATTATTCAGTTTTCGAGAAACAGATTTTGATTACTTAGGGGGCAAAATGGACAAGGAATATACGACTACGACGGACAGAGAAACGTACGTCAGCACTGTAGAAACAGTGCCAGCCACAGAGGATTCCGGAACTGGCTGGGCGGTTGCTCTAATCGTTCTTATTTTGGCAATCGGATTCGGCTTTGTAGCCTTCTCGAACAACCAGGCAGCAAGCGAGCTTAGAACTACACAGGCTATCGAAGATGTTAAACGCGACAATCTGTCTAACTCTATTCCTCCGGTAGTTCCACCAGTAGCAGTTCCGACTCAGGTGATTACACCTGTGCCAAACCCAGCCGCAGTTCCGCAAAACACCACTACGAAAGTAGACGTGCATGTTCCGGAAGCTAAGGCTCCAGCCGCTCCGGTCGAACCGGTCGCGCCTGCACCAGAAGCACCAGCAGAGCCAGCACCTTCCGACGACGCTGCTGAGTAAAGTCGAAAGACGACAAGATTTGGTCTAAGACCACGAAGAGGCGAGCAATCGCCTCTTTTCTTTTTGGAGTTTTGACAAGAAAATGAGGATAGCGGCATGGGCTTACAAAGCGCCAGTACAAGCGCCGCGACAAACAAGAACAAACAACACGCTATTTCTGTTTGGCAGTTTTCTTTGACTTGGACTTGCTGCCTGAAGTGCTCGCAGGTTTGTTGACCATACTTTTGGTCGCGGGTTTCCGTGCGGGTTTATCAGCAGTTTTACTCGTAGACTTTTTGTTATTTGGAACGACTTTTTTTGATCCAAGCTTTGACCTCGTTTTGGTTTTGGGATCGACTTTTTTCTTGCTGACCTTGCGAATCGCCGCTTTGAGAGCGTTTTCAGCATCTTCGCATTCTTCGTCGAAATCTTCGTCATCGTCGTAAGGAAGACACTTGAACGATCGGCGATGCCAAACTGTCATTCCATGTTCCTGAATTCCGAGTCGGTGTTCGAGAGCACCATAGCCTTTGTTTGAGCGCCAGTTGTAGTGCGGAAACTCTTCGCCGAGCTTGACCATGAATGCATCGCGATGAACCTTAGCGACAATGCTGGCAGCTGCGATTGAAGCAGACTTACTGTCACCTTTGATCACCGGCAATTGATACGCCTCGATGTCCGGCAATCGCCATTTCCCGTCAATTAGAATAACGGCTTCTTTTAAGTCCAGCATCGCGGATGATACCAGTGACATTACGGCGCGTTTCATTGCTAGCAGACTGGCGTGAAAAATATTGATGGTGTCGATTTCTTCCACGGACGCCTCGCCAATGGCGAAGTGAGCGCATCCGCGAATGGTTTTTGAAAGCGCTTCACGTGTTGCGGCTGGAAGTTTTTTCGAATCATTCAAAAGTTTCAGACGCGATGCAATTTCAGAACTTTTGTCGATACCCGGCAAAACAACAGCCGCCGCAACGACTGGTCCAGCTAGACAACCGCGTCCGACTTCATCGACACCAATAATGAAACGATGCCTGGTGCTAAACAGCTTGAGCTGTCCGAAGTTTTCCATGGAAACACGGGCGCCTGAACGAAAAGAGTCCAGGTCGTTAGTTGCCATCACAACATCGTCAAACCGATCGATATCGAACAAAAGACGTTCGGAGAGTGCGTCTTCGTCTACTGCACCGCGCTTTTTCTTCGCCGGTTTTTCTTTGACGGCAGTTTTGGCTTTTGCCATAGTTTCTCTCGACGGCTGACCATCTCTATTCTAAGGGTCGAGAGTAATTCTTCCTACTTTTCCATCTCTAAGCTCTGAGAGCAAGAGTGCTGCAGCCCGCGGTACATCAGGCTTTGCGCCTGAGGTTAGAAGATTTCTAGCAGTTGCAATTTCATAAAGCCCGGTACCATCAGCAGATAGCCCTTCGATATACGCATCAAGCAAGCGAGGGTATTTCGCCCGCAAGGCAAGAATGGCTTGCTCTGCGATTTCCATTCGATCATAGGTCGAGTCTGGAATGAGGTTGCAGATCGCCAGCCGATCTCTAACTGTTTTCGAGAATGAGACATTCGGCAAAATTCCAGGCGTGTCGAGCAATTCCAGTTTAGGATGCACTCTGACCCACTGCGTACCCCTTGTGATGCCTGGCTTGTTACCGGTCTTTGCGCGGTTTTGTCCGATCAACCAGTTAATCAGCGAAGACTTGCCGACGTTGGGCAGTCCCACGACACAAACTCGCATAGGACGAGGCAGGATGCCCTTCTTCGTCAGGGCTTCCAGTTTTTCTTTTGTCGCCTCGACGCAGGCAGACATGATCGTTCCCTTGCCGGAACTGGTTTTCAGCGAGACCAGAATGCACTCGTGTCCCGTTTCGGCTTTTATGTTTTCAATCAAACTCCTGGTTTCTTCAGCGTCTGCAAGGTCAGACTTGGCAAGAACCAAAAGTCTTGGTTTTCGCCCGAAGATTTCATCGGCTTTCGGATGCCTGGTGGATAGCGGCAAACGAGCGTCGAGAACCTCAACAACCAGGTCGACCCACTTGACCATCTCAACAATGTTTTGAAAGGGTGTCGCCTTCACACCCGCACGAGGCTTGGTATTAGCCGGCTTCCCCGATGGTTTACCTACACTTTTGGATTCTTTCGTCCCGGCACCCTGAGATGTCGCCCCGCTGCGTTGCTCGACCGAGCCGCTCTCTTTTGGCTTGTTTCGAGAGCTTTCGTTTTGTCGCGAAGTTACATCACGCTTGTTTTGCGGCGAGTTCGCCTGACTCCTGGACGCATTTGCATCCCGGTTTCCACGTGCAGTTTCAGAACCCGAGCGACTCTGACCGGAACTCGAGCGCGTCTTATCACGCCCCGTGCTCGGTCGCGCGGGCCTGTTCGATGCCGGCTTGCCTGATCCTGAAACACGCCTGTTTGGGCGCTTTGGAGGCATTACCTAAACCTTAGGAGTTTTCTTCCTTCTTCTCGGCTGCAGGTTTCGACGCTTTCGCTTCTACTTCTTTCTTATTACCGCCAGTCTTTTCTTTAATTCTGGTGGCTTTACCTGTTCTTTGACGCAGGTAGTAGAGCTTGGCGCGTCTGACGTCGCCGCGACGTTGGACTTTGATTTTTTCGATGCGGGGAGAGTTGAGCGGGAATACACGCTCGATTCCAATACCCTGGAATACGCGGCGAACGGTGATTGTTTTGCCGACGCCACTGCCACGACGCTTGATGATTACGCCTTCGTAGCCTTGTGTACGTTCTTTTCCGCCTTCGATAATCTTGACGAAGACTTTGACCGTATCGCCCACATTGAGCTCCGGCAGGTCGTCTTTGATAAATGGCGCTTCGATATCACGAATGATCTGGTTCATGGCTTCCTACCAGTGTTGGTTTGAGAATATATGCAAAAGTAGCCCAAAATTCTATCATCTACGGCGCCAGGGATGGGCAGCACGGAGATTTGCCGATTCAAATCGCTT
Organism: Obscuribacteraceae bacterium (SeqCode); assembly: GCA_044225915.1. Classification (GTDB taxonomy): domain Bacteria; phylum Cyanobacteriota; class Vampirovibrionia; order Obscuribacterales; family Obscuribacteraceae; genus JADYXR01. Next base: position 157,413 of record JBGAHZ010000009.1, read on the forward strand.
CATAAATTGTCATTCAGAATGTCGGAGATGGGCTTCAAATGCCACTTGAAGGCAGAAACCTTCAAAGCGTTATGTAAAGTTCGATTTACCGACGCCTCTTGCCAAGATATAACCACCGAGGCTTAGTTGCTCATAAAGGGAGCAAATTTCGCGGATGCATCGATGATTTCGTCCCTAGTTATGCCATGACGCTTCTGTTCATCGGCAAGATTGAAGAAGAAACCCTCATATATTTGTCGCGATAGCTCATTCGAGCTATTCGCAATCATGAAACCGTAACAGGCGAGATTTAGAAGTACTTTCTCCCGTCCCGTCGCCGTAGCAAGCTTTTGCCAAAGCAATAATTCGTCTTTGCTGTAGTTGTGTCTTTCCAGTTCCTCGAGAAACTCGATGGGCGGCTCGGCTTGTGGGTTCAAAACAATTTTCCAGCCTCCAAAATCATCGCACAAAGCAACTAACTCGGAGTCCGGCGGTGATTCCTCATAGCCAAAGGGAAAATCAGGGAAAATTCGTTTCCGCAGCATAATCGCCTCCAGGTGGATGTCAGGCTAATTTCAATCATAGCACCAGGTGCGCAGCCGAGGTTCACCCGCTGCTTCGCGCGGTCCAATCAGCCCGTCAGATCAACTGTCTGTGGTGATACTAGATACGGTGGCTTGCGCATTGTCCAGCAAAGTCTGAGTATCCTTGAGCGTATTCAGCTCAGAGACAAAGTCTTCGATCGATCTAAACTGCCTATATACTGAAGCAAAACGTACATACGCAACTTCATCGAGGTCCCGCAAACGGCTCAAGGACAGCTCTCCAAGCAGTGATGCCGGAACTTCCTTTTTGCCGAGCATCGCCAATTCGTTTTCCACAGAATCAACGAGATCATCGATCTGTTCTGCCGTCACCATTGTCTTCGCACAAGCGCGTCGCACGCCGGCAAGCAATTTCTCGCGAGTATACGGTTCGCGGCTTCCTGAGCGCTTCACAACCAGCACTTGCATGACTTCAAGGCGTTCATACGTGGTAAAACGCTTGGCACAAGCCTCGCACTCACGTCGCCGCCTGACAGAGTTCTCACCAGTCAAACGTGACTCGAGAACGCGGCTGTCTTTCTTATTGCAAAATGGGCAGAACATACGAGCATTATAGACCGAACCGCATTAACGCAATTATCAGGAAGGCGACGTGTTACGAGTCTTCACCCGTAAGTTTTGGTATTGCTTATTGAACCGGCTGCGCCAGTCGATCACACTTGGAGGTTTAGGCTGCAACCTGCAACCAAACCAAATGATGGTTCGCGGCAAGCTATCCATTCTATGTATATAGAGAAGTGTCGTTTCAGCGAGGCACTACTAGAATCTGCTCGAAGCAGGCATAATTAGAATAGGTCTAGACTCGAACGAACCAGGAATGTCAAAACGGCAAACATACTATGAAGTCCTTGGCGTGTCGCCCGAAGTAAATTCGGACGCCATCAAAAAAGCATTTCGCCAACTGGTTAAAAAACTGCATCCGGATTTGGAGTACAGCAAGCAAGACGCCGACGAGCGCGTGCAAGCAAAAGAAGTGATGCAGAAGATCAATCAAGCGTATGAAATTTTGATTGATAAGCGAAAGCGCACCGCCTACGACAAAACTATCGGCTTGCGAACCGTCTCTATGGAGCGCGTTCGGCAGCAAGTAAATAAAGCCAAGAACGAAGAACATCTGCGCGAAGTTTTCCTCGCCAGCGTTTTTCATCCAAAGCGCAGATCGATAGTGAAAGTTCTCAATCAATACAAGAAAAAACTGATGGAACTGGAAGCAGATATCTACGACGAACAGTTGCTTTCTGATTTCAGCGACTACGTCGACAGCATCGAAAACACCTTGCGAGAAGCGTCAAATGCATTCACGGATTCACCTCCGCCCGAATCTTTAGAAGGCTCTGTGACCTGGATGCGCCATTCTATTGCACAAGCATCAGACGGACTGGACGAACTCCATTACTTCCGCACGAATTTCGATTACGATCACCTGAGTATGGCCGGCAATTTATTCAAAATCGCGCTAGAACACGCGGCCAAGGCGCAGCAGCTAATCAAGTTTTAGCAGCACGATTGCACCACATATAGTGAACGCCATAAGTTTCGTACTTTGCACCATATTTGGCACCAGTGATAACGGTTAGACAACCGCCTGAATGCGCTTGATATTGAAATCATTCGATTTTTGCATCACCCTTGGTCTGTCGGTTCTTTGGCGGCTCGCAATCCTTCAAATCGCCGCTTTTAAATGCAAAAGGCTGCTCCACATATCCTCGTTTCGAACCGCTGGGGAAATCGAGAATCGGAGAACCGTTCATTGAACCAGCCACTAATAAAATTAAGCTATTAAATTCAATGTTGGTGCTCTTCTTGAGCAATCTTATGGAGACGATTTGTCTGTTCTTATTGACTTTGAATACCCCTTCTAAACTGAGCGGGTGACTGAAGTTTGAAAACTTAAGCTCAGCAATTCTGACAAAGCGATCAGATAGTTTTTCGATTACAGAACGATGCCAGAGCTCCCAAGCGGATTTCAGTTCTTGCGAAGTGTCCAGGTCCACAGTGTTTGTGTTTATATCCATGAAACTAGCAGGAGAGCTCTCCTGTTTTCCGCCAGTATCGGTTTGATTTGTATCGGGTATCAATTTTGGTGAGGGGTAATATTCCACTTTGCCGAAGGTGGGTTCAGGTAGATCGAAATCTCCATAAATAGGGAACTTCAAATCACCGCCGCCAGACGACTGAGCACTTGCTGGCTGGCCAAAAGCAAGTCCTGCAAGCGCAGCAACCACAACATTCACAGTGCTGTTTCTTTGCAATCCGGTTCCCTCAACGATTCTTCTATAATGCCACAGATCTTTAAAAACCATGAGATGCCGCCTGGGGAAAGTTAGTGGCGGAATAAGGCTAAACCGTGAAAGAGCAAAAGACTAAGCGATGAAGCGAGTTTGCAGCGATGTGGATGCTCGTTCTCCGGAAGCAGGGCTAGCCAACGAGCGAACTGAGTGAATAAAATGTAGAATAGAGCAAAGGAAAGCTCCAAGCAGATTCTGATTGATGAAAAGCAAGTTTGCAATGCGTTCAACAGGCTCGATCACACTCATGGTGATCGTTTACTCTTCTTTAGAGTCATGCTATGCAACTGAGCCCAATAAATGGGTTCCTAACCGCGCCAGTCTGTCAGGTACTTACGTACTAAAGAATCATGGAAGGGCGATTAATCCTATATTCGAAAACTTGGACGACGATGAGGAAGAGCAGCTCGAGGCGCTTTGGAAGGCTGTTTTAGAATCGCAACGAATTCGTGCTCTTGAACAAGAGTACAGCAATCAAGTTTCACTACTCGACTTTGAAAAACTTTATTGGAAGGTATTTGACGAGCACATTCCGCGAGGGAATTCTTACTTGATGCCTTTAGGTTTTTCGCTTACTGCTCCCAATTTAGAGTCGGATTATCCACGACATGGACTTCAGCCTGCTCAGTACTTTGGGATTTTCTCACGAACAAAAAACAATGCAGGTACTTGGTCATCGGTTGGGCGCTCCAAGACAATCAACAGCGACGCGCTTGGTCCGGTGCTAAATGAACTATTGACGAAACTAGTCATGCATTTCAAAGTTTACGAACAGCAGTTGCAGGATAGAATCGCCACCGAGAGCGATGATGCTAGGTTGAATTTGGTTGACTTAGTAGGTGAGAAAGCTGTCAATCATTTAGAAACTTGGTCGAAAACTCGATCCAAGTCCATCCATCAATCGCAGACCCCGGAAACCTCGAGCTTGAAAACGAAACTGAAAAAGCTTGATATTTCAGTTCAAAGTCTTTCTGAAGGCCCTGAACCTTTGATACCGAGCGGATTCCCACCGCTGCCCAAAACGTTTGATTTACCCTTACAATCTAAATCAACTCCTGATCTCTATCCATCCGAACGCCGAGAGCGCTAGAACGAAAGCTAGTGTTTGCTACAAATTTGGATTAGTCAAGCTAAACGACCTATCAGAATGCACCGGCAATGGTGGCATAGATAAGATGCTCCGAAGTTTGAATGAGCCTTGCGAATGATTTCAATCGCAAAGTGCTTTGACCAAAAGCGATTGGAAGTGAATGCACAAGCCTTCGCTCGCAGTGAGGAACCTTCCCACGCTTGGAACGCCGCCTCGCAAGCCACGCTGCACGGAGTTGGTGAGGATGTCATCTTCGTTGCCGACTTCCTCATTGAAATGGATAAGTTCCTCTGCCCATTTTTTATCCACGCCAGGGGCGAAATATTGTTCGGAAAAACCGCTTGCTCTGTTCGGTCCGCTCGGCAGCCAGACGTCGACGGAAAGATTTGGAAAACCAGGATTGATGTTGATTGTGAAATTCGGCCAGAGCAAATGATACTGCGCTTGTCTTATTGAACCTTTAGCATCATAGAGTTTAGCTTTACCAGAGCCTTCAAGGACAGATTCACGAACATGGCCGACTTGACTGGAAAACCACTCGTGCGGCGTTAGTTTATAACTATCTTGATCGACGTCGATAGCTGCACTGAAGCCTGGATGAGCAACGGGACAGTGATAACACTCCAGATAATTTTCCAGCATGGTTTTCCAATTTGCATCAGATTCCCATTCACTGCGGCTCCACAATTCCAAACTATCGAGTTCGATACCGCTGTCGGATATGATCTCCATGACAGGTCCATACATTGAATTTAGTGATTGACAATTTTGATCGGCATTAGCGAAGACCCAGGGACCAAGCACCTCTACCTTAATCGGAAGCAGTGGATAATCGGCAGTGGAAAAATTCGACTCTCGATCTGATCGAGGTGCTGCCTTCAATTGTCCTTTCAGATCGTACGTCCATGCGTGATATTTGCACTGCATGATTTTGGAATTTCCACAGCCCTTCATTACCTCATGACGACGATGGCGACAGACGTTGATAAAACCTTCCAATCCGTTTGAACCTGACTCGTTGCGAACCACAACTACAGGAATTTCACCGACATAACCGGTGATGTAATCACCCACGTTCTTCAACTGCTGGGTGGGTCCAATGTACTGCCATGACTTGCGGAAGACTCTATGGATCTCCGCTTCAGTTATGTTGGGATCCGTATACCAATTGGCGGGGAGGGTTTCTCCACGCTTGAGGGCTTCGAGTAGATCGCTTGCTTTGGTGCCGACTTGTTGCATATGCTTACCGTTTCATTCGAAAATATTTGAACTAACTCTGTGCGTTTTCTTCCTGGCTAATTTGTGGAGTGCCCTGAACTCCTTTTAGAATGAATGGAATGCATAATAGCAGGCTGCCACTCATACAGAGCAAGATTTGAAGAAACGAAAGATTCTCTCCTGCCGACAATGCAAAAGCATCAGCGCCCATCATGCCAAAAGAGTAGGTTATATTGTAAACCGCATACACTGCGGCGTAACAGTTTAGTCCTCGTCGATCGACAGCATTACCAAGCTCTGCCGAAGTTGGATTGAGCACGAATGCGTAAGAGATATTGACCAGGCATAAACAAAGACCATTCACAAAAATATTGTTCGATAGTGCCAACAACGGCAACGTCGCCGCCATCGCGACAATGCCACCACATATGGTGAAGCGAATCGAAAAGCGTTCCGAAACTCGACTGACAATCGGAGCAGCCAAGCCATAGAATATACTGGACACGGTAAATAACATTCCCACCACCCCTGGTGTCGCTCCGACCGCTCGCAGCCGGTTCGGCACGAGTGGTTCGATTATTCCCCAGCCGGCAGCCGCAATCGCCACAGCCAATCCTGCGACAAGAATTGATTTATCACATAACAGAGCTCTTAAATCCGGTCCTTTTTCGGTGGAACCTTTTTCGTCGGGTAATAGGAGAATGCGCAATGACGCATCGACAACAATTAGAAGCCCGATAAGCGCAAACGGCAGTTGATACCCGCCCAAGTCAAAGAGCCAGCCTCCGGCAAGTGGTCCGGCGACCGATCCAGCCGTGCTGCCGACCATAGCGAGCCCCATCATCTGCACCCGCTTCTCAACATAATGTTCTGCAATCAGAGCCAGCCCCGCAGTCCAAGTCGCGGCCGCTGCCGCGCCCTGAAGAAATCTGGCAAGAACTGCCAAATAGAAGTGAGCACCAAAGCAAAACAATAGCGCTGACAAAGCAGTTAGCAACACGCCGATTATCATCGGACGGCGGCAACCAAGCCGATCTCCAAGGTATCCGAAAAACGGTGTGGACAGAAACACACCAACCGCATAACCAGCGAAGATCGTTCCCAACTGTGACTCAGAGACGGTTTTAGCAGGTGAATACGGACCGAGCGGAACTAGTATTCCATAGATGAAATAGTCCATGAAAAGTGCAAATGCAACAATCCCCAGCACTGTCCACGGATGATTGCGTGCTTGTCGAAGGGACGTCACTTGATGCCTTTACCAACGGGAGCGAACAATAGAATAACCCTTTTCAAAGCCATTTGGGCTTATGTCTTTGGAAAATTATTGCGAGCTACTTCCGTAAAAGTTTCCTGCATAAAGACGGTCGAGGATGCCGTCTGATGTTCGGAATCGAACCGGTAGGGTCGCTCGATGTTGACCGTTTTGAACTCTGTATACATCGAAATGCAGATGCGGCGTCGTCGTCCAGCCGGTCTCTCCTGATTGAGCAAGGGCAGTTCCTGCTTGGACTTTTTGTCCCAGCCTAACTACAACGCTGTGCGGATTGAGATGAACGTAGTTTGCATAAGTACCATCACTATGGCGAACGATTACAAAGTTGGCACAACGTTCCAGATTTTTGTCGGCACCACCGACGGTGGAGTCATCTCGAATAGCGATCACGACACCTTCGCGTGCTGCGCAAATTCTTGTGCCTAAGGGCATTTTGAAGTCAATCGCAAACTCTGATTCTGAGCCCTGATTATGGCTGTGCGGTCCCTGATATGACTGCGTAACTTCAAAACGATTTCCGCTTTCGAACGGCAATCGGTAAACGAAATTTTGATCTGTTTTTACTTTGCTTGGAAATCCATACCGCCAGTGGTGAGTGCAAGGTCCAACAAGCCATTCCTGATTCATCACATGCTGCTTGAATCGAAGAATCTCTACTTTCCTTGGTCCGGGCAGAGCGAAGGACGCAGGTAGTTTAGATGAAGGAATTGCATTTTTGTAAGAGCGACAGTCAAAATCAATCGTCACTTCAGTTGCGTTTTCGATCTGAGCCATAAATCGGATGCCATTACCGAAAGTCTCTTGATTAATTGCTACGTTCGTATCTTCGCATCGAGCCAATCCACAAGCTGGAGCAATCATCGAAAGCGCAAACCAGGCGGACACACATAGTGCGAATTGTTGTTGGCGACGACGGTCTGGATGAATGACATGGCTTTTGTCCTCAATCAGAAATTTTCTCGTTCCCATATAAGTTAGTTGTTCAACTTCTGAATAGTTGGCTCCATTTTAAACCAGGCAGTGCCAAGACCGTGCACAGTGCCATGACAAAGAGGACAATTATTGGAAACGATGCGGCTAAAAGTGCGCTTCCATACTCAGTCAATTTGCCATCGAATTCGTAGAAGAGATAACGCGCAAACCTGACCGGTGGAAGGAAGACACAAAAAGTTCCGGCGGACATTCCTGCTGGACCAATAGACTGAAGAAGCTGCAGACCTGGGCTACTCGCAACAAAAACCCCGACTAGCGTCGCTAAAATTCCGATGGTAAATACCGAAATTGCAACATCTTTTTTTGACCACTTTGATTTCTGCAGGTCTAGAAATGGTTCCAGGATGATGTACAAATTGAGGCCGACAATGAGTAAAGCCAACAGGGCAAATATAATGAACGTCTTACCATGCATGAAGCTCTCCTCACTTTACTCGACTAAATTGTACGTTATTGCTCCAGAATCACTTTACAAGAAGAGTTTAAAGCCTTCTTCAATGACTCGATCTTTGGTTTTGTCAGGCTCGGACTGGAAGACAGGCGCATTGTCTCAAGTGACGACAGTTTAAGAAGAGAACTTAGAGCAACGATGTCAATTTCATTTTTTGTCAGATCAAGAAACTTGACGGTTTGATTTTTGAGATTTCCAGCAATTCGTCTTCCGATCTTACAGTTGCTGATGGAGATACTTTCTGCCGACAGTTGAGAGATGGCTTGAATTTCCGGCTCTCTAACTTCATTGTTATTGAATGAAAATGATCGCAAACGAAGCTTACTCAAAGGCTTCAATGCGCTGTGGGTGAGATGACCGACATTATCATTAATAGAAAGAGTCCTCAGTGTAGACGCATTACAAAGCTTGGATACACCAGTATCAGACAAGTGGCAAAAATCTACAATCAGTTCGTCGAGAACCGGTAGCGAAGCTAATTCCGTCAGTCCGCGGTCGGTGCAATGAGTATCTCTCAAGACAACTCTTTGAAGGGATGGTATTCCAGCGATAATATGAATTATTCTGTCGTCGGCATCCGAATGGCTCAAATTAACGGACACAAGCGGAAGTTTGGAAACAATTTCAAATCCATCAGGATCTAGATGTTGTCCAAAAACTGCGTCCAGCCTCAGTGCTGAAGGATACTTAAGTAATTCATCAAAGTCCTCTTTGTGGAAATCGCCCTTTAGCTTGATGTACTTTGTTGCCGGCAAATATGTGACAGACGGGTGTTCGCTTATGTCCATAATCTTTGAGGCAAGTTCATCAGGCTTTTCCATTTCAGCACGCGAAACTGTGGAATCCGCCTTGGATGGCTCTTCTATTTGACTCAGGCAGAGTGATACGCCGGTCACAGCGACAAGAATCAGAACTGATAATGTGGCAAAAACTTTCAGTGTCTTTTTTCTTCGGCTTGAATCAGCTTTCTCGAGTCTCGATTCGACCTCTGTGGAAAGAGGCTGCCCTTCGAGTACTTTTATAATTTCCTCGAACGACTGAAACCGTTCGCTTGGCGATTTCCGAAGACATTTTTCTACTAACCGACTCAAATCCAGATCGACCGACGGAATTAGATCAGCCACTACTGGCGGTGTCTCGTTGCAATGCTTTGCCAACATCGCCACCGGCGTACTCGCTTCAAATGGTGGATGCCCGACGAGACTCTCAAACATCACGCACCCGAAGGTGTATATTTCGGATCGCGTGTCAAAAGCGCGTCTGCTTGCCTCATCTGGCGCCATGTATGCGGGCGTACCTAAAAGAATTCCCTTTTGAGTAACAAAACTATCTGAAGTTTGAGCATACTTCGCCAGACCGAAATCTATAATCTTAGGAATTGGAGCAGAAGGGTTATCGAATTGAACGATCACATTATCCGGTTTCAAATCTCGGTGGAAAATTCCAAGCTTCTGAGCATACAAAAACGCTGAGGCGATACCAACGAAAATCTCCCGAGCCTCATCACTACCTAGTCTCTCGTGTTTATCAATCAGCTCTCGAAGAGTCTGTCCGGTTATATACTCGAGCACCAAAAAAGGTTGCCCGGCCTCAGTTATGCCAAAATCCAGAACACTGACAATGTTCGGGTGAACAAGACGACTGGTGATTTTTGCTTCTCTGTGAAATCTTTTTACCTGCGCGAGTTCGAGCTTGGTATTACATAAGACCTTAATAGCAACTCGGCGATTAAGTGAGTTGTCCTGTGCCTCAACAACCACACTGGAAGCGCCCCGCCCGAGCAAACGCACTTTAGTGTATCGCTCCGGAAGGAGCAGTGACGAAAATTCGGAATTTTGTTCAAAGTCTTGCATATGGCGAAGCGCCACTATATATAACACTACTGGTTATTGGAACTAATCTCTTCGATGCGCTTGGCTAACTGTTCGCCTTGATCGCTCTTACCGGTCTTTTCGTAAAGCTTAGCTAGACTTTCGAGCACGCGTACAATGCTCGGATGTGCGCCGAAATTATCATCGAGGATTGAGAGTGATTGCGTCAAGTAGACCTCGGCTTGGTCGAAGTTATTCAATTGTGTTTCCAACTGTCCTGCTGCCAGATAGGTATCGGCAAGGTCAGGATGCGTTTTTCCCCTGAAGAAACTTTCTTTGATGCGTATCGCATCGGCAAGATATTTTTTCGCGTCATACAAGTTGCCTTGCGTCAGACATAGTGTTCCGAGCGAATGATATGACGACGCCAGCGCGATGTCGTTGGCGGAAAAAATCTGTTTTCTAATTCGAAAAGCCCTATTGATGAGCGCCGAGGCTTCATCTAATCGACCGTTCTTTACACAAAGATCTCCATATGCGTTTAAATGGTTGGCCAAAAAATCGGTATCTTCATTGGTGCGCGCTTCGATCATTTCGATCGCTTGTTTGTACTGATCTTCTGCCAAATCGAACTTCAACTGCTTCTCGTACAGACTTGCTAAACCTAATCGGTCTACGGAAAGAGCGATAACGAGCGGAAGTTCTGGTTCTGTTTCTATTTCCTCAGGTGTGCGAAGTTGCACTTTTTTAGCGGCGATGGCTCTTCTGAAAACTTTCTCTGCCTCCGAAAATCGGCCGAGATATAGATAACAATTTGCCAGTTGACCAACTACTATTTGGGTTAGATTGTTATCCCAACCGACTGTGCCCTGCGACTTATCGACTGCGATCTCAAGCTCCTTAGCAGCTTCTTTAAACTGGCCCAAACTCATCATAGCTGTCGCGAGGTTTAACAAGTTCATCACTGCAATTGGTGAATCAACCATTCCACAAACGTGCATCAAAGGAACAATCGCGCTATCAACTGAAATTCCCCAGCGAGAGACTTTGAGTGCGGGCTCGAAAAACCCTCTTTGAATTAGCGCGCTCGCCAATTCTACGAAGAAAAATGAAAGTGCAAATGGACCGAGCACAGACCAGACAAGTACCAGGATAACGATAAAACTGCGCAGCATCGGATCGCCCATGGAGAACACAAGCGAAAAGCATGCCCCCATCAAAACCCAAATCATGAAGAGCACCGCTCCAAGTAAGCTCGCTCCTCGAACTTTGGAGACGGGTCTTGAGCGGCGGCTATCTCTATCGTGCATCGACAATTCGAATCTCACTAAGACAATCTGACAGGCGACGATTCAGAACTGAACCGATAGTTAGGACGCGCGGACGGGACACCTGTTGATAAAACCAGTTGGTCGGATAAACCGAGTCGAGTTACCGGCGACCAATTCCTATTGAGATACTGTGAAACTGAGATATTTTTTGCCGTCATTACTGACTTCTTTCTCGCCTTCGCATGCCGAATCGCAGGATGATGCAGTAGTCTTTGCATCACCGGTGGTGGCTTTCGCTTTCGCATGCCTGACTGCGGATTTGGCTTTGTCAGAGGCTGTTGTCGAATCAGCCTTTGCCGAGTTCTTACGTTTCGATGCAACGACTGGTGTTCGAACGCTGTGAGCTTCAGAAGCAATTTTCGATTCGAGCACGGCTTTCGAAGCACCGTCAGAGGTGGCACTGCTGCTCGCATTACATGCAGTGGCACATGCATTTTCGATATCAACAGCGGTGCCAAATAGATCATAGGGCTTCGCCTCGTCGATCCTGACCCGAGCGATTTCAGCCATTTCCACCAGGCTATCGTCGGTATCTTTAACATACACGAGATTGTCGACTTCCGGGGCGTCCCATTGCGAACGTCCGATGTATACGTTTTTAGTTTCGTCAAACCGTTCAATAATCACATCAATTTCAGTGCCGACCATTGCCTGGTTTAACTCTGTTGAGATACCGTGCTGCAACTTCATCAGCTTGCCACGGCGAGCCTTCTTGACCTTCTCGGGCACCTGATCAGGCATCAAACCGCTTGGCACTTCGACCTGTTTGGAATATGTAAACACACCCAGCCGATCGAAACGATATTTTTCGACGAATGCCATTAGATGTTCGAAGTGTTCTTCAGTCTCGCCAGGGAAGCCGACAATGAAGGTGGACCGAATTTTGGCAGTCGGGCAAATCGCACGCACGCGATCCATGACTTTCTCGGGATGCAGCGGACGCAACATCGATTTGAGAACTTCGGGATGGCTGTGCTGGAGCGGAATGTCGACGTACTTCACGACCTTATCAAGCCGATTGATGGCATGCAAAATCTCGTCTGTGGTTTCCGTAGGATAGAAGTACATCACGCGGATCCAGGCCAACTCCTCGATTTCGTTGAGCGCTTCGAGCAGTTCGGGAAGTGCGAGCTTGCCGTAGAGATCGAGACCATAATATGTGGAGTCCTGGGAGACCAGAATGATTTCGCGAACGCCTGATTTGACCAGGATTCTCGCTTCCTTGACTAGTGATTCGATTGAACGCGATCGGAATTTGCCGCGCAACATAGGGATGATGCAGAAACTGCAGGTATGATCGCAGCCTTCAGCGATTTTGAGGTAAGCCGAAGCGCCCACACCAGTAAGCATTCTAGGTAGGACTTCGTCGCTATAATCGTTTGGAACATCGCTGACTTCGACCACACGCAGCGAAGAATCAGCTGCGACCGATTTGATCACGTCTACGATTTTGTATATATCTCCCGTTCCAACAACCGCTCTTGCCTCGGGAATCTCGGTGAGCAGCTCTTCTTTGAAGTGTTGTGCCAAACATCCGGCAATTATCAATTCTTTCCCGGCGTCTGCCAGTTCGACCAGAGTGCGCACTGACTCTTTGCGCGCGTCGCCGATAAACGAGCAAGTGTTGACCAGGCACATCTCAGCATCATCGCTGTCGAAGGTGACCTGGAAGCCGGCTTCGTTGAGCAGACCCAACATCACTTCCGTGTCGGTCGCATTTTTCGGACAACCGAGGGTTACTACTCCGATTTTCGGATTACGCATTACAGTGCTCCAGTCTGTTGTAGGCCGTTCCGCTCTTTGCTCTTCGTCAATTCGACGCAAGAGGCAACTCACCCAGGCCGAATTGAATCAAAGGCATGGCAGAGTTTAAAAGCGTTTAACAGACGATATTACTCGCTGTCAAGACGTCCCTCAGTATAGCGGTAAGGCACACCTATAGATCTACTACCACCTACTGATTCACCTGGAATGTAACGCGATGGTGCATCATCGATCCGTCGAGCGGAAGGCGCAGTCTTAGGTTTGCGAACAACTGGAACTTTTGGCTTCTTAACCACAGTCGCACCAGTGGCGCGAATAGCAGAGTCGGTGCCTGTAGGAATAACGACATTAGGATCGGCAGGAACGCCGGTCGGAGTCGAGAATACCCGGTCACACTTTTGACCTGCCGGGCCGAAGGTCTCATGCTTGCCTTGGTAGGAAACGTTGAGACTGGCGCCATTGCCGGTGCGTACTTTTAATCCGGCGACGTCTTGAAAATCGCGTCTGTCACCGGCTTCCAAGAATCCTGTGAACAGCGATTCGCCGGTCGAGACCGACTTAACTTCAGTCCAGACGTGCTGACTGGCTTGCAATTGAATGCGGCAATCTTTCTCTGCGGCAGCAGTGGCCGTCGGAGCGACAGTCGTGGAGGTCGTCACCGGTGTCGGAGGTGTCGACGGTTGCACACCGTTGTAACGCGCCATCGTCTCGTTGAGCGCGAGTACGGATGGATCGTGCTTGGTCATGTAAATCGAGTTCTGGTAAATCATGACGTAGCCCATGCCGACCAACACCATAATGATGAGAACGGCAGGCCAGAAAAATGTTTTTGCGAAGCCCGGTCGAGGTGGCTCCATGATCGAAACCTTGCTAACCGAGGGCATCATCACCGGTTGCGATTGAACTGCGACGCTCTTGCCATTCTTTTGAGCGAATCCGCGAAACAAGCCGCGTCCGTTGTCGTGCGCATCTTCGATATGTTGTTTATATTCTTCCGACAATCCTTTGCCGTTTAAGCCAAGAATATCGGCGTAGCGCTTTATGAAACCGGCCACATAAACCGATTCCGGCAGCTGTTCGCTGTCGCCATTCTCGATTGCTTCGAGGTTGGAAGTTGGTATTTTGGTCTTGTCGTATATCTGTCCTAGCGTCAAACCGCGGCTTTCGCGCGCGTTCTTTAGCTTTTGACCAATTTGCTCAAGGCTCGACACTCGACTCACTCCACTTACAGCTGGCTGCACCACTCAATTTCCTTTGGCGACAGGTAACGCCACTCTCCAGGCCCCATCGGCTTCAATTGTAACCTACCTATGGCAACTCTGACCAAACGAATCACAGGATGGCCAACATGCTCGCACATCCGCCGAATCTGCCTATTTCGCCCTTCGCAGATAGCTATACAAAAGAATGTGCGATCGCCTCTTTCAGATATATCAGAAATTATCGCAGGCAGCGTCATTCCGTCATCCAACTCGATACCTTCCGCAAGGTCGTTGAAAACGTAGTCTTCGGGGATGCCGCGCACGGTTACCTGATATTTTTTCCATACAGTTTTTGACGGATGAGTTAAACGATAGGCAACATCGCCGTCATTCGACAGTATGAGCAAACCTTCAGAGTCCCGGTCCAGACGACCGACTGGTTTCAAATGCGACAAAGTTTGCGGTAGCAAATCGATCACATTTTTTCGTCCCAGTTCATCCGAACGCGTAGCGACGATGCCTTTCGGCTTGTAGAGAGCAACGTACAATTTCTTTTTGAAAACCAGCGGTTTGTTATCAACAGAGAGCTTGTCCCTATCAGGATCAACGATGAAGTTGAACTCTTTTACGACGGCGCCGTTGACCTTGACTCGACCTCGGCTTATGGCATCATCAGCCTGTCTTCTCGACATCAAACCGGTAGAAGCGACGGCTCGGTTGAGCCGCAGTCCGGTGTTTGATTTTTTGGAAACCGCCATATCTTTCGTCCGATTCTCTGGTGATTAGGGCACCACCCGTAGTACTACAAATTCCGCAATTTCGGCTCTCAATAATAATGTAAACGCTGTGGAAAGTTTTCGATCTATTTTGGATTGGTCTCTCAAAACCACTTAGAAAAGATTGAGCGCGCACGATGGATGTCGGGCGCGCTCTAAATCATGATTGGCGCTTACGTGATTCTAGCTTCCCGACGTGGCGGACTCGACGTCATCGACGAGCACTTGCGTGCTCTTGCCAGCCATATCTTGCAGCTTGCTTGTAACTTGATCTTTGGTTTGTTGCACGCTGTCTGAAGCTTTCTTGATCACATCGCCGCTTTTGCCTTTGATGTCTTCAAGCGCATGTTCGGTTCTGTCTTTGAGATTGTGGAGTTTGCTTCCAGCGCCCGTGGACAGCTCACCGAGCGAATCCGAGGCTTGTTTGTACAGATCTTCGCTGCCGTCAGCCAGTTGTCTGCGCAGCTCAGCACCCGATTTAGGGGCGGAGAGAATGCCGAAGACAAAGCCTATCAGCCCACCTACGACGAGTCCTTCCAAGAATCTTCCGGAATTGTCAGCCATCTTCGTTCACCTCACCTTTCTATGCTTTGGGTTTAATCGTTTCGAGTTTCTTTGACTTTCATTTAAACAGTTTTTGAAACAGTTTTTTGTTTCTCGACTACACGTTCTTCTTTATGTGTTGGTTTGCCATCGAGATAAGCTTTCCATCCAGCCATCAGACCGGCTCCCCAAACGGAAGATTGTGATTTTGCCTGGTCCGCGACTTTCGTGATATTGCCGGTGACGTCTTCGACTTTGGTACCGACATCGGTGATACGTTGTTCTGCAATTGCTTTGATTTCCTGGACACTGCCGAGGACGAGATTGACCTCATTCAGCGTTGGTCCGAGTTCTTTATCGAGAGTTCTGATCAGGCTTTCCGTGGCATCAAGGGTGCGTTCGGATTGCTTGAGCAAATTCGAGATCGGAAAAATCAGCAGTGCCACCAAAGCGACGAATACAACAAACAGAACAACTACGACAAAGTCCAAATATGGCAACACGATTTAACGCCCCTTAATATGAAAACGGACGGCGTGGACCGGGTCCTAACCGTGCGCTCGGCCTTTCCGACTGATTTCACTTATGTTGAAATGGAAGAACGGCTCCGCCGCCCAATTCCAATTCTTCGCGTCTCTTAGCGGCGGCGAGCTTTCCTGCTGCCACAGCCTGTTTCAAACGAACGGTTTGTTCTTCCACCACGAGTTGGCAGTAGTTCAGTGCCGATGCGTAGAGATCGAGCGAGTCGTCGACCAACTCACCCATGCGTTCCGGGACATCCTTCGCCGTTTTCTTGAGCACCCCGCGCACTTCGTCGCCGGATTTTGGAGTGGTGAGGAGAGCTAATGTAGCGCCACCAACCGCTCCTATCGCAACACCGACGAGCCAGGATGCAATTCCCGCACCGGAGCCTTGTTCTCTGGAATCGTTAGCCATAGTTACTCCGAAAGACCACTTGACTTAGCTTTAACTTGCTTACTTTACCAAAAATAATCTGCAGTGGCCCACTCCCACAACGGAATTGTTGCGATATATGGGCGTTTTCGCAGTGCTGGACAGGCTCAGACTACCGGGGTTTTGGCTTCCAGTTCGATAAACATGCCTTCGAGCACATCGCAGAGATGCTCAGCAATTGCGCGTTTTGGCATGCGTTGCAAATTTTCTCTGCTGCCGTCAGCTCCAAGAATGATTACTGCGTTGTCATCGCTGCCGAAGCCGATATCGGGGACTGTGATGTCATTAGCCACAATCATGTCGAGATTCTTTCTCTTCAATTTCTGGGCAGCATTATTGAGCAGTTCTTCCGACTCAGCCGCAAAACCAATCAGAATCTGGTCCTTCCGTTTCACGCGACCGAGAAGGTCGATGATATCCGGGTTTTTGGTGAATTCGAGCACCAGATCTTCCGATTCCGTTTTCTTGATCTTATGATTCGCCACACGCAACGCTCGGAAATCGGCTACGGCAGCCGTCATCACCAGAGCATCGCAGGTATCGAATTCCGATTCGACGACTTCCTGCATGTCATGCGCAGTTTCGACGACAATGACCTGATAGCTGCGATTGACTTGAACGGTTGATACGAGGATAACTTCCGCACCACGACCGGCTAGAGCGTCCGCCATAGCGATGCCCATTTTGCCTGACGAACGGTTGCCGATGAATCGAACCGGGTCGATTGGCTCTCTGGTGCCACCTGCGGTGACCATCACCTGACGTCCGGCCAGGGTTCCGTGTGCCAAGAGCCGCGCCGCGACAGCCGCTACGATACTCTCGACCGAAGCCATTTTGCCGGAACCGATGTCGCCACATGCCACTTCGCCGAACTCCGGCGGAATGATGTCATATCGGAAGCGGTTTTCCAGAGTCTCCAGATTGTTTTGGGTAGCAGGATGGGCGAGCATGGTCGGATTCATCGCCGGGGCAATCATTACTTTTGCCTGCGATGCAATGACCATAGTTGTAAGTAAATCGTCACAAATTCCGTTGGCGAGCTTACCGATGAGATCGGCTGTAGCTGGGGCTATGAGGATGAGGTCCGCTTTCTTTGCCAGCTCGATATGCTCCGGGCGCCAGTTGTCGGATTGACCGAACTGCTCGCAATGCGCTTGATTACGCGTGATTGTCGTGAGGCTGAGCTGGGTGACAAACTCTTTGGCGTTAGGCGTCATAACGGCATGAACGTCAGCACCGGCACGTCTGAGCGCGGATGCCAGGTCACAGGCTTTGTATGCCGCGATGCCGCCGGCGACACCTAAAAGTATCGTTTTGTTTTCAAGCGGGACAAAATTGTCCAACTCGCCACTGCTGCCTTTCTTGTCTTTTCCTCTCAAAGACTTTGACTGCCCCTTGTTTTTCATAACCACCTCGAGCTCAGCTTTCCCTGTATTATTATGATTCTACTGGCGTGATTTAGCTACCTCACTTGATTACTTCAAGCGGGCATTTCTGGGCTTGTTAGCTGGTTTTATACGTTAATTTTTTGCAGTTATTCCTCAGATGAGGAAATAGAGGTTCGTTAAATGGAGAAGTTCTACGTCACTACCGCGATTGACTACGTCAACGCCACCCCGCACATTGGGCACGCCTACGAGAAAATCGCGGCGGACATCGTGGCACGCTATCACCGCATTCGGGGCAAAGACGTGTTCTTCATGACGGGCGTCGACGAGCACGGCAGTAAGGTCGAAAAATCCGCAGCTGATGCCGGTAAAACTCCAAAACAGTTCTGCGACGAGATGGCGGAAAAATTCCAACTCGCCTGGAAAAAGCTGAATCTATCGAACGACAAGTTTATCCGCACGACCGACCCTGAGCACGAACAAGCGGTTCAGGTCTTGTTTTTGAAGTTATACGAGAAAGGCGATATATACAAAGGGACCTATACCGGTCTCTACTGTGAAGGTTGCGAAGATTTCGTCAGAGAGCGCGATCTTGATGAAAATGGAAACTGTTTCAATCATAAAAAACCACCGAAGCAACTGGAAGAAGAAAACTATTTCTTCAAATTGACCAGCTACAAAGACAAAATTCGTGAATGGCTTGCTAAATGTCCTGAGGCTGTCAGACCAGAGGGACGCAAGAAGGAAATTCTCAATCAATTGGATGATCCGGAACTCGGTGATTTCAGCGTCACTCGCTCGCGCAAATCTTTGACCTGGGGCATTCCTGTTCCGGGCAAAGAAGATCAAGTGATTTATGTCTGGATAGACGCTCTCTCCAACTACATTACGGGCGCCGGGTATCCGCACGATCCGGAAAAATTTGCGCGCTATTGGCCCGCTGATTTGCATTTGATTGGAAAAGACATCAACAAGTTTCACTCGATCTTTTGGCCGGCAATTTTGATGGCTGCCGACATCCCTGTTCCACTGCAGGTATTCGCGCACGGTTTCATCACAGTCAACGGACAAAAAATCAGTAAGTCCCTCGGGAATGTAATCGACCCGATCACTCTGGTCGACACGTATGGCGCCGACGCCGTTCGCTTCTACCTCTTCGCAGGAACACCGTTCGACAACGACGGTGATTTTTCGATTCGCGATTTTGCAGAAAGAGTAAATGCCGAGCTGGCGAACAACCTCGGAAACCTGCTCAATCGAGTGCTGGTGCTGACGGACAAGAACTGCGGCGGAGTGGTGCCAAACCTCGACCCGGCTGAAACCGTCGATCACACGTTACGCATTCAAGCCAACGAGATCCATCGAGTCGTTGACAAACACATGGAGCGACTGGAGTTCGCCAAAGCTATCGAAGCAATTTTCGCACTCGTCGATCAAGCCAACAAATACTTGAACGACGAAAAGCCATGGTCGCAGTTCAAAGAGGGTAAGACCAAGGAAGGCTCGATAGTACTATTCACCTGCCTTGAGGTGCTCCGTCGAGTGGCGATGAATGTCTATCCATTCACCCCAAAACTAGCCCAAGACATCTGGGAGCAACTCGGATATACCGATGACATCGGCAAGATCGGCGATCGCAAAGACGACAACTTCTTTGACGTTATCCAACCCGGACAGAAGCTAAACAACACCGGTCCAGTTTTCAAAAGAATTGAACTGCCAGCCGAAGCTGAATCCGAAGTACCCGCAAAATAATATTCACTGACGGACGTCAGAGACCCTCAATACATGAGGGTTAGTCTACGTCCTATCAACGAGCGGCGCTTGGTATAGCAGACGAAGCCGGCATGATAGCGTCTTTGAGAAAAGCTCGCATATCAGACTTCAATTTGATCATCGCCGGCTTGTAGATGTACATCATGTGACCAGCCTCGTAATATGTGAGGTTGATATTCTTACTGATTGACGGATCCAAATTCATTTGATCGACCGTGTATTTGGCTCCATAGTAGGGTGTTGCAAGATCGTAATAGCCACAGCAGAACCAGATCTTCAAGTATGGATTACAGATCATCGCTTTGCGCATTTCTTCGGAAACATTCAAATACCGATTCTCATAGCTTTTAAAACTCCAGGGCCAAACGTCAGCCAGAATCTCGTATGGCAGCTCGCTTTCGAACTTCAGCTCACGGCGCACGTAGTCATTCAACGTAGCGGTGAAAGCACCGTTGACGGCCTCAGCGCTAGGATCATATTCTTCTCGATCGCGACCAGGATAAATTCGTACTCCACTAAAACGGGCATCATATCTGCCGACAACCCGATTCTCATCCGAAAGGAGATGAGTAAAAAATAGATTGTCCGGAACGCGAGCCTTGAGTTGAGACACATACTTTGACGGCAAGCCGATGTATGTGGAAAGTGTGTCGGATATCTCCTGCCGTCGAGATGGGCTCAGTCTGTCGCCTAGGAACAGTGCGTTGAGGTAATCACCATCCACGAACGTCTCTGCTTCTTTGAGAACCTGACTGAGTGGTTTCGCCTGCATCTCCGGAGAAAGCTTTTTGTGGTACCAGGCGGCAGCGGTGTAACCCGGCATGAATAGGGCGAAGGGAACGTCATTGCCTGGAGAGAAATCGAGCGTTCCGAAATTCAGCACAGCAGAAACGAGAACAATGCCGTTTAAATACATACCGTAGCGGTCTTGCAAGAAGTTGCTCAGACCGGCGGCACGAGTCGTTCCATAGCTCTCACCCACGATAAACTTGGGAGATGTCCATCTTTTATTTTTTGTCGTATATAGACGAATGAATTCTCCAACGCTCTCGATGTCTTCTTTGTAGCCATGAAAATTCTTCGGATCTTGATCGGGCTCGGAGCGGCTATAGCCAGTCGAGACGGGATCGATGAAAACAAGATCGGTCTCATCCAACCATGAATGAGGATTGTCTTCTAAACGAAATGGTGGTGGCAATGTTTCACCACGATCAGTCAATACTGGACGACGCGGACCCAGTCCGCCCATGTGAAGCCAAACTGAGGATGATCCGGGACCGCCGTTAAAGGCAAACGATACTGGTCGGTTTTGCCCGCCACCAATTTTGGTGTACGCGATGTAGAACATTTTTGCGAGAGTTTTCGGCTTCTTCTCTTTATCTTTGTCCTGGTCCTTCTTATCGCTACTCTTCTCTTCATGCCTCGATTTTTTGTACGAAAAATCTTTGAGAACCATAAACCCGGCCGTAGCTCTATAGCGGATCGGAACACCATCTATGGTGACAGTGTGTTCGGTCACTGAGAGCTTCGGCTCATCTGAACCGTTGTCTTTATCGCCTTTGCTATCAGATTTCTTGCTAGATTTCGATTCCTTCGATTTTTTATTTTTCTCCGTCGAATCATCTTCACCGTCAGATGTTGAATCCTCTTCAGCCGAGGCTTGCGCCAATTCTCCCGGAGCTTTCACTTCCTTTTTAGGAAGACGAATACGCTTAGAAAGAGTATTCGGAGACTTGGTCTTTTCGTCGTTATTCGAAGCCTCTCCTTCACTGAGCGATGCATCGGCGGAGCTTGAAGCAGTGAGACTAGACCGATCACTCTTTGTGCTCTTTCCAATCGCACTATGTTCAAACTCACTACTTAATACAGAACAAAACAGAAGAGATGCAACGAAAAAACGTGTGGAGATTTGACGACTATAAATTTTCACGAGACAGCCTTACCCTGTACACCTTGGGGGAGAACAGTACGCGGATGGAAACCCGATAACTATATCACTTCTGATCGCCTATAACACAGTCAGGCTTTTTCGCGCGAAACCGCTTCAAATCCGCCGGTGTGATGTATGAATCACGCGGCAATCGCACCAGATTTAGCATCGGCATTTTAGCAAGATAGTCCAGACCGAATCCGGAAATTGTGTTTTCGCCGTCTATCATCAGGTGGTGGATCGTTGAATTCGAAAATTCCGACAGCGAGCGATCGGTAAGCTCGCAATTGCAAAGCATAAGACGCTGAAGGTGAGGCATGGCGGCCAGCTGTTTGATGCCACCACCTTCAACGCATGGTCCGATTATTTTTAAAATACCAAGGGTCGGTATCGTTCCTAGCTTTGCGAGATTTTCTGGTTTGATGAATTTCTGTCCAACCAGTGCTAAGTTGTTGAGAGATTTCATTTTTGAGAGTTCATCGTAATGAGCGGTATCAAGCCGATCCGCATCGACAGAAAGAACAGTCAGCTTATCCATAGACGTAATCTGTTTAAATGCGTCGAGGTCATAAGGCTTTGATTCGGGTCCTCCGAGAGCCGCTTTTATGTCCTCGGTTGTGCGCCCCGGCAGGAAGAAACTGTCCTTCAATGCAAAGGATTCAATGCTGCGCATTTTCGCGACCTGGTAAAAACACTGATCGGAAAGAGAACGAAGGTCGATGA
Source organism: Obscuribacteraceae bacterium (SeqCode) (assembly GCA_044225915.1). Taxonomy (GTDB): domain Bacteria; phylum Cyanobacteriota; class Vampirovibrionia; order Obscuribacterales; family Obscuribacteraceae; genus JADYXR01. Next base: position 179,511 of record JBGAHZ010000009.1, read on the forward strand.
GCTGTAACGTATTAAGCTTAGGACAGCCCTGCAGATCAGCCAAACCAGAACCTGTGAAGTGCGGATTTCTCATTATGGTCAACTTCTTCAGACCCTTATGATTACTCAACCAGCGCACTGAAGAATCCTGCAGATTGCACGAATCAATCCTGATCTCTTCCAGGAGAGGGTTCTGAAAAAACTTAAAAGCTTCACCCGTAAATGCGCTGTTGTGCCAAATCACCAGCACTTTCAATGTGTTGATTTTGCCAATGATAGAAAATCCTGTGGTATCAAATGCAGTGTCGTCAATCTCAAGCGTTTGCAGTTTCATCGTCGCTATTTTAGAGGCGCCCTTAGCATCGATCTTGCATCGTGTCAGTCGAAGCGTCTTTATCTCCGGTCTGCTCGCCACTTTATCAATGGAGGCATCATCACCATTTGTTATTACGGCGCTTTCGCCTCGCGAGTAGTACGCTTCCTTCTCGACAGTTGCAGGCGCCCAATCGAGAACCTTCTCAACCATCCGGCTCTTGTCACCAGTGCGCATCAATTTGACGGGCGCTGGTTCGCGATTATGAAACGGAGCGAGCCGATTGAACAGAAAACAGCCTACACCAAGACTAACCGCGCCAATCACGAGTACGACAGTTGCGAATGTTGAGACACTTGGTTTTCCATCTACCGTGGCACCACTTTCGGTATCAAGAACATCAGACTCTTGACTTGAAGCCAACAATGCGGCACTGGCACTTATGCTCTCAAGCTGATTGACTAGCGCAGACATTGTTTGAAAGCGATCATCCGGCTTTTTCTCCAGGCATTGTAGAACGAGTGATTCAATATCATCACTAAACCCGGCTTCCGGTCTTATTTCAGATAGCGGCACCACCGGCTGATGAGTATGCATATTCATCGTCTCCAGAGCCGTGTCGCCGATGAATGGCGGACTGCCGGTTAAGACTTCGTAGAACAAACATCCCAAGGAATATATTTCTGATCGCGCGTCGAAAGCCTCTCCTTCGAGTTGCTCCGGCGACATGTAGGGCGGCGTGCCTACGAGGACCGTCTTCCTGCCTTTAGGCGATTCCACTCCTTTCAGAGCGGCAACACCAAAGTCGATCAGGCGAACATTCTGCTTGCCTGATTCATTCGCATCGTTACTGACGATCACGTTGGAACTCTTTATGTCGCGATGAAACACGCCTTTGCTATGGGCGTGTTCAAGGGCATGAGCCAGGTCGAGAAACAACGGCAGTGCGTCTTGCTCAGAAAGCGGACCTTGCTCTTCAATCAACCGTTTTAAACTTATACCTCTGACAAACTCCATCACCATATACGGTGCGCCATTTTGGGACGCTCCGAAGTCAAAAATCTTCACGATGTTAGGATGATTCAGTCGACTTGTGGCTTGCGCTTCCTTTTGGAAGGACATCAGCTCATTAGCCGTTACTGACTTTAAACACTTAATCGCAATCTCTTTTTGCAACATGCGATCGACAGCGCGATAAACGATACCCGAAGCGCCCCGACCAACTTCTGACAGCGCGCGGTACCTGTCGCCAGGAAAGCTATCTTCATCTATCGAAAGGGAGGCATCAGCAGGAGTTTGGCTGAGAACGTATCCATCTTCATATGTACGCGTGGTGTCTTGAGTGCTTGGTGCAATTGTTTCAATTGCTGTTTTCTTTGCAGCGATAGGGCTCGGTGTGGCACAAGCGCATAAGTCACTTCGAAAAACCCACTGTGTCAAACTTCCTACGCGACCGATTTGTATTCGTTTGTTGCAAACAGTGCACAACAAAATTTCATCGGCTGCGTCATTTGCTTGCGGGTCAAACTTTAATTCGTCACATTGACACGTGGAAATCCATTGCGTAATGCTGCCGGGGCCAGCGCTTCGCTTTTCCATCCCACATTTTGCACAGCTTTCCACGAGAAATTATCCGACCGCTAATCCGCATCGCCTCCGAATCTATACTACTCGATTCGTTTACTCAGCGTAGTAACTGTCCGGTTGCGACAACGCGCCGCGACAATCGATCACTCAACGACCAGATTCAAACACATTGCGAGCGGAGCGAATCCGCTATTCAATTCAAAATCGTGAGCGGAAGCCGAATCGCGCCGTTTGTGGGATCGCGTTAATGGCTTCCGCTACACTCTCTCTCGTTTGAGAAATATTTAGCCGCAGGATGAAGTTCCGCAACTGCTCTTGGTTTCTTTACCTTCCAATGGAAGATTGGCAGCAGCATATTCATCGAATCCGCCGAACAATTCTTTTACTTGATGTCCTTTTTCTGCCAGCAACAATGCGGCTTTGGTGGCGAGGTGGCAGGTGATGCCATAGCAATACACAACTGCAGTCGTGTCTTTTTTGATTACTTCGGTGCTCTTTTGAAGTTCTTCGTATGAAACATTGATCGCGCCTGGAACGTGGCTTTTGGCGAACAGTTCAGGTGTGCGCAAATCGATAATTGTCAGAGGCTCTTTTGCTTCGATTGCATACTTCAAGCCGATAGGTCCGTATTCGAATTCAAGTTTGTTCTTAAAGTATTGAACGGCCTGGGCAGTATCTTGTTTTGTTAACGTAGTAGTCATAGGTTATCTCCTTATTTGCAGACGCAAAACAGCACGGCAACGCCATTAGAGGACTGTTGCAACTTTCATGCCTTCAGCTTAGAATAGCCAGTATCTATTCGCAAGTAGACACCCGAAAGTGCTGTAGTATCCGATCCGGTGGGTAGTATCTAAAAGGAAACCAAGGAGAGTCGTCATGCCAGGGAAATTAGAATGTCCAATCATGTCAACCATGGCCATGATTTCAGATAAATGGAAAGTGTTGATAATCTGCAAACTCAGAGGCGGCACATTGCGGTTCAGCGAACTCATGCGCGCGCTGCAGGGTATCACGCAAAAGGTGCTCACCAGCCAGTTGCGTGAGCTCGAGGATGACGGATTAGTTGCCAGAAAGATCTATGCAGAAGTGCCACCACGGGTGGAGTACTCTCTGACGCCATTGGGCGAAACATTGGTTCCGGTTTTAAACAAGCTGGAAGAATGGGCTCAGGTCCACGCCACAGAATTGATGGAGGCGCGAGACAAGGCGCTAATTAAGAACGGCCGCAAAACTGGATAAAATCACACAGAAACACCGGTTTTTTGACGGCTGTTTAACGGATCGGCAACATTTCGCTGTCATCCTAAAATGATAGGTGTGTTTGTATTCCGTTCAATAGATCTCCTGGTGGTTAAATGAAAGAATCGACTTTCAAAGAAGAATCGGTAGAGAAAACCAAGCTTCGCGCGAGCGAAACGGAATTGGTTCCCGATCAACTTCCAAACCTCGGCGAAAGATTCGAAGTGCTCGAGCGCATCGGCTCAGGTGGCATGGGTTCTGTCTACAAAGTAAGAGACACAAATATCGATGCGATTCTCGCAGTCAAAGTGTTGCAACAAAATCTGATTCAAGATCAGGCCGCCTTAAAACGTTTCGAGCAAGAAGCAGAAGCCGCACAGAAACTCAGTCATCCAAACTTGGTTTCGGTTTACGACCACGGCACCACTGCCGAAGGTGCACCGTATATAGTGATGGATTACCTCGAAGGTCGAGCACTTTCCGAGATCTTGAACGACAGCCAAACACTGGACTCCAAGCGGGCAACCAAGCTGTTCAAAGACATCTGCGATGCATTGTCATACGCACACAAACAAGGTGTAATTCACAGAGATATTAAACCGACCAACATCATCGTAACTGACGTCGGGAAAAGTACAGAACGCGCTCATATTGTCGATTTCGGCATAGCAAAAGTTTTGCCGACCGCCAACCGCGAAACACACGACTTGACCCAAACCGGAGAGATCTTCGGAAGCCCGCATTACATGAGCCCGGAGCAGTGCCTTGGTTTCATGCTGGACAACCGTTCCGATATTTACTCGCTGGGATGTTTGATGTACGAATGCCTGACAGGGGCGGCACCTTTCGAGGGTGCCAATCCGATTCAGGTTGTCGTAAAGCATATCAATGAGGAGCCGGCGGAGTTTGCTCGCGCAGCACGCGTCGACAAAATCGTTGAGAAACTAGAGAGCGTGACCATGCGCTGTTTGGACAAAGAGAAGACTTCACGCTATCAGAATGTCGATGACATTATCAATGATTTGACCGCGATTCAAACCGGCAAACCAGTTGTAAAATATGCGCGAAACACCCGCGTAAAGCCGATGTTCACAAAGAGACAAACTCTCGGAGTTTTGGTTATCTTTGTCGGTGTCACCATATACGGCTCTCTCGTTTCGATGGAACTTCATTCCGAACTGGGTGGAAGAATCCTCGGAGGGCTCATCGCACTAGTCTGTCTGGCTGGTGTTTACGTTTTTTACTCCGCAGCACTTGATGTGTACAAAAAACGCATAAAGGTCTTAACCGAATCAAATGCATGGAGAATGCTTCTTCTTATTTCGCTGGGAACCGGCAGTTTGACAGCGGTTCAGTATCCTTCGCTACTCGTGTTGGGATTTAACCACTTTCCTCATCAAGAAATTTTTCGCCAATTATTTTTCATGTTCGGTCTGGTGCATGTGATTTCGCTGGTCAGTTGTGCGATAAGCGGTCTCGGATGCCTGATCTTCAGGAGTCCGAAACAATTTAAGCCGCTGTTATTCGGCACGAAGTTTGTCGGATTGGCAGTCGCGATGTCGTTGTTTTGCCAGTTTATTGTCCCGATGGAAACGGCAAAAGGATTGGCAGCTCTAGGTCGCGCTTCTACTCGCGAACAACCGGCAATAGCGAAACCACTGTTTGAAATGGCGTACGGACTTGATAAAGGCAAAGATCGTTTGGAGAACATCGCCGAGTTAAATCACACTCTCGGCAATCACGATGCGGAACTCGCCTATTATGAGAAGGTTGGATCCAGCGAAGACAACTACTACCGACTGGCCGATTTAGCCACGCGTTTCAAGACGCATGGAAGACCGGACCAAGCAATGAAATTGATCGATAACGCAATTGCCGCCTCACGTTCGCGCACTGACGGTTTAAGTCTCGCTCGAAATCTTGCGATTCGTGCTGGTTACTACAAAGATGAAAACAACCTCAAGGCTGCTCAAAGCGACTACCGGGAGGCGATCAAAGCAGATCCTCATGATGAGGTGTCTGAGCGCATGCTCGCCCAGATCGACACTGTCCTGGGCGACTACCAAGAGGCAGTCGCTATCATGGACAAGCTCAGTAATCGGTATAGCAACGAAATCAATGACCGGCTTTTGGCCGCGCTTCTCTTCGATCATCTGGGCAATTCGATACATGCTAAAAAGTTGTATCAAGAGATCGTGGATTTGTATCTAAAAGCCCACACAACCGGCTTCCCCGCGGCCACGCAGTACGCGATCAACAGACTCGGTCTGCCTTACCTTGCGACTTACGATCAGAAGCCTTTGACCGCTGAAGACAAAGCGGGAATGCTGAGATCGCTCGGAATAGAGAATACTAAGCTGCCGATAAACTGGTAGGCGTTCCCCCTTTAAAATCGATAAACTCTAAATAAGCGTATTGGTAACTCTAGAAGGGAATAAACGTCTCATAGGATCTAAGAGCGTTTCACCAGCCAATTATGGAACCACCAGCTCGAACGCAGCAGCAACCTGCGAAGAAGAGCAAAACCTACGTTATACCGTACCTTCCCGTGCCACGCCGGGTGGGGCTCTCGATCGCGGCGACGGCGATCGTCCTGGCGGCTTCTTCGATTGTCGGTCTTGTGCTGTTTAAAATTTTGGCGCTGCCTGAAATCATTCTGCCCTGGTGCTTCGGACTCGGTACGATCTCGCTTGCGGCGATTTTTACTTTTCTTTTGCTGGAAAAACGTCTCGCCAATCAGGTTTCAATCACTCTTCGCGAAGACGGCATCACCTTTCCTTTCATGTTTAAACCAGACCTGCTGTTTCGCCCGACTCGCGAATGGTGCGACATAGCGCACGTTCTGGTGGGGTCAATGATGTTGAGAGAACCGAAAGGCGCATATGAATTCGAACTTGAAAAAGACAAGGACAACCGCAAAATTTTCGTCTACTTCAAATCCGGTGGTCATGCCTATATCGACTTGAAACGTATGTCGAAAAAGGGGGCGGAATTATTGTTCGTCGCCCTGGAATCGCATTGTTTAAACTTCAGCCGTTCGCCCCAATTGAAGGGGTGCGACGAGGAAGATGACATGCGCCGGTTTATTCCGGAGAAAAGTCCGGCTCCACGCGAAATCCCTAAAAGCTTTACGGAACTATGGGAACAGGAGATGCAGGATCACTTCTCTGCAACCAATTTCGTTCCGCTCAAGAAAGGAAAACTTCTCAGATCCGGTCGACTCCATATTCTCATGCAGATTGCCGCGGGTGGATTGGCTGCCATTTACCTGGCAGAGACTCAAGACAAAGATTTGCGAGTCGTTAAGGAAGCCAGTCTTCCACCAACGCTGGATGATAAGCTGCGCGAGAAGGCCAAGGAGCTGTTTGCTCGCGAAGCAACAATTCTCCAGGGACTGTCACATCCCAAAATCGCACGCGTGCTCGACTACTTCGTCGAAGATGGGCGTGATTACTTGATTCTGGAGTTTGTACCCGGACACACTCTCAGACAATTGGTCAGGCAAAATGGACCGATGCCGGAGGAAACTGTTTTAAACTATGCGCTTCAAATCGCCGAGATTCTTGAATATCTGCACAGCCAGTCGCCGCCGGTAATTCACCGCGACATCACGCCGGACAACCTGGTTTTGCGTGAAGACGGCCAGATTGTGGTGATTGACTTTGGTGCTGCCAACCAGGTGTTGGGCACCGCCACTGGTACCATGATCGGCAAGCAGGCGTATATATCACCTGAGCAATTCCGCGGACGAGCAGTGATTCAGAGCGACATTTACGGGCTGGGTGGATCGATGTACTTTATGCTCACCGGCAACGATCCTGAAGCGCTGTCGACTTCAAATCCTCGTTCTGACAATCCTGAGATTTCGCCCGGCGTGGGTGAACTGGTAGCGCAATGCACAGATGTCGATCTCAACGACCGGATTGCCACGGCAAACGATTTGCGCGAAAAGATCGAGTACATTTTGGAACATGGTGGCGGAGTGGCCGTCACCACAGGTGGTGCAGGCAGAGAGACCTAAGCCATGAGTTATTCCAAACAATCGCTAGCAAAACGATATTTCTTCTCGAAGACTGTCCGTCGCGCGGACGACTACTCGGCTTTCTGGATCAGATATAAACCCGAGCGCATCGGAAGAAAGAGAATGGAGCGTTCAAAAACTGCCGTTGTCGTAACTCTCACAATAACAGCAGCAGCAGTCTTAGCCTTGCTTGTGCTCGGCTTTGAGCATGTGTTATCCGGGTTTTTGATTGTCTTACTAGCCGGAATTGCAATCAGTTCGATAGTTGCTTTCTTGAGCGTAATGCAAGTATTCGCGCCCACTCACGTCGAGCTCAACGAGAAAGGAATGCGCTTCCATTGGCTGACCTTGATGTTTCAGGCCAAAACACCACTGGTTAGTTGGGACAGAATTTCGCATGTCACGACTGTCAACAGAAACGTGCTGAAGAAAGAAGAAGTGATGCTGGAGTTCAACGCGGTAGCTCGCGGTATCACATTCAGCAAGCGCATCGGCTACGCGCTGCTGGCGCCACGCCTGACCTGGGGCTGGTTTAGCAGCGACCGCGCGGCGCTGAGGCTGGAGATCGACGCAATCGCGTCCAGCGACGATCGCAGACGATTGCAACTGGCATTGAAGAAGTTTTTACCGTCCTATCGTATTGAACCGAAGGTCGCCGACGACCTTGAGATGCACATCCGTTTCGATTCTTACACTGACCTCTGGTTGGATAAACTCGCTGACGATTCGCAGAGATCGAGAGAAACTGGACTCGAGAAAGATGCATTGTTAGCGAACAACGCGTACCAGATAATTCGCCCCATAGGCTCTGGGGGTCAAGCGCTCGTTTACTTGGCCCACATGCTCAAGGAACTGCCCGGAGAAGATAAGGGTCACGGCGACACGATGATTGATATGAGCGACATGGCTATTGCCATTCCTGATGAACTAGACCTGACCTCGCCCTCACCGCAGGTGGTGCTCAAAGAATTTGTGTTGCCAATTCAAGCAGGGGTGAATATCAAACGGAGAGTCCTGGAAAACATTCAGAAAGAGGCTTCCCTGTGGCGCAAGCTGCGACATCCCAATATTGCCAGACTGCTCGACTTCTTCGTTGAAGACCAACGTGCATATCTAGTTTTAGAACTAGTAGACGGTAAAACATTGAAAGAGCTGGTCACCAAATACGGTGTTTTTAGCGAATCTGACGTTGTCGATTTCTCGATCCAGATGTGCGATATCCTGGGTTATCTTCATAGGCGCCAGCCGCCAGTTCTTCACCGTGACTTCACCCCGGACAACTTGATTTTGAATAAATCGGGCGTGTTGAAGCTGATCGACTTTAACGTCGCTCAACAGCTCGAGGCGCAGACCACGAAGACAGTGGTCGGTAAACACTCTTACATTCCGCCGGAGCAGTTTCGCGGAAAGGCGGTTCCACAGAGCGACATATACGCCTTGGGAGCGACTCTCTCGTTTCTCCTCACCGGAGAAGATCCGGAGCCGATCACGCCATCACGCCCACGCGAACTCAACCCTGCCGTGAGCCAAACGATGGATGATATCGTTGCAAAATGTATGAGTCTCGGTCTGTCCACGCGCTATCAGGATTGCCAGGAGTTGAAGACGGATCTGGTCGGTTTGGTTAAGAGTCACACGGCGGAAACGACCGGCTAATGGTCTATATGAGTTTTAGCTGATATGATTATTGCCGACGTCCAACTAGCGGCGTTCTGGCGGTGTAGTCAACAGGTTTCCCCAGTACCACGGGGACTGAAAGAGTTTATAAAATGACTTCGGTAACAAAATTTACTTTTCCCGATCGAATATCGCTTGGTGGTTTGTATCTGGCAGCGAAGTCGTTTCCGCATCAGCGCAAATGGGTCGGCGAGGCAATCGGCGAAGTAACGCCCAATTTGCAAGACGACAAAATGCTCGGGCTTCAGGTGAGCGGACACACGACGGAAGTGATGTTGACTGAGTCGCAATCAATATTGCGAAATTTGAAATCCTTCGATTTATCCACGGTGAGATTTTCGGAAAGCATTCTGAAGGAGATCGCACAGCTCGATCAAACTGTTGAGTTGCGCTTGGACTTCGTTCCCTTTGAAGACAACCATGTCACCAAGCTCTCGCCATTAAAAAACCTGGCGACTATCTGGTTTTTGCATACAGCGATTACAAACAAAAGTCTTCGTCATCTTGGAACGATGTCTGCGTTGCAGCATTTGGTTTTGAAAAAAACAGACATCACGGATGGTGGTCTGGTACACCTGCGCGATTTGCAGAACCTGACGACTTTGCTGTTGCCTTCGGAAATCACTGACAACGGACTCGAGGAATTGGCGAATCTCGACAATTTATTGCATCTGGATATCTCGAATACAAAAGTCACCGATAAGGGTCTAGAATTTGTTTCGACGATGAAAAACCTGCAAACTCTGTGCTTGAATGATACCGCAATCGGTGACAAAGGCTTGAACCATCTGGGCAATTTATCCAATCTGAGAACGCTCTACTTGAGCGGAACGAAGATAACCGACAAAGGCATCGTCAACTTGGAAAAACTTTCGCAACTCGATTATCTTGAGATTCGCGACAACAATGTGACCGAAGCGTCACTGCAAAAACTACGCGCGGCTGCGCCCAATTGCACGGTATTCGGACCGTAGTGTTTGAGCAATCAGGTTAGCCGACCTGATTCAACGTGACCAGGAATCCCGATTGATATGAGTCTGTACGCAGGGGCGTGGCAATGTCGGATTCTGAAAACAAGTCGCATCAGAAGGGCTCGTTAAACTCCGTTCCGTCCGTTGACTTGACTGATTTGGCGAGGCAAGGCAAGCTCGAACCGGTTATCGGTCGAGACCAGGAAATCGGCAGACTGGTTAATATACTCACTCGCAGAACAAAAAACAATCCGGCGTTGATCGGTGAAGCGGGGGTTGGAAAAACTGCTGCTGTTGAAGGTCTAGCGCAACGAATCGCTTGCGGCGACGTGCCCGAAAGATTGAAAGACAAACGCGTATTGTCAGTCGACATGACTAATCTCGTAGCAGGTACTGCTATGCGCGGCGAGTTTGAAGCTCGGCTCAGCGCGCTCGTTAATGAAGTTTTGGATGCCGCAGGACAGATCATCTTATTCATCGACGAGATGCATTTGATCATGGGAGCAGGTGCCGCAGGCGATAACGCAATGGACGTTGCAAATGTTTTAAAACCGCATTTGGCTCGTGGAACCGTTCAATGCATTGGTGCCACCACATATAGTGAGTACGCCAAGTACATCGAAAGAGATCCAGCTCTGGCTCGACGTTTTCAAAAGGTAGTGATTGCGGAGCCCACGGTGGACGACGCGATTGCAATTTTGCGCGGATTGCGTGAAGGGTTTGAAGCATTCCACGGAATTAAGATAAGAGACTCGGCGCTTGTCGCTGCAGTTAGTTTATCGCACAGGTACCTGCCAGAAAGACGATTACCTGACAAAGCTATCGATTTGATCGATGAAGCAGCCTCGCGCAGGCGCACGGAGATTGACTCCACACCTCCTAAATTGCGGGAGTTATTGGAACGAATTGCACGTCTTGAATTAGAGAGGGATTCGCTAAAGAAGGACGACGACGCTGCGTCGGCAAAACGTTTAAAGGTCGTGGAATCCGAATTGAAGACCTTGCAAGATGAGAGCGATAGTATTCGGTGGAGATGGGAAAAGCTCGTCAGCTCCATTCATCGGCGCAGTGAATTGCAATCGAAACTGGCTGTGGTGAAACAAGAAATCGATCGAGCACAAAGAAGAGTAGATTTCGTCATGGTTACGTATCTCGAGAACACTCATCTATTTCCGTTGGAGCAAGAGCTGGCGGAAGATGCTACTGCTCCTGACGACGACAATCAATTCGCCGTTCCTGGTGAGATCAACGCAGAGGACATCGAGAGATTGCTGTCGGAGTGGACCGGAATTCCTATCAGTCGACTTGGTGAAAGTGACGTCGCCAGATTATTGCAAATGGAAGAAGAACTGAGATTGCGGGTAGTTGGGCAAGAACGCGCTACCACCTGTGTTTCCGATGCAATCCGTGTAGCTCGCGCGGGTATCAACGATCCTAATCGTCCGCTCTCGAGTTTCCTGTTTCTTGGACCTTCCGGTGTCGGGAAAACAGAAGTTGCGAGAGTTCTTGCTGACACCATATTTGGTGACGAGCATGCGTTCATCCGATTAGATATGTCTGAGTATTTCGACCGCTACACCGTGTCACGTCTGATCGGAGCAGCACCAGGCTACATCGGCTACGACGAAGGTGGGCAGCTCACAGAGGCTGTGCGAAAAAAACCGTTTGCTTGCGTTTTATTCGATGAAATAGAAAAGGCACACTCCGATGTATACAATGTCCTGCTGCAAATTCTAGATGAAGGTCGACTCACAGATTCACGAGGTCGGACCGTCGACTTCAAAAACACGATCGTCATACTTACCTCAAACGTGGGAGCAGAACTGGTTCTCGAAGATGCATCCAACGGAACTGAAGATGGTTCGTCAAAGAGAGGTGGTTCTACCAGCAGTGATGGCTCCAACAGCCATGTCGGAGGGATCGACGCGCTGCCGGCAAATCTTCGTAGTTTGCTCCTCCAACGTTTTCGTCCGGAACTGCTTAATCGGATTGACGAAATTGTCGTCTTCAATCCGCTTTGCGACTCCGCGCTTTCCAAGATTGTCGACATACAAATAGAACTACTCAACAAGCGGCTTTCCCAGAAGGGACCGTCATTGTCCTTGTCAGAGGAAGCCAAAAACTGGTTGGCTTCAAAGGCATACAGCCCGGCTTACGGAGCCCGTCCACTGAAAAGAGTACTCCGGCAAAACGTAGAGATTCCGCTATCACGCCTGCTTTTGAATGGGGCGGGCGGCGCACGTGAGGTCCAGGTGGACGTCAAAAATGATGCTCTAACATTTACAAAAGTGGACGGGAAATCCAACGGCGAAAGCCTCTAAAGGGTCAGCCCCGCGATATTGTGGGCGTGTAACCGGAATTTACATCTCCGGGCTGCGTTGGAACATGGGCGCCGACTGCCTCCCCCGTGGTAGAACCGTGGGGTGAATGGTCAGGTGGGAGCCTTCCCCTTGACAAGCAATTAAGCCGAACGTAAGATACCGACCAGCGTTGGTTTTCGAGAATTTGGAGAAAAAACCATGTGGTGTTCGCCAATGGGCGCCAGACCGCCCGAAGAACAAAGACATAACAGAGATTACGACGAAGAGCGCAAGCCCGTCCTACAATTGCTCGCCCTCTATTTCCAACAAAAGTTCTCATTCCTCTGGCGGACCGCTTCGACGACCGCCAAAACCGAAATAGAACTGCGCACCTTGCCATTGGAAAAGCGCCTCCAACTGGCAAAGTCACCAAAACTCACCGAAACAGAAATCGAGCACCTCATAGCCGACCCGAGCCCCGTCGTCCGCTTAGAGCTAGTACATAACGCCACCATCAACGGTGCCACACTGGAGCTGTTAAAAACCGACAAAGACAGCAATGTAGCGGACACCGCCCGAAAGAAACAGATGCAACTGCTCGGCATCCTTTAGAGCGTCGAAGGTTCGCAGTTCTGCAAAAGTCTGGAAATTGGCTGTGCTGATTGGAGCAGGGCTTTTCTTTTGCGCACTACTTTGGACAAATTGCGCACAGCTAGAACTTCAACGAGCGAGGGCAAAGAAGGACTCTACACCCTGGAATCGTCCGCTCGGTGATTTTGGGCTGCCGCCGAAGAAACTTATATACAAATAGAAATGCGTTACGCCAGCTCAACTGCGCCACTAGTCTCGGCAAACGCCTTCACAATTCCGCTGAATATTTTGTCCTTCACCGCTCTGCGTTGACGAAAATCAACCGGATATCGAACCGTAAATTCGAATTTGCTGTCAGCTACGACCATCGTAACCATTGGATCGATTTTCTCGTCTTCAACCAAATACTTCTCTTTTAGCCGCTCCCAGCCCAGCTTTGCTTCTGCCACGTATTCGCCGGTCACACCCTCGCAGACGTTCAGAATCAGATGACGGGCAGCCTCAGGGTCGCTCTCCCTGTCTACTTTGATTATCACTTCGTCCCAGAGAAACGACAGATCTCGCGAATAGTTATACATTGGTCCCGCGAAAATCGAACCATTCGCGACCCGCACGATTCTTCCAGTATACAGATCGCCCTGAACCCACTCGCCAAGCTCCATTAACGTGGTTCGGACCAAGCCAACGTCAATCACATCACCCTTAATTCCAGCGATTTGAACACGGTCTCCGACTTTGTAAGTATCACCAAATGTGATGGCAATCCAACCAGCCATACTCACGATCAATTCTTTCAATGCCAGCGCTATACCGGCCGTCGCCGCACCAAGAATAACAGCAAGACTACCGAGAGTGTCGCTGAATACAATGGATAGAAAAACCAAGCAAATGAAATATGACGAGAACTCCGCTATTTTCAGAATCGTATAGCGCTTGTTCGATTCATGAAAATATCGCGGAATTGATTTCTTAACCGAATAGGAAATAACTGAAAGTATCAGCAATCCGAGTATGCCGATTCCGATGCGCAAGGACAGCGGATTTCCAAGGAAGTAAAGCAAATTGGTTTTTACTGTGCCAAGCTTGACTTGATCGATAGCATCAGACAGATTTCGCCGATAGCGTTCTGATTCAATTGTGGTTTTAATGCTGGTGAGCCACTTATCAGCGACCGCCGGAAGCGGCATTCCTTCACCAAGCGCGTCCTGCTGTGTAATTGAAAACAGAGGCGTGTCACCAAATACGATATCACTCGAATCGGCATTATTTCGCACAGTCAACGACGAAGGATGAAACTTCGCATCATCAACCAACTTTCCAATTGCGGCAGTCACGTGCCTCAATCGCTTGTCGGTTTCCTCTTCAGTATCTCCGTATACTTTGAAGAGCTCTTTTCCATTGACAACAACTGCTGCAGAATGTGCGGGTTGTTTTGGTTGTTTGTCGTCTTGTACTGGCGATGCTTGCGCAATCAACCCGTTTGAACCGAACGGAGACACAGAATCTTCTGAAAACGCTGCATCAACCGAAACCATGCCTAAGAACAGCATGCTCGATAACAGAACGATTCGCGTTTGCATTTGTCTCATATGAGATGCTCGGAGGTTTCCCAAACCTTTTTTCAGACCATTCGATGTATCTTAGCCGCATTTTTGCTTCGCGTTCAAGCATTTCGGAACTCGTATCCGTATTGCAAGATAGATCAAATATAAAGCTGGATCAGGACAAAAAATTGTGGCGGAGTGGCGATCGGTAGAGAGCAATTTTTATCAAAACGGTTCGACTTTCTGGTACATTAGCGCTTGTTATAGACACTCCAATCCGGGTAAAAGGTTGGCAGAGGAACGAGGGAGAGCTCCATGAGTCTGGCTTTTAATAGACGTATTCAAGAATTAGTCATCCCACTGGGCGCATTACTTTCGACTTTCTGGTACATTAGCGCTTGTTATAGACACTCCAATCCGGGTAAAAGGTTGGCAGAGGAACGAGGGAGAGCTCCATGAGTCTGGCTTTTAATAGACGTATTCAAGAATTAGTCATCCCACTGGGCGCATTACTTTGCCTGAGCGCGTGCGGGTCGACCGACACATCTACACCGTTAGACGATGTCAGTGAGTCAGAGGCGAAAGAGGCATTGACTTCGGATTTCGTCGTTCCGTACTACGACAAAGCGACGACATTCAATGTCAAACGCTCGGTAGCGAGTTTTCCTGCTTCAGTAACAGTGACGGGAAGTTTTCACACGAAGGACGACCCTCAGTCAGCTTTAGACAATTATTCGCGGCGGCTCAGAATCGACAACTGGTTGGTTACCGATATCGAGAAGGCCGATACGAAGAGCACATTCAAAGCGCACAAAGACAAATCGCAATGTCAGTTCACCGCGACGAGTGATGGCAGTCAGACGGCGGTTGTGATCGAGTGCAAAACGCCTAAGTGATTGATTAGTTACTGGAGAACTAGCGGCATGGGCGCCTGCAAGGCGCCCCTACAATTAATCGGTAAACTATCACGCCGTCCATAGAATTTCGGCCGTAACTAGCAGGGCGTCCATACAGCTAGACCGTGACTAGCAGGGCGTTCGCGTCCATACAGTTAGACCGTAACTGGCAGGGCGTTCACAGTTAGGCTGGAGTTTGGAGCGGCGTCCATAGAGGCGTGGGCTAGTTGATTGGGATGTAGATATCGAACTCGCCATCCAGGGATTCTGGGTTGAAACGTTCGTCGTAGAGTTCGAAATCCGGCGCGTCTTTTTTGTGCAGTTCTGCATTGCGTGGCACCCATGTGCCCCAGATGTAGCGGATTGTTTGGGGCAGGTTGGCGAGGGGGCCTTTGTGCGTGAAGACGGCGTACTTCGACGCCGGAATTTTTTGAACGATCATGCCTACAGGAATGTTGTCGACTTCAGTGACCGGCTTCGATGCCATATAAACGATCGAATCGCCAGGCTGCAATGGACAATCGGGATGAGTTTTCATGCATACTCCAAGCGCATAACCTGGCTTCTGATGCGGAATTTCATCTTCTCGCGTGTTGAAATTCTCCCAGAGTTTCGAGATCTCGTTAAAAGGTTGTTCGCTAAAACTTCCGCCCATGCCGACGACAGTTTCTTCTCCTCGTTGCACCATATTTGGTTCCATAGTTACTCCACTCCTCAAATGCATAATAAGCTCTGGCTTAAACACTTCATTGCCGATGATCGGAGATACCTTTCCGGCCTTGCGATACGAATAAGGCGTCGTTCCAAACATTTTTTTGAAAGCGCGTGTAAAAGACTCCTGTGATTCGAAGCGGGCTTCTAGAGCTATTTCAATGATCGGAATAGCAGACGAGAGCAGCCGCCGTGCTGAGTTTGCAAGACGACGTTTTCGAATGTATTCAGCGACTGTCTCTCCCATCATCGCTTTGAAAATTCGATGAAAATGATAGAGAGAAAATCCAATTTCGTTGGCAACGATTTCAGGCGATAAATCAGATTCCAGATTAGCCTCTATAAACGAGACAGCCTTCTTCGTGCCCTCAAGGTAGTCCATAAGCCCACCGCCGAATTCAAATGGTAGACCGACTGACAAAATCAGTCTTGATATTTTCTGCTATTCGTTTAACGGATTAATCGGGGAGATTGCCGTTGCGGGTGGCGTCGTATTTGCGGAGGGTCAGGCCCTGCGCTTTGAGAAACCAGCGGCGCACGCGGGTCACCCAGAAACGCGGCCCGCGGTCAACATGTCCGCGTACGTTGGCGAATCTGTAGCGCTCCAATTCGAATTTTACTTTATGGAGTTCTGAACGGAATTCTTCTGTTTTGAAAGCGACCGACATCGCACGATCGGCTTGCTCTTGCAGGTCCGGAAGTAAACGCAATTCAGTTTCGAGTGTAGCGATGCGAGCGCGATCCTCAACACGATCGGTTAGCAGTTTGATGATCGTCTCTTGTGCTTCGATAACGAGCCGGCGCATCTCTTCCAGCTCTTGAGTTTTATCTTCGACCTGAATATCGTGAGTGCGAACTTCTTCTGCTGCCGGCGCCATCATTTGTTGAGCCTTAGTCAGCGTCATCGACGAGGCTGGCGAGCCATCTTTGCGAAGGATAGTGACGAAACCTTCCAATAAACCGATCAGTTCAGTTCGCGACACGCGATCTTCTTCGGTGACCATTGAAGGGTCAGCGTTGATTGTTTCCATACCTTTTTTGATCACAGGTCCAAGTTCGTCGGCGCGAATTTGGCGCATTGGTGTTTGACCGCGCATCGCGACAGGACCCGGTTTTGCGGTTCCTCGCTTCGTTGCATTGGCGCGCATTTGCGCAAACTCGAACGTGTCGGACGATCTCGTGGTGGCTTGCGACATTTCTTCGTTGACGATTTCATCAACACCATCAAATCCGCGAGTGAATAAATCACTCGGAAAATCTCGATGTACTTGCACACCAGGCGGAGTGGCGATCTGGTCAGGTGATGGCACAGGAGAACTGAGTTGGCCTTCTTCGTTTGTAAACATCTGATCGAGCCCATCCAGCGAAACCGGATTCGGCACGTCAAGTGGTTGTGACTGACTCATTGTTTTCTCCCACCAACACCCAGCCTCGATTATCCTTGATTCAGCGGCGCATTGTCCAGTGAGATTATGGTGCCACATGCGGTGCCTAAACACTATCGGTAGTGACATGTTTCAGCTATCAAAAGACATTCGCATAGCGAGTTCATATACAACCTTCACACTATCGAACATCTCCGATGATCGAAAAGCGTTATTGCAAGTTCACTTTTCGCGCGTTATCAAGACTTATTGAGAGCAGCCACCCATCACAGTCTCGAAGCACGTTGTTAAAAAGCTTCTCATAGCAGGCGCGAAGAAAATTCGAAGAAAGCAGTTTCGTTGTTCTGAAAGAATCAACGAAACATACCGTTTAGAAACGCGCTCTAAATTAGGTTCGCTTCGGTTTCGCTTTTGCTTTTGGTTTTGCAGCAGTCGCTGCACCAGGCAATGGCGACCGTTTAACACCGAAATATTGTTCGACCATTTGCTTCACCAGTGGTGCCGCGGCAACACCACCGTGACCGCCGTGTTCCACGAATCCGCAGCAAGACAGTTCTGGCTTGTCGGATGGAGCATAGCAAGCAAACCAACCGTGAGTTTTACTTCCCTTCGGCGGTGCTTCTGCGGATCCGGTTTTTCCTGACATAGGCACTTCGGGAATTCGCGAGCGACCGGCGGTGCCTGCCTCGACTACGGCTTTCAGACCGTCCGCCAATATCTTCATATGAACCGGATCGACTTTCCAATACTCCGGCTTAGGAGCTGGAATTTGTCGATCGGCAATCTTGATCACGAAGTGCAGAAACGGAACTCGCCCTTTCATACCGTAGCCTGCGTACATCCGCGCAGCTTGCGCGGGCGAGACTTGCAAGAAGGTCTGACCGATGGACATGTGAAGAGTGTTGCCCTTATACCAGGGTTCGTGCAAACGTTTTCTTTTCCACTCGGAGTCCGGTACCAAGCCACTGCGCTCGTTGGGCAGTTCAATTCCTGTTGGTCGACCGGCACCAAAACGGTTGCCCCACTTTTTGATATCTTCAGGTTCCAATCCGAGTGCCATCTGATAGAACGCGGTATCACGCGACCACTGCATACACTGAACCAGGTTGTAGCGCGCAGACTTGCCTGTCCAATCGTGGAATGTAAAGCCACCAAGGCTCAAACCACCAGTAACGGTTAGTATCGTATCCGGTTTCACTACCTTTTTCTCGAGCGCCGCGAGTAGTGTCACTGGTTTCCAAATCGAACCTGGTGGGAATCCTGACAGAGCGCGATTATGTAGTGGGTGAGAAGGAGAATTGAGAACCTTCCGATCTTCCTTCGTCATCCGACGAGTGAAAACGTTGGGATCGAAACTTGGTCTGGACGCAAGGAAAAGAACCTCGCCTGAGCGCGGGTCGCAACCTACGAGAGCTCCGGATTTTTCAGCAAGCAATTCGTAAGCGCGTCGTTGGAGATCGATATCCAGTGATATAACGATAGGCAATCCGGGCTTTGCTTTTTTGGTGACGACAGGCTTCGATGTTTCCGCAGAGAAAGCATGACCCGAGGCATTAACACGCACTCGCTGCTCGCCGTCTACTCCGCGCAGTTGATCGTCATAGAGTTTTTCCAGCCCTGCTTGTCCGCAGACGTCACCCATTTTGCACTGCGGACGTTCTTTCAACTGAGCCTCAGTAATCTCGCGGCAATATCCGAGAACGTGTGCGGTCGCATCAGCATTCGGATAGGTTCGGCTGATGTCCGGAAGGATATCGATGCCTTCAAGAAAAATCTTTTGTTCGTAAAAACGACTGACGATATCCATATCGAGGTCATGCTCGATCACCACGGGCAGTACCAGACCCGAAGCTTTGGCTTTCATCAATCGGTTTAAAACTTCCGCTTTATCGATTGCCAGAATTTTGCTGAGCCGCACGGACATCTCTTCCATGTGATTGAGCGCGGCAGGCACCGCGATCAGTGACAGCGATTGTTTGTTTGTGGCGAGAAGGTTGCCGTGCCGATCGTAAATGCTTCCGCGTGGTGCGCGCAAAAATGTCACGCGTGTGGAGTTTTCCACCGCCTGGTTGACGTAGTGTTGGTGAAACATAATTTGCAACCAGCCCAAACGCAAGACCAGCAAGGAGAGCGCGAATATGACCACACTGCCTAGCACAATAGCTTTGAATGCAGCTTCGTCATGGGCTCTGTTTAAAACAGATTGACTCATCTTGCCTCCATTATTTGACGATAGCGCGAGAATTCATACCAGCCGCGCATCGGCAAGAAAACGAATGGGGCAATTAGAGCGTTTAAAACAGCCTCTGTAAGCGCGATTTCAACGAAATTATCAAAGACCAGCGGGCGACCGAGAACATATAATTCCACTGCACTTATCGCTTCGCTTAAAAACGTAAGAATCAAAACCAGTGGTATCACAAGCACAATCGCTTTGTTGAAATTGCGAAGACAGAAGTAACCGGAGATCCAGCCCACGAGCGGATAGGCGATCGGATATACCGTCACGGAAGAATACAACGCGGCAAACGCGGCGCCTAACAAGGCACCACTGATAGAACCAGCTAACGCCTGGCGCAACACCGCAGTTTTCGTAGTCGTGATTCTCAGCTCATCAATGCTTTGTTTGCCAATTGGCGAGCCAAACGTAATCCCCCAGACGATTATCAGTGTGAGCGGCAACGAGCACTCCACACCGGTGACGAACAGTCGACTGACCACGGCAAGCTGTAAAACCCAAGCCATGGCGATGATGAGCATCGTCATCGAGATGGCGCCGATTCTTCTTCGCATTCTTATTGAAAGGAAGGACATTTACTTCTGAGCCACGGGAGGTAGAACAAGGACCTGATTCAAATCGTAGCAATTTTCTGAGAGTTTCACATCAATTGCCATAGAAGCGCCATCAGTGTCGCGACGAATAGCCGCAACCGTACCAACCGGGTGGTTTTCGGGGAACACGCCGCCTTTACCAAAACAGACGATTTTGTCGTTGAGGTCGACGTTGGTACCGACAGGAATGTACTCCATAAGTGCCAGCTGCTGCCCGTTGCCGGAGATAATGCCGGGCAATCCAATCCGTTTAATCAACACGCCTAGCTTCTGCTCCGGATCCGTAATCAGCCGGACAACAGAAGCGTCTTTGTCCACTTTTACGACTTGCCCGACGATACCGTCGCGCGTAATCACGGCGCTACCCAGCGCGACGCCATCTAGCGTGCCTTTGTCGAGAACTACTTGTTCAAACCAATTGTCGGGACTGCGCGCAATCACCTCAGCGGCAATGGTCTTGCGAGGCAGCTTTTCTTTTAAACCGAGCAACAGTCGCAAATTGTTGGTGTCGCGCGATTGCTGCCTCAGCGTCGTCAATTCGAGTTCGGAAGACGCCAGTTTGCGCTCCAGCTCTCGGATTTTTTGAGAGGAAACGAAAACCTCTTCAGCCAGATTCCGCGTAGACTCAACCTGGTAGGCGCCTTTCGTGATCATGCCGGAAACCATAGTGGCGGCAGACAGCAACAAACCGGCCGCAGGACCACCGACCATGATGATTACGATAATGAGGAAGATCGCCTCGGCTATAGACTCTGATTGGTCTCCAAGACGACGCTCGTTACCTAAAGGCACCTGCGAAGTCTCCTATTTACGATACTCGCAAAGGTCTCGGACGCGGGAGTAAGCTGGATCGGTCAACAACTTGCCGGTGCCTACAACAACACATGATAGCGGATCATCAGCCAGGAAGACGGGAACTTCGGTTTCGCTGGAGATAAGCTCGTCCAGTCCTTGCAGGAGCGCGCCACCACCAACGATGACAATTCCTCTGTTGAAGATATCGGCTGCCAACTCGGGAGGTGTTTTTTCCAGCGTTCGTTTGACCGCAGCGACAATATGTCTCAATGGTTCGGCGATTGCTTCGCGAACCTCACCGCGACTGACAGTTACAGTGCGAGGCAAACCGTTGATCAGATTCAAACCTCTGACATTGTACTTATCATTCAACTCGGTTTTCCATGCGGAGCCCAGTTTGAATTTCAGTTCTTCAGCAGTTTTTTCACCGACATCGAGGCTGTGTACTTTTCTGAGGTAGAGCCTGATCGCATCGTTGAGTTCGTCACCGGCAATTCTGATCGATTCGTTGACGACGATCCCGGAAAGGGAAAGTACTGCAACTTCGGTGGTACCACCGCCGATATCAACGATCATCGAACCGGTTGGTTCCGTCACGGGAAGATCGGCACCAATTGCTGCACACATTGGCTCTTCCGGCATGTAGATGCGGCTGGCCTTGGCATTCTCGGCAACTTGCTTGATTGCGATTTTTTCGACGCTCGTGATTCCGGCAGGAACGGCAATGACAATTTCCGGGTTGCGCAGCATGGTCTCTTGTTGCGACACACGTTTCATAAACTCGTTGAGCATGAAGGTGGCATCGTTGAGTTCGGCAATTACACCGTCTTTGAGCGGTCGACTGGCTCTGACACCTTGTGGGGTGCGTCCGATCATCGCGCGGGCTTCTTCGCCGACTGCGATGGGCAGGTTTGTGTTGCTGTCGATGGCAATCACAGACGGCTCTCTGAGCACGACTCCGTGACCCTCAACATAGATGAGAGTGTTGGCCGTACCAAGATCGACGCCAACGCCTTTGCTGAAAAATCCTTTGAACAAGCCCAACTTCGTTACTCCAAAACACGGCGTGGTAGCGCTACCTAGCCTTAAGTCTAACACGCGCACATGTGTTTATATAGTGGAAAAGTCGATGAAAAGCCAAAACAGCTCATATATCGAAGTGGTCTACTTCTTTCGACTGATTCCATATCCAATGACATTGCACTTCACGAGCGTGAAATCGCCTGTCTCAAGAGCGAGCGAAAACGCCTGTTCATCGAACCAGCGGAGTTTGCCGGTGTAAGTCGTGCCGTCCACGGTTTTAAAAGCCAGTCGCTCACCTTCTTTGATGAAACGCTGGAGTTCCGCTACTGACGGAGGTTTTCCTTCGTTGCTCTGATTCGACATCTATTTACTAGCCATCGGATGCGTCGCGTAGTTTAGCCTTCTCTAATGCACCACCGACTTGAATTGTCTTGTGTTTGTTAACCACATATTGTCTGCCTTTCCACTTCACTTGTTCGCCGGAGAGAACGAGATATGCGGAATGTATATGCAGACACGAAACAGCGATGCCACCAAACGGAATCAAGAAGAAATGACGCCAATCAACGCCTGAGTGATGGGTTGTGGTTTTTCGCCACCAGAAAGCGAATATCACCCACTGCGCTACACAGAGTGAAGTTATGCGGTAGAGATTTCCGGACCAGTCGCCCTGGATCCACTCGGCTACAACCCAGGCCAGCTCCAGATATGGAAGCAGAAGAATGGTGTTGAGCATAATAACGAGAAAAACTAAATTGAAAATCTTGCTGTCGATCAATGAATAGACGTTCTTCGTCCAGCCCTGCCAGAGCGATTCGAAGTCCGTATACATTCTCACGCTGTACAGCGTTTTGCCGTCAGCAACATTGACCTTGTGTCCCTTCTCTTTGAAGACGCGCCCGATAGCGTGGTCTTCAACAATCTCATCGCGCACGCTCTGGTGTCCACCAATGGCGTGATAAGAACTACGGCGGCAGAGAATGTACTGTCCATAGGCGTACGCACGTGCGGCTTCCGGATCGTTGACGGTGTGAAACGGATCGCCGAGCAAAAATGACCCGAGCAAAACCGGCATGACCAGGCGTTCCCAGAAGCTTCCCAGTTCTTGTACTGGAACAAAAGAGAGCAGATCGCACTTCTCGACAATCGCATGTGAGATAGCATCGCGGATTGAATTTGGCTGGTGGAATGTGTCAGCGTCGGTGAAGATGAAGAATTCGCCGGACGCGTAACCAACGGCATTGGCAAGCGCGTTGCACTTACCGATCCAACCATCCGGCGCTTCTTTGCCTTGAACAAATTTGATGCGTTTGTCCTTAGCTGCAAATTCGCCAATGATGTCGCCTGTTCGATCCGTTGATCGATCGTTGATGATTACGACTTCGAAGTTCGGATAGTCTTGTTTTAAAATTGAGTCGATACAACGCCCAATCTTGCCTTCTTCGTTGCGTGCCGGGATGATTACCGAGACAAACGGAAGGCTCTTGTCATCAAGCTTCGAGCTTTCTACCGGTTTCAAGAAGTGATAGAACGCGCATGTCAGGCTGAAAAGACTGAGAATTAGAAGTGTGCTGATCAAGAAGATGCTTACTGAAATCACGCCGTGGCACCCCCACCGTACTCGTAAAAGCCTTTACCGGTTTTCTTGCCGAGATGACCGGCCGAAACAAGTTGTCTAAGAAGCGGGCAGGGACGGTATTTCGGATCACCAAAACCTTCCTGCAAAGTTTCCATCACGTGCAACACAATATCGAGTCCAACGAAATCAGCCAGGGCCAAAGGTCCCATTGGGTGGTTATAGCCAAGAGTCATGCCCAGGTCGATTTCTTCAGGAGAGGAAAGCCCCTCCATGAGCGCGAATGCAGCTTCATTGATCAGACACAAACCAAGTCTGGTAGTAATGAAGCCCGGGAAATCCTTCGATTTGATGATAGTCTTGCCGATCTCTTCGCCGAATCGTCGAACTTTAACGACCGTATCCGGCGAGGTATCGCAGCCCGGAATGATTTCGAGCAGCTTCATCACGTGGGCTGGCGAGAAGAAGTGCATGCCGATAAATTTGTCGGAGCGCTTGGTCGCCGAAGCCAGACTAGTGATTGGAAGCGATGAGGTGTTGGAGGCAAAAACGGTTTCTGGTTTGCAAATTCCATCAAGCTTCTTGAAAAGCTCGCGTTTCACATCGAGATTTTCGACGATCGCTTCGATTACAAGATCGGCGTCTTTGGCCGCATCCAAAGATGTCGTAGAAACAATTCTCTTCTTGACGTCTTGAAATTGCTCGTCGGTCAAGACACCTTTCTCGACTGACTTCTTGCCGAACTTGTCTATTTCAGAGCCCGCGAGTTTCAGCGCGTCCTCCGAAACGTCGTACAGATGCACAATCGAATCGGTTTTTGTGGCTATCAGGTAAGCAATCGCTCGACCCATGAAGCCGCTGCCAGACATAAAAACCCTGGAGAAGGTTGCTGCTGGAGGCATTTGAAGATTCCTAGTAAACCACAAGTCACATACGAGAAGATCCTAGCATCAATTAAAAAGGCGAGTCGAGACGAACGCAACAGAATAAGAACTGTTTGAACTGTCTAGACTTCAAAAATGATTTTTTCGTATTTTCTGAGTCCTTTTTATTATGATGCTGCTAGCGTGTTGTATGGCAGACGACGCTTAGCTTCCGGCTCCGATTCAAAGCGAAGAGGAAGCGCGCCGAAGCTTCGCCTGTCAGGAATCCGGTGATATAACGCGCATATACAAGTGTGCGTGAAAGCGAATTTACCTTACTGAAACTGGCGCAGGGAGCGCCCAGATGCCAGATCGAAAGAGGGGAGCAATGTTCAAGAAAATTCTTATCGCCAATCGCGGTGAAATCGCAGTCAGAGTAATCCAAGCCTGCCGAGAGCTTGACATCAAAACGGTCGCAATTTTCTCGGAGCCTGACAAGGACTCCAAGCACGTCGCTCTGGCTGATGAAACCTGGCGGCTGGAAGGACAACCCGGCAAGGTATATCTCGATTATGAGCAAATACTCGACATCGCCAAGCGCTCGGGCGCGGAGGCAGTGCACCCCGGCTATGGATTTTTAAGCGAAAACACCGACTTTGCCAAAGCTTGCATTGAAAAAGGCATTAAATTCATCGGACCAAAACCGGATGTAATTTTGAAGATGGGCAGCAAAGTAGAATCACGCCGCGTGATGAAGGATGCAGGCGTGCCTGTTGTCCCTGGTACCACCGATCCGGTAACCGATCCGGAAGAGGTCAAAAAGCTGGGCACCAAATATGGTTACCCGCTCGCCATCAAGGCTAGTGCCGGTGGCGGTGGCAGAGGTCTGCGCGTGGTTCGCAAAGACGAGGACGTGGAAAACGCTTTGAGCGGTGCTCAGCGTGAAGGGGCGACCTACTTCGGTTCTGCCGAGGTCTATGTTGAAAAATACCTGGATAAGCCTCGACATATAGAAGTACAAGTTCTCGGCGACGAGCACGGCAATGTAGTGCATCTGTACGAACGTGATTGTTCCAGCCAGAGAAGACACCAGAAGCTGGTTGAAGAAACACCAGCTGCCAAACTCGACGCGAAGTTGAAAGAGCGTTTGCTGGAAGCCGCTGTAAAAGGAACCAAAGCACTCAATTACACATCGGCTGGAACCCTGGAGTTCATGGTGGCACAGGATGAGTTCTTCTTCCTCGAGATGAATACGCGCGTGCAGGTTGAGCACCCGATCACCGAGATGACGACCGGCGTCGATATCGTCAAAGAGCAGATCTCGATTGCATACGGAAATCCTCTTTCGTTTAAACAATCGGATGTTTCCCAACGAGGACATGCGATCGAATGCAGAATTAACGCCGAAGACGTCAACAAAAATTTCATGCCCAACCCGGGCGAACTAACCGTATATAAGGAACCGTCTTTGCCATGGGTGCGCATCGACAGCGCCTGCTATCCGGGCTACAAAGTCGTACCTTTCTACGATTCGCTTCTGGCGAAACTGGTGGTCTGGGGTCGCACGCGCGCGGAAGCAGTCGCACGTACACGACTGGCTCTTCGGGATTTCAAAATCGAAGGCGTATCTACAACGATTCCATTTCACCTCGCCATGATGGACGATCCGACTTTCGAAGCTGGTGAAGTTCATACCTCTTATGTAGAGGGTGAGATGATGAAAAACTGGAAGCAATTGCAAGAGAAGTACTCGGGCAAACCAGTCGCAGTGGCGGAAGGCTCCAGTAATGGCAACAATGGAGCGGGTTCGCCATCCGCCGGCAGCAACGGCAACTCTCAGCAAGCTGTGGAACGCACATCGCCTCGCTCTTTTGAAATCGAAGTCAATCAGCGCATGTTTAAAGTCGCGGTTTCAGAATTGGTCGAACCAGGCAAAGTGAGAACCGTCACCACTGCCGGTGCAGCTCCTCAAGGTCAATCTGCGGCTGCTACCAAAACAAAACGGAAAGTAGTCGTTCCAACCGCCCACACAGGCGACGTCCGCTCGACAATGAACGGAGTCGTCAAAGAGATTGTGGTCAAGGAAGGCGACAAAGTTACCGCTGGACAAAAGGTGATCACTTTCGAAGCCATGAAAATGGAGTCGGATCTGGTATCACTAAAAGCCGGCACCGTCGGCAGTATCAAGGTCAAAGTCGGCGAAACCGTCGAAAGCGATGTTGTGCTGATGACGATTGCTGATTAGTGATCTCGTTTCTTCTCAACCGTCGAGGAAATTTTTATGCCTGCCATTGCAATTAGAATCGGCAACGGCTTCGATATTCACAGGTTGGAAGAAGGGTTGCCTTTAATCCTGGGTGGAATCAAACTCGAGCACAGCAAAGGCAGCGTGGGACATTCAGACGGTGACGTAGTTACACACGCAGTGATAGACGCGCTTTTGGGCGCCGCAGCCCTCGGCGATATCGGCATGCATTTCCCTCCGACGGACAATGCGATTAAAGGGATCGACAGCATGGTGATGCTGGAAAAAACAATGTCGATGTTAGACGATGGCGGATTCATCGTAAGCAATATCGACGTCACGGTTGTATGCGAATCACCCAAACTCTCTCCGCATTACCTGGCAATGCGCAAGCGCCTGGCTGAGGTCGTCGGAGTGACTGAATCGCAAGTAAGCGTTAAAGCCAAGACCGCAGAGAAACTGGGAAGTATCGGAGAGGGGAATGCAATCGCGGCTTATGCAGTCGCGCTAATTGCAGAAGAAGACTGAACCACAGAACGAGGGATTGCAAATGGCGAATCATGATGTCGACGTACTCGTCGTAGGAGCCGGTCCAACAGGACTGACACTAGCTTGCGAACTAGCGCGGCATGGCGTGAGCTTTCGAATCATAGATAAGTTGACGGTTGGATCGAACAAATCCAAAGCACTGGCCGTGCATTCGCGCTCGCTCGAGATGCTCGAGGATATGGACATCGTCGACCGTTTTCTGACATTTGGTTTACCGCTTCACGGCGTAAATATTTTTGCCGACAGCAAACAAATCGCCAAACTCAGCCTCGATGAATTGGACAGTCACTTCTCATTTACTCTCAGTCTTCCGCAAAGTGACACAGAACGTATATTAATGGAACGCCTCGCGGAGCTTGAGCACGCCGTCGAACGTGGCAAAGATTTGACCTCGTTGACACAAACTGCAGATGGCGTGGAAAGCACCGTATCTGAGGCAGAAGGAAAAACGGCAATCATCAAATCGCGCTGGGTAGTCGGTGCCGATGGGGCTCACAGTTCCGTGAGAAAACTTCTGAAGATGGATTTCGTTGGATCAAAATACCCAGATCTGGTCAATCTAACCGATGTCAAAATCGATGGACCGTTGAATCCGGATGAAATTTACGTCTTCAATTCCGACAAGGGTTTGGTTGCCTTCTTCCCCTATGGCGGCGGACGCTATAGAATCGCCGCAGTCATGCCCAGCCACGACAACGAACAACCACCAGAGAAACAACCGGAACCGACCATCGAAGAGATGCAAGCGATCGTCGACGCCCGCTCGCCTCATGCACTCAAACTGTCCGAACAGCTCTGGTCCACAGGACTCTATTTACACCAGAGACATGTCACTCATTACAAAGTGGGTAACTGTTTTGTCGCCGGAGACGCTGCTCACATCCATAGTCCAGCCGGTGGGCAAGGGATGAACACCGGTATGCAAGATGCATACAATCTGGCGTGGAAAATGGGTTTAGTCGCCAAAGGTGTTTCAAGCGACGCGCTTCTTGAAAGTTATGGCGCAGAACGCCTTGGTATCGCCCTTGGTGTTCTTCGAATGACCGACTTCATGATGACGGTTAACACGCTAAAGAACCCTATCGCTAAACACTTGAGAAACACTCTCGCGCCAATACTGACAGCTCAAGAGGTTATTCAGAATCGAGCCAAGCACGGAATTGCGCAACTATCGTTGAACTATCATGGTAGTCCGATCGTTGAGGAGCATGTGGTATCAGTTACAAAATCGATTTCTCGAACGAAAGACATGCCGACAATTGCCGACAGACTCGATTTCAAAAATGGACCAGTGGCAGGAGATCGTGCACCAGATGGTTTCCTTGACGAGGGCAATGGAGATCCCGTCAGACTGTACGACTTCACGAAAGGTATTAAACATACCCTGTTGCTATTTTCAGGTGATGACACCAGTGATGGCGAGATCGAAACATTCAGATCAATCGGCAACAGTCTAAAAGCCCATCAGGATCTGATTAACGTGATCGTAATCGTCAACAACGCTGAAAGCGTCGAAAGATGCAGATCGAAACTGGCTGGCATAGCCAATGTGCGTGTTATGTCCGACTGGGAACAAGCGACACACCACAAGTACGCCGCTGGTGCAAACTGCGCTTACCTGATTCGCCCTGATTGCTATATCGGATTCCGAAGCCAACCAATGGACGAGAAACTGCTGAACGCATACCTCAATCGAATCTTTGATAAAGCGCTATCTTCGGTCAAATAACAGCGGTTACTGTGAGTATTGCATAGACTCGCCGATTTCCAAGGAGCTTGAATTGCGATTCGCGAAAAGTACATTTTTGATTGCCGGCATTTATGGAATCATTGCTCTCGTTCCAATGTATTTCATGGAAGCGAGCATGGCTGAAAAAGGCACGCCGGCAGCGGAACTTCTAAGTCGTCCGGAATTTTTTTACGGCTTCATTGGCGTCGCTCTTGCATGGCAAATTGTTTTTCTTATTATGTCGAGAGACCCGCTTCGATATAGACCGTTGATGCTTGTGGCAGTGCTTGAAAAAGTTTCATTCGGAATGGCAGTACCCATGCTGTTTTTGGAAAACCGCGCACCTACACAGTTAATTGCGCCGGCTTTGATCGACATGTTGCTCGGTGTGCTTTTTCTTGTGTCTTACGCACTCACATCAAAACAGTTTCAAGAGAAAAAATTAGACAAGGAGATCGTCAGGTGAGTAGCAGCTCGGACTTCGTGTCAGTTTTGCGCCGACTAGTATTGGTACCTGTTGTGAGCCTGGCAATCTGTGCAGGCTCCTTGTTCCCTGCACCGGGTTACGCTCACGCACGTGATGGGGAAGAGCCGGAATGGCTAACTCAAGCAATCGCGAAAGTAAGAGAAGAAAGAGCACAACAGCCGAATGATCTGGAACTACTTCGGAAGGAAGGAATTTTATACAGCCAATCAATTCACTATAAAGACCAGGCAAAACCGATTTTCGAACAACTGGTAAAACGGCATGAGGACTCGGATTCATTGATGGATCTTGCCGCTTGCTATTACAAGGTGAACTTCGAGGAAGAGTATAAACTCACGCAGAAAGCAGACAAATTCAACAATGGAAAACATTACACGAAATCAATGACCCTCCTGGGCATGGCAGATGCCAGATATCGCCAGGGTCAACTTCAGGTCGCCGAGCAACTCTTCAAACAAAGTATCGATGCGCTTTCAGACCGTGACATGTTTCCGATCGCCAAGCTCGATTTGGCAGGATTGGGAGGTGTCTATTGGCGATTGAAAGACTATCAGAAAAGCGCGGATTCCTACATCGAGTTGTATAAACTCGAACGCGATAAGTACGGAGCGAGTGACATAGACTGCGGCTGGGCGTGTTTGCAAACATCTTATGCGCTGGCAAAATTGGGCAAAAAAGACGAGGTTCAAAAATGGTTTGAACGCGCAATCTGGATCTTCCGAAAAGATAACGCAGATCGAATCGCCCAAGAGTACAAGGAAAAACATGACGGGCAGATTTCACCAGAGATACTTGCTCACATCTCCAACACCTTATTCGGCTCAAAAGCCGGCATTGTGCCACCAGATCCGATACCTGAGGGCCACAGCAAATATCAGAGTTTAAAGTCTCCGGATGAAGGCTACATAACTCCATGGAAACGAAAGTTCAAACAAACTGAGGCACCAGGCTGGGTATGGATGGACCCATCCGTAAAATCCAAAGCGATTTTGATCTGTGTGCACGGTCTTGGTTTGCATCACCGCGCGTTCGAATCTTTTGCAAATAGAGTCGCACCAGAAGGAATCGTCACGATAGCATTTGATGTTCACGGATTCGGAACGTTTACCGAAGCCAACGGATTGGAAACGCTTTCGATGGAATCATGCGTTACCGACCTTACTAACATCTTTAAATTGATCCGCAGAGACTATCCCAACACACCGATGTTTCTCCTCGGTGAATCAATGGGAGGAGCGCTCGCACTGCGTATCGAAGCGGAGTCTCCTGAAATTTTCGACGGTCTGATTTTATCCGTTCCATCAGGGAGTCGCTACAAATCATTGGGAACGAAACTGCGAATCGGTGCAGACTTCATCAAGAATAAATCAAAACCCGTGCCTGTCGGTTTAGGCGTTGTTGAGCGTGCCACCACCAATGAAGAGCTTCGTCATAGCTGGATTCACGATCCATCATCACGTTTAAGCCTTTCGCCCAAAGAGCTCTTGAACTTTCAGCATTTTATGAATGAAAACATTGAGGTAGCAAAATCGATCAAGGAAAAACCCGTGATTATTTTCCAGGGTAATGACGACAAACTCGTCAAAGAAGCCGGCACACTCGATCTGTTTCAAGCGTTGGAAACACCGGATAAAACCATCGTTATTCTGGGCGGCACAGAACATCTTATCTTCGAAGCCGGTCAATTCAAAGATGATATGACGCTAGGAGTACTCGGCTGGATGGCGGCACACTCACACCAAAAGAAATCAGAGAAATTAAACGATTGAAAAACTCACTAATACTCGCGCTTGTATCCATCCTGGTTTACAACAATCCATGTAATGCAAAGTCCCTTGCAATTCACGCAGATATTGTTTCGGGAAAAGGTGCCCAGAAATCTTGGATCGTGATCGATCAATCCACCGGTAAAATTACTTCGGTGGCGAAGACTGACAAGAAAGTGCCACCAGATGCCATCAAATTTGAATACAACGGATACGCCTTTCCTGGTTTGATTGACACCCACAATCATTTGGTCTGGAACAGCATCAAAACTTGGATTCCAGACAAAGTCTACAACAACCGCTTTGAATGGAAGGATCAGCCAGTGGGTACATCCTACGGCGATTCAGTGATGGTTCCCTACAATGAGATGAAGAAAGAGCCACCAGAAAACAGAATCAGAAACTTTACGAATTCCTCCAAGTATGGCGAAATTCGTGCCATCATCGGTGGCACCACCATGATTGAATCGAGCTACGGAACGCCGCCGCCTCCAACGATTCTTGTTCGCAATCTCACAAGAGATCCGTACTCGGTTGTGAACGAAACTGACATTGCCAAAATCAAGCCGCCCGATTTGGAACAATACAAAAAGGACCTTTCCAATGGGAAACTGAAACGCCTGTTCGTCCATATCGCTGAGGGTAAGCGAAAAGACGCGGCGAGCCTGGCAGAGTATGCGGACCTAAAGGCAAAAGGGCTAATGCTGCCAAACGTCGCCATAATTCATGGAAGTGCATTTGAGAAAACGCAGTTTACAGAACTGGCAAAAAAGAAAATGGGAATGTCCTGGTCACCCCGCAGCAACATCGCATTGTACAACGAGACTACCGCAATTCCAGATGCCATCGCTGCTGGTGTCACGATTGCATTGAGTCCTGACTGGACAATTTCCGGTTCCAATAACTTGTTGGAAGAGCTAAAGTTCGCCGACGACTACTCCAGAAAGACCTGGGGAGAACAGAACCCCGTCACGCCCAAACGACTCTACTCTATGGTCACAACTGACGCGGCAAAAGTCGCAGGTATCGATAAAGAGTTCGGAAAGCTGCAGAAGAATTTCACCGGCGATCTTTTCCTGGCAGAAAAACGCGATGATGACCCGTTCAAGAGTCTTCTAAAAACAACACCAAAGGACATATCGCTTGTCGTCGTGGGCGGCATGCCAGTCTATGGCAACGACAAGGAGATGAAGGAATTTGACACCGCCAAACTCTCAGAACAGCTGGAAGTAGATGGCGCGACTAAACGAATCATCGTGAGAGACGGAACTGAAGCTAATAAAGACGGCGTCAAAGAGATCACCAAGCAACTCTCCGACGTCATCGGCGACAAGTTATCTCCACTTGTTGAAAAACACTAACCCCCTCTTTCTTTTTCTTCGTAACCCTTTTCGACCTTCTCTTCGACAATATCGTCATAGTACTGCTGCGCGGCACTCGAACTTTTAAACGACTTAGTCTTCTCCTGTCCATTGGTACCGATTCTGCCGTACTTGACTGTCACATCATTTCCAGCCATCGCAATCGACCAGAACTTGCTGGACGATCCTTCTACAAATTCAAAATAGCGGAAGTCCAGAACTCCCGAAGATTTTGGATGAGGCGCCTTCTGTGCACTAATTGCCGCTTTCGCAGCACTCGCGGATTTGGCTGCTGGCGCAGTTGGAGCAGCCACACTTACAGCTGATTGTTTCTGGCTGGCAAGCTCTGGACGACAGGTAGAGCAATAACAATTCACAAATCCACTGGTTAACAGATTACCGTAATAAGTGGAAGAGCCGGATTCCGCGTCTTCGTCATTGTCGTCGTAATCATCATTAACGTCATCGTTATCGTCGTCGCCTTCGTCTTCTTCCTCGTCCACGTCATCGCTTTCATCGTGGTCATCATCGTCCTGAATCTCGACGTCATCTTCATCGTCTTCATCATCCGGATCGATCTCCGCTCCTCCAGGGCCGGTCTTCTCGATGTATCCTTTATCAGTTTTCTCACCAATAATTTCGTTATAGTATTTGTTAGCCGCAGCCTCATCACTAAAGCTCTTCGGCTTCTCTTGCCCTTTGGTTCCTATCTTGCCGTATCTGACGGTAACAACACTATCAGTTCGCCAGATGGACCAAAATTTACTGCTGCCATCTTCGACAAATTCAAAATATCGGGGACTGGCTGAATCATAGGTTTTCGGAGCCGACTCACCTGGAGATGCAACCGGCTCGACTTTCGCTTTTCTCGGAGCAAATGCCACCACATTTGATACTGGCGCCTCTTCGACACTTTTACTCGATGCTGATCGCTCAGATGGGCTTGCGGATTTGACAGAAGAATTGTTACTTAAACCATGTCCTGAGCTTTCCGTGCTCGAAGCCTTTGATAGCAGCGTCTCCGAAGATCTATGTAAAACGGCGCCTTCATCATACGAACTTTCGACTGTCGATACTCTAACTTCTACGGCACCGCCATTGATATCACTGCCTTGCGATCCATCCGGCAACTGATCGAGATCAGTTCGCAATCTGACGTACGAAGGAAAGCGTGGAACGCCTTTATCCGTCAGCTCTTGATACCGAAAGGTGACAATGCTGCCAATCGCCGGTGGATTTTCCCGTTCTTTATCTGAGAAACCTGTACCGATTGCAAATTTGGTGCCATCGTTTAGTTCAACACTCAAAGCGCCCATTCGCCCCTTGTGTTTTCCAGTTCCAGGAAGGTACTCCAATACTCGCGCTTCGGCATCATGAAACGATTTCACTTTCAAAAGCGTGAACGATCGTCCTGCTTCATACTTTGAATTCGGCTGACGAAGCATCAATCCTTCGCCACCACCTTGTTCTACACGCAACAATTCCTCGCGAAGATGTTCAGAGCTACGGCAACGTTCTTGCTCATGTGGTCTGGCATAACGTGGTTGCGCTTCGTCGAGACATTGTTGAACGAATGCCATTCGTGCTTCAAAAACATCGTTGACCTGCGGCGCATCAAAGACAACAAATTTGACCGCTTCCCATTCTTTGCTTTTATCCTGGCGCCTCACGATACTGACAGTTTTCTGAAAGGCTTTTCTCGCAATCCACAATTCGCCGTCGAGATGGATGTCGTGAGGAAGATCCTCGACAAACCAGTCGGGAGCCATGTAAATGTTTCCCTGACGAGAGATAAACTGCTTACCATCCCAATAGGCGCGCACACCGTCGAGCTTTTCACTCATCCACCAGCCGGTGAGATCTAGCGAGTTATCCCATGAATGTGCGAGTAGTATGGCCGGGACGTTTGAAGCAACTTCCTCTCCAGCATCGCCATTGGTACCGGCAGCCGCTGACGATGTGGCTTTTCGTCTAGACACTGCTGGTCTCGCGGGCAGTTCGCCGCCCAGACGCGCCATCTCTTCCTGTTCCCCACGGTATTTGCGCAAATGCTTACACGTGCGTTTCTCAATCGCATGCGATTGGGTCCGCCAGGCAGGACAGCTGCAAGAGTACACGCCTCCGATGTTCTTCAAAATATAAGGGTCCTTGGCAGAGCCCTGAACCTCTACTGATTCTCCGTCATCGATGTCAGGCATGGTCTTCCTCAATATCCGGGCAAGCTAAATTTGCCCGCGCGAGGCGTCTACGAATCGCATTTACAAGTAAGTTAATTTATATATGACTTAAACAGGTCAAGAATTTCGAATTAAACAGCCACTTTTGAATGAGTGTTCCAATTGGCGGGTACGCGTTCCAAAATTCCGCCTGCGAACACATCGTACAGTTGTAATTCATCCATGTGGACATAGCCGATATGGCAGCCACAAACCGCATTTGAGCAAGGTGATTCGATAAGCGCCGCTTCGAATTCCTCATCGTAAATGTTGCCGATCCTCTCTGGGATAAAGTGACACCGTTTTATTGTTCCTTCACCGTCGACGGAAATGACAGACGACCCCGCACGACAAGCCTTCCCTGCGCTGGAATGATACTGATTGTTGAACGAAAAAAGTGGATCGATTCCGGACAACAGTTCAACGTCTTCAGCGGTGTAATATGACTCGACCCGCTTGTACGCATTTATCCAGAAGTAAACGCTCTCGGGCAGCTCATTTCGCAATGAGACGATCTCGTCGAAGTGTTCTCTTAAACCAACAGCTCCAGCACTGAATTTAACCCCACGTGAAACAAGTTCCAAACATTTCGCAAGAAATTTTGCGCGTGTAGTTTCCGTCGGATGATAAGTCGCCCAGAGAGCCAGTTTTTCCTTGTCGCAGTCATCAACCCAGTCAAGTTTGCATGAAAGATTTGTTTGAATTGCAACCTTCTCTACGGTATCGCATTTGGTGAGTCTCGTAATTGCATCCTGATATCGAGGACGAATTAGGGCTTCGCCCCACGGGGTGAAGAGAACCGAGACCTTATGCCGATCTCGAGTTGCGACCCAATTAACGAATCGCGCCAATTGCTCAGCGTCTTTTGCGTGCTCTGCATCTGTTTCATGATGCTTAGCGAACGGACAATACTCGCAACCGTAATTGCAACTGCTCAACGGTCCGCGATAAAGTATGGAAAGCCTCATCTGGACTCATACTCCGACATGAGCGCTAACGTTTTCGATGAGTATAGTTCGAATCCAATTCGGTCAGACCACTCCAGACCGAGTTCACTCAGAAACAATCGTTCCTGTGAGCGAACGAGAAGACCAGCATTTTCGAATCGCGACAACTCGCCGGCAAAATCCTCTTGTGCAGCCGAGTGAAAACGCCTCTCGTACTCTGCCAACGAAAGTCCTTCCATTTGCAATAGTGACTGGATCAAAAATCGTCTTTTCTGCTCTGCCAAGTCTAAAAGAATTCCATAGTCGGCGAAATCAAATTGCTCATCGGGCAAGTCAATGAAATTTTGCAAGATCTCCCGGACGGGCTCCTGTCCTACGGCGTATCGCATGGAGTAATGCATTGACGTTGTGTAAGAACGAGCACCGCAACCCAATCCGACCATTCCGTCGTCCTGGCAACTATATGCAGGTCGACCTGCTAGTGATGATCCGCTGTGAAATTCGTCACAAGTCGTGTTGCAATCAGCAGGCGAGTCGCCCTTCTCGAACATGCGCATCGAAACCTGCCGGTATCCAGCGCCGATCAATTTGTCTTTAGCCTGTCGGTAAAGGAAAGGTCGGATGTCACTACCAGCAGTGCCCATCTTCTCGAGCCCTGTCAGTGGGCGGATATACAACGGATACAAATAAATTTGCTCGGGGCGATATTCCAGAGCTCTTTCTAACGAGTAGTTCCAGCTCTCCATCGTTTGCCCCGGCAAACCATACATGAGGTCTATGTTCAAAACCGCAAAACCAAACTGTTTGATCAATTCGAGCGCTTTTTCCACATCAGCCGTTTTTTGAGATCGGCCGACGGCTCTAACTTCCGTTTCAATAAAGCTTTGGACACCTATACTGATACGCTCGATTCCACGTTCTTTGAGAATGGCTAACTTGGCTGGTTCCGAAGTAAGCGGAGACGTCTCCACAGAAGTTGGAACATGGTGCGGATCAATTCCGAAAACTGATTCAACCATATCAAAAAGTTTCGAGAGATCAGGTGCATCCAGATATGTTGGCGTGCCACCGCCAAGTGCCATTCTTGCAAATTTTGAATCGCCCAGCGCACCGCGAACGCGCTGAGCCTGCCGCTCCAGCGCGTTTAAATACAATCCTTCGAATGATGTTTCCGGATTCGAAGTCGTGAACAGATTGCAAAATCCGCAACGCATTTCGCAGAATGGAATGTGTAGATACAAAAAAAGCGCGTCGCGTTTTTCCTTTTCCCAGACGCTCTTCAAATCCAGAGGCTGCGCAAATTCGCGATATGCTGTTTTATGTGGATACGAATAAGAGTAAGCCTGATACCGCCCCGTATTTGATTCATCGAACCAATTCGAAGTTTGATCAGCACGACTTACGGTGCCTGTAGCTTTCGATGCCGACATACAATTCTCTCGCTCACACGTGCAACGATGCACGCTGATTAATCCGCACAACAACGCGGATCTTAACACGCAATGCCAGAGAGAATCATGATGACGTTTGCGTTTCAAATAGACAAGAGGCGTATCCAAGGACCTTCGCACCGTCCACAAGTTCAGAGGCCTGAGGCTGCCACCCCTGACTGAGATGCCACTCCAGCAATTCGCCAGCCGTGGGCTTGTGTTCCCTGACGGCGACCGCCGTCAAATTACCGACTCAAGTCACCCCAAGAATCAAATAAAGTTGTTCGCCCGGAAAAGGAAACACCAGGTCAAGCGTGAATTCATCCTGCGAAATGATGTCCATCTCCGCGATAGCGAATCCAATAGAACTCAAAAAGCGAAAGGCATTGTCCAGGTTATTGCAGTCCGCCAAACCGGCGAATTCCGGTTTGGTTTCACATATGTCTTTCACGTAATCGTCAAATTTCATCGCACTCAAAGTCCTCGCCCTCGTATCTCGATCGAACCATACCTCAATAATTGAGACAATCCCCGAAAACGAGTATTTTTAGTTGCATACCACCGCAAAGCCACATTCTGTCGAATGGTTTATCATGTAGCGACAGCAATGATGGTCAGCAGGAGATCAGTTGAGTCAGTCAAAACCATACCTCGAGTTTCTGTCACGCAAGTATCCGCGGAAGCGCGCATTCATAACAGGTGGTGGAAGCGGTCTTGGTCTCGCGTTTGCACTTGACCTCGCTCGAGCAGGTTGGACAATCGGGATAACAGATTTGAATGAAGTCACCCTTGCCTCAGCCGCGAAAACCATTCAGGATTCCGGAGGAATAGCACTCTCCTACGTGTTCGATGTGTCGGACTATGAAAAATTCAAAGAGGCTGTATCTGACTTTAACCAACACCACGGTGGTATCGACATTGGTATCAACAATGCAGGCATCGGCTGCGGCGGCTTAATTCATGAACTTCCAATCGAAACCTTTCGCAAAGTAATCGACGTAAATTTGATGGGCGTAGTGAACGGCTGCCACCTATTCGTGCCTATCATGCGGTCGCAAAAGTCAGGACACATTTTGAATATCGCGAGTGCGGCAGCTTTCGTCAACGCGCCACGCATGTCAGCATACAGCACATCCAAAGCTGGAGTGATGGCGCTGAGCGAAAATCTTCGAGCCGAGCTACTCGACGAGGGTGTATTAGTTTCAGTTCTTGCACCAACTTATGTTAGAACGAACATTGGGAAAGATACACTGGGACCGGAATACGAGAATCGATTGTCTCAGCTATTCGTGGAGGATTCACAGGTCACAGCAGAAGCGGCAGCCGAAGAAACTCTGAAAAGAATGAGCGCTGGTGCACTATATGTGGTGCTCCCTGGTGAAGCCGTATTTTTATGGAATTTCAAAAGACTTTTTCCGGAGCGGTTTTGGCGATTCATCGCGAAAGCCGCTAAACGCCGAATTGCTGAAGTCGAGAAGAAAGCAAAGACCTGAGCGGCTGGTCTTGTGCACAGGAAGTATCGGACAATGGAAAACCATCAAGCCTAACCGTAGATGCGCCTGGCCAGACGAACCGCAGCGTTGCTAGGGACATACTAAATGTCGATGTCCTCTTCGACTTCGATGTTACAGCCAGGCAGCATTTCTTTAAGTTCAGACAAATCCTTTTTCTTTAAGCCGGACTTGGTGAAGTACAGTTCCTTCAAGTTCTTCATTTCGCCTAACGCGCTTGCTGCCTTCTTGCTGACTTGACAGCCTG
This sequence comes from Obscuribacteraceae bacterium (SeqCode), assembly GCA_044225915.1. Taxonomy (GTDB): domain Bacteria; phylum Cyanobacteriota; class Vampirovibrionia; order Obscuribacterales; family Obscuribacteraceae; genus JADYXR01. Next base: position 218,302 of record JBGAHZ010000009.1, read on the forward strand.
TCAGGTTTAGATAAGACAATTCTCGCAAGGCGGACAGAGAAGTAATTCCGTCTTCCGTAATTTGTGCACCGCTCAAATTCAATTTTCTCAGATGTGGAATTTTCGCAATGCACGCAGCACCCCTATCATCAATTGAACTGTTTGATAAATCGATGTCAGCCAGGAAGTCCTTACTCTCAAACTTATCGAACCCAGCTCCGGTGACGGCGTGAGCAGAACGCAGACTTAGTGTTCTCAACGCCGGGATTTTACCGATTGCGGACAAACCGTCATCAGTAACACCAGTCGAATCCAAATGCAGTTCTTTCAAGTTATCTTTTCCAGCGAAAAACGCGAGACCAGACCCAGTAATCTTCGAGTGATTCAAACTAAGCATTCGCAGCTTCGGAATTTTGGATAAGGATTGAAGCCCCGCGTCAGTAACTCCAGTAGCATCAAGATAGATACTGTCTAGCTCTGGAAGATTTTCCAAGTAAGCCATACCTTGATCCGAGACTGGTGTAAATGCCAGCCCCAGACTGTTTATCTGATCGAACCTACTGAGTTTTTCAAGCGAACTATCCGACAATTTCAAGAAATTCAGCGCCAACTCTTTCAATGTTTTGATTTCGACGAGTGAGTCCAGAGACTTCTCTGTCGCGCCCGTATTGCTGAGATTCAAGCTGGATAGTTTGTGACATTGCGTAAGTAGCTTGACGCCTTCGTCAGTGACTTTGGAATTACGATTAAGGTCGATCACATCGCAATCAATCATTTCTGACATGCGTGCTGCAATCGCAGCATCATTCATATCAGATTGTTTAAAAACTTTGATCTCCGCCCGACAAGGCTGCACAAGACCAGTGCTTACGCCGAAGGAAAAGGAAATCAACGCTAAAACAATTTGTATTCCAGTCAGAAAATTTTTTCGTTTCATATTCGCAAGAGTAATTTAAGACACCACCTACAGTATCATTTGTTTCCCGCGGGTAGCACTAAAGAACACGACTCAAAAATCTATCAAACCCGTGCGACCCACCAAAATTTTAACATGCGGAAAAGAAGTCATCTTGTCGCATCGCCAACAATTCCGGATCCACTGCAACGACAGCCGAAACCAACCACCAGCCTCACTCCTGAGAGATTGGTCGGGGAAATAAATTTGTATCACTAAGCACAAAGTTGCTTTCCTGACTCCGGTCATCGAAGGAGCGCTTGAACACCGGCAATGTCGAGGCGCTTCATGGGTTTCTTGGTGATCGACGAATAGAGAATTATGTCTCGCCAACTCCACGGATAGACGGTGATTTCGACTGGATAGTTTTTCTCCAGCCATTTTAAATGCACGAAACTTCCTTTTGCATTTTCAACCAACTCTTCCTCGACGTCGTCATAGCCCCATTCAGACAAAACCTGCTTCAGCTCTTCATAATCATCACAATAGGCATGGATGTCTACATCGGAGGACAAACGAATCTTGCCACTACGGGTGCTACCAATGAGAAACGGATCGTAGGCTTCCAGAGCCGTCATAATTCCCACAGCAATTTCGCGCATTTCGCTCAGGCGGCGATTGAATTCTTCTTCTCCAAGTTCCGCTTTCGTATAACGTCCGATGTATTCCTTAATCATCCGGTTGGATGGCATTCGTTGGGAGTCAGTGACTCCCAGCATCAGAAGGGCACGCTCCTTCGCGTGGAGGTACTCCGCGTCGAGTCCGGTCGCCATGAACCGAGCCGCCTCCTCTGCGACTCTCCGTCGAGAAAGTTTTTTCAAGTTTCAGACAAGCCAAATGCTTGCTTTTGGGAATTACGCAAATCCATCAGACCGGATTGGCTACTTAGAGTTTTACTCTACCCACACTACTGTTGTCAATCGCAACGAGGATTAAGCGTAGGGGCGCTTTGCAAGCGCCCATGCCGCAAGCATGCACATTCCCTCGGACATCCAAATGCCGTAACTCACGAGATTAAGCGTAGGGGCGCTTTGCAAGCGCCCATGCCGCTCCTATCGCAAATCGGAAACTACGTCGCGCGGCATCGTCACAAGTCGCCCAATCAATAACCGCATCGACAGATGCATAATGCGAAGTAGCAAAATGCAGAACCTTAAGCTAAAATTCGCTGTCGAACCGCGCATCACCAATTCCAGGGAGTTCTCAAATTGCCAACTTACAAACTAAATCTGTTTGCGGAGAATTTCCAAATCTATCTTCAAGACGAAAGTGCTCAAAGCGACTTGAGCATGAGTTGGACTCCAGCTGCGGTCGACAGAATGCTGGCGCTAGCACCGGGCGCAATCGGTGTAGGCACAGTGCGAGACACAACCGTACCGGTAACTGTTGAGGTTCGCGAAGATTTTCCGGAAGAACGCGAACTCTGGGACAAGACGAACGAATGCACGATTGAAATCACATCCGGAAAACTTGTCGTTGCAGGCAGTGGCGATTATCTACCGGAAGCGCAAAGGATCAGATTGAATCCGGGGAAGTACTCGGCGAGAGTTTTGTATGGAAATCTTGGAACTGTTAGTCCCGATGGGCAGGACGGCGAGGACGAATACAAGATCGTCCTGTGGCCGGCTGGTTGATAGACTGCCGTGAGATCGGAATGTCGCACGGTTTTACGCGTGCAAAAGCTACGAATCTTTCTTCTTCATTGATTGCTTGAGCTTTTCTAGCTCATCATCAAGCGTGAGATTTTTCAGATCTTCTTCGGCTTTTCGCTCCTGGTGCGATTTATCGCTGAGTTCGTTAAACGCTTCGGCTTCTAGAATTTTGCCTTCAATCCGCTGAATCGTTTCCTCGCCCTCATCGAAGTCAGGCAGGTTGGGCGGAGGTGGCATGGCGACGCCGTGTTCCAGGCGAAAAATTGTTTTCTTCAAACTCTCTTCCTGATCTTCTTGTGCCATCAAGTCCGCTTCGTATTCCGCGATCGTCAATTCTAATTGACGAATTCGATCGCCGACTTCCTTCGCGAGATCCTCTTGAGCAGAAGATTTTGCCGCGTCGGAACGCTTTCGCCAGGTGAGAAGATCATCCTTCGCTTTTTTCAGTTTTTCTTGAAGAAGTTTTTGCGCGGTTACGGTTTCGATCAGTGCGTTTCTAAGTTCTTCAATCCCTTCAGGCATAACCCTTCCTCTCTCCGCTTTCCACCCGCTTCTTGCTTATCTATCAGATAACCAAAGTGTTCGAAACTTCAAACAGTTTTGCGCTCAGCAATTTCGATTTTTTGTTCACCAATTTCAATTTTGTGATCGCCAAGTTCAAGTTCTCGCTTGCGTTCCTCGAGTTCGATCTGTTGTTTCACTTTTTCAAAATTAACTCCGAGAATGAAGTCTTCCTGAGTTTGCCCTTTCTGACGGAGAGATGGGAATCGGTAACACAGCTCACCATCGTCAGTTACATCAACCTGACAGACGCCCGTGAGGCTCAAGCGCTCGAAAGCCTTTTTCGCATCTGCGATACTGAGTTGAGCCTCCAGCGCAGTTTGGCTTACGGTCAGCACTCCTCTATGCGCCTTAGCGCGGGTCAGAATCAACTGCTCCTCGTTTAATTCCTTTATTGCTTTGTTTTCTCTCAAACGCCCTTGTACAAGAAACCATCCCCACACGACCAGTCCTGAAAGAAAGGTGATTAAACCCAACTGAGAAGACACGCCATGCTGCGTTTCACCTGCGATCAATTCCGATATATACGTTACGATCAATCCGCCATTAAACAGCATCATAAAAATGCCCAGAATGAAGGTGAACTTCTTCCCACGCTGCCGCGGCGGTGAAAGTTTCGGTAGATTCTGAGATGCCGTGATCTCAGCGGGTGGTTGTTCTGCGCTCATGGTTCCTCCGAATGAGCTAATTATGAACGTTAACAATCATATGGTCTACAAGGTCCACCGCGCCGCCATCCCATCTGCCACTTAAGTGGTATTCAGGAAGTCAGACTGCAATTAGTGTAGATTCCTCACATGAGCAACCCAGCGACTCTCCAGCAGCATATGCTGGTCGAGCGTCAAACTTCCCGACGCTTTAGAAAACTTACTACTACGACCCCACTGAGCGGCATGCAGATACTGCGTGACGGGCAAACCCTTGTAAATTTCTCATCTAATGACTACCTCGGAATATCACAACACCCGCTGCTAAAAGAACGCTCGGCCGAGTGGCTGGAAAAGTATGGTACCGGATGTGGTGCTTCGCGTTTGGTTACCGGCAACTACGACATATTCGATCAGGTCGAAGAAAAATTAGCTCGATTGAAAGGAACAGAAACAGCACTTATCATGGGTGCTGGTTTTCAAACCAATCTCAGCCTGCTGTCCGCCGTCGCAAGCGAAAAAAGTTTTGTCTGCTGCGATCGGCTGAGCCACAATTCCCTTCTACAAGGGGCGGTCTTAAGTCAATCGCGCTGGACGCGATTTCATCACAACGACATTTTGGATGCAAAAAAACGTTTATCGTCGGCAGCTTCCCTAAACGCCGAAAGCCGATGGCTCGTCTCAGAGTCGGTGTTTAGCATGGACGGCGATGTGGCGGACATCGTTCGATTGATGGAGACAGCGAAACAACATAACGCGCAATTACTGATAGACGACGCTCACGGAACCGGAGTGCTCGGCGCCAATGGCATGGGGCTAACGTCATTGAAACCTGAGATCGATCTGATTGTCGGGACATTCGGAAAGGCGCTTGGAAGCTACGGTTCATACGTCGCCTGTTCAAAACAAATGCGCGATTTCCTGATCAATTTCTGCGGCGGTCTGATTTACTCGACGGCTCTGCCACCACCTATACTCGGGGCAATAGATGCGGCACTGGATTTGGTGCCTACTTTAGATGCCGAACGCAAGCGCCTTTCGTCCAACTCCTCCATGATTCGCAACGAGTTGCAAGACCTTGGTTTCTCGACTCTAAACTCGAGCACTCAAATAATTCCGGTCGTCACCGGGAGTGAAGATAGCGCGATGCAATTAAGCCAACACCTGGAACAACTGGGAATTCTGGCTCTCCCAATTCGGCCGCCGACAGTTCCGGACAACACCGCACGAATTCGTTTATCAATTTCAGCAGCACATACTGACCAACAATTGGAATCTCTCGTATCGGCACTCAAAGCTTGGGGGCAAGTCAAAAGATGAAAAGGACTTACATTTACACTCAACACGGTTGGGGCTTTGATTCTACGGCGTGGCATGCATGGCACCCACATCTGCCGGAGGGATGGGTTTTCGAATCCGCCGAGCGTGGATATTTCGGTAGCACTCCAACTCACACGCCGATGTGGCCGCTGGATTCTTCCGCGCATCGCGTCGTAGTCGCACATTCCTTCGGACTGCATCTCATTCCGCCTGAGATTCTGAGAATGGCTCAGGCGCTAGTAATAATCTCAGGTTTTAAACGGTTTCACATCACAGACAAATCCGCTTCTGTTCGCGCGATTCGAAGAATGCAATTGCGACTTCGCGATGATTCGGAAGGTTTGCTCAAAGATTTTTACGACCAATGCTATGGGAAGCATTCGTTTGAGCCCTCAAAACCCAAAGACCCGAGAAAGCCTGTCGGGCAAACATTGGCAAACGATCTGGAACTGCTTAACACCAGCATGGTGCCGACATCGGAATTAGCTCGAATTCCGACAGTTGTGATTCTCCACGGAGATTGCGATGAAGTGGTGCCTTCGGTACATGCGATTCAACTGGCTGAGTTGCTCGCGAAACAGAGCCGATTATCATTCTGCCATGGCGCCGGACACGCGCTCCCCTACACGCATCCAGCCTGGTGCATCGAACGGATTCGCGAAGCGCTTGCGGATGAACCGTACGAACGCTCGGCGCTGTTCGATACTGTAAAAATGACTGCGCTTTCGAGTAAATAGGCATCCAATGTTAATGGTCGGTCAATCAGTTGTCGCGGATAAGTTTGGCAAAGCGGCCCAAACATATAATGATTTTGCCGACGTTCAAGTACGTGCAGCTCTGCTGCTGGCTGAAGATCTTCAGCGAATCTCGCCACGCGTGCCATCCGGTCCGATTCTCGAACTTGGATGCGGGACGGGATTCTTCTCACAGCATTTGGTGGAACATCTGAGTCAGCGAAAGATTTTGCTCTCGGACATTTCACCAGATATGGTGAAGGTCTGTCGATCGCGAATTCAATCGCCGCATGTGAAATTCGCGGTTCTCGATGCGGAGACAAGTACGCACTGGACGCAGCAATTCGCCTTGATTGCGTCGGCGTTCGGTGCACAATGGTTCAGTGACCTTGGCACCACTTTTGATGGCATATACAATTCTCTGCTGCCGGGCGGATATTTTGTGTTTTCAGTGCCGACCAACGAAAGCTTTTCAGAATGGAAGGCGCTGTGTTCGGGTGAAAACTTGACGTACACAGGAAATCATCTTCCCAACGAAAGTAAATTTAGAGCGTTCTGGAGTCAGCGGACAGATTCGTTTGAACTAAAAACAGAAAAAATACAAACAAAATACGGTTCCTCGATCGAATTCTTTCGAGCACTGAAGTGTATCGGTGCTACAACGACGACGGGAGAACCACGAAGCAGGCGGGAATTCGGATCACCGAATTTAGAACCCGCCGACGGCGCACTCACTTCGAATTTGCGGCGAGTCATTAGACGCTGGGACAATTCGACGGACGGACCAATCGTTGTCACCTACGAAGTAATGTTCGGAATCGTAAGGAGGTCGAAGTGATGCTCCCTGACAGAATCTTCGTTACAGGCACAGATACAGGCATCGGAAAGACTCTGATTTCTGCAATTTTGACGACTGGATTAAAAGCGCATTATTGGAAACCGATTCAGTCTGGCACCATCGATGGTACCGATACTGAGTGGATTCGATCCGTTTCAAAACTCCCGCAGGAGAATTTTCTGCCTGAGATCTACAGTTTGCAACAGCCCCTATCGCCGCACGCCGCGGCGAAACTAGACGGCGTTGAGATCGCCCTGGACGCTGTAACACTACCAGATGTAAGTCCATTAATCGTTGAAGGCGCCGGTGGTATCATGGTGCCGTTGAACAGACATCAGTACATTCTCGATCTAATGTACCATTTAAATCTTCCTGCAATTGTTGTTGCACGGAGTGGATTAGGCACTATCAATCACACTCTGCTCACGGTAGAGCGACTCAGAGAACGAGGAATCGAGATTCTTGGTGTCGTAATGAATGGTCCGATCAACCCGTCCAATCGAGAATCGCTCGAACACTACGGTAACATCAATGTTCTTGCGGAAATTCCGCATGTAGATTCAATCTCGCATGACTCGATAAAGTTGCTTTTCGAACAGCACTTTAAGCATTACTTTGAACCGTCATATTGTTTCGCCGCAGTCTGCGAACCAAGTTCTAGTAATGAATATGAAGCAGAGCGAAGCGCAGCCGGAAGACCGCTCGGAAAGGCACAACCAGTCTCGCTTCCCGGGCTACCCACCGAAACGAAATACGCCTCCCATGGAGCTTTAAAAACATGACGAACGTAGTTTCTACTCAACAAGGAATCACTCAATCGAGCACGGCACCGTTGACTCATGCGGTCTGGCATCCGTTCACTCAAGCGAAGACTGCCGACCCGCCTCTCAAGGTAGTGAGCGGGGACGGAGTGTACCTCAACCTGGCGGATGGGCGTCGAATCATTGATTGCATCTCGAGTTGGTGGGTCAATCTTCACGGTCATGCCCATCCAGCAATTGCGCAAGCGATCTACGAGCAGGCGTTACGTTTAGAACACGTCATCTTTGCTGGATTCACGCACGACCCCGCGGAACAACTTGCCACCCGTTTGTTAGGGCACCTCCCTGAACACTTCAAACATGTCTTCTTTTCCGACAACGGCTCAACTGCAGTCGAAGTCGGTCTGAAAATGGCGTGCCAATATTGGCACAATCAAGGAAAGCCGCGCTCACGGTTTCTCGCATTTGAAGGCGGATATCATGGCGACACTTTCGGTGCAATGTCCGCAGGAAAGAGTTCACACTTTTTCGAAGCCTTCGAACCACTTTTGTTTGAAGTAGACATGCTCCCGTATCCCGCGACCTTCGACGCTGACTCACAAGTCGAAGCGAAGGAAGATCAGACAATTTCAAAACTTACGTCTCTTCTGGAAGAGAATGTCGACGCATACGCCGCCATCATAATCGAGCCCCTGATTCAAGGCGTCGCTGGTATGCGATTATGCCGACCACAGTTTCTCAAACGATTGGAAACAGTTGCCCGAGAGCACGGTGTCATCATAATCTACGATGAAGTTATGACCGGCTTCGGTCGCACAGGTGAGTGGTTTGCGTGCAAAAAAGCGGATACGAAACCAGACATTATTTGTCTAGCTAAAGGTATCACCGGTGGTTTCTTGCCACTTTCAGTAACCGTCGCCAGCACTGAAATCTTCAACAGCTTCCTCGGCGATGATTTGCACAAAGCGTTTCTCCACGGACACTCCTATACCGCCAATCCGTTAGCTTGTGCAGCCGGTCTCGCTTCGATGGACTTGCTTGAAACAAACGTGATGTTCAAGGAAATGGAACAGAGCCATCGAGCACTATTTCAAAAACATCTTGGCGGCATCACCGCCATCCGCAATCAAAGATTCTGCGGAACCATCGCTGCATTCGATGTCACTACAAGTGATGGCAATAATTATTTCGATTCGATTTCATTGACTCTGCGCCAGCGTTTCCTGACCAGAGATATCCTCATTCGCCCGCTCGGAAACACGATTTACTTGATGCCACCATACTGCATTACAACCGAACAATTGGATTTCATCTATCTGCAAATTCGAGAAGTACTCCACACACTTGAAAGGAACGAGGCCTGAAATGACAACGACTCTGCGAAATCAACCAACTACTTCGCCATGCTCAAAGTCCGCACCGCAAGAGGTTCGACGTGACTGGACCAGAGAGGAAGTCGCCGCCATTTACAATACACCGGTTCTCGATCTCGTGTATCAAGCGGCGACCGTTCACAGACAACACCACGATCCTCAGTATGTTCAACAATGCACTCTGTTGTCGATTAAAACTGGCGCGTGTCCTGAAGATTGTTCATACTGCCCGCAGTCCTCGCACAACAAAACGGAATTGAAGCGAGAGCCGCTGCTCACTCTTGATGCGGTGACAACCGCAGCTCAAATGGCAAAGGAAGCGGGAAGTTCGCGATTCTGCATGGGAGCGGCGTGGCGCGAAGTTCAAAACAACGAATCGTTCGATCGCGTTCTTGAGATGGTTCGTGAAGTATCGAAGTTGGACATGGAAGTTTGCTGCACACTCGGGATGCTTGATGCCAGCCAGGCTAAGCAACTCAAAGAAGCCGGGTTGACGGCATACAACCACAACCTCGACACGAGTGAAAACTACTACGACAAGATCATCACGACTCGCACTTATCAAGATCGATTGGAAACATTGAAGAACGTTCGCAATAGCGGCATCGATGTTTGCTGTGGTGGCATCATAGGTATGGGTGAATCCGACGAAGACCGAATCGACTTGATTCACACTCTCGCCACCCTCGAAGAACACCCAGAATCAGTTCCCGTCAATGCACTCGTGCCTGTCGAAGGCACGCCTCTGGAATCGCAACCACTGGTTTCAATCTGGGAAATGCTCCGCATGATCGCTACCGCCCGCATCACGATGCCTCTTGCTAGAGTCCGGCTCTCTGCCGGTCGCGTGCGTATGAGCGCGACAGAACAAGCTCTCTGCTTCCTGGCAGGCGCCAACTCGATCTTCACTGGCGACAAGCTCCTGACGACACCAAACCCTGACTTCAACGAAGACAGAGAGATGCTCGCCATGCTTGGTCTGTCAGAGAAAAACTAACTCGCCGCCTTCGGCAATTTCGTAGTTTGAACTACTGCATAAATTCAATGCGCCCTGCTAGCGCCAGGTTTAATCTGCAACGGTTTGCATATGTCCAAACTTCGAACCGAAATAATGGATTGGTATCCGGCAGCGCAGTCCAGCCATAGCCCCACGGAGAAACGGGCTCTTGGGCTCGAAACACATTAACTCCGGGCTTCAGCTCACCCTCATTAGTGCAATTACGATGGACTGCAAATCCGTCGCCTATATACTGATATTGAGGCGAATTTTCATCTGCAAGAAGTTCCCCAGGCAACCTTGGTCACAACCGTATTCACACAGGGTTGGTAATCCTTGACGAGAAAATATAAAACCGTCCGAACATACAAATCACAATTGAATTCTGACTCATGGTGGGCTTACAACAATCGCGGAATCGCATTAGAAGACCTCGCCAACTTTAGTAGTTCTCAAAAGGACTGTGGGAAAGTAATCGACTTCACACCACGAAGCACTCAGAACCTAGACTTCACGCCAACGACATTCAAGACGAAAACCAGTCAATTGACCGGTGCTTTTCTTGGCATGACGGAACAGTTTAAGAACTCGTTCTTTCGAGCAAGATAGTGTTCGACAGAGACGCAACGAAGGGCTTCTCTACGAACAACGATGGGTTCAAAAACGTTTACCGGAATAATTCGTATATTCCTTTTTCGGTACTACAAGTGGTGGCTGACCGTTCTGATTTCGAATTTGAACTACATTGTTTCTAAGCCATTGTCCGGCATCAGATCGAGAAACCTCACGCCATCCGATCGCTTCGTCCTTGGCGCTATATTCGATTTCGATGCCGCTCCAACCGGTACACGACGACGATAATATGTATCTCGCTCTCGAAGTGTTCGTCACAAGGTCACTAGAGTACGGTGTTAGTGGAACACCGAGGAGCGCTTCAGCCTTACTCTTCTTCATTCCGATCAGATCATAGGAAAATAAGAAATCAGTCCAGCCCTGTATGCTGCCACCGCTCCTAGAATTTTTCCACTGACTTGAGTCAAATTCATTGCGGTCCTCGTATACAAAGATGAATCCGTCACGAAGCGCAATTGTCTCGAAGCGAGGCTCCAGTACCATTTTTTTCGTGTTTACGTTAAACACGCCCCAATTTGTTGGGGATGAAATCGAATTCGTGACCAAAACTAAACCACCTGTAACCTCGCCACCAGTAGCGGTGAATGTTGCGGGGATGACGACTTTACCGGCGT
>JBGAHZ010000076.1:0-27342 GCA_044225915.1 Obscuribacteraceae bacterium (SeqCode)
TTGATCATAAGAACCGCGGACGATCCGTCTTTCCGTTTCGGTCCGATCAGTGCAAAGGACTTTTTGTTCTCGCGAGTCAGCTCGTCGAGCATGTATCCTTCGGGTGGCGTGACTTCGATAGTGTGTTTGCCGAATTCGAGGCGTTGCGGTTTGTGCTCGACCGGTTTTGGTTTCGCCGCCTTAGCAGCCTTAGCGCCTTGCTCGATCTGCTCGATCTCATGCGTTTGTGTTTGCAGAGGATCAGCCGGAACGATAGGAATCGCATTGGCAGCCTGAATCAACATCGCGGCAAATGAGCTCGATGCTAAAAGCGCCGTCTTCAAACTTAATCGACGGAAGGATATCGTTTGATTTGACATGACATTGCTTCCGTTGTAGATGAAACACAGACTTTATGCCCTTGTCACATCATACTCTATGGCTCTGAAACTTTGATCAGTAGTTTGCCTACATTTCCGCCATCGAATAGCTTATTGAGCGCCTCAGGAGCATTCTCCAAACCTTCAACAATTGTCTCGCGATGTTTGATTTTTCCTTCTGAAACCCAGGTGGCGAGTTGCTTGGTCGCTTCTGCGTTTTTCTCATGAAAATCCATAACGATGAATCCCTGAATCGTGATCCGCTTCATGAGAGCCTGGGTCAATGGAATTCGCGATTTCGAGTCATCTTTTTCGTTGTAACCGGAAATCAGTCCGCAGAGCACCATTCGGCTGAACAAATTCATTCGGTTGTAGACGGCTTCCATGATTTCACCGCCAACGTTTTCAAAATTTACATCAATACCGTCGGGTGTCGCCTCGGCAAGACGTTCCTTCCAGTCAGGTTTTTTATAGTCTACCGCAGCATCGAAATTCAATTCATTTTTCAGCCAATTGCATTTCTCATCACCGCCAGCGATACCAACCACTCGCATGCCGATCAATTTGCCGATTTGTCCAACTATGCTTCCGACGGCACCAGCTGCCGCAGAAACCACAAGGGTTTCTTTCGCCTTAGCCTTGCCGACTTCGAACAATCCGTAGTACGCCGTTAGACCCGTCATCCCGGCGGCAGACATAAATACTTCCACTGGCAAACCGGGAATCTTCGGAAGAACCAGCACCCCGGCGGTTTCCTCACCGCGGGCGACATAATAGTCTTGCCAGCCGAACAAACCGGAAACATAATCGCCTTTCTTAAAACGATCGTTTTTAGAGTCTTCGACTTTTCCAATTGCCAGTCCGCGCATAACCTCGCCAATTTGAACCGGCGGCATGTATTGCTCCATATCGCTCATCCAGATTCTATTGGTCGGATCCAGCGACAGGAAAACGTTGCGAATTAGAACGTCGCCGTTTCCAAGCTCCGGAAGTGGCTCGTCGACAAAATCAAAGTTGTCAGCGGAAACACGCTCGACCGGTCGTTTTTTCAAACGAAATTGACGATTGGTGGTTTGAGTTTTGCTTGTCATGATTAATGCCTACAATAAGTAAATAGTCTGGTTTACGCGAACGAACGGCTGCACCGGATTAGGGTCCTAGCAGTGCGACGCGAAAAATTTGGTCGCGGAGATATTATATCCCTCGTCGGCCGGCCAAAGGTTAATTACCGAACGGATTGAGTTCCGTCAACGATAATAGCTCCAGAGCGAGATCTCTGACCGGTCCGGATTTCGGAGATTGCCGTTCGACATGATGATACGCCTTGCCATCCCAGTGTTCCAATACCCAGATGGTAACCGGGTCTTTGGGCGTGTGCTCAGAGGGGTTCTCAAACGGAATTGCTTGCCAGAGATCGGGATTATCGATCTTTTTATTCAATGAATTTACTTGAGCCTTGGTTAGTTTTTCAATTCGTTTCTCGTGAAGTGGTTTCACCCCAAGAATTTCTCTTCCGTAGATTGAGCTCCCCGAGCGGCTGAAATTAACTGTAACGCAAATCGGGTTTTCGCTTGCTCGCACCCAAATAAATCGGAGAGTTGAATCTTTGGTATCGCTCGTGAATAGCGGCTCACGAAACCGATCGAGATACTCCAGGTACCAGGGCAACAACCGTCCTTCCGAGTCAAGGATCGATCGACGAGAATAATTTTCCGCACGTGTGCCAGAACGCATCAATAGCGCGTTGAATGAGGTGGGACTGACGCGTCTCGATGGATAATTACTGGTACGACGAAAAGGAGTGGGTGGATTCGTACTGTAATCGTATCCCCACATTTCTGCGTGAAATTTAAGAGGCTTACGTTCGGAAATTTCGCCACGACTCTTCTCCACGAGTTCGTGATAGTCATCGGCGAGCGCCATCATTCCCACGCTCGAACCAAACGCGAGCAAAACAAAAGCACTCAGCTTTCGAAGATATCGTACTCCGCGTATTTTCGTTTTCAGTTGGTGCAATGTGCAGACCGGCTGAGAGATCACTGTGGCTATTCTATCCGATGTGACCGATTACGCGCCTTTGGCTTGCTTCGGCTCCGGCGGTAGCTCCTTGATCTCTTGTCCTTCGCGCACATCGCTTGTTGGATTGGTCAACACTTTGTCAAAACCGTTGAGCCCGGATAGAACTTCACTGTCGTGGCCGAAATCACGCCCGAGTTTTACAAGCTGATAGTGCGCGGTGCCGGCTGGTGTGACTTGAACTACAAAGCGCCCATCCGGCTTAACCACAATGGCAGAGTCAGGCACAAGTACCGCTGGTGTAGAACGTTTTGCAGTAAGTGCTACACGGGCAAACATTCCCGGTAACAATTTTCCGGTCGTATTCGGAATGTGGACTTCGGCTTGCAGCGTGCGAGACGTCGGGTCGAGTCCTCCGGATATGTGAGCGACCTTTCCATCGAAATTCTTGTTGGGAAGTTCTGCGACTGAAATTTTTGCGGGCATCCCAGTATAGACGCCTTCGATGTCTGATTGTGGGATGTAGACAAACACTCTCAAAGTGTCTGTTCGCGCCATTTTAAGAAGTTCCAAATTATTGGTGCCACTGCCTTTCGAAACAAGAGCACCAGCGTCAACATTGCGAGCAGTAATCACACCGTCGCATGGTGCCAGCACTTTTTGAAACGACATCATAGTTTGCACTTCTTCTTTATCCGCAAGTGCAGCGTCCACAGCCGCTTTAGCCGCGGAAATCTTCTCTCGATTGGCACTGACCTGCGCCTGCGCCGCATCAACGGCGGCCTTGCCGGCTTCGAGCTCTGCTTTATCGGTATTCAAGTCGCGGTATTTTTCATCACGTTGCTCCACGCTGACAGCGCCGTCAGCGGCGAGACTTTGATATCTTTTCGACTCCATGTGTGAAAATTTGATTTCCGCTTCCTGGCGTTTTACAGCAGCCTTCGCATTTTGGACCACGGAGATTGACTGCGCAAGATCGGCTTGCGCGCTCTTAACTTGAGCTTCCTGCTGTTTGTAATCGGCGATAGCACGCATATATTGTTTGCCAAGTTCAGGCGCGTCGATTTCCATCAACAACTGTCCGGTTTTTACTCGATCGCCGATGTCGACCCATCTCTTTTTCAGATATCCATCACAGCGAGCGTAAATGCTGAATTCTTGAATCGCCTGGATGTTGGCGGGCAAGCTGATGTCAACCTCCGACTTTCCTGGTTGAACCGTAGTCACCGCATATGATGGCACGACTGGTGGTGCGCTCGACGCAATCTTTTCCTGTTTTTCCTTTTCCATGCGCGGCAATATGCCGAATGCAAAAATTGCACCAAACAATGAAACGGCCGAAACAATAAAAACAACTACGCTGAGCGGCGTTGTATTTTTGGGAACAGGTGATTCATTGGTGGCAGCACGTGTGGTGGGTTCATGCACAGCGTTGGGTGACTCCTTCGGGGGTATTACTTGCAAATTTGCTTTCATCGAGTTGTGTGACTGGCTGCTCATGATACGGTTCCCCCCGCGCCTAACAATTCGCGCGATTCAATATTCGGTTTCACAATCGCATTCTTGCGGACGATGGCAAAAATACATGGCACAAATAAAAGTGTAGCGACGGTGGCAACAGCAAGCCCACCAATTACGGCTCGTCCAAGGGGAGCATTCTGAGCACCACCTTCTCCGAGTCCCAGAGCCATCGGCAACATACCGATTATCATCGCGGCAGCTGTCATAAGCACCGGACGAAATCGCGTTGAACCGGCAGCTAACGCGGCTTCATCCGCGGTGGCACCCTCTGCGAGTTGGTCGTTGGCAAACGTGATTAAGAGAATACTGTTAGCGGATGCGACGCCAATAGAGACAATCGCCCCCATCAAAGCCGGCACGCTGAATGTAGTTTGTGTGGCAAACAGCGCCCACAAAATTCCGGAGAAAGCTCCCGGCAGCGCCATGAGAATAATCAATGGATCGGTCCAAGACTGGAAGTTGATCACGAGCAGCAAATAAACGAGCAATAGCGCAAATGCCAGTCCACTGGCTAGTCCAAAGAACGCGGCGTTCATGCTGAGCGCCTGTCCGCGAATGACGCATGTGCTGCCTCGCGGTAGCTCCTTTTGCACATTCGCAACGATTTTCGAAACGTCAGCCATCACACCACCCAGGTCGCGCGACTGAACATTAGCAAACACATCGTAAACCGGCTGGATTTTATAGTGGTTGACGACGGTGCTTGTGGTGCCGCGATCCGCATTGGCCAGGTTTAAAAGCAATTGAGGTTTTGCACCGCTGGCACTGGTGACCGGAGTCTGCATGATATCGTCAACGGTGCCCATTCTATGTTCAGGAGTCTGAACAGCGACAGGATAATTCACGCCGTTTTCGGGATTGACCCAGAATCCCGGAGATGTTTGAAAACTGGATGCCAGGCTGATCAACAACGACGATGCCACATCTCGTTGAGTGAATCCGAGCTGACTTGCTTTGGTGCGATCTACCGTTAACCGCAATTGCGGAGCATTTGTAATTTGGTGCAAAGTAACATCAACCGCACCATTAACCTTGGAAACTTCCTCTCGAAGTTTTTGAGCAATCGCGTAATTATCCTTCTTGTTCTTGCCGGCTACCTGTATGTCAATCGGCGCAGGCAGTCCGGCGTTCAGAATCTGACTGACAATATCCGCTGGTTGGAAAAAGATGGTTACTTCCGGAAACTTCGCCTTCATCATCTCGCGAATTTTCTTCGCGTATGTGAACGTGGATTGTTTATGCTCTTCGTTGAGCGAAATTAGCAGTTCGCCATCAAACTCACTGGTTGTGATGTTGTCGCCATAGGCGAGGTTGATACCACTGGCGGGCAATCCGATGTTGTCGAGAATAGAGTTTAAATCGCCAGGCGAAAGCAGAGCTTTGATTTCATTCTCGACTCGCTCGAACAATCGTTCCGTCTCCTCCAACCGTGTTCCTGTGGGTGCGCGCAAATGCAGCCGCAATTGACCGGCGTCCACCTGAGGAAAGTAATCCATCCCGATCAATGGAACCAAACAGCAAGACAAACCGTAAAACACTAGAAAACAAGCGACTGTTGCAGCCTTACGAAGCAGGAAAAAGTCGAGCACCTGGCAATATTTTTCCCTGGCACCTTCGAAAATCGAAATAACGATCTTGTGTGCAAATCCGAAAGGTCCCGCTGAATTACCGCCGACTTCCTCGTCCTCATGCCCTTTCAAGAGAAATTGACACATGACCGGCACTAGTGTTCTCGATAGGAAATACGAAAACATCATGGCGAAAATAACTGCCATTCCGAGCGGAACGAACAGCGAGCGAGCAGGCTCCGTAAGCATCATGACGGGCACGAAGACGATACAAATTGCCAGTGTCGAGACAAACGCGGGAGCGGCGATTTGCTCAGCACCATCCAGAATTGCTGTAGTAATAGGTTTGCCCATCGCTAAATTGCGGTGAATATTCTCAACTTCCACTGTCGCGTCATCGACCAGCATTCCCACAGCCAGAGCCAGTCCACCCAGAGTCATAATGTTCAGAGTTTGGTTGCTCAAAAACAAACAGAGGATCGAGGCAAGAATTGATAGTGGTATCGATATCGCCACCACGATAGTGCTGCGCCAACTGCCGAGTAGTAACAGAATCAACAGCGCTGTGAGGACAGCAGCGATTGTCGCTTCCCGGACGACACCACTGATTGCCGCTTTCACGAACACTGATTGATCTGCAATTAGTTTCACATCAATTTCTTTTGGAACCGTGGCCAAAACTCCAGGTAAAGCCTTGCGCACTCGATCGACGACTGCAACAGTCGATGCACTGCCGTTGCGTAAGACGTTGAGCAAAGTAGACCGTCTACCGTTTTGATGCACGATGTTGGACTGCACGGCAAAACCGTCTCGAACGTGGGCGACATCCTTTAAATAGACGGTTGTCCCATTGATCTGCTTTATTGGAAGATTATTGAAACCCTCAATCGTTTCCGGTGTACTGTTGAGTTGCACGGCAATTTGCTTTTCGCCGATCTTCGCTTGCCCGGACGGCAGAATCACATTCTGTGCGCCCAGAGCAGTTGAGACATCACTTGCCGAAAGTCCCTTGGATTGTAGCGCTTGAGGATCGAGATCGACCATTACTTGCCGACTTTTACCACCGTAAGGCAGTGGAATGGATGCTCCCTCAACACCGGACAAACCGGTCCGGATGAAGTTCATGCCGTAGTCAAAGAGTTCTTGCTCAGACAATGTTTTGCTGCCAACGCCCAGCTGAAGCACTGGAACGTCGGATGCACTGAATGAGGTGATCAGCGGAGGCGTCGTTCCTGCCGGATAAATCCGCAACAGGGTCTGGCACAGCGAGGCTATCGTGCCAACGGCTTTGCCCACATCGGCACCCTGGCGGAGGTATACCTTAATAACGCTTATGCCGCTCAGGGACGAGGATTCGATGTGGTCGATGTCGCTGGTAACTGTGGTTATAGCACGCTCGCATATGGTCGTGATGCGGGTTTCCATCTCTTCGGCGGGCAATCCGTTATAGCTCCAGATCACGCTGACGACCGGCGTGTTGATAAACGGAAAGATGTCCGTCGGCATACGCGAAATTCCGACGATACCCAGAATGGTTATCAGGAGCGAGACAACAACGAATGTGTACGGCCGCCGAAGCGCCAGTTGAACAATCCACATTTACGGCGTAATGACCTCTTTATTGCATTATAGGCGACACGAACTATTCGTGGCAACCATAATTTAATCTGGCGGCGAAAAGCCTGAACCTGCCTATACTCTACTTAGCGCATCTCTGTTATCATGTGACCAGATTGTGATCAAATTCGAGGCTGCTAGCAGAAGTGCCTACGACCCTCAAGATGGACGAAATCAAACGCGAGTATGCGGACTTGTTTGCGCGCCAAACAGTCGGATACCTCGTCCGCCGAGTGGTCGCCCTCATGGCAAAAAAGCTGAATGAAGAACTGGGTAAGGCCGACATCACCTTGAACCATTGGGTGATCCTTGCCTGCCTCTGGCAAAAGGACGGATTGCCGGTCATGTACATCGGCAGTCAGCTTCAGCACATCGGCGGAACGATGTCTGACTTGCTGACGCGTATGGAAAAACGCAAACTCCTCAAACGTAAGCGAGACAAGAAAGATAAGCGAATCTGGCGAGTATTTCTCACAGAAGAAGGAAGACAACTCAGCGAAACTTTGCCGCCGGTGGTTCACCACATATGGTATCAGGCTTGGAAAGAACTTCCGGAATCGGATTTGAATCGGTTTTCGAAGATCCTCGATCAGATGATTAAAAATTGCGAACCGGATTACTCCGTCTGCCTCCCGGAGCAGTGTTCTCAGGTCCCACACAAGTATCAGCTTATCCTGCCACCACGTTCGATTGGATATCGATTGAAACTGTTACAGCTGCTCATCACAAGACGCTACACCGACGCCGTCGAAATTCACAACGTAACATCCAGCCACACACTGGTTTTATGCCGCCTCTGGCAAGAAGACGGAGTGCCTGTTTCGGAGATCGGTCAGTATCTCGAGCAAGTCGGAGGTTCTCTGACTGGTGTATTGGAACGGATGGAAGAACGCGGTTTAATTCGTCGTGAAAAAGACGAGAAAGACAAACGATGTTTCCGTATCTGGCTGACTGAAGACGGCAAGGACTTGATCGAAGTGCTGCCGCCGATTACGAAGACGGTCGGAGAGTTTGTTTCTCAGGGACTGGAATCCAGCGATGTCGATTTCTTCAAAAAATGCCTGAACACGATGCTGTCATCAGCATGTGGTAGCGAAAAAAACTGCCAGGAATCTTCGCTGACACCAGTGGATTAGAATTTTGTGGTTCGCAGCAACTCGAGAGCCTCAGCCGTTTTTCCTGAGCGTTCAAGCTCCTTGACTCTCTTCATCGCCGCAAGTTTGTATTCAACAGATTGCACGCCAGACCTTTTAGCGATTCGATCGAGCTCATCCTTTGAAACGGAGGAGTCTCGGGACGAGTCGACTGAGACTGCCTGTGGCTGCGCTTCTGCCATCGCAGTCCTGGAGCGCCCGAGTCCTTTCAAACTGGCAAGCTGATCTTCCATCCGTCGCATCGCTTGCGGATCCGTTATTGACGCCGCCTTAAATTTATCGATTCGATACTGCACAAGCGCAGCGCCTTTAGAATTCTGTTTGCGAGCCCGGTATTGTTCTGCAATCCTGAAGACAGCGTTATCAATAATACGAGGACTGAATTGGTTTGCTCCCTTATTTGATGTCGCTTCAATTTCAATCGCTTTTCGGATTGCACTATCTGCGGTATCAGTCATGTTAGAACGCACCAATCTAGACGCCACTGTGACAAAATCGGTGACGAGGCGGCCTTGAGATTCGGCATCCATAGTGCCGAGCGTTTTGATCGCCGCAGTGATACATTTTTGAACGTTAGCCTGGTCTTCAGCAGCAGGTGCGGCATTAGGTTTACTCGGATCCATGATCGCATCGACTTGAAAGTTTGGTCCCAGAGCCGTTCTTATCAATCTCAGGTTGGCTCGAACATTTTCTTCTTTTTCCTTATCCGTCGACAATTTTTGTGCGTCGAGTGCTTGTCTTTGAGAAGCAAAGGTCCGCGCAAACTGCGCCGGATCGTTGTTGCCACCTCCGACAATCAGCCCGCCTCCGCTGATCCGCGCCCCGCCACCGCCACTGATTTGAATACTGTTGCGTTTAAACGGTGGCGTTTTCGTTTCCAAAATTGAAAACGTGAGGGTCAACGTCCCTTCACCTTCTACACTCGGAATCTTTCCGAAAGATTGAGACTTCACTTTCTCGATAAACGTGTTCGCGACTGCATCATCCGCGGTGGTGGACAGGAATGAGGCACCTTGCGGTGTTCCATCGGCACCGATCACGAGTTCAAACCTGCCATCAGGCGGGATATTAAGCCCAGTAGCCGCCTCAGCGATCTTTGTCAGAACTTGACCTTCGTAATCTTGCATGCGGTTATCCATGCTAATTCCGCCCGGCGATTTGATGGTCACACCGTAGGCGAGGGCTTCACCTGGTATCAAATTCAGCAGAAATATCAGGCAAAACGCGGTTCTAAAAGGAAACATCAGGTTTCTCCACTTCATTGGGCTTTCAACCGGACCTAGTCATTCTAATCGATGTCCGGTTTATATGTGCGTTTCCGCCAATTTCCGTAATCAATCACCGAATCGCCGGGTTTAGCGGCAATTCATTGCTTCAAGACTGCTTCCGTTGCTACGGCAATGTTTTGCCCGAAATCTACACGAAATTTTCCTTTAGTACACTGAAATCATTCAATGAGAGCAAGAACTTCGAAAACGCAGACCTTGAGCAGCCTTTCAAATTTATGCTATCGCCAATCGTAAATGACTTTATTAATGAGAACATCCAATCAGTGTGGCAATTGGAATTGCTGCTCTATATCCGGGCCCGCGCGGATTCAGTCCGCAGCTACGATCTCGCATTCGCGCTATACACCTCCGCAGATGCTGTCGAACAAGCGCTACAATACTTCACCCAGCGCGGTTTACTGAAACGTTCACAGGACGATCGCTCCGAATACATTTACGCGCCCTCAACTCAGGCATTGAGAGAAGGAGTCGATGAAACCGCAATCGCCTACGCACAGAGAAAAGTAGCACTTATTCAATGTATATTTTCGCACACCAATGTCGTGAAACAGTCGCAAAAGCCCACCGGTCAGAACTACCTCGACCTTCGGTATCGCGCTGAGAGCATGGAATAGTTCGAAGTTGAGAGTTTTTTTCCAAAAGATGGCATTAGCGCATCGAAAGATGACCGTTCAGTTAAGCGTCTGCAATTCTTAGGTGGTCTTATTGAAACGGTTGTGTAGTGACACCGCTAATAGTATCAGCGCGCGACTTCAACTCAATACGCTGTTCGTTTTGTCCCATGTAATAAGCAAGGTCAGCGTTTCTCTGCAAGTACGGCAAAAGTGAAATAGAATTTGGTCCGTAATATTCCTCGGCATACTTCAAAGCAGTTTGCAAAACAGGAAGCGCGAGATCATATTTCTTTTCGAGCACGTATAAATTACCCAGCGCGAAATTCGCGCGCGCTTCACTACCGTTACGAGATGGAGTTTTCCAAAGCTCTAAACCCTTAAGGTAGATGGCTTCGGCTTCTTCGTACTTTTTCTCTTTGACGAGACATCTCGCCAATTTGTCCATACGATTGAAGATTTGTCCACGCTCGTCAGGGACAATTCTTTGAGTATGCTCCAAAGCGTAACGGAAAAACGACTCAGCCTCTCCATCATCATTTTTCTCGAGACAGATGGAACCGATACTGTCGAAGCTGTTGGCCAGCGACAGATGCTCTTTTCCGAGAACTGTTTCTTTCACGTCCAGAGCGGCTTTGAAAAGTCTGTCAGCCATTTCGAAGTTGCCATGCGTTTTAAACGAATTGCCTACAGCGTCACATGTAATAGCCCACTCGATTACTGGATTCAGCATCGCAGGTGCGGCCCGTCCGGCCCAGCCCGTGAGCGGTTGCCCTGGCTTCAACGTTACCGGACCCTGCGTTGCGTTTCGAAATTCATCCAATCGACCTTCGACGAACTGCAGTAGCTTTTCCGCTACCGGTGCCGCTTTCGCTTCCGTTCCATGGTCGAGATAAAACGTCGCCATCGAACCATAAGCAGGAACGATCTCTCCAGTTTCCGGATTCAATGTCATTTCTTTGGCGCGAAGTGCTTCTTCCAAGAGGGGTTCCGCCTCACCGAATCGTGCCCTAATTGTATATAGCCTGCCTAACTCGTCCAGACTCTTAGCGTAACGCAGGTCCCCCTCACCGAACACAACGGACTTAATTACCGCTTGTTTGAGGGTACGCTCGGCCTGCCCATATCTTCCGCTGTCGATGTCTTCGGTTCCGGCTGCTTGAAGCTTCTTCCAGTCCTCGTCGGATACAGCTTTCGGCGGAGCTGCTGGTTTCACAGCGTTCCCGGTCTGCGCGCTCGCCGCTGGCTTAGTGTTCGGAGCCACCGCGCCGGGTCTACCAGAACTGCCGCCAGGCGCAACTTGTTGAGTAACTGAACTGCCGGCAGGCGCACTCGCCGCCGGTATCGGTGCACGACTCTGTCCGCCTGATGGTGGAAGTACCGCCGGCGGGCTCTGTGCTGAGACCGGTTGGATTCCGGAATTCAAGGCAATACTTGCGATCGAGAGCTGAAGAGTGGCAGCCAGTACTAATTTGTTGAATCTTTTGGGCATAGGTTCAGAACACACTG
Organism: Obscuribacteraceae bacterium (SeqCode); assembly: GCA_044225915.1. GTDB lineage: Bacteria > Cyanobacteriota > Vampirovibrionia > Obscuribacterales > Obscuribacteraceae > JADYXR01. The sequence goes on from JBGAHZ010000076.1 coordinate 11,645, forward strand.
AGGTCAGGAACGGCCTAATTCTAATCGAAACAGAATTAAGTTGCCAGTTTATATAGTTTCATGCACCACGTGCAGTGTCACTTTGCCTGGTTGCGGAAAAAACTATATTCCAATCGTCGTAAACGGAAAGAAAAATGAAACGGTGATCTGATACCACATCCGTCATTACCATCCGCCCGAAGAAGCAAACGGAGTTCCAATTTCTCGTGCGCCGGAGAAAACTCGTCCACGAACGCTCGCCGGATACATTCCCCACACAAGTTTGCCGCGATCGGCTTCCGCTGAGGCAAGCAGCTCGCCCATAAATCTTTTGGAGACTACTGTGCCATCCGGAGCGACAAATTTCAACGGCGGTTTCGTCTCACCCCTCATAATCATATCACCCCTCACAAACTGATTAGTAAATGGAGGCGGCGCGTCTGAACTCAACTGAGCAGCATAAGCAAGACCTATCCAAACGTATGAAACTGCCAGGAATGTCATTGACAGCCAGACTGCGACAGACGTTGGTTTAAACGATTTAGAATTCCGGTTCATCACACTCTCCTTAATTTGTTGGTCGCCAAACAATACGATCGGTAAAGTAATGGCAGTAGAAAACAATAATCGATAGCACCGCGCCTAGTGTCACATCCGGACCATGCACGATCGGGTTGCCCCACAGATGCTGCCAGATGAGCGTTCCAAACAAAACGACAACAGAAAGCAGTTGTACGGGCAGAACCAGCCGCCGAAAGTCCCGGTAGAATCTGTGCAGATTTGCGTTGCGCTCAGACTCCAACATATACGGGTCGATTCGCAGTCGATTGGCACTCTCCCGTCTGAGCTCATTCTGCTGAGTATTCCAAGCAATCGTCCAGTGTTGGGTGGCATGAAAAAACACAGGAACAAAAAGCCAAACGTACAACATAAAAGAAGTCGGAATGAGAGTAAATAATGCCATGCTAAGCCACGTCAACGCCGCGCCTGCAGGCAGCCATTCGTTGTTCTTAATTCCTCTAACAAGAAAGTGGATTCCCATAAAGACTACAGAATAACGTACGACCATAATGGCGATCGGGTGAAATGGTGCCGCAGGTTTGAAAATTTGTTCGACGATTACAAAGTTTCCAGGACTGCTGTCAAAAAATGGAACGGCGATTGTCAAAGCACCGGCCAAGACCAGGAGCCATGACACCGCTGACAGTGCCAACCTTTCCACATCTGACAGGTAAAACCTGTTATTTGTACAATACATGAGACCCACAGCCTTAGCTTGTCCACAGAAATGTTGCATTAAAACCGCGGGGAAAAGAGCGCCCATAAAAAACGCCAAAACTGAAACGGGCATGGCGAACAACGACACAATAAATTCAGACAATGGTTTGAATGGAAAGAAGTTAAAAACCGTTGCCCCTGCCGCGGCGACTGCGACGGTCACTAACAAACCATAGAAAATCCAGATCGGTACTCTGTGCAACCTGTAAGGTTTGCGCCTTTGACGAAAGGTCCTGGAGTAGTATCGAATAATCGAAGTGAATTGATGTGATTCCCCTACGATAAACGAAGCACCCACCAGAAAAATCGTAAGCATCTGCTGTTCCGGTGTAGCAAGTATCTGATTTGGACCACCGCTAACAAACATTGCAATCGCCCCGAAAATCCAGGGGGCAAGTCCACAGACAAAGAGTAAATCGAATGGTTTAGAGACCAGCCATTTTTGCGGCTGGTCAAGGTCTGAATGACAATAAACCGGATCACGCCTGGTAAGTTGATCGTAGATTTTCTGAGCATCGTTTACTACGCTGCTGGTTTCTTCAAACGAATTGAACTGACCTCGCAGTTTTGAAATTTGTTTGGGTGTCGTTGTATCTGCCTGCATATCTCGTCTCCGCGCAAGCCGGCAGGCGCACTGTCAGTCGCGGAACCGCGCCGATAGTGACAAATGCAAGCTTGAATTGATGGATGCCCTGGTAAGTTCGGTCATTATCCATCGAGCTTGCGGGCCAAACAATGGGGTTTACCCCACCTAGAAGCCCGGCTGGAGGCTATTCTTCCGTCAAAGCATGATTGCTTCCCACGTATGAAAAAGATCGCTGCGTTTTAAAAACGAAAGGTGCATGTCAATCAAGATACCGATTTCTTCAGACGAAAAAGTCGGGAAATCAGCAATAGTGCTGGTCAGAGCTCTATCCGATCGATGCGGAAGTAACCTATATTCTTCTAGAAAAAGCGTGTGCATGAAAGTCTCTAAGGTCTTAGCGTGTTCATCGCCCCGCTCTTGCCCCAGGACAAGCGTGACTCCACGCAACGATTGCAATTTGTCTTGAATCGTCGAACGCAACTCAGGATTGTTTTTGTTAAAGGTCAGATGCTCCAATGCCTCACGAAAAATCCGGGCGCCGGCAAAATCGAGCTTGTACATCTGCTCAACAAGCGGCAAAGGCGAAAGACGTTTAACATCCAACAGAATACATTCAAGGACAAGCGGTCTGATGGTTCTAAACTGAGAGCTTGCTAAAACAGAAACCAGAGACTCGATTGCCTCTCGATCGTCGCACAATAACACGCATTTCAACTTTTCAAGACTCTCCGAGTCGTTTCTCTCCAGCAATTCCATCGCGATAGATCTCACACGTTTGCGAAACACCGAGGAGAATCGATCGGTTTTGTTTGCAAATGCTTCGTCAATCCATAGTGCTTTTTCTGCGAAGCTTCGAACCCGTTCATCGGCATGACTAGCAGCTTTGCGTATGATGGGTTTAAACCACGGGAAGTTTGACTCGAAGCAAATTTTCAATGCCGTCAGCCCGAGGTCATCTCTATCTGAGTTCAACAATTGTTTATGCGCCTTTGTAGCAGCCTGCAAATCTTTCGGATCGGTGGAGAGCGCATATGTTTCGAGAATTGGATGGTTAGTCGGTTTAAACCCATTATCCTCTATCAGATTCGTATCCGAGGAGGAGGAGTCAATCTCGAATGTAGATAGTCTCTCTGTCTGTGAATCGTCTTGCCAACGCCCTGAGCGAGTCTCCTGAAAAAAGCTCCACAGGTTTCGGATATAAAAGGAATCCAAACTAGTAATCATCAATAAAATTATGGCTCCGAGCACAAGAAGCAGAACAAGAAAATCTTCCATCTGCAACATGTCCTTCAAAGCAGCCATGACACCACTCGTCAAAATCGTGGCTATTGAAATCACAATCGTAATCAAAGCTACGATAGTGGCTCTTTGGCTCCGTGGAATCGGAACGAGACACTGCCTGGACATCGGCAATTGAACGCTCCTGTGTAAAACATTGTAAGTCACCATTAGTAGTACCAATGGCCAGAACGGCGGAAACACTAGAGCGACGCCAGCAAGGACCAAAACGTTGATAGGTTGTAAACTGAGCAGCGTGCTGAGTTGCAAACGCGAATTGAGTTTTGTGTTGAGAAAATGATGCAAGGCCAGCGAGAGTGTGTAGATGACAATCGTCAACCCGCTGACAAATGAAGCCAACTGCCGAGCTGAACCGAAGTTGGCATCAGCGTTTTGGTAAAACAAATTCTCGATTACAAATTTCGTGATGGTCGCCCATACCATCGCAGACATTGCTATCCTAACCAGTGGATTGGCGAACATAAATTTCAGCGAGCTGCCCACATTCTCCATCACGGGCGGGCGATCACCCTGCGGCAAGCTCGTTTTCAATTCCGCCACCCGCATTCTCCACACGGTGATTCCGAAAGAGACTGTGTGCAGTAAAAGAAGTACCCAGGCAATTGGATAGACATATGCCAGTTGGTGAGCCGTACTCAGGAACCAGACAATAATTGCCGCGGTAATGCGAGCAGTTAATTCTGCGGTGATAATGTTTTGATAAACCTGTCGAAAAATTGCAGGACTTACCGATGACTGCAGAACAATGGGACCTAACGTTGTTCCAACTAAATCGACCGTCATCACGGACACTACGAAGAAATACAAAAGCAGCTCATTGGCGGAGTGGAGGAAGGCTACTTCAGGTTCGAAAAAACAGGCTAACGAAGACAAAAATGCCAGGAATACAACAGCTCGGTAGACGTGATATGGCTCATTCGGCTTGTGTCCGCGAAAGGCGAAGTATAAGTAGTAAGCCAGCGAACAAAGACTGGCAAAGAAAAATAACTGCGAATAGCCTTTACTACCCACAACCTTGACAAAAAGACTGGTCGAAAAAATCCAGCAGGCATTTGTGAACAGACTTCGACAAAAAGCGCTGAAAATGTGGGTCTTATAGGTGATCGATCTTTGTTTCCAGAATTTCATCAGGACTTGGCGCGATCGGAGCAAACCATTATAGCGCCCTGCGATATTCCAGTTAGCGAATCAAGTCAAAGACATTTGGGGTTCCGTAGGGTCCAGTATTGGACATACCAAGCGGATTTTTGTTCTCAAACAAAAGTTGATAATCAAATCGGGTCAGATTCGGAATCATCGTCGGCTTCAATTCACCGTTCAATAATCCCTTTACTTGATTGTCGCTAAGAGTCAAGGTCGGAAGCACCTTTCCGTTGGCGTGGATCATTCTGTTAGTGCCGTTGGGATAGGTGACGAATCCCTTAAAATCGTTCCGAGAAGCGCCCAACAACGATATCTTGGAATACTCTTTCGAGTCTGCCAGCCAATAAGTGGTATCACCATTATTTCTGGTTTCCAGTGCTTTAGCTGGGCCGTAAGATGTGGGTTGTCCGTGTTCGAAATGCTCTTTAATTGAGTCTTCCTTCATGAGCTGCGGCGTTCCACCCCTCGTCGTTTTGATGAGCGGATCGTTAGACTTTAATTTGAGTTCTACTTTGCCGCCATCAGCGAGAACATAGGTGTTTTTTTCCCGCGTTCGCTGAACCTCAATAACCTTCTCATCCAGAGATGTCGCCAACCCATTTTTATACCTTTCGGTTCGATCGCCATTCGAGTATTTTGTCGTCGAATCGCCATTCTTGTATGAAACAGTTTGTGTTCCATCCGGCATGGATTCTATTTTTATCCAATCGTGATCTTTAGTTCCGGTCCGAGTGGTCACATTACTGTTGTCACTCAAAAACGATTGAGTACTCTGATCTTTCGGATCAAAAATCGTGCTGAGAGTCTTTCTTTTATCATCGTAGGCTTTGGGTTCAAGGAAGATCGTGCATTCCCCTCGCGCACCAAGATCTAGTTTAATAGCACCAGGAAGCCTGGTTCTACTCAAGACCTGTCCATAAAACGGATGATTATATGGTGGATTGAACCGTTCGGCAAAGGCATTGGTTTTTGTCTGAGTCGTGGGTTTGCCATTTTCCAGATCGGTTATTACCATCTTCCCGCCTTGTTCTTCGACGGTGAATGTTTTGTTTTCCTGTGTTGTGTACTGCAATTTGCCGTTAGCAAGTTCAATGCGCTCGACTTTCCCTCTTGGTGAAGTCAAACTGTCTTTGGCAAATTTCTCAATCGTAGTACCACCTGTGGTGCGCCAGATTTGTGTACCGTTCGGCATTTCTTCGAAAAACTTGCTGGTAGGACCGCCATCCGTTCCGTCGATTGAGATAGGCTTAGCGAGATCGTAAATGACATTACCGCTGACTTTGGAATAGACTTTGTTTCCATTCGGAAGTTCGGCAATGGCTCTCACGTTTCCATATTGGCTTCGACCGCCTTGCGGAAAAATCGGAGCGTCGTAAAAAGTGATTTTTGTGCCAGCGGGATTCACTCCGTAATCCTCGTTTAAAACAACAATGCGAGATCGATCAGGAGCTGTAACGACAGATTTGACTTTGACCTCCTTGCCGTTAATATTCAGAGACTCGATCTTTTGCTCTGGTCGTCCGCCGATTACGTCAGCTAAAGAATCTCGTTTCGGAGGCTGTTGGCCTGGTCGATCCTGAGGCGGACGGGGCTGCCCACCTGGATCGCTTCCTGGCGGTGGCGGTTCGTCAGCGGGTTGAGCATACGCGACTGTTTCGATTCTACGAGGCTGGTCGGAAGATGACGTTGAAGCTTCGCCTCCGGCTGCGAGCAAAAACAGTTTATTTGCATCCGATCCAGAAGACTTTGCTGATGGAACCGATTGCAAAAATTCCGATAAGAGCGACCGACTCAAATCCTCTTTGGTCGTTTGTTGTTCCGCTTCACTACTTGTATCAGCATTCGAATTTGTGCGAACGTTGTCACCGGGGATTGCTCCCTTTCCAAATTGTTGAGCCATGTCACATACCAGAATTGGGGTTTAAACCGCCGCGCAATTCGACTATAGAGTGGGTGTTATGGCAATGGAATGTTGTTATTCCCAATCACTGCTGGGATGGAGGGTTCCAGAGACTCAATATCAAAACTAATCGATGACCATCTGCGGATCTAGTCCCCATGAACTGAGAATCTGTTTCTCTTCATCGCGCGATTTTGCCTTTTTAAATTTCGCATTTCGCCCTTTCACGACGCGCTCGCATTCGGCCCATGTCGTGTGCCGTGCCACCACTCCGTTGAAGTAACTCAAATACGTTACAGGACCACCACCGCCTTTACTGCTTGAGCCCTTTGAAGAACCGGTTGTACTCTTCGATTTCATATCCGGCAACGAATCTTCTTCCGGCAGTTCGTTTAAATCAACAAAGTATCCATCCGCAGGTCCGACGTAGAGCGGCTCTGGTTTTCCCTTGGCAAACGAAACCGCGATCTGATCGCAACGTTCATTACCCGGATATCCTGAGTGTCCTCGGACGTATTTCCAACTTATTGTAGACGGCTTGAGACGCGCGACGTGGCGTATAAGTTCTTCCCACAAATCACGATTGGCAACATCCTTGCCTTCAGCGCTTTTCCATCCACGCGCTTTCCATCCGTACACCCATTGAGTGATACCACGAATCAAATAAGTGGAGTCCGTGTACAAGATTACATCGCAGTTGAGCGGCGGCTCCAACACAAGAAGAGCACGTATTGCCGATACCATTTCCATTCGGTTGTTAGTGGTGCCGGGATTGTTGCCGCCAAGTTCCTGAATGGTGCCGTCAGTTCTTGCGACAATCGCAGCCCATCCGCCTGGACCGGGATTTCCGGTGCAGGCACCATCAGTGAATATAACAATGGACGAACTATTGACTTTCATATATCCAAACGAACACTTCGTGGCTCAGAGCGGAGACGCCGCTATTATAGTTGATTACGTCATCGTCGGATCGGCTCGAATCCGCCAACCGCGTAAATACCAAAGCCAAAGCTGGCACGCGTGGCATTAAGATAGGCGCAACTTTGTCTAATCAACCCACATATGTTCATCATCTATGGTTTCATACACCATTTCTCCGAAGCTTTCGACTCCTACTCTGCGCTCACGGATGACACGACATGGCGGTAACTTGAGAAGTATGCGGTTGGCAACGAACTGTTTTTGATCGTCTTTAGAAAGTGGACAGTCTCTGACATCCAACAGCTTAAGATCCTTCAACTTCGATAAAAGCAAAAAATCCTTGCTGTTTAAACCGGTATATCGCAGCGACAAATTCTTTAGTGGAAGTTTCATCAACTCATGCACGCATTCGGAATCGCACGGCAGCTTTGCGACGCTAACAGTGTGCAGTTTCTTCATTTTAGCAATGCGAAGAACCCCTGCTTTACTCACTTTTGTGCCAGCCAGACTGAGCCTGTTAAGACTCGCGAGTTTTTCAATAACGTCGAGACTTTTATCTGAAACATTAATGCATCGATCGAGAGAAAGTATTTCCAGATTGTTCATGCCTGCCAGATAGTTGACACCACGGTCGGTGACACGATCGTTGCGGATCATCAGTTCCGTAAGGTTGTCCATTGGCCTGATGCATTGCAGACTTTCATTGTCCAACTTAGGATTTTCGAACAATCGCATAAGCTTGATGGTCTTTAACTGCGCCAGGGCTTTGAGATGAGCATCCGAGACGGGCATGTTGATTAGCGCGATTGAAACAACATGCACCGGCTTTAACCTCAACAACGCCTCCGGAGACAGGCGACCCTGGTCAATCCAGAGCCGGTTGCCATGTTTGGATTTGAGAATTTCATCGACAGATGCGTCGGTTATCTCTCCCATGTTGAACAACCACTTATTACCATTGAACTCGTTGATGTTGAACTTTGTCTCGAGCAACGTGTTGTTCAACTCGCCGACCTTACGCACTGGCGCTGTCACATCTCCGGATGGTGGTGCATAGATTTCGTTCTTATGTTGGATGGGATTTAGGACAAAGTAGGTTGAAAGAATCGCAATGCTGCCGACAAGTATTGAAACGACTAAAACAACAATTTTGTTTTTCCTTGTTGGTTGATTGTTTAACTCGGATAATTGCCTGTGATCGATTCGAGGACCGATGTTTTCCTGATTTACTGACTCATCGGTCGTCGGTTTGCCACCATGCTGCTCCGATTCGAGAACCTTTGACAAATCAGTCTTGAGCGCGTGAACGCTTTGATACCGATCTTCCGGAACCTTTGCCAAACACTGTGCCAAGATTCTGTCCAACGCTGGTGGATAGTCATCTTCGATCACATCGCTCAGTTTCGGGATGGGTGCGTTTGCGTGGAGGGCTACCAATTCCATTATTGTTTCAGCAGAATAGAGTTGTTGACCGGAAATTAGTTCGAAAAGGATACAACCGACTGAGTAGAGCTCGGATCGTTGATCGTAAGTGATACCGCGCATCTGGTCAGGAGACATATATGCAGGCGTCCCGATTACAGTGGTGCCATGGCAAATAGTGGGCTCCTGAGTTTCAAATTTGACGCGCGCCACACCAAAGTCGACAAGCTTTGCGTTGAGTTCTTGACCGATCTCTTCGATCAAAATGTTGCTCGGTTTCAAATCTCGGTGATAAATTTCTTTGAGATGTGAGTATGCCAACGCATCGCAAATCAGCAACATAACTTGCAGAATTCGGGTCAGACTCAGTGGTCCGTTTTGTGCCACGTATGTCTCTAAATCAATACCATCGATAAACTCCAGCACCATATATGGTGTGCCGCTATCTGTCGCACCGAAGTCGAGTATCTTTACTATGTTGGGATGAGTAAGTTTGCTAATTGCGCGAGCTTCTTGCTGAAAGCCAAGAAGTTGATCCGCCGCCAGGTAATGCAAGGTTTTAACAGCGACATTATTTCCAAGCAGGCGATCGATGCAAAGGTATACCGCACCCGATGCACCTCTTCCGATTTCGCGAATGGGCTTGAATCTATTCATCGGGAATGAATCTGGTGGCAGTTCAATTCCTTCGATGTCATCTATAGTATCTTGCAGCGATTTAGTATCACCATTCGCTTCAACTTCTGTTGCACGTGCCACGGCAACATCGACCAATTCAGGAAACTCGCAGCGACAACTATCCGAGCGGAATACGAATTGAGTGAGAGAGCCTTCGCGTCCAGTATTGACGCGCTTTCTGCACGTCCGACAGATCTGAAATTTGTAAGCATCAGTATCGGAATCGCTGTCGCTCTTCAATGAATCGCAATGACAAATGAAAATCCATTGAGTGAGCGAACCGGACTTTCCACCGGCTTTTGGCTGTTTGCAATTGGGGCAGAGGTCAATCATGAAACAACCGGTTACGGCGATCCCACAATCCTACAGCATCCGGGTCGAGCACGGAAGTGATGGCTGCTAAATTCCTCCGCCGAGTCCACCGTAATTGTTGATGACAAAAGTTCCGGCGATGTGCGTCAATACGGGAATCAGGGTCAATGCCAACAACTCTAAGGCTAGGCATGGACTCGCAGCCAGGTCACTAGTATGATTACGAGGCTAACAGTTGGTCGCAGCGCATGTGCGCTCGATTTCTTGGATCACAAAATCCTCGTTCTGAATATGAGGAGCATGCTCACAGTCATCGATTGGGACCAAACGCGAACCAGCAATCTTTGTCAAATTCTCTGAGTTCCCAAATGGCATCAAGCGATCGTTCCGACCAGCAAGTATTGTTGTTGGCATTTTAAGTTTCTCGAGAAAGCTGCTGCCATCAAAGAAGCGGAAGGCGTGCGAGTGCCCCATCAGCGCCATCGGTCTTGTTGGCGTGTCTTTAGAGGCTTCGTAAATGGCTTTAAAAGCTGGTTGGCAACGCTCGAAGTGTTCTGGCGAATACATCAACTGCCAGGTATACATGTAGATGTCCCACAGTGTTTTTCCTTGAGGATTTGCGAGGGCTGTGGAAACCTCTTTATCTGGTTTCACAAACTCAGCACCGCCTGCGGTACCACACATCAAGAACAAAGATTCTACTTTTTCAGCGTGGTCGTGCGCGTACTGTAACGCAATGCAGCTTCCCATGCTGTATCCCAGCAGATGGTGATCGCTAATTTTTAACGTCGTTACGACCTCGAACAGGTCGTCAGCCATGGCCTTGATTGTATAATCGTCCGCTTTCTCGGGAATGATACTAAGACCGGTGCCGCGGTTATCGTATGTCACTACGGCAAACTTCTCAGCCAGGCGCTCGACAAAGGTGTTCGGCCAAATTCTGAGACTGCCGCCATAGCCCATGACCAAAATGAGTGTGCCCTGAGAAGTACCTGAAGTCGTCCTTCTGTAGAAGATGCCGCTCTCGGTTTTGCCCTCTTCTTGCGTAAGAGCAATTTTCTCTATGAGACTCATGTCAAAACTCTCCTGCTCGGCATGCCAAGCCCATTCATTGTTGTGCGCAGAGGAAATTATACATAGATTGATGCAAACTCGACGAAATTTTTGGCTAACAGCCATCGGTACTTCCCTCACTTCCCGTCGAACCATGACTTAATCAATGTTTCAAGCAAGAGTCGTCCAGATTTGGTGCGACACTGATGCGCGTGGAACCACAAGCCATCGAAACTTCCGCGGAGTCGATGTCGCCATTAGCGCACACCACCCACGCACGAACCCTACCCTAGCCAGCTTTATGAAACTTCCCCTTTCTCGTGTAAATTTTCGAATCATTGTAAACCCAGTAGGTTTGACAGAAATACGACAGCAACAACAGAAAAAGTTTTCGAATATAGCGCGAAGGAACAGTTATGATGACGTTTCGTCTGTTAGGCTGTAATTTAGTTGCGTTGAGAACTCGAGGAGGTTACGCGATTGGTATTGAAACGCGCCCAAGCACTTTTGCTTGCTTTTTTGCTCACTGGTGGTCTTTCAACCCTGCCTGCATCAGCTGAACAAGCTACTTTTGCAGCCGAAGAAACTCTTCGGCAAAGCCTTCCAAACTTCGGCGTTGTATCGCCGACGCTGATCAGAGGCGGACTACCTGGTGTCCATGGAATTGAGGCGCTGAGAACTGCCGGAGTGAAAACCGTCATCAATTTGATGAATGAAGGCAAGCTCACTGATGACGAAAAGGAGCTCGTGGAGAAGAACGACATGAAATATGTCTCTATTCCGATGAGTCATTTTAAGCCCGCAACACCTGATCAAATAGAAAAGTTTCTGTCCGTTGTAAATGATCCAGTCAACCAACCTGCGTTTGTCCACTGCCATCAAGGGCAGGATAGAACAGGAACCATGGTTGCGGTTTATAGAATAAATCACGAAGGCTGGACAGCTAAAAAGGCTTTTGACGAGATGATTAAGTACGGATTTCATCCGTTTTTCGTCAACTTGACCTCGTCGGTTTACGCGGTCGCCTCGGCTGCTGGTCGTCCGGAACAACAGCCTGGAGCGTCATTTATTTACGGTGATCTGAAATCAAGATTCAAGAAAGCAATTAGCTTCTAAACCTTTACGTGGATACCTCTCAAAAGAGCTACTGCAAACGCAGTGGCTCTTGCTATTTGAGCCAAACCACAGTGCAGCAACATTTCCAGGTTTGACAAGTCGGGTTGCGTACCCTCGAACCTGCAGTCGTGCGCATGAAGCGGGTTGCCTTGAGGCCCCTCCGACGATTGTGATTTAATTTAGCCTCTTCAGCGAACCCTTTGAGACGACTTGGCATGACCCCCTCCTCAAAACCCCCGACACAATCGAAAGGATTCGTACAGGTGCGCGGGGCACAGCAGAACAACTTGAGAAATGTCGACGTTGATATTCCTCGAGATTCGTTCGTTGTTTTCACCGGCGTGTCCGGGTCAGGGAAGTCTTCTCTGGCTTTTGGAACCATTTATGCAGAAGCGCAAAGACGATATTTCGAGTCCGTGGCACCCTATGCTAGACGATTGATTTCACAACTTCCCGCACCGAAAGTGGCGGAAATCGGCGGTCTTCCTCCCGCTGTCGCACTGCAACAACGCCGTGGTGAGCCGACGGCGAGGTCATCAGTCGGCACCATAACAACGTTATCAAATTCACTCCGGATGCTTTTCTCCAGAGCGGGCGTATATCCAAAGGGCGCGCATAGACTCGACTCCGATGCCTTTTCATCTAACACTCTCGCCGGTGCATGCGATGCCTGTCATGGCATGGGTGTAGTTCACACCGTCAGTGAGAGTTCATTAGTACCCGATCCGTCGTTGACGATAAGAGAGAAAGCAATAGCCGCATGGCCAGGCGCCTGGCAAGGAAAGAACTACAGAGATATACTTTCAGTTTTAGGATATGACGTAGATAAACCGTGGAAAGATCTTCCCGAAAAGGATCGTCAATGGATTCTTTTCACGGAAGAAAAACCAGTTGTCACTGTGCATGCGGAGAGAGAAGCACACCGCATCCAGCGACCATACAAGGGAACGTACATGAGCGCCGCCAGCTATGTGCGTCATACGTTTAGTACTACCAATAGTGCCACCCTGCGCAAGCGCGCTGCAAGTTTTATGGATGTTTCACATTGCACCGAATGCAATGGTAAACGATTAAAGGCTCAATCGCTTGGTGTGCATTTCGCTGGTCGAGACATATCAGAACTTTCTCGAATGCCGCTCGTTGAGCTCGCCCAAGTACTTTCAAGCGCTCTTGCTTCAGGTTCTGCGACTTACACCTCGTCAGTCGAAGTTGCCGAACTAATCGCAGGCGACTTACTCGCAAGAATCAATCTGTTAAGTACTTTGGGCTTGGACTATCTCGCGCTGGACCGCTCAACTCCTACGTTATCGGCTGGTGAGTTGCAACGACTTCGATTAACAACACAGTTGCGATCTGGTTTATTTGGGGTCGTGTATGTTCTCGACGAACCCTCCGCTGGATTGCATCCGGCTGATGCGGAAGCACTTTTCGATATGCTCACTCAGTTAAAAGATTCAGGCAATTCGCTGTTTGTTGTCGAGCACGAAATGGATATTGTTCGCCAGGCTGACTGGATTGTCGATATGGGTCCCGACGCCGGGGACGGTGGAGGCGAACTCCTGTACAGCGGTCCAGTAGACGGTCTGGCAAAGATAGACCGATCAATCACAAGACAGCATTTATTCGAAAGCAAGAAAAGCCAGAAGGAAATCAAAAGATCAGCGCGAAAAGCTGATAGCTGGATGCAGCTCACCGGTGTTAATCGACACAACCTAAAAAATCTCGATGTCGAATTTCCATTGGGAACTCTCACGGTTGTAACTGGAGTGTCTGGTTCCGGCAAATCCACTCTAGTAAGTCAAGTTTTAGTAGACGCGCTCAACAAGCGGCTTGGCGTCGCCGCAGAGGAAGAAGAAACAGACGATCAAGATTCGGACGAAGAGGAAGAAGATTTCGATCTCGATCTGGGAAACATCGATTCGCTTACTGGAGATGAAAACATCAAGCGCCTGGTTTGCGTCGATCAGAAACCAATCGGCAGAACTCCTCGTTCCAACCTTGCCACATACACCGGACTCTTCGACCATATCCGAAAGAAATTCGCTTCGACGGACGAAGCGAAAAAACGAGGTTTCAACGCAGGTCGATTTTCATTCAACGTAACCGGAGGCCGATGCACCACATGCGATGGCGAAGGTTTTGTTTCTGTAGAACTGCTATTTCTTCCTAGCGTCTATACGCCTTGCTCTTCGTGCCACGGTACCCGATACAACAGTGAAACTCTAGCTGTCACTTACCGAGATTTGAACATCGCTGAAGTTTTAGACATGACTGTGGATGCAGCCAGTGATTTTTTCGACGAGATTCCGGCTGTAGCTCGTGCGTTGAAAACGCTCAAGGAAGTAGGACTAGGTTACATTAAGCTGGGTCAGCCTGCCACAGAACTTTCAGGTGGAGAAGCGCAAAGGATAAAACTCGCTAATGAACTTCAACGCGTTCAATCAGGCAACACGCTCTACCTCCTGGACGAGCCCACAACCGGTTTGCACCCGTCTGACGTCGACAAGCTCACCACCATGCTGCACGCCCTGGTCGACGCAGGCAACACCGTGATAGTGGTGGAGCACGACATGGACGTCATTGCACGCGCCGACTGGGTAATAGACCTGGGACCGGGCGCCGGCAACGACGGCGGGCGCATCGTCGCAACCGGAACTCCCCCCGATGTAGCCAAAGACCCGAAAAGCAAAACCGCGAAGTATTTGACTAAAAGATTGGCTTTGGCGACGAAATAATCTAAAACCGCAGTTTCCTTAATCGAGCCTTAACCAGCCGGAGAGAGAATATTCGCGTGGATTGATACATCGAATATGACCGCTGAAGACGTTATGCACGTCGAGGTTTTTATGACAGCATCCGCTACTCCACTGAAGCTCGTTGAACAGTACCCACCACCCGCGGTACTACCAAGACAAACCACAGTCCAACGCACACGACCTTGCGCACCTGATTTCTCAACTGTTTCGCACACAGATTTCGAAGACCTGATCGACCTGGTCGAGAAAAATGCCGACGCCGCCAACCGCGAAATCACTCAACTAAGATTCGAAAATAAACGACTGACAGATGAGCTGGACAGCGCCCGCATGCACCCCATGCACGACCAATCCCACGATCGAGTGAACGTCGACCATGCGCTCTGGCTTCGACAGCAGGTCGAGCTACGCCGCATCAACGAGTACAAAACTCGATATTATGTAGTGTCAGGAATTCTTATTGCGATCGTGGCCATTAAAGCTTTGTTCTCACTCCATCTGTTCACGCTCTTAAGCCTTTTGCTACATCATTGATCATGGCGGTTATACGGGGCTAACAAACCGCAGAATTGTTCATATGTCTAGTTCGTGAGAAGATGACACTATGAACATCTAATATTCGAGAGATATAGGTTCTGCGTAATGCCAAATGGTCCTGAGACGTTCGATAAGTCGTTCAATCGACGGTTTTCGAAGTATCCCACTCTTCAGGCGCTACTTTTGATCCCTATTCCATTCGGAATTGGTATTGCAACAAGTTTCGCTACTGGTAAGTTTTTTGGCATAGGTCATCCAGAAGCACACCAGTGGGTGACGATGGACTATATCGCAACGTTCCTTGCAATACTTTTCTGGATCGGAGTGACCATGGCCTTAAGAAATCATCTAAAACAGCAAAATCAAATGCAAAAGTAGCGGTCCTCGGATTGAGAACCGCTACTTTCGATTAGCCTCTGAGTGCCACCATGTTGCCGGATTCGTAGCGCTTCAGACCGTGGTTAAAAACAAAGAAGGCCACAGCCACCATCACCAGTGCTCCTGCCAAACTGTATGCCGCGTGCAAGAGCGACAGCTTTTGGAGAGCTTCGACCGGGAATCCGCTGACGTATGCGGCAGGGATCAAAGTGAACAACAGCAATTTGACTTTGCCGTCGAACAAGTCGGTCGGATATGTACTGAACGCGATGAGCGCAGACCGCCAGCTTTCGCTCAGGCTTTCACCGTTGCCAACGTAGAAGCTCAAGCTCCCAGTGAT
>JBGAHZ010000077.1:0-26724 GCA_044225915.1 Obscuribacteraceae bacterium (SeqCode)
AAAAGTCTTCCTCGCTCCAGGCTGCGTGATGTACCAGCCGTGGATTTTGGTTCCATCCTTAGATTTGAAGTATTCATCGGTCCAAGTCAGATTGAACTTTTTCTTGAGTTCTTTGACTTGCTGGGCATCAGCCACAGTGTCTTTCGTCGGGTGAAACAGCATGAAGTTGGTGAATAGTGAGTTCGCTGGACTGAGAAACAGAGCCAATGCCGTAAGTTTGATGAACTCCAAACCGTAGTACCGTAATTTTTCCTCCCGAGACAGAACTCTCTTTACTTTCTTTCGACCAAACGGTTTGAAAAAACTCATGCCCAACCCCTCCAAAGCCATAGCCCACGGCTATTTCCCGCGTTGATGCCCACTCAATCAGTTTAATTCAGGCAGGGTGGCTTTGGACTTCGTATCGAATCAGTTAACCAACTGTTCGTGAAAGCGTGGAATTCTGCGCATATAAGGGAATTAGATCACTAGTTACTAATATGACCATGCGGAAACCGACTGTTAGTGGTCAAGAGTGTATTCTCGTATGTCTATGGATCAAGCGACTGACAGCATTACCTGGAAAAATTATCTGGAGGCGGGCAACCGCGCCTTCGAGCTGGGTCGTTACGAGGATTCCGAAAAGCTTTATCAAAAGTCGCTGATCGAAGCCCGGCGGGAGTTTGCAGAAGGCACGCTGCACGACGATGACGAAAACACCGTCAATTTGAGTTTGCCGGACCCGGATGGAGACTCAGGAGAACAGCCTCAACTCAGCGATTCGACCATCATCGATCTTTCCGAGCATCCCAGTTTTGGCGAGATTTATGCGAAGTTGGGCGATCTCTACTGGGTTCAAGCTTCCTATCGAAAGGCTGAAGAAGCATACAAGCTGGCGCTTTCTGTGAAGGAAACCTGTTTTGGTGTCAACGCAGCAGCTCTAGCGCCCGTGTTGGACAAGTTAGGCAAGGTCTTTCGCGCGCAAGGAAAGTTCTCCGAGGTAGAACCGTACTTCAGAAGAGCGCTGACTATTTATGAGGCTAATGAAGATTGCGACAAACTCAGTCTCGCCAGCACACTCGAGAACCTTGCAGACTTTTATAGAGCACATGGGAAGTTTGAACAAGCAGAACCGCTCTTCCGCAAATCGATTTCGGTGCGAGAAGGAATAGTCGGTCCGGATGATCCGAGCATTGGTCCGCTGCTTCAAAATCTTGCATTGTTGCACCACGCCAACGGCAATCATGAGAAGGCGGAGCCGCTCTACGAGCGCGCCTTGAAGCTCTGCGAAGAAGAATGGGGACCGGAGCATCCGAGCGTCGCTACACTGTTGAATTACCAGGCTGAACTCTATCGCATGATGGGCGACTTCACCAAAGCCGAAAAAATTCACTGGCGTGCGTTGAAAATTCGACAGACTGTTCTTGGTCTAGAACATCCGAGTACCGCACAGACTCTGGGAAATTTGGCTTTGCTTTTTCACATTCAGTGTCGATACGATCAAGCGGAACCGCTTTATAAAACTCTGCTAGAGATTCGAACTAAAGACTGGGGACCGAAGCACATGCACGTCGCTGAGGTTCTCAACTCGCTTGCTGAGGTCTTCCGCGATCAAAGAAAGTATAACGAGGCAGAGCAACATTATTGGCGCGCACTATCTATAGTGCAAGAAAATCTTGGACCGGAGCACGCAAGCGTTGCAAAATCGCTTCAAAGTCTGGCTGAGCTTTATGAAGAGCAGGAAAACTTCGATGAAGCGGATCGGCTCTACCGCTGGGGTTTGGGTTTGTCAGAGAAAGCACTTGGATCGGAGCATCCTGAAGTTGCATCATTGATGGCACGCTATGCATCATTGCAAAAGAAAATGTCCTCAGACGACGAAGACGATACAGATTTGCTCTGGCAAGACTAATCGATCATGACCGATCAACTCGCCCAAGTGGTGAAATTTAAACCGGCAGTCCTCAAAGTCGGCTTCATGGTTTGGACGGCTGCCATGCCGGTTTTGCTTGTACCCTTGGTTCTTGCCTGGGTCTGTGTCGCTGTTGTGAGTGCGATATTTCTTGTTATTTCGGTTGTCGATCCAGGCTTCTTCTTTCGTGTTTTTCTTTGCGCCAGTGGCTTCTTACTTATTCTGACGGCAGCAATCGGTGCGATATCTTTTATTACTGCCGTCGCTGCAGATGAGCAGATTCGTATCACCCAGGACGCAATTATTTTCCCGCTGTGCATGAGCCCTTTCTTGAGGTTTCGCCGCAAGCGCTTGTGGTCTGAAATAGCGAAAATCTCACTGGTAAGATTCAATGAAGAAGACTTCTACGGAAGCGATATAGTCATTTTGTTTCACTCCGGCGAAATCGTGAAGTTGGAACTGACTGGTTTTGTCCACCTTGGTATCAAGGGTTTTGACAATCAAGAATTGGAAAAGTTCTTACTTGCGTGCGAAGTCTTTGTCGGCAACAGTGATGTGACGAGTGAAATTGCCGAAGTGCGAAACATGCTAATCGGTCAAAGCGAACAGCGTGGAGAAATCAGTTATACGGAAATTTGGGAACAGGAGTTGTCGAATCGTTTTCACGCTACTGTTTTTGTCCCGCTAGAACCAGGAACCGTGTTGAAGAACGGTTCTCTAAAGGTGTTGCGACAACTTGCTTTTGGCGGTTTGTCCGCGGTTTATTTGGTTCAGAAGGACGGGCGTGAACTGGTAATCTTGAAAGAGGCTGTCATTCCGGCTGACCAGGATGAATCTCTCAAGGCAAAGGCGATTGAAATGTTTGCGCGCGAAGCAAAATTTTTGGCGGCGTTGGAACATCCACGCATCGCGAAAGTGCTAGATCATTTTGTCGAGCAAGGACGAAGCTACATTTTGATGCAACGTGTGACGGGACAGACAATTCGACAACTGGTGACTCAGCAAGGTCCGCAACCGGAGCCGGTTGTACTGCGCTGGGCTGCCGAAATCGCTGACATTCTCACTTACCTTCACCAGCAAAATCCACCAATCATTCATCGCGATTTGACACCAGAGAATTTGATTGTTGCCGATGATGGAGTTGTGCATCTGATTGATTTTGGTGCAGCCAACGAATTTCTCGGAACCGTTACTGGAACCATCGTTGGTAAGCAAGCATACATAGCTCCCGAACAGTTTCGCGGCAAAGCAACACTTTCCTCTGACCTCTACGCTTTTGGCGGCACAATGTATTTTATGCTCACAGGAAAAAATCCTTTAGCGATGAGCGTTCTAAACCCAAAGAGTGTGATGAAGGAACTGTCAGATGAAATCGATCAGCTCGTAGCAAGCTGCTCGTGCCAGGAAGCCGCCGGTCGTCCTGAATCCGCGGCGATCCTTCTCGAGCGAATTGGCGAAATTGGTAAGTCACCTGTGAGCACAAGATAGAAGAGGGTGACAGCCTTACGTGGATGAACTGACTGAACTGCTAAAAGAGGTACGTCGAAGCGACTCGGTTGTCGTTCCATACACCTCCCATGGACGGCTGAAATCCTGGCTGCGAGAGCGGTTTCGAATAAAGGACCGCAGGTACTTCTGGAGCGTAGTTGCCGGCATGTCTGCTTGTCTTCTGTTTTCTTCTGGTGGCGTCCTTGGTGTCATACTGAGAATTCCGCTCTTGATATACTTCAAAACTCCGTTTTACTCGGATGCTCAGGTTGCAGATATCAACCATTTCTACAATTGGATTGATTCCTTCACCGCGGCGCTATCTAAGTTTTCTCCTGTCGATAACTTCATAAATTTTCTATACACGGAGACCAATGCGTTGGTCTTGCGCGCCGGGAGCGAGCAAACGTATGCAATTTTCGGCATTCTCGCAGCGGTGATCTGGGTGTTTATATTGTCGCGATTGTTTCGTACCAGGACAGACTTTGTTCTCTCCGAAGATGGAATCGCGCTGGTTTGGCATATGAAACTCGGCGATGTTGATGGACCAGTTGTTCCCTGGTCAGAGGTAACTGCAATCGCTGCCCGCGGCTCTGAAGATAGAGCATCCACCGACGGATTCATTGATTTTGTTTATTCGAAACCGATACTGCAGTACAAGCTCACTGAGGCTGCAAGTTCGGCGGGGGTCAACAAATTTTCTTTGGACCTTCGAAACCTTGATTCGTTAGAACAACGCCACGCCGTTGGAAGAGCAATCGAGCGATGGGCGCCACCGAATACAGTGCAACCGGAGGTTATTGAAAATCTGTCGGCGACGCAATCACATGCGTATACAGAGTTGTGGCTCCAGGCACTTACAGCTCCATCGAAACGACAATCGCTCGACCCGCTGACAGATGGAAAGAAACTTCAAAGCGGTAAGTACGAGATCCGCTCGCAATTGGCCGTGGGCGGTCAGGGAACTGCGTATCTTGCCGAATCGGCTCAGCCGACTGAACATCTTTCTGAAAATGAAGACCACGTTATTCGACTTGATTCTGCAAACATCGTGGTCAAGGAGTTTGTTCTTCCTCTGTTCGTCGATGCTAACTCACGAAAAGACGCATTGAAAAAGTTTCTCGATGAAGCTGATTTGCTAAAACGACTGGATCACCAGCGAGTAGTTAAACTATCTGATTGCTTTGTCGAAGATCACAGGGGTTATCTGGTTTTAGAGCGTATCTATGGAGACTCCCTTTACAAGATGGTTGTCGAGAACGGACCATTCACGGAAGGACGAGTGCTCGAACTGTTGGATCAGATGTTGGATGTTCTTTCGTACCTGCATTCACAAGTACCGCCGGTGGTGCATCGCGATTTTGCGCCGGACAACTTGATTCTCGGTCAGGACGGAATATTGAAACTTGTTGACTTCAACGTCGCGCAGCAAACAGAAAATTCAGTAGTTGGAACAATTGTGGGTAAGCAGTCTTACGTGCCTCCTGAACAATTACGAGGCATGGCGACACCGGCCAGCGATATCTACGCGCTTGGAGCAACATTGTATTTCTTGCTGACGGCGCAGAACCCAGAGCCGCTATCGGTGTCACATCCTATCGACATAGTTCCGCACATCAGCAAAGAAATCGATCAGCTGGTGGCTGGTTGCACTCGACTTGACGAAGCCGATCGTTTTAATAGCGTCAGCGAAATTCGAGAAATAATGGAAAAGACACTCAAATGGCACGATCAGCAACTCTAGAGCGTTAAGACAAATGAGTACTTGTTGTCACTCGACGACTCAGCAGCGATATAATGCAATTTACTCTTTGCCGATAACCATCTGATGAGACCTGCCCGACTAATTTATAGTTTCCTTGTCGCACTTTCGTTAGCGTCAACTGCGGTGGCATCGGAAAAATCGGGGTTTCTTCCAACGATCGAAAACAAAACCGCAGAACTGGGCAGGCGCCCGAGCGGCATGGTGTGGATTCCTGGTGGCGAGTTCTCCATGGGGTCGGAAGATCCAACTACCGATGCTGTGTGTGGTGGGCATGAAGGTATGCGTGATGCTCGTCCGATTCACCGAGTCTATGTTGATGGATTTTGGATGGATGAAACGGAAGTCACTAATGAGCAGTTTGAGAAGTTTGTCAAAGCGACTGGATACAAAACCGTTGCAGAGATAGCGCCCAAGCAGGAAGACTATCCGACCGCGCCGAAAGAAAACTTGGTGGCCGGTTCAACTGTTTTTACGCCGACACCGGATGTGGTGCCCCTCAACAATATGTTTCAGTGGTGGCGCTATCAGAAAGGTGCCGATTGGCGGCACCCGGAAGGACCGGATAGCAACATTAAAGGTCGGGAAAAATATCCCGTGGTGCAGATTGCCTATCCGGACGCCGTGGCATATGCGCAGTGGGCCGGCAAACGACTGCCGACCGAAGCGGAGTGGGAATTTGCAGCACGCGGCGGACGGTCTGGCGAAGTGTACGCGTGGGGAAATGAACGTGAGCCTGGTGGAAAATGGATGGCGAATATTTATCAGG
Organism: Obscuribacteraceae bacterium (SeqCode); assembly: GCA_044225915.1. Classification (GTDB taxonomy): domain Bacteria; phylum Cyanobacteriota; class Vampirovibrionia; order Obscuribacterales; family Obscuribacteraceae; genus JADYXR01. Next base: position 5,911 of record JBGAHZ010000077.1, read on the forward strand.
GCAGATTTCCAGTTCGCGATTCAGGAGACGATGGATTTAAAGGCATCGCGCCTGTAGCGCAGTTTCCACCGAATGGTTACGGTCTATACGATGTTGCCGGGAATGTTTGGGAATGGTGTAGCGATTGGTATCGCGCCGACTACTACAATCAGCTTGCCGAAGCAGGAGAGCAAGTTGTTTCCAACCCTCAGGGGCCTGATTCGTCCTGGGATCCGCAAGAACCGAGGGAAAAGAAGCGAGTCCATAGAGGAGGTTCGTTTCTCTGCACCGACCAATATTGCACGCGATATATGGTCGGAACTCGCGGTAAAGGTGAAGCGACGACTGCCGCTAACCATCTGGGTTTTCGATGTGTCGTCTCACCTGCAAAGCCAGTATCGAATAAACAGCAGTGAAGGTGCGCGCGCACAGTATTGCGAAAACCAGACCCGCGGATCCGAACGAGAGAACATTCATTAGTATGGCTCCCAGGACTAGCTTGATCGTGTTGCCTGCCACCGATAGTTTCATTGGAATGGCTGTCTGACCGGCTCCTTCCATGTATGAAAAAGCCAGAAGTCTTAGCGCCAAAAGTGGAAACAAGATTGGTATGAGCGAAACCATTTCTTGTGCATTTACGAAAACTTGACTGTCTGCGTGAGTAAACGTAGCCATCACATCTGGTGCTGACACGAGTGCCGTTCCAACCGCAGCTGCAAAGATTGAAGTTGAAATCAGCAGCAATTGAAGGCATTCGCGAGCCTGTTTTTCACGTCCCTGACCGATCATCTGTCCAACAGTCGCTGCAAATGCAAGTGACATTGCTGAAATCGGCATGATTGCGAATGTTTCTTCGACCTTTAGAAATATCGTCCATGCTGCCTGCAATTGTGTTGCACCATCTAACATCGAGAGAAGTTTGTAAACGAGAAAGTCGGTGGCGAGTGTGGCGGAATCAGCAAGTACAACGGCTGTACCTATCAGGAATAGCAGCTTGACCAGGCGGAATGAGTTTTTCCGTTCTCCAATAGTTTTGGAGTTGCTCTGATGCTGGTGAATCGAAACCGCCTGTTGGAAAACGTTCATATGTCTCCTCAGCAGGACCATGCTGATGCCGAGACCAACGTAAGCTGCGACGTCCCATGCAACGCATAGCGCTTCTAGTGAGCCTTTCCACGGACCGGCTGCGAATAACAGGTAGCTTAAGCCGATAGCTAATGCAGATGTTGTGATTGATGGATAGAGTGACTCAGCTGTTCTGCCGATTGACCTGAACACTGATGAGATTACGATTGATAGAATGTAGGGCAGCGAACCGAGTGCGCAGAGCCGGATGTACTGCGCTCCGGCGTTAATTACCGCATCATCTGTACTGAGCATGTGAACGAAACTTTCGGCGGCGAACCATCCCGTAAACATTGCAGCGATACCGCATATGGTGGCGACGATTATCGATGATTGAATCGTTGCCGACATTCTCTTGAGATTGCCGGCTCCGAAGTAGCGTGCTGCGACCGCGCTGGTAGCTACGGAAAGTCCTGATGCTGCGGTGCTGGTGAGATAGAGAAGTTGGTCTCCTAAACCCACGGCGGCTTGAGCTGCCGATGAGATTCGTCCGGCGATCTCCAGGTCTACCGAACCGATGAGCGCAACGGATTCGAGAATTACGAATATCGGAAGGGCGGATTTCAGGATTAAGAGAATTATTTCGCGTTGCTCTGCGGAGCGTGCGGTGCTTTTGAGTTGAATAGTTGAGTTCATCTTCATTACCATCGGGCGTTTTTGAGACAAGTGGTGAGGGTGTGATTGTGGCGACCTTGCATTGAGGAACCCGGTTTCGTGCTGGTTCTTGGATAACAGTTGCCGGATTCAATCGGTGGGATTAGCGGTCTGGGCGCTTACACTGCGCCCCTGCAGCGGCATTTACAGCAGCATCTCCTGAACCAAAGGTGCCGATCTATCGTGGGGATTAGCAGTTTGTGCGCTTACAAAGCGCCCAGGCAGCACCCAAGATTCATTACTCGGAGCAGCATGATTGTGAATACCACGTTTGTTCGTGGTAACGTTACCACGCACCTGCGTGGTTGTCAAATTCGGAGGAAAGCTGGATAATCAAATCCAGGAGGGGCGGCATGGCAGGCAAATCGCAGGTTTCTAATAAAGGCTCGGCGCAATCAACTAAGGATTCTCCGAGCAAAGATTCGGAGAAGCCTCTGGATTGGCGAGAAATCTTAAATGAAGAAGCTACCTGGCACGACTATGGCGATTTTGTCATCTGGTTTAGCAGGGTCGCTGGACGGCTGCCGGTTCCTAAGGAAGCGCAGTTCGCCAAGTTCCGCGCGGAGTTGAACTTCATTCGCGGGGAAGCTTCTCGCATCTATTTCAATCAAGAGCCTGATGTCTCCGGGATTAACAAGCGCCTGAGGCTGTATTCACTCGAGATAGACACCGCGGCGACCTCGGAAACCCGGTTGCCCTCTCTGTTAGCAGTGGCGAAACCTGGAGATGAGATTCTCGACCGACTGTTCGGAGCTCTCCTGGTGGGTTTTGCCCAATTCGTCGCGGACTATCAAAGCGGCGGCCCGGGCTTGTGTCGCTGTGAGGGCGTGTTTCGCGATGCTCGCATGTCCGGGACTTCACTTGCGGAACCGGAAAAGCGCTACAGGAAAGAGATTGCGTTGCTGGAGGAAGTAAGTCGGCTGGAAGATCCGAGCATTCAGCGATGTGCCGATTTCTTCGTTGGTCGTTCGAAGGCAAGGTTTTGCTCCGACACCTGCCGATTCATGACATTTCAGATCTCGAAACAATTGAAGGATCCTGGTTATCTTGCCGAAAAACAGCGCCGCTATAGGAGTAAGCAGCGAGATTCGCTTGAGTAGAGGCTTCGGAATGGCGTTTGACAGAAAGTTTTAGTAGGATTGGATAATTGCAACCCACAAAACCAGCTCCAGATTTACAATTATAAGATGTCGGGTGTTATCGCCCCGCCGTCAGAAAGTACAATGTACATACCGCTGTGCCGCACAGGTACTTGAAGATTAGGTTTTGTTAAGAGGTCTTGAATGACTCGGCTGGAAACACTTGCATCGAACGCGCTGGTTGAACAGCTCAACAACGACGGTCTTGCGGCAAATTATACGAACGGTTCAATCACTACCGGATTGAATGAAGTGACCATCACATGTCTGGTTGAGCAAGTAGACAACTCGATTCGCGGCAACTATAAATCGAAGGTTTTGTTCCGCGCCGCAGGCGAAGAATCCATGTCGGTGACTGTGTCGACTAACGGTACAGCGGAAAGCGAAGATGAATCCGTGCTCGAAGCCGTGCGCAGTTATGCCCAACATTTCTGGCCGGTGTTTCGTGCCGCGCTCGCTCCTGATGAGGAGAAGGCGGAAAGAAGAGAGCGCAAAGAGCAGCAAATCAGAGATGATGTCGAATCAGATGTCCTCGTCGATACAGCGCGTCTCACTTCGCTGTGCGACGGTAAATTTATCGCATGGGATGTGTTTCTTGGACCGTATCGCGTTGAAGGTTCTCGCAGTGATTCGTTGCTTGCATATATCAAGAAAGAGCTGCCTATCACACTCTGCATGGATTCGATTGCTAGCTATTTAAACGAAAGACGAGTGCATTGGGTTGAGTTGAAACTCGCGCGAGAAGACAGCGACGTTTCTGGATTCGTCAGTATCGATAGCACGAATGATGCAGAAGCACTGCGGTCTCTGGTTGACTTCACCTGGCCTGGCGAATCGAATGGACCGGAAAGTTTTAGTCAATTCGTCATGCTCTGCCCGTCTGAGCGCGAAGTGGATGCGTCTATTCAAGCGGATCTCGAACAGATTCGAGAGAGCGTGGTTAACGTTGAGGACATTCTCTCGTGCGAAGACTTTAGTGTTTTCAGTGAACGAGAACTGAAACGCGATCTGGAAATTCTTACCGGCTTGCTCGATAAGATCGCCGGCACCACAGATATTCTCAAGGCAAGAGCGGCTCTCTATGGTGCTCTTAATGAAACTGATAATGCAATCGCGGATCTGACGAAGGCGATTAATTTGAATCCGAAAGACATCGATGCTTATTACCGACGAGCACTAGTTCTTATTGATAAAGGCAATATTGAAGAAGGACAGCAGGACCTGGAGTCAGCCGCTGAAATCGATCGTGAAGATCTTCGCGTGCGGTGGGGTTATGCCGTGTTGTTTATGGCAACTCAAAACTTCAGCAGAGCGAAAGAAGAACTCGATGATCTGATCAACGAGAACAACGAGAGTGATTATTTGTTCTACTACCGCGCAGTCTCGAATCATCACATTGGTGATTTCGACAACGCCATTGCAGATCTGAACCGTGCAATCGCAATAAACCCTAACTATCACGATGCCTACTATGAGCGTGGGCATATACTCAGTCACATGGGTGACCATGAGCGCGCCTTGAGTGATTACAGCAGATTGATTTTGATGGCACCAGACAAAGCGGAATACATGGAAGCGCGTGCCTGGGAGTACGACAAGCTCGACGATCATGAATCTGCTCTGGAAGAACTGAAACGTGTGGAGTCGCTTGCACCGACTCGTCCGACGTTGTTTGAATTACGCGCCCGGATACTGTTTAAGCTCGAACGCTATGAAGAGTCGATCGTCGCGGCTTCACAAGCCATAGAGCTTCTGCCGTCGTTTGCCGCTGCCTTCGACTTGAAGAGCGAAGCTTTGGAAAAGCTGGGGCGATCTGACGAAGCGAAAGTGGAACGCGACAAAGCCGAGGAGGCATGGCTAAAAGGCGAGCAACCACTGCGTTGTCCTGATGTTGATTGGAAGGAACCTGAGTCGATCAAAAGAGTAAATCTCAGTCAGATCAGTCTGGTCGATCCAACCGAAAGTTTTGCACGAAGAGGCGCTTTGTATCAGGATCTCGAACTGCACGAAAAAGCAGTCGTTCAGTTCGACAAAGGGTTAAAGCGTGAGCCGCTAAATTCAATTTTGTTGCAGGCACGCGCTGCGTCGTACGAAGCGATTGGCGATTGGGACAAAGCACTTGCCGATGCCACCGCCGTTATTGCCATGGAACCTGAGGAAGAAGGTCATTACTACAATCGTGGTGCGATCTATACTCAGCAGGGCGAGCTTGAAAAAGCACTAGATGATTTCGCGCACGCACTCGATATCAATCCCGATCACGCACAGTCGTATGCAGGTGCCGCGTACGCTCATATGGCGGCGGAAGATTATCCTAACGCGATTAAACAATATAATAAGGCCATCGAACTCGCGCCTTCAGAAGCCGACTGGTACTTAAGTAGAGCGTGGTGTTTGCAAGCTCTCGACAAATTGGATCAGGCTCTCGAGAACTTGGATGAAGCGATCAATTTGAACTATACGTTTGCCGATGCCTATTACTGCCGCGGTTTCGTCCGCAGTCGAATGAGGCAGCGAGCCGAGGCACTTCAAGATTTCAACACAGCGATCGAATACGTCGATGATTGTTCTGAATACTATGTGTCACGCGCGTGGGAGCATTATAAACTCGGTGACGTGGTGGCATCAGAAAAAGATTGTCTGCGTGCCATCGAGTTGGACGCTGAAGATCCGGCTCCATATGACACGCTTTCGAGAATCAAACTCGATGCGGGTGATGCCGATAAAGCGCTCGAGTTAGCGCTTCAAGGAATTGAAATTTCACCTGAGTATCCGGACATCTATGATGCGCTTTCACAGTGCTATCAAAAATTAGGCAAGAAAGCGAAAGCAAGGCAAGCCCGCGAAATGGCTATAAAACTCGGCTTCAACGACGAAGACGAAGATTTATAGTATCTTTTTCTCTGTCTAAAACTACGAAGCTGCTTTTGCAGCTTTGGCTTTCGCTACTGCCGGGACTGGTGTGCTTTCTGGTGCGGATTGCTCTTTGACTTTTTTCCGTACGCCTTCGCCTGCGAGTAAACCGCTCGTTGTCGCTTGTCCGACCCCGCGAGTCCAACTGCTGCTGTCGCCGATGATATAGAGGTTTTCGATGGTTGTTTCCATCGATTTGCTCACTTTGATGGAGTCCGGATAGCTCTTGCACTCAGGAGCGAAAAGCAGCGTCGAATCATCAGCAACGCCCGGGCAAATTTTATCCAGAGCATCGAGATACTCGAGGATGCTCGCGAGAATTCGGTGCGGATAGGCTAATGATATGTCACCACATTCTGCTTCGAGTGTTGGCTTGATCAAATTGTTGGTGAGCGACTTGGTTCTTCTGCCGTTTCGAAGATCGCCGAGGCGCTGAACAAGCGGACCTCCGCCTGCGAGCATGTTGACCACTTTCGCGATTGTTTGCGAATACATTTGTGGATCTTTGAATGGTCGAGTGAATGTTTTCGAAACCAAAACTGCGAAATTATTGTTCTCGGATTTCTCGTACATCTTCGAGTGTCCGTTGACGAGAACGTAGTCGCGGTGGTTTTCCGGTGTGACGTAACCACGCGGATTCGAACAGAAGTTTCGCACGACGTCGCCGGTATGGCGACTGATGTAATAGAGTTTCGGTTCGTAGAAGCGCTTGTCCACTTCTTCTGTGAAGTAGCAGCTGGTCTCGACGCGAACACCGATGTCGACTTGTCCTGGATAGATGTCGAGTTCTTTGTAGAACTCTTGCTGTGTGAGCCAGTGCGCACCGCCTCTGCCGACGGACAAAATGCAATAGTCGAAGATTTCTTCTTTTTCGTCGCTCGTCTGTTTTCTGTATCCGTCATAACGAACTACAAAACGCGAGTCGCGACGGGAAACGTTTACTACTTTCGAGTCCCAGTGGAAGTGGATGTTCGGACCCATCTCCTTTATTTCAGCAAGGATGCTGGAGTTGATTGCTGGTGCGTTGTCGGAACCGCAGTGCAACAGCTCCTGATAGTGGTAGGTCATTCCGGCCAGCGTGGCGCGTTTATGTATCCATTCCAGATCTTCTTTGTCAGGCTTCACCACAGGGATTTCGCATGGTGCGTGTTTCAAAATTGTTTCGCGAACCACGTCGAGTCGTTTTTGCAATTCCTGCTCTCCGATCAGGTCGTAGAGCCGACCTCCGATAACTGGAGAAGCGGATAGAATGACTTTGAAATCGTTCCAACTGCCGGCTGACTGACCAGGCGCGCAGTAGCTGCAAGCTTTCGGGGGGCAAACTGTCAGTTTCCCCTGATCGATTGGGCAAGCATAACGTTTCTCGTAGACAGGTCCAACGTCGAAAACGTGTACTTCGACATTTGCTCCCGCGAGTTCTTTCAGCGCGAAGAGACCAGATGCACCCAGACCGACAAGGGCAAGCTTTTGCATACGATTTCGAAGATTCTCCAGATGGATTTTCACCCGAGACAGGCTCGGAGCAAAGACTCTCAGTTTCAAGACATAGAAACGAGCTTCTTGATATTACCACTTAAAGGACGGTTTCTAAGAGATCATTGCGTTTTGCTTGCTTAAATCAATTTAGGCGGGCACCCTACTTCAAGAAAACGGGTTTGCGCTTGGTTTCAAGACCCTGGAGCATCGATGAGATCTGCCTAAAGATTTCGTCCGTGACGTGCGTCACCGCTTCTTTCTTCTTCGCTTTGTACTCTTCGAGGTAATCGTCGAGATTAATTGGCTCGCCGACGTCGATGAGCACGCGACGCGCGCCGCGAATGCTCGGGGTGCCGCCGAAGACTTCTTGCTCAAGTCGGTCGAGTACGTGTGCGTATCGTTCTTGCGACATGTACTCGGTGACATAGCCATCGTAAATTGCGATGAAGTTGACGGCGCGATCCAGGTCTTTATAGCAAGCCTTGATGTTGGCGGCATGTTCGTCGTGAACCTGCTTTTCGTAATCGCTTGCTTTGCCGTTTTCAGAATAAATATAGTCGTCGAGATTGTTGCGAAGAATTCGAACTTGTTCGAGTTCTCTCTGATTGGGCGAAAGCTCGACATCAAGCTGCTTTGCGACTTTCTGAAGGATGGCACGACGCAATTTTTCAACGCGCTGATTCATCGTCGCGTCAGGAGCCGGCTTCTGTTTGTATTCTTTCTCGAGGATGGAGAGCAGTCTGTCAGCCACTCTTCGCAGACGATCGCGAACCGGCGCTTCCCCTGATTCAATTGCAAGTCTGGTTTGATCGTGATCGCCCGAGTGTTCTGCAGTTAGACCAAGTTTGTTTTCCAGCTTGGTAAGCGATTCCCGGATGTTGCTTCCGATGTCGTGCGGAAATGTGTATTTCAACGCCATCGGAATGATGTAGATTGTTTCGTCCGGATTAGTTTTTTTGATATCAGTGAGAGCCCAAAACGACATTTGCGCAGCACCGGATTCCAGCGGAAGCAGCGTGTCATTTTGTCGCGAAATTTCGCCCTCGGGAAACAGTACGAGTTTTTTCTTTCCAGTCGAAAGAAGTTCACGAGTAGTTTTAAACGATTCGCGATCCACGGCACCACGAACCACTGAATAGCAGCCCATATGCTGAAGCCACCAGCCGTTCAATCCATGGTCCCAATCAAACACTTCTCGAGCGGCTATGAAATTGAAATCTTCATTGACCAGTTTTGCAAAAGCAAACATTACTTGCGGGTCATGGCGAAAGCTGTGATTAGGACAAATCAACGCCTTCTTTCCCTTTAGTTTATTGAACCGATCGAGCGCTTCGGGTGAGGCACTGACTGTGGTGTCATTCAGTCCGAGCTTCATATATAGTGGCATCAATAGTTTGACCAGCGCGATCATCCATGGAGTGTCCAGCGGCGGTCTAAAATCGAGCATCACGATCTCCTTGCACTCGAGGATTCAAGACCGCTACTTTACCACAGGGGCTATAGATTACTGAATATGCGCGAATCTATGGCCTTTGGAAACTGACCATTTGACAATCTCGTGCGTCGACTTTACGCATTGACGTGAGTTGCGTTTGCTTTCGTGTAAAACGATGAGACTCCCGGCACGGGTTTGTCGCACAATTCGACGGACAACTTCTGACACGCCAACGTCGTTCCAATCCTCGGCGACTGGACCCCAATAGACACATTGCAAGTTACGTTCTTTCAGCGAAAGAGCTTTGTTGGGATCGATTAGACCGTATGGAGGACGAAAAACTGTTGGTGCTTCACCGGTCGCGTTCTTGATCAAAAGGCTGGTCGCATCTACTTCTTTTTCGAACAAACCTTTTGAGATGAACAGTGGTGCCAGGTGGCTATAAGTGTGATTTCCGATCTGGTGCCCTTGATCTTTCGCTTGCTTTGCGAGTTGCGGGTACTGTTCGACGTTGCGTCCTGTAAAGAAAAATGTGGCTTTCACATTGTGGTCGGCTAGCATTTCCAGCAGCCGCGGCGTTGTTTCCGGGAATGGTCCATCGTCGAATGTGAGATGGCACGGCGATTCATCGCTGTCTTCCGGGTGGTGCCAATAGCCGTCGGGCAAGATGGACCGGGCTGTTCCGGTCATCATGTCCATCTTCATGTCGTTGAGTGATTTAATCAAAGCCAAACCGTAGCCCCATTAGATTAACCGTAACACAAGATTAGTAGTTTTGGACGCAGTGTATCTCTTGAATTCGAACAGTTTGTCGACTGTTTGCAAGCAAGCTAAGGAGGTTTAGCTCTCGTCCAGGCGGGTCAGGACTCAACTGCCGGGTTGTAGTCATTCTCCATGCCGAATGTCCAGGCTACAGCCTCGCGAGCTGACGTCATCGTCGGAGGAACGCGCAGAAAATATTTCTTGAAGGTGCCGTCGGGCTCGGGGGTGGAGTTTGTGACTTCAACCATCATAAGCGGCTGCTCACCAAGACCTAGACTGATTTGATAAAGCCGCCCGAACTGATCGTGAGAAACCATGGTGGCATTTGATTCTTTGAGATATCGTTCGATTCCGTATCTGTCGATCATGACGCGTCGCCATTCGGCATTCACGCACTCGATGATTTGCTTCAAGTCGAACTGACCTTTAGCGATCCAGTCCGGCACGCTCACGCCGCGCAAACTGAAGAACCCAAACCCATCTTCGTAGAGGCATGATGGACCCTCCGTGTTGTGCAGCATGCTGCGTTGATCGAAGTGGATTTCCACTGGTCGATCGATCATAAGGCACACACTAGCAAACGGGCACCACCAACCGCATGTACGCGTTACCTCCATAACCTGTTCTGCGTGCTCGCATTCGGCAGCACCCATCAGCTTCGCAAACAGTAGTTGGCATGCGCGATCGGCATCGTGTTGACCGCAGAGGAATTTCAACGCGCCGGAGGAAAAGTTCTCAGTTCCTATATACACGAATGATGTAAGGCACGAACGAACAAACTTCTGGTCGCGCTCCGCGAGCCGATCGAGCATGGTTGTTGTGCGATTAAGCTCCGAGAGAAAGGCAGGACTGTTATCGGAATTCGAACTTAGAAGTTCGATTGTTTCTGTGAAAAACTGGATTGGCGATTTATCTCGAAATTGAAGGGAAAGATACCTTCGCACCGAGCGTTCCACTGCTGTCCGGATGGCTGATGCCGACCGGCTTAAGCGATCGATTTCGTCTCGGTAAATGGGATGGTCAGCCGGAAGATTGTTGTTTCTCAAAATGTTTCTGACATAACATATTGAACTCTCGTTCAGATCCAGGTTAGCCAGCCAACTTCTCCAATGATTGGTGAGCGGAAACAAATCATCCTGCACCGCAGATGGTGTCAAGTCTTCCAGTAAGGTTTGCGACTCGCTATCAGCAGCATTTATTTGTTGTCCGTTCATCTGGTGCCGTCCAGCCTCCATCCAGGCACAGAGCATGGCGGCAGAGGCTGCGTCCGCTGGAGACTGGAGCCACACGAAAGTTGCCGGCGGCTTTCGACCAGCACTTAAATACAATTTCCTGACAGATAACTCAGCTAACTCTCGATCGCAACGCTCGGTGTTTAACATCACACTGCGCATGTCTTGCTCGGTTTGGCGGATGAGATCCAGGGTAGTAGACGCTATCATCGGCTTTCCTCAAAACTTGTCGCGAGCGAATCAGAAAACGTTCTGATACCAACTTATCATCTCGGTTGTTTAAACACCGGCCGGATCAACTTCTTTCGTCTGTTGCACCAGCTCCTGAATCGCCTTCCTGGCTTGATCTCCCACGGATTGCCCTCGACGTTGTGCGATCGATTCAATGGCGCTGGCGAATGCGTAGAAACGTTCAATTGAAAGATGTGTGGCTCTTGGATGCGGAAGCAGACTGCGTAAATAACCGCGCAAATTCGTCTCTTCTTTTTCGTTCATCGGGTTGAGCATGTTGATCAATGGACGTATAGCCTTCAAGGATACAAGCGGCGTTTGATACATGATCAAGCTATGTCTGAGCGCGCGACTGAGCAAAACGCATTCCTTGAGTGGTGCCTTCTTATCTTTGGCGGGATCAACAGGCGCGCGCGAGAGATCCTTTTCCCAACTAGAGAAATCGTGGAGAACGTGTAGCAATGATTCCGGTTGTCTGCCTTTTGGGTCTTTCATAGGCATCATGCCGTATATAAGGCTGCGTGCCTGACATTCGTCTACGACTTTGGACGCGTTTAAAACAATTCCTGAGAGGCTTCGCGCTCCTGAAAATAGAGCGTCCTCATTGATGTGAATTATTCGCTCAGGAGCGAAAGTGATTTCTTTGACGGCAAATTCCTGGCATAAAAGAACGTCGATTACTTTATCTCGGAGAATCGAGCCGAACTCGGCCGTCGTCAAGTTGCCGGTCACAAAATACATGACCACTTCGGGAATATTGCGGCCAAATTTGATCGAAAGCGTTCCTGTAACCTTTTCCAGGGCCAGGAATTGCATGACGTTGAATATAGTGCCCTCGCGAACCGAGGTTATATGGAAGCTAATGCCCACGGGTCAATTCTCTTGGCTCGCCAACAGCTCGGAAAGATTATAACCGCCTGGCCCTACGATGTCGCTTCGCCACGTAATTTGAGGGCTTTTATAATTTCGATTCGATCATCGAAATCGAAGGTTTGACCCTTGATGATCTGATACGTCTCATGGCCTTTTCCAGCCACTAAAACAACATCATTATCGGCGGCTTCGCTTACTGCAAGGGCGATGGCTCTGGCACGGTCGGGCTCGACCATGATGTCTTCGTTCATTCGTTTGATTCCGGCCAGGATGTCGACGATGATCTGCTGCGGGTCTTCGGAGCGCGGATTATCGGATGTGACCACCACCAGGTCGGCGAGATTCTCAGCGATTGCCCCCATCTGTGGGCGTTTCGACGAATCACGGTCGCCGCCGCAGCCAAAAACGGTGATCAATTTTCCTGAAGGCGGAACCAATTCTCTAGCAACTTTGAGGACGTTTTCAAGCCCGTCAGGAGAATGCGCATAGTCTACGATGCAGAGCGGCTCTTTTGTGGCAACGCCGCTGGAAACCGACTGGAATCGACCGTTAACGCCGTCGAATGATTCCAGTCCCTGTTTTAATTCCGCAAGCGAGATGCCTTCGGTGAAGCAAATGGTCATTGCTGCCAGCACGTTATAAATATTGAAATTGCCCACTAGCTTGAGCTTCAATTCGAGCGGTCCATCCGGAGTCAGCACTGTGAGCCTGGTTCCACTGTGGTCGAAATGAGCGTCCTTAGCCTGGAAGTCGGCGCCGTCTGAGAATCCGTACGTGAACTTGCGGACACTCGAATCTACCGCGCCGAGAAATTCTGATGCAAGTTCTAAATCATGATTGACGATCGCAAACTTCGGATTGAGCGGGCTGTGATTCAGAGCCGAAAAGAGAAGTAGTTTCGATCTCCAGTAGTGCTCCATCGTCTTGTGAAAATCGAGATGATCCTGAGTGATATTCGTTAGACATGCTGATGCGAACTGGCAGTTGTCGACTCGCTTCAACGCGAGGGCATGGCTTGATACTTCCATCGCCACGTGTGAAACGCCGCCTTTCACCATCTGATAGAAGAGCCGATGCAAATCAGCAGCTTGTGGTGTTGTGTGTTTCGCTTCGATGTAATCGTTGCCGTGCCCGGCTCCAGCCCAGCGCACACCCATGGTGCCTACGAGCCCGGCTTTGCGCCCGGAGCCATTCAAAATATGTTCGATGATGTGAGTGGTCGATGTCTTGCCGTTTGTGCCAGTGACACCAAGCACGCGCAATTTCTGACTCGGATGTTCATAAAGATAATCCGCGGCTTCCGACATCGCCTGGCGGACATCTTTGACTTTTAAATATGGATGCGAAAAACCGCTTGGTTTGGGCGTTTCACTAACAATGAGAACAGCGCCTGCGGCAATCGCTTGAGGAATGAAATCATTCCCGTTCATTTTTTCGCCGACGACGCAAAAGAAAATATGTCCGGGAGCTACAGAACGAGAGTCATACGAAACTCCGGTAAACAAGCTGCTCGCGGCGTTCTCCCAATCGGCACTCAGTCCCCACTGATTGAGCAGTGGACCGACCGGTTTTGGAGAAACTTCCATCGTTGTTGGAGTCAAGCTCTGGACTCTGGAGAATTTTTGGAATCGACTCTGTGGTTTAAAACCAACTTACAGTCAGCCTCAAGCAATCCCCCCGTGGAGCGGAGCGATGATGCCTGAGGCTATCAATTTATTCTAGACAGGAACTGCTGCGTGAGGATAAACGCTGACGCGTTTTTTGCCGCGGGACATTTCGTAGGTCACTACACCTTCGATAACCGCGTACAAAGTATCATCGCTGCCCTTTTTGACATTGAATCCAGGATGGATTTTGGTGCCTCTTTGACGAACAAGAATGTTGCCTGGGATGGCATGTTGTCCACCAAATACTTTGACGCCGAGGCGTTTAGGTTGGCTATCTCTGCCGTTTCTTGTAGAACCGGCTCCCTTCTTATGTGCCATTTCAATTAACTCCCTGATTACGGCGCCGAAGCGCCGCGCGTCGAAAGACGCTCTAGCTCTTGCTTTCTGCTCGTTGTTTTGGTTCAGCTTTAGCGACTACTTTTTTGTTTACTTCGATTGAATCGATGTAGACACGAGTAAATTGCTGTCTGTGACCTTGTTTCTTACGTGTGCCTTTTTTAGGCTTCATGTGATAAACGATCACTTTTGCTGATTTGAGCGTCGACTCCATTCTGCCGTGCACTTCGTTCTCGACTACGTCCGAGATCACTTTGCCCGTAACGATGGCGCCTTCGACGAACGGCTGACCGACTGTGGTTTCGTCTCCATCAACAAGCATCAACACCTTATCGAAAAGGTGATTTTCACCATTCGGTTCACTGGTGAAGTCGATGTCGACAAATCTTCCCGGCTCTAATTTGTATTGCCTGCCGCAGGCTTCAACTATGGCGAACATTGCTGTCTCCGGAATATTCTAGCTAACGTAATTGACGTTGAATTCGTCTTGACGCCCGCGTTTTGTTCGCAGGTCATGCAAGACCGCCTTACGCTCTCTTTGTTGCTAAGAGCGGAAGACCGAATGTGAATACTATCAAATATGCACCTGCAGGGCAATAAAAGGCAGGGCTGGCAGCTTAACTATTGATAGCAAATGAGAATTGTTTGAACTAAAACGTTTACAAGTGGCTTTGCCGGACGTTTCAACGATGCCTGAGAAGCCATGCGAGAAAGGACGTCCCCGAGGCGAGCACAGCGGTTGGACTAAGCGCTAATCGTAGGGGTAATTGTAGGGGCGCTTTGCAAGCGCCCCGGCTGCTAACACCCGCCGGTTCGAAACCAACGGCATGGGCGCTTGCAAAGCGCCCCTACGATTATTGTGCAGAACAGAGAGCCTTCGCGTAAACAGGAAACTCCGGGAGTCACCGATAGAGCGCGTTGCGAGACTTGTGTTTTACGGTTTGGTCTGCTTGTTCAGTCCCGGTCTCTGTGAAATCGATAGCCGGACGGCGATTCGGGTTTAAGACCTTACCGAGTCTGCGTGTGGTCGGAAATTTTCTCGAAGCCGGCGCCGCGACTGAGATTGCGTCGAGACATACTCTCCAGAATCGAAGCAAGCCATAAACAGAAAGTCCGCCAAAGCCGCCAATCAAGAGCAGGATTGGCAACCACCGTTGGTTCGCTAGCTGTTTGTATGACAATGTGTATTCCGGCGGATTTTCCCCTACGCTCTTGTAGATGTCGACTTTGTGGGTTTCTTCAATCTCTTTTTTGTAGTTGTAAGCGAAGTCTTGCGGCATCGGCGGAAACGAGTCTTCGAACGTGGCTCGACCCGGCACGTGAAGTTGTAAGGTCAAGCGATATCCACGCGACTTCGGCAGGCGATGCGCATCTACCTTAGTGACGGTGGCAGTCGTTCTAGACCAGTTTTGCGGAGACGAAGTTCTTTGGAATTCTCCGAAGAAGTGAGCCAGCGCCACAAGAATTGAGGGAATCAGGATTACAAAAATCACCGCGAACACGACATTGCAGCGGGCAATAGCCGGGTGATCGGGCGAAATGCTGGAGTTGATTTTGCCTTCCATAATTCGCCCCCTTGATAATTGCGATGCTCGATTCTAATTCGAGAAGGTTGCGAAATTAGATGTTCTTAATGAGACCTTAGTATTTAAATTCAGGGGTGTTCAGACAAGGATGGTTTTAAAAAGGCCTTTCGGATAGATGCTGAATTAGCATTTGTTTTTCTCAGTTTGAGCTTATCTATTGGTACAGAACCAATTTGATTTAGTACCATGAAAGTCGTGATGGCTGCTGATGTTTTCGAGTCCGGGAGTGAACGACATCCATGAGTAACGACGCCGTAAAAGAAGATGAGCTTGGTCGCAGCAAAGCCAGTAGCAGTCCGCGCGATCATCTGATTCATCTGTTGACAATCGGCTGGGATCCGAAGAGTCCGCTCATTCGCAAATACGTTGCGCTTAATCAACTCGATCGCGTGGTTCAGGACTGGGTCGAGAAAAGCAAACCTCAAGCCAAATAGAACGTTAAGCCAAATATACAATTTCCATTAAACATATTAATTGATACACGATGAGCGGCTACCATTGCGTATCTTAAGTCACCCGCACCGTTAGCTATTAATGGGAGTTATCGTCGTATGTTGCAAGTTGGTAAAAAAGCTCCGCCCTTTGACATGCCGTCCACCAAGGACCTCAAAACTTTAAAAGAGAACGTCAGTCTCGCCGATTACAAAGGCAAATGGCTCATCCTCTTCTTCTATCCTTTAGATTTCACCTTTGTTTGCCCAACCGAATTGAAAGCCTTTCATGACAGATTGAAAGACATCAAAGCCGCTGGCGCCGAAGTTCTCGCCGTCTCAACCGACAGCGTATACAGCCACCGCGCCTGGATCAACACCACCGAAGATAAAGGTGGTCTGGGCAAACTGGATTACATCCTCGGTTCAGACATCACCAAAGATGTTTGCCGCGATTACGGTGTATTGCTCGAAGACAAAGGTATCTCACTGCGTGGATTGTTCATCATCGATCCAGATGGTTACCTCCAGTATCAAGTTGTGCACAGCCTCAACGTTGGTCGCAGCGTAGATGAAACCCTCCGCGTTCTTGAAGCTCTCAAGACCGGTGGTCTCTGCGGAGCAGATTGGAAGCCAGGTCAAAAGCCTCTTTCCGTCTAATTCGAATAAGCGTTAGTTTTGAAAGAGTCGCTGGCCAGGTGCTGGCGACTCTTTTGAATAATCGCGCACCAACTGCCATTACGGCGATACAATTAGTAGAGTCGGAACGGATCAAAAACGTTTTAGTCATAACGGTATCAAGGAGGTCGTATGCCGCTTCGAATGGATACTCCGCTCCCATCGCTCGATGGTGGAACGGATTGGTTCAACTCGGAACCTATCAAAGACGAAGAACTGAAGGGAAAACCGGTACTCGTCCATTTTTGGTCCGTAAGTTGCGGAACATGCAAAGAGAGTTTGCCCGACATCAATAGATGGCTGGACACCTACAAACCCGATGGTTTGCAGATTATTTCAGTGCACATGCCACGACAAGAATCTGATACCAAAATCGAACTCGTCAAAGAAGCTATGGACGAGTGGGAAGTGAAGCAGCCAGTCGTTGTCGACAACTGGCATGAAATCACGAATAAGTTCGAGAACAAATACGTGCCCGCGTACTACTTGTTTGACGAAGATCATAAGATGCGCGATTTCAAAGCTGGCGAGAAGGCCGTCAAGATGGTCGAGCCGGCGATTGAACGAATATTGAAAGCTCAGAAAGAAAAAGTTGCGGATTAGAAATCTAAACTTGCCTGTCAGTGTCAGTCTCGGAAAAATCGGGAATGTCCTGATAGGCGTGGAAGATGTAAACGCGGGAATCCGAAGGTAGCCTGACTACATTGGCTTTGGCCTTGCTAAAATGGCAGGTGACCAACGGCCTCTGAGTTTTTGGTTTGAGTTCGTTCCGAAAATTGTTTGGAACTGCGGTTGTTGATTTGGTGTCAAAACAAAACAGGAAATGGTTTTGTTGAATATTGGTTGAAACTACTTCGTTCTCAGGTGAAACATGACAGATACAGTTATTAAAGACAAAGCGAAAGAAGCACCAGCAGCTGAAACGGAGCCATCAACTAACTCTCACAAGCTTTTTGAAAGAGCGAAAAAAGTAATACCGGGCGGAGTCAACTCCCCGGCGCGCGCATGCAAATCAGTACACTCTGAGCCAATCTTCATGGTTCGTGCCGACGGACCGTATCTATTTGACGTCGATGATACCGAATACATCGACTTCGTTTTGTCCTGGGGACCGATGATTCTGGGTCACTGTCACCCGCGTGTACTCGAAGCTGTGGAACGCGCTGTCATACATGGCACCAGCTTTGGTGCACCATGCAGAGCTGAAGTTGAACTTGCAGAATTAGTTCAGGAATTTATGCCATCAATGGAAATGGTGCGCATGGTCAATTCCGGAACCGAAGCATGCATGTCGGCAATCCGCCTGGCCAGAGCGTATACGAAGCGCGACATCATCATCAAATTCGACGGTTGCTATCACGGGCACGCTGACAGCTTCCTTGTAAAAGCCGGATCCGGACTTGCAACGCTTGGAATTTCGAGCAGTCCTGGTGTTCCTGAAGCGCTTTCCAAGCTTACAATTTCATTGCCTTATAACGACCTGGAAGCAGTCACCAAGGCATTCGCCGAGCACAAAGACGAAATCGCCGCAGTGATTGTCGAGCCGATTGTCGGCAATTCAGGATTGATTCTACCGAAGGAAGGTTTCCTCCAGGGTCTTAGTGAACTGTGTCAGAAAAACAAATCGCTCCTGATCTTCGATGAGGTGATGACCGGCTTCCGGGTCGCCAAAGGTGGCGCACAAAAAATGTTTGATGTGAAACCGGATCTCACTTGCCTCGGCAAAGTGATCGGTGGTGGTCTGCCAGTCGGTGCTTATGGCGGACGAAGAGACATAATGGAAATGATTGCACCGCAAGGTGATGTGTATCAAGCCGGCACGCTGTCCGGAAATCCAGTCGCCATGGCTGCCGGTGTAGCGCAACTGAAGGCGCTGAAAAATGAAAAGATCTATGCCGACTTGCAAGAATCCACTGACAAACTTGCTCAGGGTCTGAAGGATTTGATCAAAGACAAAGGTGTGAGCGCGACAGTTTCACACACCTGCGGAATGATCACGGTATTCTTCACCAACAAAGAAGTCACCAATTTCGAACAAGCCCAAAAGGCAGATACTGAGATGTTCGCCAAGGTTTGGAAGTCGCTAGTCCAAAACGGCATCTACTGGCCGCCTTCTCAATTCGAAGCTGCATTTCTTTCGACGCAACACACGAAGCGAATAATCGATCAAACGATCGAAGCATTCGATAAAGCATTCACCGAAGTTGGCTAAATAAGATCAACATGGGGAAAGAGACAGCTGCTGCTAAAACTGAAGCGCTGTATGCATTGAGTCGACCATCGCGTTGCCATGGTTGCGATACGAAATTGAATGTCGACGAGATCGTTCGACTAAATAAAAAAGACAATGACGAGAAAGAAGCGTTTTGTCTTAAATGTGCGGGTCTCCTCGGAATGGAATTGTTGCGCAGCGGAAACGCAGCAGTGACGCGGCTTGCGAAAAAATATTCGACCAATCACTTTGTGGTGATGAAGTGGTCGGAGATTTGGAAAACATACGAACGACAAGGTCTGTTAGTTGAATCGGAAGCACTGACCAGAGCAAAGGCAGAAGCCGCAAAGAAGTGACTACGAATTAGTAGGACTGTTAGTCGTTTAAAACGCTGCGATCTGACCTTTGGACCGTGCCTTTGTCCTGAGGATAATTTCGCTGGAACCCGGCAATTATGAATAGAAGGTATACGTTGAGGGGGTAGGCTCTTCCGGGTTATATGATAGTCGACATTGGAGATGTCAAGTAGATCTCCGGGCAGGGTAGGGATATGAGAACCGAGAAAAATAGCAAGAATATTGGCAAGGGCTTATCACGGTCCGCTTTTGAAGATGACGGTATTCCGAACAGCCCGTTTAAGTCATCCAAGAGTGCCGCACTAACATTCGCGATATTTGGAATCGTTTTTGGTGGTCTCTTTGTCGTCTGTGGCGCGACGATGGCGATTTCGCAGTCGGCTAAGAATGCTCCGACACAAATCGTTCAGCCCATTAGAGCTACCGCACCGGGTGCGGCTACCAAGGTCGCGATCGCTGATGGAGGCCGGAAACAGCTCCACATAAATCAGACCCATGCAATAAAGCCGCACACCAAAAAGCATGCGAAAGCAAAATCAGGACATCAGTCGAAGTCGTAGCAGCTGTCGTTATTTTGATTTGCTGACCGCGATAATCTTGGCTAGTTTTTCTTCGGTAAGTTGATCTTCTTCCATACCGGGATAACCTTGCCAGCGCACTATATTGTCTGGCGTGATGACCAGGACGTGCGGTATGCCTTTGATACCGATAGCCTTTTTCATTGTTTTATCAGGGTCTGTGCCAATCGAATATTTGATTGGCGTGGACTTGATGAACTCTTCAAGCTTGTCTTCCGGTTCGTCGCTGAGCCCGATGATGACCAAATCGTCTCCAAATTTTTCCTTGAACGTATTTAGTTCAGGGATCAGGTTGCGACAAGGTGGGCACCACGTTGCCCAGAAATCGATCAAAACGACTTTGCCGGTTGTGTCTGGTTTTGAACCATTGAGCCACTTCTTAACTTCTAGAGCGGGCGCTGCTTTGCCGCGGAGATCGTTCTTCGCATAAAGTTCTTTCTTAGTGACTATCGCAGGGTAGCTGCCTTCCGCATTCGTACTTGGGCATGCCACCGCCAGCAATGCAATCAGAAAAAGAAGTTTCGATTTCATAGGGATGTTGTCCTCCAACTCTTATTGAATCAATGGATGAGTGCTTAAGCAGCCGTTCTTAACTTGCTCGCGATTTTAGGGCTTTTTGCCTGCGGGTCTTCGAGAACCACCGCTTGGACCGGCAGAACGTCCGCGACCGGCGCCACCACCAGCAGTGCGCCCTCTGGCGCCACCACCGCTGCTACCACCGCTGGAACGGCCATAGCCGCCACCACCGCCGCTGCTGCGCCCTGCTCCACCGGTGCGACCACCGCCGCCACCGGCTGAACGCCCGTAACCGCCTCCGCCGCCACCGGAGCGACCATATCCACCGCCACCGGTCCTGGCTTCGCCACCACCGCTGCCGCCGGATCGACCGTAGCCGCCGCCGCCACCGGTTCGAGCTTCGCCGCTGCTGCTCGAGCCACTGGAGCGACCATAACCACCGCCGCCGGTGCTACCGCTGGAACGACCGTAACCACCACCGCTGCTGCTGCCGCTAGAGCGGCCATAACCGCCACCGCCACCAGCGCGACCGCCGGCTCCACCAGTGCGAGGCTTGCCACCATAACCGCCGGATCCGCCGGAGCGACCATAACCGCCGCCTCCGGAACTGCGACCTTCTGAAGATGCGGAGTCAT
>JBGAHZ010000010.1:0-156077 GCA_044225915.1 Obscuribacteraceae bacterium (SeqCode)
GCGGCCGCATCATAAAGTTGCGGCTGCTTTTTCCTATTCGTACTTTCTAATCAATTTCGTTATCTCCGCGTCCGGCTGCTGCAGCCCCGACCGCACGTGCATCACGTTTTCGCGAGTCTTGTTGAAGTAGTAAGAAAGCCAAAGCAGTAGTCCAAATTGATCGGAAATTTCAAAACCTGAAACGATAAATCCGAATCGCAACTTCGGCACGATGACTTGGTTGTTCGTCGCATAGTGCCGACTAAACAGAATTTGAAAACCCTTTTCTTGAATGTGCTTCGAATAAGATTTCAAAAATGACGAATAAATTCCTTTGCTTTGGAATTCAGGCAGAATGCCCGTCGTCACCATCCTAAAGGTGTCACGGTTATGCTGGATACCGTAACTCCAACCAATCATTTGTTCGTCTGAAAAGAATCCCAATCTGAGATCATAAAAGTTGGAGAGGTTTGTGCTGAGCGTATCGATCGCAGATTTCTCTCCACCCGTGAGCACAGACTGACAGTTTATATCGAAGCGATTCGGAAAGATTGTCGGTTCGTGAATTGAGCGAAACTCGTCATATTGGTTCTTCTCAATAGGTTTTACCGTTATTCCAAAACCTAAGTCTGCTTGCATCAATCATTCTCCGTGTCCAGATTGAAAATGTTGGCACCATATCCAATTCTGCCAAATAGCATCGAGCGCATTTTTCAAGCGACGTAAATCAATAGATAGACAAGCTCGGACGCAAGATGCACCAATTACGGTGGCGCATGAAGCGTGTTCTAATACGGTGGCATCATCGAAGGGCACGCTTTGACCTTCGAAACAACCGCACCATGCGCCTCTGCGTATCCTGCGCCGAACTCCTCAGCGGGCAGCAAAACGCGCTCTTGTTCGTGAGCGGCAGCTGCCGGATCTTGCCAGGCATCATAAGGAAATTGGTCGGGTTTGTTTTTGCGATACCAGACTTCAACACCAGTCGTTTTCCAAACAATCACCACTGGTAGTGGCTGCCCCTCGTCGTACCGTTGCTTGAAATTCGAGAGTACCGACTTCTGCATCTTCACGGTGAGACCGCCGGGGAAGACTTTGACTTCGTGATTGACGAGATGATCGACGACCTCAGGTGTGGCCGGACTTATTGCAACCAACACATCCTCGCCCTGTTTGCACCATGGCAATTTTTGCAAGTGTTCGAGTAGGGCTTCCGTAGATACCGCTGTGCCTTCAGTTTCTGACATTTTGTTGCACTCTTTAAAACGTTGACGACTGCGACCGAATAAACATGAGTGTACCGTCTCAACGACCCAGCTTCCTTAAATACAAGCGCATTGCGAATTCCAGGGGCTTTCGAGCCACATACATATGTTTATACTGACACTCGGGTCGGCCAAGTGCAGTCTCGACGAATTGATCGAGACGCTGATGAATAGTAGGTTCTCAAAAACGCCGAAATTCGCGGTTTCAATAGCATTAGTCTGATAAAGACACCCAATAGGCATTTTCCGTTTATAAGGTTTATATTCGTGCCCTCGTGGAACATTTAATGGTGATCAAGAGTGGTTTTACGCACATTCGAGACCACTTTCGACTTACCGGAGGGCTTCTCAATTCGGCCCTGGCGTTAAACAAGGGAAGGATTAGTTGGCTAAAAAAGCTAAAGTTTGCTCTCTCTGTCAAAAAGAGTACAAGGGCGCGACTTGTCCAAGTTGTACAGAGACGGGAGTTGACGTAAAAAAAGTACTGGAGTCGGAAAAAGCGCAAATGGAAAAAAACGAAGCAGCCTCGGTTCCAACCGCATTTCTCGTCGATCTTGTCTCCAACCGCAAGATTCCGATCACGACGCCGAGATGCCGAGTCGGTCGTGACGATCTTAACGACATTGTGATCAGCGGCGACCAATCTATATCGAGATTCCACTTCATCATCACGTACGAAAACGGTCAGTATCAAACACAAGATGCAAAGAGCCGCCACGGCACATTTTTGAACGGTAACCAGATCGGTGGCCCTGAGCCAATCAACGATGGTGACGTTCTAAAAATAGGCGTGTCCTTGTTCTGGTTTGTAATCGAATCACAAGCTGGTGCAGAGAAAGACGAGCCACTGCCGCCAGTCGACGTTGAAAAGGCAGCAGGCACTGAAGAGCTGTCATTGAAAAAAGGCGGAGATCGAGATCACGCCTACTCCGGAGAGATGGAATTATCCGCGACCCAGGAAATCAGCATCATCTCGCCAGAACAACTCGCTCAATATAGTTTGACTAAACAGGCGGAAGAAAACGAATTCGAAGCTAAGCACGACGTAGAGCCGATTGAGCCGGAGAAAGCAGAGAGCAAGGCTGCGGACGAAGAGAAATCTGAAAAGTCCGATACCGAAAAGAAGGAAGACGAGGCGAAGTCCGAAACTAGCTCGAAGAGTGACGCTGATAGCAAAGAATCTTCTGATAGCAAAGAATCTAAGGAAGAGCCGGCTAAGACCGAAGTCGAAGAATCCAAGTCAGATGAGTCTAAAAAATCCGACGAAGATGACGAGGACAAAGCTCCTAAATCAGAATCCAACGGCGCTGGAGAGACCTCTGCCGAGCCGACAAAAGATGATTCATCCGAGTCGAAGAGCGATGAAATATCTAACGCTGTCAAAGATCTATTGGAACCACTACAGGATGAAATCGCTGCCTCTCGTGAAATGATTCGAGACGCTCTTAAGAAGGGCGAGATGTCGTTTGACACTGAAGAGTCAAAGAAAGAGGAAGACGAGAAGAAAGAGCCTGAGCAAACGGTTTCTGAAGAAGAAAAACCAGAACCAGCTAAAGAAGATGACGCAAAATCGACTGAAGCTGAAGAGTCTTCCTCCAAAGATGAGGAAGACGACAAGAAAGATGAATCTTCACAACCTCAAAGTGAGACGGAAGAAGCCAAGCCGGAGCCGGAATCGCCGTCTGACAAAGAGTCCGAAGAGCCCGAGTCATCCGCAAAGAAAGATAAAGGTGAGGATGAAAAGTCCGAGGAAGCCGAGACTTTAGAGAGAATTGCTGAAATAATTGATGATTCTACAGCCAAGTCGGATTTGGCTGAAAAGAGTGATGAAAATAAAACAGGTGTCTCAGCGGACCGCATTGAGACAACACTGGCATCCGACCATGACAAAGCGACCAACGGTTTTAGCGAGGACATAGGAATAGTTATGGGCCCATCATCAGTACCGGATTGGTGCAAACGATATTTTTCAGACGAGCTCAAGCATCTAAACAAGGAGCTTGACACTCTTAACGATCAGATCAAGCAGTATCAAGACAAGATCCGAAAGATCGAGAATCAAGCTGCGCAAACAAAAGGTCTGCGCAACACACTGTTGACCGCTGACGGCGACGATCTAATCGAAGCATGCAAGCAAGTTCTCAGTCTGTCGGGTTGGAAAGTAACCCAGTCAGAAGAGGACAAACACGAGTTCCTTCTCGAAAGAGAAGACGAGAAAGTTGCGATTGCCAGAGTTATTTCAATCAAAGGCTCGGCAGAACGCAGCCACCTCGGTCAGCTTTCCATCTCGCAAACCCGCTTCTGGTGCGAAAAGGGCATCGAGCCGAAAGGCGTGTTAATCGTCGGCAGAATCAGTGACAAGTCGCCGAAGGACCGCGGCGACGACACCAATGCAGAAGTGAATGAATACGCTAACATGAAAAATGTTTGCCTCATGAACACACTGCAGTTGCTGGCTATTTATCGTGACCTCGCGCTGAAGGACGGCAAGTCCAGCGAGTTGCGAAGTGCAATTCATGACAGCAAAGGCTGGTTGAAGGGCTTCGATCTCGAACCCGGCGATGAAATCGTCGATGACGAAGACAAAGAAGGCTCCAAGAGCAAGTCTTTGAGTTCGCTTCTTTCAGCCTAAGTCGATAAGCTCATAAACGATTATTGAACGCGCACTACATTCGGTGCGCGTTCTTTGTTATTGGTCAACTAAATATTCCGATTGCCGACCTTCGAAATTGCATAGCCGAAAAACTTGTTAGGAAAGCGGCCATGCGCGTCCCCAGTGTTTTGGAAAACTATTGGAGCACGACTTATGTCCTGCGTTCTAACGGTTCCGCCCCGGGGAACAGCACTGCCGCGGTCTAGCAATGGACCGTATCCGTTGACCATCCTCGCCACCCTTGCCGCCTGGGCGCGGCTGCCGTTGTCGGTTCCACTGGCATAGAGATTCATGAATGTTGCCTGGTTACGTGCAAACTTTCCATTTTGAATGTTGTGAGCTATCCACTGGTCGACAGCAGGTTGGTTGACACCATAGTTTGTGTCCAAACTGGCGACTGAGGAGACTCGGTCATAGAGCGCGGTGCCACGGAACGCGTTTAACTCTCTTTCCACTGGAGTGCCGCCGGCAGAATGCGAAACAAGGGAAATACTGCCGACATTATTGAGGTCGGTGCCCTGCGCGCGCAGCGAACCTTGCAACATCCCCATCAGATTGCGGCTGAATCGCGAATCCACCACGCTGCTCTCAGCCCCCTCCGACGCTTGCCATGCCGGAATCACCAGCATACTGTTGGGTGGTGCCACTGCCATTTGCGCTCTCAAGTTGGCATTTCTGAAAGCACTACTGGCGGTGTCTCTCCAGCCGTGGTTGTAGATTATCAAGTTAACGGGCTTCGACGGATCAAAGCCTGGTGGAACGTAAATCTTCGCATCCGGGATAGAGCTGTCCTTTATGCGGTCCTTCAGATTGAATTCGCGCGCAGGCGCTATCTCCTTCGGAGTTTGAGGCGCGATTTTATCTGAATTTCTAAACGGTAAATCATTATTTTGAGCCGGTTTAACTCGCTCCCCTGGTGGCTCGTTGCTCCGCGACGAGGGAATATCACTTCCTGGTCTCAGCGGCTTCCACGGCTCGCCGGCAGGCCGTTTGTTGGCATCCGGTATGTCAATCGTCGGTGTTTTGAACCATCGGTCGAGAGCCTGCTCGCCTGCTGGTTTCGAAGAATCAAAAACTGGGGGCGCCGAGGTTGACTTGTTTAAATCGGTCGACAATTTCGCAGAATCCGGCTTCAATTTTGCTGCGTCCGAAGTTGCTTTTTCAGAGTCAGTGCGAGAATCCGGAGTGTTTGACTTAGCCGGCTCAGCAGCAGGCTTCATGAGTTCGGATGCGGCTTTCGATAAACCTGTCGTTGTTCCGGAGTCCGAACCAGTCGCAGATTTTTGAGAAAAGGGCGAATCTAAAAGCAAGAAATCAGGCTCTGACTTCGGCGTCCTCGACAGCGAACCAGGCTCGAATCCAAACGATTGAAACCCGCTTCGTACCGTGCTTCTATCAACTTCCACACTCCTTTGAGGTGAATCAAGTCCTGTCATTTTGAAAATTCTCCGCATGAAAAACCCGCAGCACAAGGTTCCGCACGCTGTGCAGAAATTGTGATCGTTTCAGTAGTTCAGAGCGCTACAGTCTAAATACTTACTATAGATATGGTGACGCAGGGTCGGGGGAGGGCGGACTGGTAGCAGGATAACGAGTATTATCGAAAGATATCATGACATCGTGACAGTCATCAAATGGTTCAGCGCTATCGCAAGCCTATTTGGTGCGTTTATTCTTCTTAGAATGGCGTCCAGAGCCCTTCTTCGATTGCTGACCGGAATTCGCGCCTTGACTCAATATCCCAACTTTTTTGATCAAACCTTTGGAGTCAGCATATGAATAGACCCCGTAGGCTAAAAGAAGTGCGATGGCTGCAACCACCATCGTTTTAATTCGGTTTCGGCGGAGGGCATCTTGAATGGCTTTGCGAGTGTCCGGCTTCGCCGCCCTTTCTTCGGCTGTCTCGGTTTTATGAGTCAGGTCCAGGAGTTCTGCGTCATCAGCAAATTGGGATCTCGTCTTGTCCGGCGGTTTTTGTTTAACTGGAACCCAATCCACAGGCTCCTCGACAGTCTTGCTCGAGCCGCGACGATACGCGCCGCTCGCACCACTACCGTCGAGATTGCTTGAGCTGGAATAGCTGACACCGAGATTGGTACCACTGGAGCTCAAACTTTTAGCGCTGGAATGGGCACCACTGGAGGTGGCTCCGTTCGTACTCATTTTGTGAATTTCGTGCGCTACCGGACGGTTAAAATCATCCGGAACCGGTCCGGCAAAGTCATCCGAGCCTACCTCGATCCAGCTATCGTTGCTGTCGCTGGAACTGAGGTTGTCGTCTCTAAAACTCCTGGGAGCTGCTGCATTTTTCCAACTTCCTGATTCGCCGGTCTTCGCTCTTGGTCGTTTAGACAGATCGGGTCCACTAGCAGTTTTGGCGCTCGTCACGCTCGCCCATCCGCCTGAATCAACTTCACTGGACACAACTGGAGATGGAGGCACCGCGGGAGATTTAGACGCAGAATGAGATTCCGCCACCGCAGATGATTCGGACTTAGCAGGAGATTCGGACTCCCCAATTTTTTCCGACGGCTCTTTCACGCCGGTCGATTTCGATTCAACGTCAGCCTTTGATCTTTCCGGAGGTGGCTGAACTTGCTCAACGTCGTCGACGTTTTGAACCTTGACAGACGAGGCTTCCGTCGCTTTCTGTTCGCTCGAGTCACCGACGCGGGCGGGCTGCTTGTCTGCTTCTACAGACTTACCGATGGCGCATCGGCACACGGGTTTGAAGCTCCATTCACCATCAGAACCGGAAACAGACGCGCCCACGGATTTACCGCAAGTCGTGCAGACTGCGTCTTTCTTCGGTTTATCAGTATCGCTGGACTCAACCATCTGGCACCGTTTATTGTCCCAATATTTTACTACCCGTGCCGCATTCAAGGTAAAACATACGCGACGCTCCAGGCGCTGTGTTCTATTGCGAAACGTCAAGATTTATTGGACGGATAACTCGAAAATTTTTTATTGCGCGAACATTTCTGATTCCGCCAAAAATGTGATCGTCTCTTGGTTTTGAATACATCCGTCTACAGAAATTTTCGTGCTGTAGGATTTAATATTCATTAGAAACAGCTTTCAGCAAGATATCCGCAAGACCGCACTACCAGTGCGTTTTTGGCATTTTTGTTTTCGCCGTTTTCAACATTCCTGTGTTACAACAATCATCATGAACGTTGCGCCATCGAGCAGCGCATTATGTGCGCGCTACGAGCTCTAACCAAATCAGGCGGAGATTTCGCGCTCAATTCAATATATAAGGACTCGTATGGCAGGCGGGTCCTTGCTCTCATGTCAAAAATTCGAGGTAACGCAGATGGTAGCACGCTGGCAATTTCACTTCTTAGTCGCTCTTGCTTTGAGCCTTGTCTTTCCCTCCTCCGCGTGTGCGCGTGTAAGCAAAGGCAAACCACATGCGACACACGCCGGCGTCAGATCCGTTTCTAAATCCGCTAAAAGAACTTCTCGGAAAAGTATTTCTCCTAAGGTAAGCCTGAAACGAGTCACGGTCAAAACAGTGACTCGCACGACGCAGCGTAGACAGCCAATCGCGCAATTATCGAGTCGAAAAGGAAAAATCGCCACGAGAAATAATTCAAGATCGAAAACTCGACAAGTGGCTTCTCGCAAGCGCGCCAAGCGCGCTACGCAAATCGCAAAGCGCTATTTTTGGACAGTGCCTATGAATACCTCACCGCTCAATGCTGAGCTGAGTTCCCGCATCAACGCCAATTTTCAACGCGGAATGGCCGGACGTTATTCTCCCCAAGACCTCGTCAGAGCCAGAGTGTTCGCATACAGTCCGCTGCGCGGAGGCATTCGTCCTCGCACTCAGCAAGTCGCCAATCTGATCATTCACTCGACCGAAACTGCCAGACCTGCTGATGCAAGAACTGTGGTGAAAAGCTGGAATCATGGGCTTAGTCATCCTGGAGCCCAGTATATCGTCGATCGCAACGGCATCATTCATCAAACCGTTGACCCCAAATACGCCACCATCCACGTCAACGAAAAACGCACTCTTGGTGGTGTCACTAACGACAATAGCATCGGCATTGAAATCGTAAGAGCCGGTACTCAAAAATACACGGCGGTTCAGCTAGCATCTGTAGTTCGGCTCGTAGACTACATCCAGGAGCGTTTCCCTATACGGAAAATCTGGGGTCACGGTCAAATCCAACCTAGCACAAGAACTGATCCGGTTGCTTTCAATTGGAACCTGTTCTCTCGCAACCTTGCCGCTATCAAGTCCACTACGACGCAGACCGCATACAAAGAGCCAAGTCAGATTGACGAGCATGGTTAACCTCTAGATTGCATCCTGGTATTAAAAGCTAAGTCGAAGTAGCCATATCCAAGAGATTGGATGTCGCAGGATGACGCCGAGTTTTCCAGGCTGAGCGAAAAGCGACGATTATCGAATCAGCTGATGAATCTTTACGGTTTAACAGCCTTACGGAATTCGCTCACGCTGAGGGTATTGAGAACGTTGTGGCGCTCAATTCCTGCGCGGCGCGCCATGTGAATACCATACTTCAGATTTCGATAATCGCCGGTCGAATGCGCATCAGTCGAAATTACAAACTTGATTCCCCGTTCGTTTGCGGCACGAGCCCAGCGCGGTTCTAAATCCAGACGATGAGGGTCTCCGTTGATTTCAATTGCGGCGCGAGACTCGGCGACGGCATCGAGGATTTTTTCCACGTCGCAGGCAATCGGGTCTCTGCGCAATACCAGACGCCCTAGCGGATGTCCCCAGATTTTGAAGTGGCGGTTTCTCATGCAGTTCAACAATCGGCTTGTCATCTGCTTTTCGTCGAGTTTATAACGAGAATGAACGCTGGCAATGACCAGGTCGAAACGTTCAAGAATATGATCCGGGTAATCCAGTTCGCCATCAGCTAAGATATCGCATTCGGTGCCTTTTAAAAGTTTGATCTCAACCATTTCTTGGACCCGATCGATCTCATCCCACTGTTCCTTCAGTTCATCGATAGGCAACCCGCCTGCATAGTGAGCGGTCGGCGAATGGTCCGTAATCGTCAGATACTTCATTCCAAGTTTCTCAGCAGCACGTGCCATTTCTTCGACGGTATGCCTGCCATCCGAAAAGGTCGTGTGGCAATGCGTCATGCCGCGAATGTCTTCTATCTGAATCAGGTCGGAGAAATCACTTTCATCCGCATCTTCAACTTCACCAAGATTCTCGCGTAACTCCGGTGGAATCAGGTTGAGACCGAGCGTTTCATAAACCGCCTTTTCACTGCGCACACTCACGTCTTCGGCACCTTTGCGCAGCGAATCGCCATGGAGGATATAACCCTTTCTTGCGGCGTAATCTTGCAGATGCTGGAAGTGTTCGTCGCTGCCTGTAATCTCAATCAGTTTTGTAGCAAAGGAATCAGTGAGAAACAGCTCAGCACGAAGCCCGTCAGTTAGCCGAGTTCGCACGTAGTCGGTGCGCTCTTCTTCTACTTCAGTTACCATTGGAAATTTCTTGAACATTTTTATTGCCGATTCATGCTTGTCCGACTCGGCGACAATTCGAACCCGATTTACGGCTTCATGCCAGCGTCTTACCTCGCCGGCAAGCTCGATGCGTTTGCCGGATAGAATCATTTTCAAGTAAGCAATAAGCTCGTTGCCGATCTTTCTACCTTCGTACAAGAGCACCTGGTGCTGACGGTTTTTGTACGAGTAAATACCTTCAAGAATAGTTTTCTCGAGTTTCTCGCCGAAGCCTTTCACGTCACGGAGACTGCCTGCCAGACACGCTTGTTCAAGTTCATCAATACACTTAACACCAAGTGCATCATGAATTGCTTTGATGCGTTTAGTGGTCAAACCAGGGACGTTCGATAACTCGATTATGCCGGGCGGCATATCTTCTCTCAGCTTCTGCAAAGTCTTGGAAGCGCCTGTGACATAGAGTTCCTCGATGGCGGCAGCAAGTGATGCACCGATCCCCGGCACCTCGACCAGTCGTTTTGTTTCAACCAGCGTGCCTAGATCTTGTTGCAGGCTCTCAATCGCTTTGGCCCCCGTCAAATAGGCTCGCGCTTTATACGGATTGCCGCCGGATGCGCTAATCAACGCACCCGTCTCTCTTAAAGCATTAGCTATTTCGAATTTGTCCATCCGGGAAATTTTATCGATTTATCGAGACTAATAAATTTCCCTGGAAAGCTCACTCCATGCCGAGTGCACGCGTAGCCTTCACATGGAAAGTTTTTGAACAGGTAGCGATAAACTCACCACTCGATACGTTTAGCGCAGCCAACGCTTTTCGATGGTCGGTCACAAAGGCAAAGCATGCGGTGTAGAAGAGCATGCACCAGACGTAGTGAACCATGTGTTTCACAATCCAGGGATAGGGACGCAATTGCTCAGACAAAAATTCCGTGTGGAATTTGAGGTGCATGATTTCGTCAAGAACGATGAGAGAAAAGATCTCCTCGAGCGGCTTGTTGTCTACCTTATCAGCCACGTATTTGTAGAAACATTTGCCGATTACTTCGGCGATAAGCAAGATCAAAAGTTCTGTTTTCAGATGGAGCATGCGTCGAAGTACGGTGAAAACGACATCCGTCCAGTGCCAGCTCAGCAGGTTTCCGTTCATATTGAGAATGACTTGGGACAGAATTTGAGCGTGAGACTGTTCTTCTTTGATGAACATGTCTACGCATTTTACGTAATCTTCGTTGCCGTAGTTTCTGGCGTATTTGCGCAGATGCCGCCCTTCTCCGGTTTCACCGATTTGAAATTTTTGCAGCGAACGGATAAGGGGAACTCGAACAGCTTCGTCCATGATGATTTCGTTGGGCAGTTTTACCGCCGGTCGCATCTTTCGGTTTTCTTCGAAATATTGGCGCCACTGAGACGAATCGAACGTCGTCGTCGGACCTGACTGTAATGGCAAGCCAATTATCTGGTCGTGGACGAGTGGTTGCGTGGTCATTTAATCACCTGTGATCCGATGCGCTGATTTGAACATAGCACGGGTTTCGACACAAAAGATGGGACATAAATCACTTAAAACGAAGCTCTTACGCGCGGCTTACACAATCGATATCGACTTGTAACAAGATGATTATCTGCTGGGTCACCATAGAATCCCGTCTGGGCGCCCTGAGCAGCCAAGACCGACAAAAATCTAATATTCGATCTGTGATACTCTGTCCAACGCCACAAAAGCCAAGCGGAGCCTGGTTTAGCTATGAACTTCGTCCAAATTGTTGCCACACTCAGAAAGTTTGGTAACTATCTGGCAGGATTATTTCCAGCTCTTGTCGTTTTCTTAAATTTGCTCAGCAGACAACTGGGTAAAGTCGTTGAAAACCCGGTTATATTACCGTTTTGGACCAAGCTGAAAAAAAATCCGCAGGCTCAGGCAATATGGAAATTTTTCGAACGTTTTTACTGGCGCACCTACTCGAAAGATCGGCTTGATCTAAATCAGGCGCCACCTGAGACGGTGGCATTGCTCCGACCGATATTTCAACTGTCTGCGGCTCTCTGCGTGCTTATTCCCTTGACGCAGTTCGCATTCTTTCCAGTCCCAATCGAAGCGTTCTCAGGTTTTAAAGGAGTCGCTCCAGCATGGTCGGTCATGCTCTGGTTAGTCAGTCTGCCTTGCGTTTGGGCGGCCCTTCTTGTCGGTACCGCAATTTCAAACAGAATCGCCTTCATGCTCACCGCTTGTCTGGCTTCGTCCCTGCTTGTCACTTGCGTCGTTCTTCTTCCAAGAGACTTCGCCAACGCTCTGGCGCCGCTCAGCATACTTATTGCTCTGGGGTATTGTGAGCGCAGCTTGAAACGAGAAACACCCGGCAGCAATTTACTGAGCGTACTAAACGCGCTGGTCGCCGGCATTGCCGCCGGTTTCCCTTTGATCGTGCTCACGCCCATTCGACCCTTTCTGGGCACCCTGACCACCCTACCGGGCCCGACCATCAGTATCGGCAGTGGTGCCATCGTCGGTTCAGTTTTAGGTTTATCCGTGCTGGCTTGGGCAAGGCTACCGCATGTTCCTGAGCGGTCACCGGGATTGAGAGGCGCGCCTCTTAAAATGGCAGCGGTCGTCTGGACAATTGCCTTTTTACTCACCACGTACCTTCTTGCCGGCATCGCCAGGGGCAGCCTCGGTCAATCGGGTAGCATGCTGATTTCATCACTGTATCTGACTTACAGCTACCTCTGGCCAGTCTGGTATTTCATGGGAGTCGGAATTCTTCATAAGCTGATGGGCAGCAGCAAGATCCTGGCTACGTCAATCGAAGGTCTTCTTCCTCAAAAACTACTGACACCGCTCCTGGTACTAATACTCATTGGAGCCCTCTTTGTTTCATACCTGGAGAAGCTGACCCTGAGCTTGACTTACATACAACACCCGCTTGCAACTCAGATCTTGCTTGCTCTCAATAAGGTTTACGTATTTACAAAACCGATGATATGGAGCAATCCACTCACCGTCATGACGAACAACTGGTTTAGTTGGGTTCTCCATTTCGATCTAATCGTTGTACTTATCCTTGCTGTTCAAAAACGGCTCACCAGCGCAGCGCTCGGTCGACTGCTATTCCTATCGTGTTTCGCAGCGCTGCTGATGTGGGAATACGCTTTTCAGATGGCATCATTCGCACGCGCGCCATCGCATTCGGTGCTGGTATTGTTCTTTTTTGCAATCTGGTTGCTGTGGTTGATGCACACCGTAGGCTGGGGTTTGAGTTCGAAATCATCACCTTGCTGGCCCTCTTCCGGACGCCTGGCAGTCTACAGTGGCATCGCCCTGGTCGCGCTTCTGGACATTCACGCAAGGTCTGCATGCAAAGACTATAAGGTGATGAACGAACTCTTCCTCGACATGTTTCGCGGCGTAATCGACTTCGGATTGCCCTATTACTTTTTGGTTTGGACTTCGAAAAAATTAGATCAGTTGCCAGTGAAGATATCCACCCTACTCGGTATTTTTTCGCTTGGTGCCATTACTTCATTTGCTTTCAATCTTTTGGAAAAACTGGCAGGCGCAGGCTGGAATGTCTCTCAGTGTTTCCGCATCATAGAGCAACAACGAGAACTGCTGAACACTGCGGGCTCACCGAATATAGACCTGGATATACCTACTTCGTTTTTCATCATTCGTGCAATAAATTATGTCGCACTTCTGACTTTACTCTATGCAATCGCAAGAAAAAGGACAGCTGCCACCACCAATAGTTCTCACACAGTTCTGTTTTTACTGGTCGCCTTTGCAAGCGGAATTGCAGCCTTCTCGAAATCACAGCTTTTTATGCCATTCTTCGCAGAATTCGGTGCCGTGATTGCACCATGCACGCAGGAGTTGCTCTTTAACTGCAATCTGATTCAATCGTATCTGTCTTACTGGATACCGGCATTGATGTTGGGAATTTCGCAACTCTCAGAAAAACAAAGTCTGCGAAACTTTCTTCTTGTTCTACCATTGGCGGCTGCGGTGCATGGATTGATCTCGTGGGGCTATGTCGACTTCTCTAGCTACCTTAGAGCGAGTAATTCACTGTACCTGCTCATCACCGCGCTGGCTGGTGTTTTCGTCCTGCTCGTTACTTACGCCATACAAAAATTAAAACCCCAAACAGATCCAGCTGATGATAAAAACGCAAAAGCCCGACTTTTAACACCACGGGCGGTTATTGTCCTAGCGGCGCTGCTCGAACTTGTTTTAATCCCGAAATCGATATCACAAATACAGCAACTTAAATTTGAGAACAGGCAGTTTTCAGTACTACAACATCCGATTTCAATATCATCAACATGGAAAGAAAGTACCTTTGTGGGTGCCAATCAATCAGCCGTCACCCTGACAAGAAGCACTCCATCAGGTGTTCAAGAAATCTTGCAGTTGGGAACGGTGCCATCAAATCCGGGCGGAACGCGACAATTGCTGAAGACACTTTTAACCGCCGCTGTTGAGAGTAAAAATTTCCCAAACCTCAGCGTTTTGAATTTAGAGTCGTGGAATAAGTACTACCCGGACGCGCTCTCTTGCTCGTTTTCATATGATGTGCCGGCGACCAACGACGTGCGCTTCGGACTGTCCGTGCTGATTCCAGGAACTGATGGAAAGACCGAGTTCTATACTTTACACACCACTCCTAGTGATATGGAAAACGAACAATTCGAAATGGCATACATGATTAAGCAGATCCGCGAGAGCCATAAGCGGTAAACGTTTCGGAACGTCGAAACTTGCGTTGAGAAACACGAAGCCGCAGGAAATCATTCACGAAAAGTTTGCGGATTATTTGAAATATAGGGTATATAATCGGCACATGATTAGCAGTTTTTTGCGCCTCGAAATTCCTTAGGCTCAATCGCTAATCATAAATGGAAAGGCTGAGTCCATCTCAGTAATTATTGAAGGTTGCTCAACACAGGTAGCCCGGAGCCTCGGTTACTCAGACTCTTAATTCAGGAGAGTCGGCAATAGAATATTATTCTGCACACGGCGTGCAGAGATTATTCACTGCGCTCAGCTTTCATGTTGAGTGAAAGGCGGGTTTGGCATGTCTCATCGCGAGACGGACACAAACGAATTGGTTCTAGTCGTCGAAGATAATTCAATCAATCAGCGAGTCACGCTATTGCAATTGGAAGATCTAGGACTCAACGCACATGCAGTTTCCAACGGTCTCGAAGCACTAGATGCGGTATCTCAAACCAAGTATATGATGATACTAATGGACTGCCAGATGCCGGAGATGGATGGGTTACAGGCCACCCGCGAAATTCGAACGCGCGAGAAAACGACAGGTGAGCATGTCACCATAATCGCGCTAACGGCACATGCGATGACCAGCGATCGGGCAGAATGTCTGGCCGCAGGAATGGACGACTACATCAGTAAACCAGTCAGCCTTAAAAAGCTAGCGGAAGTCTTGCAACGCTGGATCACGAAACCGCTCAATTTTGATTTTAGCGATTCGCAAACCGGCACAAAAAATCTCGAGACTCACGAAAAGCCGGTTGAGTTAGATGTTCTATTTTCTGTGTTCGGCCAAGACTTGATTGCTGACTTGCTGGTCGACTTCATCTGTGAGGCAGACGAGCAAATGTCCTTACTTCGACAGGCGGTTCTCGATAAAGATTTGCCGACGATTAACTTCATTGTTCACGACTTGAAAGGAACCAGCGCCACCATATATGCCACCGACCTCACCGATCGTAGTTTTGCGATGGAACAATACGCTCACTCGAAACAGATAGATTGGAACCAAATCAACTCGCACCTGGAAACTATCGAATCCGCATGGAAAGCGGTGCGTGATTACCTGGAGAAAAACGGATACAACAGCCCATCGCTCGGCACTACGAGATCATAAGCATCTAACCCAGCCTGCAGCTGAACCTGCGAGTCACTCGGACTGGTGCAACGCTTTGAACGAACCATCATGGCGTCTCGCGTGAAGCCGGATAGGTGCGGACTATCTAATTTCGGCTTAGCGTTTTGCAGCTAATGCGTTGGCTCTATCATCGGCAGATTTTTTCAGCGCATCCGTTTCAACTGGATTCGCGGACTGTAAGTCTCTTCCTGCCTGGTTGGAACCGGAGGTTGCAGCTAGTTGATTGCTCTGCGACTCAGGTTTATTGGCAACATTGCGCTCCACCGACACGGCGGTGCCGTAACAAACAACTTCAGTTGCCACGTTTCCACTAGCATCAAATCCGCAACTATCGTACGCCATTCCGACCACCGCGTCAGCTTTCAATGATCTGGCGCGTTCCAAACAAAGGTCGTAAGCTTGCTGTCTAGCGGTATCGCTCATCGCAACGTAGGCGCTAATGTGTCCGCCCTTGAGACGCTCCAAACTAGCGCTCAACCCTTGACCGATCGTGGGTTGCCTGACGGTGACACCACGGACGACACCAAGATATTCTTTGATTCTGTATCCTTCGAGCGAAGGAGTTGTCGACACAATTAAATCGACAGGGCGAGCTTGCGACTCGTCTCTTGTTCCTGCCTGTGCAGGTGTCGCGCATGCCAGCAGGCATGCCATAATCAAAATGAATCTGCGCATCGAATAACTCCCTTCCTTCAGCTTGACTGTTGGACAAGTATAAACAGGATCGTTCCTGTCGAGCCAGTCAGTCTGAAAGCCACGTTACAGAGTAACCTTGCCAAGTTCATGCCATCAAGCAAGCTAAACGAATATTATTGGGTAGAATGGCATTACTCGCCGGATTTGGAGTTTACACCCGCATGGAAACGAACGACGGTGGCACAACTTTTGTTCTCTTAGTGTTCTTCATGTTGCTAGGAGCGTGCCTATTTGTAGTGCGGAAGGCAAAAAGTTCCTCGTTAACGGAACGCCTGAACCGATTCTTCGGTAAATCAGTAAAAACCTTCACCTCGACGAGCCGGTCGTTTCAAGGCATAGACCTGCCTAACATTCACATAGCTATAAAAAAATACGCGGAAGAACACAAAGGTACCGTCGAGATCATCGGCCATATGGGTTATGGACTGCGCTACCTCAACACCATGCACATGGGTCCGCAAGGTCCACAAATAGGGGCAATCCAATATTCGAGCATTGACACAGGGACAACGGAGCGAATGCAATGCCCTCGCAACGGAATATACCTGGTCGATTGTCCTGACGGGAAAGTCGCTATTGAAGTAAATTTCATTTATGAGGGCGGCTCCAACGCCGATGTAGTTGTGCTGTCGAATTCGGATGACACGAACGCTCGAATCATCGAAGACATTCGCGAGCTGATGCGAATACACAGCGTGTTTAAAGGAAAGATCCTTTCACTTGAAGGATTGGAGGGCGGTCCGGATATCGCCGGTTGGCTCAAGGTCCGCTTTCACGAATTTCCAAAAGTCGAAAAACATCAAATAATTTTGCCTGAAGAAACTTTAGAGTTGATCGAACGAAACGTGATGAGTTTCTACAAACACTCGGAAGCTTTGAAAAAAGCTGGGAAGTCTTTGAAACGTGGCATCCTTTTTTATGGGAAACCAGGGACAGGCAAAACCTTCACCGCCAAGTACCTGGCGCAGTATCTGGAAGGTGTCACCGTATTCATTCTCAGCGGAGAACAACTGTGGCTCGTCAAAGAAGTGTTTCAACTAGCAAGACTACTAGCACCATCCCTGGTGATAATGGAAGATGTCGATTTAATCGCGCACACTCGTGATGAGACGCTTGGACAGACAATCTTACATCAACTGCTTAACGAGCTGGATGGTCTGACGAAAAGTACCGAAATAATTTTTCTGCTCACGACAAATCGTCCTGAAGTTTTGGAGCCGGCGCTTGCACTAAGACCCGGTCGTGTCGACCAGGCAATCAAATTTCCACTCCCCGACTCTGACTGCCGAAAACGGCTTGTAGCGCAGTATGCAGAGGGAATGGATTTGGAAGTTACAGACATGACAAGACTGATCGAGAGATCCGAGGGTGCCAGTCCATCGTTTATCCAAGAACTTATGAGAAAGGCTGCGCTAATTGCAGCGGAACAAAATTCGCTATCCAACGGTAGCGAGGAGAAGCTTCTCATCAAAGACGCTCATCTTCAAAAGGCGCTTGACGAGCTACTCTTAAGTGGACCACTCACGAGAACGCTTGTAGGTTTTCACGCGCCGATTTCGAAGCCAAACTAAATCGCTTCAATTTAAAGCATGTTAGCCGGCGGTGACATCCACAAAATGTTGCCACCAAGTTCGACGGCAACTGGTTTCTTCGTGTCCGGATCGATAAACGCGGATATGCGTTGCGAGCCCACTTCCGGTACCTGTCCTTCTTCATCGCCGCCAGCAATTTCAGGCACGTCAGGCAGAGATTTCACATAATTTTCGATCGATTGACTAGGAATAATCGGAAAGGACTCAATACCATCAGGTAAAGCGAGATCCAATCGGCATCCCTTTGTACCGTCTCGGTTGTTGAACTTATACGCCCCGGTAAGACTCAATTCTTGCTTGGCGCCTGCATTGACTAAAGCGGTGGAGCGCTCTAAAAAACGCATTCTCTTCATCGAAAGGATATACGCAAGCGCGAGCACCAGCGGAATTTGAACGATAAATGCGACCATGACCGTGAGCAGGTGCCTACTCAAATAAGCTATTCCAGCCTTGGAACTGTAAAAAATAAAGAAGGTCACCGCCGGCAAAATCGAAGAGATGACCAGTCCGACACCAAGAATCTTGTATCGCTGGTGCTGCTGTTGCAAGTCCGGATGTACTTTGGTGCCGCTCACAACGACAAGACCTCTTTAAAATCACTATCAGTAATAATACATGACCGGACAGAAGGAATATTTATTTGTCGCCCAGGTAGATCTCGAGGCAAGATAACCTCAAGTCGATAAATTGAGTATCTCATTCAAAATCCCCGCATGAAATTCCAAGTCACCACGGGTGACATCACCCCGATTGTCGACACTCATCCGCTCGAGTGCAGCAAGGGTTTGTATTCGCTCCATCATGGCTGACAAGCCAATCGCTTCCAATTCTCCGGCATGCTTTAAAACAAGGGACGGTAGCCGCTCTTCAGGTTGCTCTTGCCGATCCAATCGAAAAAAACCTTTAGTGTTGATTGTCTCGGTACCTGGCAATTCGTCAGCCAAAATAAGCGAAAGATCGCGTTTATCTAAACCGTAAAGATGCGCGACCAATATGTCCACAAATGACCTGACTACGCGAAAATGAGCACTGCCCGGCAAAATAGAAGGTAGTCGAGAACAGCCCATGCGGTTGAGTTCTCGACTGTATCGCAAATGTCCCAAGTTTAGATAACTCACAAGATTTGCAACTTGTTTGAAAACCGGTAGATTGGCCGGCGTCAATTTCGGAAGCGGGCATTCTTCAATTACAAAGTAGTTCAAGTTATTTCCCGCCATTTTTCGCCTGATTACAAAATCAAAAACGAAACTATTCAAAAATCCAGCTAGCGCAAGCTGCAGCTCGTCCGCAGTGAGTCCGCCATCTGCAGGTTGAGTCGTTTTAAAACGCAGAGTCGGAACGGAGTTGCCGCAGGGCACCGCGGATAAACAGGACGCAATCATGGTACGCGCGTTGGTGGCACACCCAACTGCAAGAAAGCCAACCTTCAGTTCATCATGCACATATCGTTGGAGGAAAACATTTTTCCGCACAAGATATTGGGGACCAAAACCGGCACTGGAACTCTGTTGCCAAACCGCGCGTCGCCCTTTGCCACTAACCCAATGCTTCTCACTAAAATCAAATTGACCGACCATTCGCCCCTCGAAGAGAGGAAGATAGACATCTTCAATCTGATCACCCCCAATCACAAACTTCCCGCACGCAGAAAGGATCCTCCCCGTCCCCAGAGATGTGAGTTTCTTTTCCGTACATTGAAGCTCGATGTCCTCTAATCCCGGATTTCCGACGTTCTCAAATTTATGAGGCTCGATGTTCGCTGATCCTGGGAGCGCAGGCTTCCAGCCTGCTTCGAAAATTCCGTCAGAATACCGACCTTCACCTGATCCACCGCCCCCCTTTTCAGTAGCATGCCACTTCCCCTGGAGCCAGTTGCCATAAGCATCCTGCATGCATCGATCGTTCTCCAACTTATCTCGTTGATAAAACTCTCTGGAGTCGATCGTCATATCGAATTCGCGCGCATATTCAATACTATACGCACCATATTTGGTACTACCAAGCAAATCAGAGTTTTGGTAAATGCGATCGAGCAGTGACAGCGTCGCCTTGCTCTCAACCTCAGATAAAACCGACCACTTAGGGCTCAGCGCAGCTATGGTCGAACGGCTGTACTCACTAGCTTGTCCTAAAAATGAGGTCTCGATTCGAGTCGTGTTACCCGATTTTCGAGCCGCAAAAATGCAGTACTTAAACGAACGGTGAATATCAAATGCACCATCGGAGTTTTCGAATGCAGAGAGGTGATACCAGTCATTTCTTTCTAAAAGCAGGCGACGCAGTTCACGAGCACCGCTGTCCGAGTACAGCCCGGCCGGAACAATTAAAGCGACACTCCCACCTTCTCTCGCGAGATAGAACGACTGCTCGCAAAACAGTTTGTACAAATTCAAATCGCCTGCGCCCTGACACTCAAATGGATGCACTGTTTCGTCTAATTGAACCGGTGCCTTCTTCACCCAAGTTGAAAAAAGTCGGTGCCGATCTTGCAGCGAGTTCCAAGCTGCCGACAATCGCGGATCATTGGCAAGTAGCCTCTGCTGGACAGAGAGCGCTTCTTGCTTACCCAGAGCCCAGTAATTCGGTTCAACCATGCCGAAAAATTCGCGTGAGTTAGGTTTTGAAATTTCCCATGGTGGATTACCGATTACTGCATCAAAGCCAGGATTCGCTCTGATGTTTCTATCGAACACTTCCGGGAATTCGAATTCCCAATGAAAAAATCTGGCGTTCTTTGCGATCGCAGACAAGCGTGCTTGGGCATCCGATTCGTTGACTTCATCAGGATCTTCCGAGGTAAACCACTTCGAGCACCATTTATCCAAATTTGATTTCAGATTGATGCTGTTATGCAGATCTTTAAATCGATCAACGCGCGCCCCGACCAAACTGTTTCCAACACGCAAGTTCTGAAAATCCATATAGGAAAGTTTGGATTGCATTGACGAATTTACCGCCAGCCACAAAGAAAGGCGTGCTACTTCGACGGCGAGTGGATCGAGGTCTACCCCGTAGAGACAGTCACGCGCGATTCGAATTTTTTCCTCCTGCGCGCAATCTGGAAAAAGCTCGATTAAGTATCGATATGCGTGCGTTAAAAACACACCAGCGCCCATAGCAGGATCAACAATCCGCAGTTGCAGCACTTCGGAAAGTGGTTTAGCTTTTGTTCGCCCACTCTCCAGGACCAGCGGTGCAAGCGCAAGTTGAACAGTTTTATCTACTAAATGGGAGGGCGAGTAGAAGCTGCCGGAGCGTTTCTTTAATTTCTCAAGGCGCTTAACTTGAAGGATTCTCAACCCGTTATGATCCCTAGAAAAGGATGGCACCATATTCAGTATCGCTTCATAAATGTTCGAAAGTCGTTGCTCCAACGTTTGCACTGTTACTTCGGAAATTACCTCGTCAATCAAATGACCGTTGTCACTTACTATTCCATCAACCTGCTGACTGGAACAGCCAAGGAATGCACTGTTGCGATGAACTAAAAGACTCCAGTCGTCTTCAATGTTGGATAAACGAAGCGCACAGAGCCGCAATACAAAGGTGACAGCGACGGTCCAAACGGATTCGACATCATCGCAATCGTTTAATCCGCCATTCGAAATTAAATGGTCGTTTAGAACGACTCTGGAACAATTTTGAATTATTTTCGGCAGGCATTCATTCACCGCCGCAGCACGCACAATTCTCTTAGATGATTTGGCTCGAACTTTCACAATTCACCACCCGCTCCCTGGGATTGTAGCCAGGTTTTCGGTTTTGCACCAGAACAAAAAACTTGCGAGCAAGAGCGATATTTCCATCCGCCCCCTTGTTAGACATGCGACTTGCTGCTAAATTGGCCTTAGCGGCGCGACGGGCGCTGAACAACGCTGTGACACGACGGATGATTGCATGGCCATCAAAAAGGTTTTAATCGTAGACGACGATCCGGATATTAGAAAAATCGGCCGCCTGAGCCTGACAGGGCTTGGTCGATGGGAAGTTGTCCTTGCCTCTTCCGGAAAGGAAGCGTTACAGGTTGCGAGCGCAGAGCGCCCTGACGTCATCTTGTTGGATGTGACAATGAGCGATATGGACGGCATGTCAACGCTGGCGAAGCTCCGAGAACATCCGATTACTCAGTCGACCGCGGTAATCATGACAGCGACGAGATTCGAGCAAGAAGAGATGGACATGGTCGTGCAGGCAGGAGCCGTCGGTATGTTGTCTAAACCGTTCAATCCAATGACATTGCCTGGTGAAATCAAGGATTTAATCGACTCGCTCGAGTCGCAGTAGTTCGACAGAAAGAAACGTTAAAGAACTCGATGCCTGGCTTATCACGCATTGAGCAAAACAACGCGTGCACAAGCCTGACACCTCTTGACTAGCACCACTCGGCACTGTCTGCGGTGGATTGCGCTAAGCAATGAGAGACAAGGCAGGAACCAAGAAGGGATTCAATTCCTTCTTATGGATTGGCATGGAAATATGACGACAGCTCAAAGAAACCTTAGATACAACTCGGCAAATCTTAATTTGCCCGACATATCAAAATTTCTCAATTCGATTCTTGATGCTCTCCGCATACACGGTGGCAAAGCATCTCGCGATGAAGTGACCAACGAGGCGGAGTATATTCTGCGCAACCGTTACAACTTACAAGCATCATCACCTACGTTAGATGTGGCTATTAAGAACGGCTTGGAACGCGCTTTGGAGCTACTTTCCAAAACCGGTTTAGTTTGCAAAAAAGGATTGCACTCGCTGACTTTGACATCGCGAGCCTTGATCGTTTCAAAAGAAGAGATCGATAAGATTGCCCATGAAATCCCGCTCAATGCCAAGATCGAACGGCAGCTCGTTCTGCCACTACCAGGCGAAGTAGCCATGCGGATGACGGAGGAGTTGAAGATTGCTCAACTAACACAGATTGAATTGGAAGAGCAAGTGCTCAGGCACTACGTTAGCACCAACGCACTCTTGACCGTCGATCAAACGACTTTGGATGAATTGAGACGCAGAACTATCACGGCTCGTCGAGTTTTGGAATCCCGCAATCTGATTCATCACGATCAGCACGGACTTTATACTTTGACCGCTCGCGGTCGAGCAGTATCACCGAAACAAATTCAACGAATTACCTGTTTGTCTCTTGGTTCGTTTTTGCGACACCAATTACTCAAGCTCCGATTGACTATGGAACACCGCGCTCAGAAAGAAGTCCGACGCTCAATCATTCGTTCGATTCTCCAATTCATCGCGGGGTTCTTCCATCACATCGTAGTTCAAAACCCAGAACAAAAACCACTAAATAGCCCTGCAGCAAAAACCACCGACTCGGCTTACTGCAAAGATAATGCGAGGAACTCACAATGAACAAAAATATGACTATCGACAATTACCAGCCTGACTTCGCGGACGTCGCAGCAGCCACGGCATACAGCATCGTCCTCATCACAATTTTGATGATGGTTGCTCTCTAACGGTACCGAATACGGTATCGCAATAATAACTCGAGAAATCATCTCATCTGAAAACGATGCAGCTTCGACCACGAAACAATTTTTATCGACCGCCGCAGAAGCGGCACTAGGAGTGAACATGAGCCAACTGAACGAACAATTGAATAAACTTAGCGATGCGGCAACCGCGGCGCGCGAAGCAGTATCTGCGGCAGGAGATGCCTGCTTGACGATCGTAGCAGGACAAGTCGCCGGTCTGGCAAACACTTGCCTGGACAAGCTAATGCCCACCACCGACGATAACGGCTCCGACACAGAGACCGAAAAGAGCGCCAAGAAGAACGAGCCTGGCGAGTCAAAAAAGAAGAAGGGCGATAAGAATAAATCGAAGAGCGAGTCAAAAAACTCGAAGAGCGAGTCTAACGACTTGAAGAACAAGTCCGAGAATTCGAAGAACGAGTCTACCGATTCGAAGATCGGAAACGAATCAACTGAGCTAGAGAACGAGGACGATTCAGAAAAGCAATCGACGGATCAAAACGAAGCTCAGTCCGAAGACCACGAAGCGCTAAGCCGGAAGAAGGCAGAAAAATTGGCAGAGAAACTCTCGAGCCACGTCTCCGCACCGGCAGACCCGAGCGTACCAACCGCCCAAGACTAGGCACTCATCAAGTTCAAGAAAAAAG
Source organism: Obscuribacteraceae bacterium (SeqCode) (assembly GCA_044225915.1). Classification (GTDB taxonomy): domain Bacteria; phylum Cyanobacteriota; class Vampirovibrionia; order Obscuribacterales; family Obscuribacteraceae; genus JADYXR01. The sequence continues at coordinate 23,706 of JBGAHZ010000010.1, forward strand.
GCGACGTCAACGCGTCGCCTTTACGATTACTATCGACGTGCGATTGTTGACGACTAGTTGGGCTTGCCCCAATACCAGCCTTGCCCGTAGGTTACGCCCATGTCGATCAGCAACTCTAGTTCCTCTCGACATTCGATACCTTCTGCCACCAGATCGGAACCTAGTGCGTTCACTACTTTTACGAGACGGCGAAGCAAGCGCTCTTTCGTAGGCTCTTGCGCAATTCCGGAAACATACTTCCGGTCGATTTTCACAATGTCCGGCTCTAAAATGATCAAGCTCTCAAGCGAGCTTCGTCCAAATCCGACGTCGTCGATTGCGACGTGCACGCCCCGGCGCTTCAACTCCTGGACGTGATCGCGAAGATAAGTAGGATCACCAATAAACTGCTGCTCGCTAATCTCTATGCAGAATTTTCCATCGGACGTATCCGCCGGAAAGAGCGTCATTAGCCGATCTATCGGAGTGTCGATGATCGTGGACGGAAATAGATTGACGTGCACGCGGGAATCGCCGTTGAATTTAGGATCCGTACTAGCCGCCGTCAGGCAGGTTTTCAAACAACGCAAGTCAACGATAGTAAGCAAGTTGTACTCGACGCTGACCCGGAATAGATCAACAGGCATCTCAAAAGCGCCTTCCGGACCACGGCTGAGAATCTCATAGCCAACCAACTTCTCATCAGCCAGATGCAAGATCGGCATGGAAACGGCTCTAAAGCAGTCACCCTTCCTGAGCGTTTCAGTGAGTTCTTCCAGGGCATCGCGATCTGGTTGACCTTGCAGTTTATGTTTTTCACCGGAAGATACTCGGTTTTTGCCGAGCAATTTACTCTCTCTGACAGCCAGTCGAACCAGCGACAGCACTTCTTCGATCGAACAAAATTCATATGGCAAAGCCAGTACGCCGAGACTGGCGGTCACTCGAATAGTTTCTGATGCCAGTCGAAGAGGACTCTCGGCAACAGACAACCTGATCTTTTCAGCGACCAACATACCTTCGGCAAAACGAGTGTCTGGTAATAGAAGAAGAAACTCATCGCTGCCAATGCGTGCGATGTGGTCGGTCGGCCGAACCGTTTCTTTCATCCGTTTCGAAATTTCTTTCAGTACGACGTCACCCACGCCGTGACCGAGTTGAGCGTTGATTCTGTCGAAATCGTCGCAGTCCAGAAGCACCGCTACGAGGTTCCAACCGCCGCGTCGAGCGCGTTCGAACTCATGCTGCAAGGCTCGTTCGAGACCGGCGATGTTGAGACATTCCGTCAACGGGTCGTGGTTAGCGAGCGCCTCGAGGCGCGTAGTAGCTGCTTCGAGCCGATCTGAAGCTTCCTTCAGCGCGGCCTCGGCACGTTTTAAATCGATTGCATATCTCATAGACTGCACAAGCCTCTTGGCGTCGATAGACTCTTTTACGAGAAAGTCCTGTGCGCCGTTCTGCACGGCATCAGCGACATCCTGATCACCTTTGGTGTCACTGAGAACAACGACTGGAACTGTTGTATCGAGCTCCCTGAGCTCGTTGAGTACTTCTAAACCTTTTTTGTTCGGCATCGAAAGGCTCAGAAGAACAACATCAAAGCCCTCCTTACCGAGTTTTTCTAAACCATTAGCCAGCCCATCGGTCCACTCCATCAGGTAATCAGACCCAGATGCCGCATCATCTAATACGTCGCGGAGGGCCTTTGCCTGACCCGCATTGTGTTCTATCAATAGAACCCGCGTCTTTTTGTCATCGACCATCAAATGTCACCAAAATTCCGATTTGATCCCTTTGCGCCTTCGCCTTTCGGCTCAGACTCTACTAATTCGCAAAACACCCTGTAGCTCGAACTTGTTTATCAGTCGTTCGAGCCCTCCCATCCCTTTTCTTGTGCCCATTTGCACAAAAACATATGTAGTCGGTCCACTCCAGTTTCTCGCTCACTCCAGCGGTCCCTGCTGCATCCGTGTCGGAAACAGCCCGGGTCATGTACTATGGAGCCGGAGCGCAGGCTCCACGGGTGAATAATTCCCATTTCCACTTCGTATGAAACTACTCTTTATTTATTAGTACCTAGATATTCTTGTATGACCAACGAAAAACTGGACCTCGATCAGTCAAAAACAGTCCAAGGTTCTGAAAATCAACCGCAAGCGAAACAGCCGGTCTGGAAGCTGATCGCCGCAGTCGCACTGGGTCTTGGGTTGTTGTACTTTGCATTCAAAGGAACCGACTGGGGAAAAATCGCTGGTTATATGACGGAGGTCAACCCCCTTCTCGTCGTCGTCGTCTTCTTAATTGGCTTATTTAGCCACATCTTGCGCGCTGTGCGCTGGACAATTTTTCTCGAACCGGTTGCCGGAAGAAAAGTCAGCCTCTGGCATTCCTTTTATGCTGTCATGATCGGATACGCAGTCAACGTCGCTATCCCTCGCGGCGGTGAAGTGGCTCGGCTCGTCGAGATGAGTCGCCTGGAAAAACTTCCGTGGGCCGGCGTCATGCCGACAATGTTTATCGACCGACTTATCGATATGGTTATGCTCGCGTTTCTTCTGGGACTGACCCTGACAGTCTTGCCTGCACATATCCTAGAATCGCTCCCCTGGCTGGTTCCCGGAGGGGCAGCAATCGCAGTTGGAGCAACGGCCGGATTGCTTGCCTTGCCCTTCACCTCGAAAATCGCGCACTTCGTCACGGCAATTCCCCAGGTGCAAAAGACTGTTCCTACAAAAATTTTGAGGGTCCTGGAAGAAAAGACTATCGAATTCGACAAAGGCGCGCGCTGTTTGACCAACCCGATCACGTATCCAATGATTGCCGGATTGAGCGTCCTCATGTGGTTTTGCTACTGGCTAAACTTTTACGTGATGATTTTCGCATTCAATTTGCAAAATCAAGTTTCTGCAAAAGATGCGTTGATTGCAAATACGATTGGAACCATGGGAGTTCTCGTTCCCACTCCCGGCAGTGCAGGCGGATTTCACTTGCTTGTTAAAAATGGTTTGGAATTGACTTCCAACTTACCGGCAGAACAAGGTCTCGCTTTTGCAACCGTGCTCTGGGTGATCGCCTTCATTCTTGTACCATGCATTCCGGCAGCCTGCTGTGTCTTGATCGAATCGCTGAAGAAGAACTCGAAGTAACGCGCGCACCACCTGCGCCACCAGCCAGGCGATCCGAAGGTCTTACCGGACCTTGGAAACTTTTTTCAATTTGGCTTTTTTCTGTTTAACTAAAGTCGGTTTCTTTTTCTTCTGCGCTAATTCGCGTGCGTCTTTGAGCGCTTGGGCAGCAGCCTCGTGGGCACGGCGGATTGTATTACTTACGGGCTGGCACTTCGGACAGAAGTGCGAAGAGCGACCAGCTAGTTTGACGCGTTCAATTGAAGAACCGCATTGGTGGCAGCCTTCCTTTTCCCTGCCGTACACCATGGCGGCGTTTTGATAGTCGCCGTTGACTCCGGTCAAGTTCTGGTAATCTCGCAAGGTCGTTCCACCAAGCTCGATTGAGCGTTTGAGAACCTGAACGACTTTGTCGCGAAGGACGGCGATTTGTTCTCGTTTTAATTTTCCGGCCGGGAGCAAGGGGTTAATTCCAGAGAGAAAGAGCGACTCATCGGCATAAATATTTCCGATCCCAGCGATGATTCTTTGGTCCAACAAAGTGTTTTTAATCGGCTGATTTTTTCCGCGAAAAGCCTCGACCAGATAGTCGACAGACAGGTCGGTGAGCGGCTCCACACCGAGCGATGCGATACCCGTTACGATGGATTCGACTGCAACTCCCGCCGGGACGTACCACAATCGGCCAAACACGCGCATGTCTTCATAGTGCAGTTCTCGACCGCTTTCCAGCATGATGCGAACACGCACGAAGTTAGTCTTCTCAAGCAGTGCTAACTCCTTGGCGGTCACCGCTTTTTCCTTTAGAACCAAACGTCCTGACATGCGTAGATGAACTACCAGACTGGCTTTCTCGGATAGCGAAACAACGATATATTTTCCACGCCTGACCGCTTTTCCGAATTTGTGCCCTTTGAGTTGCTTCTCGAATTTCTTTACTTCCGGGTAGCCAACGGAATCTACACGGAGAACCTCCACGGAGCGAACTACCTCACCCTGCAAAAATTGGTTGAGTCCACGGGCAACAGTTTCTACTTCCGGAAGTTCAGGCATCAGTTACACTCCAGTCAAATAGCGTCTAGAAGCAGGCTGGAAGACTCTGCTCCCAAGATTGGTAATTACATGTACTCCGCTCTTCATACGTTTCAACTTACAGAATTACAGGAAGTAGAACGTGGCGCCCAGGATCATGTAGACGGCAAGGAGCTGCACGCCTTCCATCCAGTTGGATTCGCCGTCGAAAGTGACGAATGGCAAAATGATGACTGATACCACTACCGCCATCACTTCGAATTCTGAAAAACACAAATCCATTGGGCGTCCCAAAATCCAACTTGCGAAAACTATGACTGGTGCTACGAAAAGCGCGATCTGTGTAGAAGAGCCGAGCGCGATGTTGATACCAAGATCCATTTTGTTTTTCATCGCCATCAAAATTGCCGTACTGTGTTCTGCAGCGTTACCGATGATGGCTACTACGATTACACCGATGAACATGTGCGTCAGTCCAATCGCTTTTGCTGTTCCTTCTACCTGTTGCACCAACAACTCGGATAATAATGCAACCAACACAGTCGAGACGGCAAGCACGATTATGCTGACTTTGACGCCCCAATTCTCCGTTCCGATCGCTTCCTCGGTTTCATCATTCATGTCTCTGACATAAAGATTGTTGTGAGTTTTTAAACTGAAAAATAGGCTGAGAAAATAAACTGCAAATTGCACTATCGAAATTGCCAGAGCCAAGTAGTGTTCCTCATCTGGCGTGATCAGTCCGGCTTTCTTTCCATAGAAGTGAAACACCGCCGGTACTACCAAACAAATTGCAGCAAGTGCAAGCAAAGTAGACGAAGTTGTCGCCGCCGTTTTATTGAAAGTTTGAACTTTGTGCTTCAAGCCACCGCACAGCATGGCGCCGCCCATGACAAGAAGCACGTTTCCGATGATCGACCCTGTAATCGACGCCTTCACGACATCGATAAGTCCGGCTCGCAGTGCCGAAAGAGCTATCAGCAATTCGCAAGCGTTTCCGAAGGTGGCGTTGAGGAGACCGCCCATCCCCGTTCCTAACTTATCCGCCAATCCTTCCGTCGCTCGCCCCATTAAACCAGCAAGCGGAGCAATCGCCAGACATGACATAAGAAAGATCACTTCCTCGGGCCAGTGCAAAAATTCGCCGAGAAACGCGAGGGGCACGAAAACTAAAAGAAATTGCAGAATCGTCTGCGGTCGAAGTTTCATGACGTTGGGAAACCGAGGGTTTAAATGAACTGATGGATGGAGTCGAGCAACTGAGTAAAACTGCACAGCTCTCGAAAGGACTGAACGAACGCGCCAGGAAAGAACATAGAAAGTGAATAGAACGAGCGGATAACCATTCGACCAAAATCGACCAACCGTCGCACGCTGAAAGAACGCCTTATCGACGGCGCGGCAGGGCTGTAATCATACTGCCCTGACGAATGCTCAACCATTAAAACCGAAAGCCAACCAACCCTTGGCAGCACCGCTAATAGTGGCAAAAGCATGCGCCAGGTTTGGTGTTTGATGGTGAAGATCTGCGCAATTAGCCACCCTAAACGGGGCAATTTCAAAAGTCCGATCGTATCTTGAGAATAATCTTATCTGAAGATTAGATGGATATTTCTGCCAGTCATGAGTATTGAGGCCTTAACATATGCACTCATGATCTAATTTATCTGGAGGTAACCTCATGGTAGCCACGACGATGCCGAGCGGCAGCAAGTTGAAGATGGAGTGCGAAAACGCGCACTTCCTGAGAGCGCAACAGCAGCTCGACGAAATCGCACGTGAGATGGGTCTTCCATCACAACTGCATGAGCGCCTGCGTTACCCCAAACGCTCAATGATAGTCACCATTCCTGTGCGGATGGACGACGGGCTGGTTCAGACATTCACCGGCTATCGTGTTCATCACGATGTCGCACTCGGACCTGCTAAGGGCGGTATTCGTTTTCACCCAGAGGTCAACCTCGGTGAAGTCGCGTCGCTCGCCATGCTGATGACCTGGAAGTGCGCCCTGATGGGACTGCCCTACGGAGGCGCTAAAGGCGGCATCCGATGCAAACCTTGGAACATGTCGAAGGGTGAGCAAGAACGTTTAACTCGCCGCTACACTTCTGAAATCCTCAGCTTGATCGGACCGGACAAAGACATCCCCGCTCCCGATATGTACACCAACGAACAGACCATGGCTTGGATCATGGACACCTACAGTATCAACGTCGGACACACCGTCCCCAGCGTAGTCACTGGAAAGCCTGTATCCATCGGAGGTTCGCTCGGACGGCATGAAGCGACCGGACGCGGTGTGGCATATTGCGCTCGTCGCGCCGTCAAGCACCACGACCTGAAATCAGACGCACCGACAGTGGTCGTCCAGGGTTTCGGTAACGTCGGCTCGATCGCAGCAAAACAGCTCCACAACTCAGGTTACAAAATCGTCGCCGTTTCCGATGTACACGGCGGAGTGCGCAACGAAAATGGTCTCGACATTCCTCGTTTATTGGCCTACCTGTCAGAGTTCGGCAGAGTAACCGGATTTCCAAATTCAGAAACGATCGACAACGCTGAATTGCTCTCCACAAAATGCGACATCTTGATTCCTGCCGCCCTTGGCAATCAACTGCGCGAAGACAACGTCGAAAGCCTCAACTGCAAAATCGTGGTTGAAGGCGCCAACGGTCCAACCAGTCCGGAAGCCGATATGTATCTGCATAACAAAGGCGTACTGGTAGTGCCGGACATTCTCGCCAACGCCGGCGGCGTAACCGTCAGCTACTTCGAATGGGTGCAAGGTTTGATGCAACTGTTCTGGGCTGAGGAAGAAGTCAACGATCGACTCGAACAAATTATGGGACGCGCGTGCGACCGAGTATTCGCACTGTCAGCAGAACGCACAATCCGCCCGCGGATGGCAGCTCTCAGACTCGGCGTTTCGACAATCGCAGAAGCCAAGCGCCTCCGCGGCTTGTATCCATAAAGATAACCGCACTCCATGCGCCTTCCCAAACGTTCCCGCCCGTCGAAAACGGGTGGGCATGTCTTTGAATTCGGATATCTGCAATCAGCAACAGTCGAGGTTTTAATCTAGGGACGCCTCTGGAGTGCCCGTGCGGCCCTCGGTTCTATACACATCACAAATACAATCAAATAGATGTTTGAATTTGGGGTCGCGACGGTAGATATTGATTCAAGCCGGGAACAAGATTTGCAGGTCTGTTAGACCTGTTCTCTGGTAGTCTTATTATTTATAAATCCCATTTTTAATTGCTCACTCGAATTGGAAATTAGATGTTCGGCAAAAGTCAGTCTGGCGGCTCTCCTCATTCACAGCAAAAGACAGTTCGTCTGCCAAAGCAGATGGCAATTCCCAGCTACGGGGACGTGCAATTCCTCATGCAGGAAGCGCAAAAAATGGCAGGACGGGTAGTCGAGCTGCCATTTTCAAGTGCTGATAAGAAAACTGATTTCGTTCTATCCGTCCGCTACGAAACACGCGACGTAGATCCGGACCAATCGATGGACCCGGAGTGGGCGCTGACTCAATACTCCGGCGGACCGCCACGAATTATGTGGAAACATCCGTGCCGGGACTTGAGCTTGATTTGCAACTTCATTTTGCAAGCCGGCGGCGGAGATGCCCTCGGCGATGTGCTGCCAACCGGCAGCATGATGGCAGCAGGCACCGCCGGCGGCGGTGGCGAATCGCAGTCGACCGGAGCATACAACCCGGTCGCCACGACCAGCGGTTTGGCTCCGACTCGAATGACTCTTCCGGGCGGACCAGCTCCAAGCGAAGCACCAAATATAAGTTTCGATCCACCAAGATTAGGTGCTAAAGCCACTCTTGAAGGTGACTTGAACAAGCTTCAGGTTCCAAACCTTTTGCAGTCAATCAACCTCGCAAAAATGACCGGTCGTTTGGACATCAAAACCAAAGTCGACGCCTGTCAGGTTTTCTTCCAGGAAGGCATTCCACTGCACTGCTACTTGAAGGACAACCAGGGCGATTCTGCACTTGCCGAGTTGATCACCTGGACGGCAGGAGAATTTCGTTTTTGGCCTGATGAAAAAACTCACGACCGAACCGTCAACCGACGCCTCGATGCGATCTTGATGGAAGGCGTCACTCTCCTCGATCAATGGAAGTATTTGGAGACCGCCGGGCTGAAACAAGAATCATGCCTGGTCAGAAAAAACGCCATGATGTCAGAGCAAGAATTGAGCGCTCGACTCGAGAAAGGCGCACCACTGCCGCTCGAACAGCAGATCGAATTCTATGACATGGTCGACAACCGCAACACGCTGTCTGACCTGCTTCGCAAACGTCCAATGCAAAAAACGCAGTGGGTACCATTGTTGTTTAACCTGGTCAGTTGCGGACTTGTGCAGATCACCGACCAGGCACCAGCGCAAAACCGGCTTGCCAGGCTGAAGTCCATTGGTGTCGATGAAAACCAATTCCAGAGCGTTATCAAAACACTGACGCGTTCGGAAACAGGAATCTTCAACTACTACGCATTCATCTATTTCTTGGAGCAAGAGTATCTCAGATATGAGTACTTCAACTTGCCATTTTCGCTAATCGTATTCAGCCTTGGTATCAGAAAAGGCGGCGACGACAGCCCGGTTGTCGAAGCTCTGCAAATGATCGCCATTCGCCGAGCCATGCAACGTATCGGTCTAGTGAAAAGACAAATCGATGCGCTCGGGCACTACGAAACGTTCGACTACGCAATCTTGCTACCCAACACAAACGCAGCCGCTGCCGCAGCGCTCGCTAACCGAATTAGCGACGTACTTCGCGAAGCACCACTAGCCTCCGACATGGACTCACGCGCGCTGGCACTAGCCTTCGGCGTCGCCACCGTACCGGAAGATTGCGTCGATCTCGACCGCTTGATTCAATCCGCTAAAAAAGCACGCGACGAAGCAAAGAACGGCAAAAAACGTGTCGTCCTCGCCCGCGACGTCCCAGGCTTGAGAAACGAAAGCTAATTTCGAAGCCGAATGTTCGACTGAAGCGTCTAATTGTAGTGGCGCCTTGCGCCCAGACTGTTCTCCCTCACGAACGCGGACCGCTGGCGTGCTCGTGATGCCACCAGGATGGAGGCGTTCGCAGATTTTGAAACTTCAACCGTTATCGGTTTAAGTTCAAGACCAATCTTTCGCCGCGATAATCACGTAAATGCCGCGCTACTGCGGATTTCTGCACATTAAATATTCTTGACATCGAATTTTGATGCCCTAATATAAGAGATGCAGACAGCCAAACGCTCTAATTATTAAAACTAGAATCCCACATAATTCTCGCTCTCAAATTTCCTGGAATGGCATTTAACTCACACCATTCCGCTACCTGGTCCGACGGTCATGCTGGAAACAACTCCATAAATGCTTCTAGCGAAACCGACACGATCAGCTGGGCGGACATAGAAAAATCACTCGATTCGTCGAGTCTATCCGGTTCGAATTACGGTCGCGGCTCTCTGGCTCGATCTTCGGACAGTACGATAGCGACTGCGGACGCGACATCACCAGCGGCTGGTGAGAAGTTCTCATTCTCCGGTGGATTCGGTCTGGCGCAAGCGGGTGTATCACCGTTCCGAGGACTCGATCCAAATGGCGAGTTCTTCTCGAATCCAGCAAAGCGAGTTCAAGAACGTTCCAATCTGCAAGTATCCGAATCTCTCACACCGGCGCTGGCCGAGCCGACCATCGGCACCGCACCGAAACTCAACTCCTCGCTTCTGCGCGTGATCGGCAGCATGCAAAAACGCGATGGAGCAACGACAGGCGAGATGAGCCTGCCTAACAAAATGGAATCCAGCGCGCCGGACGCCAAGTTCGCAATCGGTCTGGCGATCTCGACTGACGCGGATGTGCACCAGCCAGGTAAAGTTGCCCGCGCAGTTGTTCGGTTGCCCGAAGCAGCACCTGAAGCCGCTCCCAGTGTCGCTGTCAAAGAGCGACCCGTCGAAGCCGCGCAGCCGAAAGAAGTAAAAGTTCTTCCACAAGAACCCGAACTCAATCCAATTGGAAATCCATTCAAATATGTAGGCGATCAACGCGAAGCCATTCTCCACAAATTCGATCCAGCCAACATCAAGTACGGACGCACCACGCTCCTTCCTGACGGCCGGGTCGTAGAAGTTCAAACAGCACAAGACAACACGACATTGACCAACACCAGAGGCGAGCATGGCGCCAACTCGATGGTCGTCCACGATCGCTACCGCCGCCCAGTCACCGAACAGCACACGGATAGCGACGGCACCTGGTCATTCTCCAACCTTTCATACAACGACAGCAAAGGCATCAAACCGTTTTGCTCTGAAAAGCTAACCGTCCACTCCGATGGCTCCGTCGTCAAAATGCGTTATTCGAGCATGGGACAAATCGAATCAAAACATACGTTCGCCTGAAACTCGACGCTCAATGATTTAAGATAACCGGGTCACACACTTCGTTTGAGTGCCCGATAACAAATGACGACCGACCGTTGTAAAGTCAATGCAACAGAAATTTCGCTTGTCCGCGGCGACATCACGAGACAAGCTGTCGGAGCTATCGTTAACGCCGCCAATTCATCGCTACTGGGCGGTGGTGGCGTCGATGGCGCCATTCACCGAGCCGGCGGCAAAGCCATCCTTGAAGAGTGCAAGAAGATTCGCGACGTCGAGGGCAAGTGTCCTGCCGGCAAGGCTGTAATCACCGGTGGTGGCAATCTCCAGGCGCAGTACGTCATCCACGCAGTTGGCCCAATATGGCGCGGCGGCGCGAGCGACGAAGAATCTACACTGGCTAGCGCATATAACGAAAGCCTCAAACTGGCTGCACAGTACGAAGTCAAAACTGTCGCGTTTCCTTCAATCAGCACTGGCGCGTATGGATTTCCTGTTGATAAAGCATCACGAATTGCGGTCGCTACGGCGCGTGAGTTTTGTAGTGGGAATAACAGTCTTGAGGAGATTCGTTTCGTTCTCTTCGACAATCGTACATATGATTTTTTCAAATCCGCTCTAGAAGAATGAAAACCTCTATAAACAGGGCACAAACATAGTGGAGTGAGCGAGAGACCGAGCGAACGGAACGGTCTAGGTGCATGTGTGTTCGTTGTCCTCGGCGGATCAAAACCGACGAGTCAAAGTGGCTAATTTTTGGAGATAAGGTCCAGGTAAGTGTCGTCATCCATTTTTCGAAGATTCTCGAGCAGCGCCAGGCTTGGTGACCTTTTGGTGCAAGCAGGCATCCTGACGCCCGCTCAACTTCAAGAGGCGATGCGTTCTAGCCGGTCAAAGAAACTGCAGATCGGGCAGGTTCTGGTGATGTCAGGCTACATGACGTCGCGCGACTTGCAGCTCGTGCTGGAAGCGCAGTCCATGCTCAGGGACCGCACAATCGATCTCAACCTTGCGATCCAGTGCATCAAGGTAGCCCGCAAAATAGGCGGCAATTTCTCTGATGTGCTTGAGGATTATGATGCCACCGCAGCGCAGCGCGCGCGGACCGGCAAGCTTGGCGAGTTGTTACTGGAAGCCGGACTGGTCGGCGAAGAAGATTTATCAGAAGCAATGGAACGCAGCGTCAACACTGGCATGCCGCTAGGTCGGATGCTCGTGTTAAACCGGATATTGCCCAGCGAAGTATTGCAGAAAGCACTCGAAGTTCAGGTCAGGTTGCGCGATGAAGTAGTGACCAGAGAAGAAGCGATTCTGGAACTTCGTCAGGCCGCAGGACTGGAGGGCGAAGCGCCAAAAGCGGTCGTCGAAGATAAGCATAAGAAAAAACCCGTGGTCAGGCTGGGCGAACTCCTGGTCATGGCCGGCATTCTCAACGAAAACGATGTGATGGATGCCCTTGAATGGGGTCTGGCTAATCAGCAGCCGATTGGCATCGTTTTGGTTTCACAAGAACTAATTACAAAAGAACTTTTGGACGCTGCACTATTTTTCCAAAACGCTGTTCGCGACGGAAAAATGGATGCGATGAAGGCGTGCGAATTGTTGTCGGAAGTTTTCTCCACCGGCTGCACCCCAGAAGAAGCGCTCGCCGACGCCACTCCGAGCAGGACGCGTCAGGAGCCGGAGGTTCCGCCGATCACCTATCAGCAACTGATCACTATGTCGCGTGTGGTCACCGACGAAGAAATCGAAAATGCATTCAACCTCGAGAAACAGAACGCAGCGTTGATTGGAAAAGTGCTTGTTCTCACGGGTCTGATGGACGTGCCTACGCTGCAAAACACTTTGCGTTGCTACCAGATGGTGGCAAAAGGCTGGCTCACACCGGATGACGCAATTGCATCATTGGATTATTGTTTGCACCAAAACGCTGACATGCCGATGGCATTCGAGCAGGCGCTCCGTGAGCTGAAGTGGAATCCTGACACCGGGCTGAAAATGCGCGGCGAGCCAGGTGCAACTGAAAGCAGCACCGATATTCCGGTTCTTACAGAAAGCAGTACGAAAACGCCGGCCGTCGCCGCGGAGCCGGCAGAAAAAGTTGCAGCCGACGAAGATAAGAAACGACCAGCAGCGCCTGCTGACGAAGACGAAGTCTCCGAGTCCGATGCGACCAGTGAAATCAAGGCTGAAGAAACTAAGTCCGAGGACGTAAACGGTAAAGAAGATCTCGAAAAGACCGTTGATCAGCCAATTCACAAGCCCGAGCCCGAGAAAGTTGCAGTTGCCGGCGTGAAAGAGGAAGCCGCGCTCAAATCCAGCGAGCCCGCTACCGGCAGCAATAAGGCAGAGCCAACTTCATCCAGATCGGTGCGCGCTCCTGCAATTGGCGACGATGATGACGATGAAGACTACTCCGGCACTCCAAGCTGGGAAGATCCAACCTCATTGCTATCGCCCTCAGATGACGAAGAATCAAACGAGACGAAGGCCGTAGAACCAGAAGCTAAGAAAGACGATGCTCCGGCAGCCGAGAAAGTGGCTGAACCGACCGTCGAAAAGGTTTCTGAACCAGAACCAGCTTCCGAGCTGAGCAATGGCAAGCCCGAAAATAAGACTGAAAAAGCAGACGCTGAAGTGACACAGGAGCCAATCGAAGCAGCTGTTCGTGAGCCTGAAAAACAAGTCGCTAAAGTCAGCGAAACGAAGAGCGCCGAAAAAACTCAGTCCTCCAGTGGTGGTGGCGGCGGAGATTCCGCACCGAGTTTGGCAAATGCCTTGAAATCACTTTATGACGACTCTGACGATGACGACGTTGAGCCAGAACCGGTAAAAGCACCGGAGGTCGCGAAGAAAGACGAGGATGAAAATTCTGCGGGTGGATTGAAAAAACTGCTCAGCAACTTGATCGCGGCTTCGGGAGATGGTGAAGACGAAGAGGAAGAAGCGCCGGAAGTCGCGGCAGAAGCGCCAAAACCAGTTGAAGAACCTGCAGCCGAGGAACCAGCAGCGGAAGAACCAGCAGCTAAAGCACCTGCAGCAGAAGAACCTGCAGCAGAGCCGGTCGTCGAAGAAAAACCAGTCGAAGAAAAACCAGCGGCGATAGAAGAGCCAGAGCCAGCTACTCCGGAACCAGAACCAGTCAAGGCCGAAGCAGAAGCTATCGACGCAAAGACGACATCAGACGAGATCGTAAAAGATTCAAGAATCGCGCTCGATCAATCACTCGAAGCAGCGGTCGCTGCAGCGAAAGCCTCAGTGGAAGCGAAAGAACTCGCAGCCGTTGAAGACGTCGCAGCAATGTCGGCGGAGCAATTGCTCGTCGAGATCATGAAGAGCGCTCAGAATCCGGACTTAAAGCCTGCCACCAAACGTGGTGGACGTTTCTCCGAGACAATTCTGCCGGAAGATGCAAAAGCCAGACAGCTAGCCAAGCTCGTTGGCAAGGAAGCATCTAAGGATCTAGCAGACAAATTAGCATTCGATCAAGGTGATGAGAATACCGAAGCCGTCGACACAGCATTCGGACGCCTGGCGGAAACATATTTCGAACAAGGCAATTACAAAGAAGCGCAGGTAATTTACGAACGAATGCTTGTCCACAGGCTCAACGAGCTTGGTCCGGACAACCCATTGCTTGTCGAAGACTACAATAATCTGGCAATGACACTCTGCGTTCAAGGCCGTTTCGATAAAGCAGAACCATTCATGAAGCGCGCCGTGCACCTCTACGAATCGGCTCCTAAACAGGATCCCGTTGAGCACGCCGACTATCTGCACTCGCTCGGCACTATTCTGTACAAACTCGAAAAACACAAAGACGCGGAAGAGATCATGCTAAGAGTCGTCTCAATTCGCAGAGAATCCCTGGAAGTAGACCACGAAGACATTGGCCGCGCCCTCGCCGACTATGCCAAAGTCTTGAAAAAACTCGGCAAAGACGAATCCGCCGAAGCCATCTATAAGAAAGCCCGCGAAATCTTGAAAAAGCACAAAGACTAAACGAGAAAAGCCACGTCCCATCTGCGTCTTCGGCTGTTTAAAAATAAGTTTGCCGGTTGAATCTTGAATTCGCCCAACTCTGTTATAGACTAGTTGAATCCCAGACGAAAGCCGGTGGAAATACGAGTCACGACGAAGAGTGGTTGGAGCAGGTAGAACGAACCAAAGAGTTCGTTCAGTCCCGTGATCTCGAACGAGCGGAGATAACGGCGCTCAAGGCACTCGAGTTGGCTGAATCATTTCCTCCCGATGATCGCAGACAGGGAATCTCTCTCGAGATACTCACGGAAATTCTTTTTTCAAAGAAGAAGTTCGCACTTTGCGCACCATTCTTGATGAGACTGCTCGAAATGTACAGGCGCTGCCTTGGTCCAACACACCTCGACACCGGCACCATCATCCATAACATCGCAATGCTCTATCAAGAGTGGGGAAAGCTGACCGACGCGGACAAGTTTTTCCTTGACGCAATTCGCATCAAATCCCAGTCCTTGGGCAAGGATCACAGAGACGTTGTCGCAATGACAACACAGTACGCACAACTCCGAAGTGAAATTGAAACCAAGGCTCCGTCTCCTAAAATCATTAGAAAACAAAGCAAGTTGACCCGCACGGGACAATTCTCAGCACTCCAGGTGCCGGACAACGAATTTACTGTCTAACAATTGTGCGATTACTTCACAAAGCACCGTATGTGGTGCAAACGATTCGTTCAATCCGGAATAATCTCTTACATAAATCTGTCCAAACGTTAATCAAGAACCTGTGATTGTCCTTACACTCGCTTGTTTTAATGGGCTAGTGAAGGCAAACTTTGATTGACCAAACGCCACTGCTAATAGTGGCAATCTCACGAATACATAACATTAAACGAATTGGCGCACGAACTCTAAACAAGGTCCCTAGATGAGCTTCGCTTTACTACTAATTACAGTACTAGCATGTATGACTTTTATTTGTTTCCTCGTTTCGATGGTTGGGATTCTATATGCGGCGTTTGTTTTACTTAAGCACCTTACAGTCAAGATTGCGAAGACAAAAGTGGCTCGGGGCGGCGGATACTGGCTTTCTGGCTGTTTACTCGTTGCATTCTTCATACTGATTGGATTTGTCTTCGGGTGTGTTCAAAATTAGTGACAAGCGTTTAGAAGGTGTGAGCCGAACAGTGCTCGGCTCACACCAGTGGTGGTCGATTTGGTTGTTTTTAAAACTTGAACCGCTCCGCAATCTTTTCGAATACCGGGATTGCAAGAGTCGTCAGGATGAGCAAGACGGCACCATAAACGGGGCGATACCAATCAAAGGTTATCGCGAACGGGCCGCCCATGGCGAAGACCCAGACGGTCAGTGCAACAGTCGCAGTGATAGCTCGAAACTTTTGCGTACATTTGAGTACCGTGTTCGTCGTGGGACGAAACAGAACGTACAACGGTGCAAGTGTAAGCAAGGCGCCGAAAATAGCCCAATAGAGCCACAGAGGCTTGTCTACGGAGGCTTCCTTCAGAATGCCATCCATACAAACATATGAACCAACCAGTTCGCTTGGAATGTACGCCAGCAATTTTTCGAAGTAAGAAGCTTCAGTTGGAGCAGGCGGTGTTGGCGGAGACGGCTCGGCCAGGGCAGTGACATGCCGGGGAGCAGACTCAGAGTCAGACGAATCAGACATTTGATTTTCCTTTGTTGGATACAGCGAATCGCTCTGCAGGAGAAATGACTTCCGGACGTATTGCGTTCGGTTCTGATGAGCGTGGTTGTAAGCGAGTGCGCGTGGTGTCTGGTTGATTTATTCCTTTGCGGTTTTCATTCAATCCTGTCTTTTTTTCAAGCTACCTAATCGAGTGGAGAAAATTCCAGTTGAAGTAGGAAGGTTACTCCGGTTTTAACAAACGTCCCAAGAAGTGCACTGCACCTTGGATTCCGCTCGCGAAGCTGGCGAATCGACCGAATGGGTGACGACAAATCAAAAATGTCATCACCCATCCGGGTGATTTGATCAGTTGCGCTAACTAATTTTTTTCGTCGTTGCTTTGCCGCAAAGCAATACTTACGAATATCGCAAACGCAGCTTGCACTGCGCCTTTCCACTAACAACAAATACGAACGGTGCTTGATTGAGAGATTCAACGAGTGAAACTACGTCCGATTCAGGTCACCGCGCAAACAATTTTCGAACGAATTTTGGTTGTAGACTCACAAAATTTCGAGGACCAAAAACGCGGGTCCCATGAGCCTCTTGGCATTATTGACATGCCGGTTCGCGTACCGCACTGAATTGATCTTGCTCGGCAGCAACACTTCGTAAAAATGGGTGGAATCTGATGGCGCCAATTCGCAATGGTCTGGTTGCTTACGTCCATACCGCTGCACAAGGAGCTGGCGCACATCAGATATAAAATTATTCCCTGTTTTATACTTCCGGTAAATGGTTTGACATCGTATTGATGTGAAATCATTGAGCCACCAGGTGCGGTGCCAGCCGCTATGGCATAGACGAAGCAAATCAAACTTTTAATGCAGCATCGCATTCGAGCGAATCGATCGTTCGCCAGTTTCGACATGTCGCGCTAGTCGCGTCATGTTTGCAACCGTCGATTCGATTGAGGGAAATTCGCTCGTCGAGCGGCATATCAACTAGTGTCCAAGAGGACACGCAACAGGAGAAAACAAATGAGCGACTCCGCAACATATGAGTATGACACCAGAGGTCGGCTTAAGAAGGTCACCTTCAGCAATGGCACCACGATCGAATATTCGTACGATGCCAATGGCAATCGAACCGCCGTGACCACAACGTGCAGTGGTAGCGGCTGCTGACGTTTCGCAGCTAGCGTGCAAAAACGATTTTTGATTTGCCGGTCTATCAATGACGGCAATCGTTTTCAAACCAGAAAGTCGACGCGCCACAGGTGAGCAGTCGAACTTTCATCAAGCCGGCTCTCATGAGGCGGGCAGCTTTGCTGCGCCCGTGAGCCGACTCCAACCTAAACCCTGGAGCAAAATTATGACCACACCAGAAAGACCGAAGCGGTCGGAAGTTCAAACCCCCGGCCCGGTCGCTACACGCAAGCAGCGCGCTGTCAGCCCGAGCGCTGCGCGACCCGTAATCGAGGGTCGCAAGCTTCCCACCAACATGTACAAGCCGCGCAAGAAGGGACCGCCCAAGGGCAATCCACCATCGCGCACCGTCCTCTCTGCCACCGCGCCCGGCTTCGCGAGCAATCGCGCCAGTGGTCCGGCGAGCATCGCAGAATTGGCTCGAGCTCTGAATAACGACGTTCGGCAGATCTTCGCGTTTGTCCACAACAACATCGAATTCATTCCGACTTATGGCAGTCAGAAGGGCGCACTCGGAACTCTGATCGATGGTTTCGGCAACGCTTTCGACCAGTCGGAACTGATGATCGAGCTGCTGCGCGAAGGATCGCACACGTGCAGCTTCCAGTTCGGCGAACTAGAGCTGACGCAAGCTCAGGCGGCCGCATGGCTCGGTAATGATGAAGCGAGCATCTGGGCAGCGTCCAACCTGCTCTCAAACTGCGGCGTTCCTAACGAGACGCACTGGTCCGGCACCGAATGGAAGCTGCGCCTCAGCCACGTCTGGGTGAAGTGCAATGTCGGCGGAACAAACTACGTGTTCGACCCGGCGATGAAATCGTACACGACCAAAACCGGCATCGACCTTGGCGATGCGATGGGGTACGACCGCAGCAGCTTTATGGACGATGCCACCGATGGCGCCACCATTACAAGCGACTATGTCGAGGACATCAATCGCACTAATGTGCGCACCAACCTCACGACGCTTGCCGGCAACCTCGCCGACTACCTCAAGACTTCTGCGCCGTCAGCCACGCTCGAAGACATCATCGGTGGTCGCGAGATCGTCCAGGTCGACGACGTCACGTACACCTTCCTGACCGCCCTACCGTATCTGCGCTCGGGAACGACGCCAACTACCTGGACCGACATTCCCAACAACTACAAGGCGACGCTGAGCGTGCTCTACGACACGATCGACGTGAGCTTCTATTCTAAGGACATCCACGGCAAGCGCCTGACCCTGTTCTTCAACAGCGACCACGAGGCTGAGCTGCGCCTCGACGGTGAGTTGATCGGCACAAGCGATCCGCAGATTCCCGATAGCTGGAACTCCGCGCTCCTGACTATCACGCACCCTTATCCGTACACCTGGTGGGACCAGAGCTTCTGGCAGACGGTGTACGAAGGAAAGTATTACCTGATCGCGCAAGCGTGGGGTAATGCTGGTCGCGAGATGATCGAACTCCATCGTCAGAAGCTCAATCAGAGCATCTTCGATGGCGGCGACTATGACGATGAAGATGTTCTCGGCGAAGCGCTGTCCGTGCGCTGGCACACCTGGAACGCGCAAAAGAGCTGGGCATGCGATGTCTTCAATCGCATGACCCAGTGCACCACGGTGCTTCAGCACCAGGTCGGCATGGTGGGCTGGTTCGAAACCCCAACCATGGACCTCGGCGGTATCGTCTGGTCGAGTGGCGCTCTCGACAACAATTACGACAACGTCAACACCAACGACACCGCGCTCGCCATGCATGGTATAGCCTTCGAAGCCGGCACCATCGAGCAGATCTGCGGCATCGACGGTGTCAGCACCACGAGCATTCTGGACAAAGCCGTTCAGGATGGACTCAAGATCTACGACGGCCGCGGTGACAACTGGACGTCCAACGTCAGACCGAACCTGACCAACTACTCGTCCCAAACCCTCGACGACATCGAAAACTGGTACGTCAACTGGGATTGGCGCGTCGCCATTCCGCAAGACGGACAGGTCGAAGTTCAGGATTTCATCGGATACGGCTACTACGGAATCAGTCCGTGGCAAGGCGCAGTCGGCATCTTCAGCGGGCATCTCCAGGGAGGTATGGGCGCCGTTGCACAGTCTGTCGACACCATGGTGCCGTACGGGCAGACGAGCGCCGTCGATCCGGACACAACAACCGTGCCTCACTGCACGGACAACGTGTCAAACGATCCGATCGACATGCAGCGCGGTACGTACCTCTATCGCAACACCGACCTCACCACCGGTAGTGGCAACCATCCGTACGCTCTGGCGTTCGAACGGTTCTACACATCGGGTGCAAGACTGAGCGCAGGTCCGCTCGGGCTGGGCTGGTCGCACAACTTCAACAACAGCATCGCCGCCAGCTCCGACGGTATGCTCGCCATGGCCAACGAGTCGCCCTTGTCCGGCGCCACCGGACTGGTCGCCATGTTCGTTACGATGGATCTCTATCGCGACCTCGCCAAGCCGATGGACAAGTGGGTCACGGTCGCGATCACCAATCGCTGGCTGCTCGACCAATCGCGCAACAACACCGCCACCTTGAGCCTGCCCGGCGACACCCAGGTGTTCGTCAAACAGGCGGATGGTAGCTACATCGCACCCGGCCACGAATCCGGAACGCTGACCAAGAATGGCGGCGGCGACTGGACGTACGTCGACAAACACAAGGTCGAAACCAGCTACAACTCCGCCGGACAGATCACCGAGATCGCATATCCCAACGGCGTGACGCTGACGTTTACCTACTCCGACGGCAAGCTCGCCAGTGTTTCCAACGGAATGACTCGCGAGTTCACGTTTACCTACGACGGTGATTTGCTCACCGAAGTGAGCGATGGAAGCCGCAGTGTGGCTTTCGCCTACGAGGACGGCAATCTGACTACGGCAACCGACCCGGAAGAAAACGACACCACCTATGTCTACGATATTCCCGGTCGCATGACGCAGATTTTCCGCCCGGCAAATCCGCTCGACGCGCTGCTCACCAACGTCTACGACTCGCTCGGTCGAGTGATGACGCAGACCGATGGCAGCAGCAACGAGTGGGAATTCTTCTTCGCCGGCTCACGCACTGAAGAGAAAAACCCGGAAGGCATCAGTCGCGTTCAGTACTTCGACGGTCGCGGAGCGCTGGTCAAGGAGCGGCTCTACGGCAACAAAGTGACCACCCGCGAATACGACGGGCTGGGAAGGCTGGTGCTGATCACACATCCGGAAGGCAACAAGGAGGCGTTTACGTATGACGCCAACAGCAATCGCCTGACGGAAAGTTTGATTCCGAAGCCGGGTTCGAGCGAAGACGACATCGTCAAAACGTTTACCTACGACCCGGATTGGAACAAGGTCGCAACCATCGTCGACGGTCGGCTCAACACGACCACCTTTACGTACGACGAGACCACCGGTGATCTGCTGACCATTGAATATCCGGAGGTCGACAGCGTCACACCCACTGTCACCAACACGTACAACGCGAGGGGCCAGGTGCTGACGACCACGGATCAAACCGGAATCGTCACGGCATACACCTACGACAACGAAGACGAAACGCTGCTGACTGTGACCAAGGACGCAGGTCTCGGTCGCCTCAACCTGGCGACCACCTACGGCTATAACACCGCCGGTGATATCACCAGCATTACCGACGCACGTGGTAATACCACAACGATGACCTACGACGACGCTCGGCGAATCAAGCAGATCACGCCGCCGTCGCCGTTCAACGCCAACGTAACGAAGTATACCTATGATGCCAATGGCAATCGGACGAAGATCGAGCGCTATGCCGGACTCAACGTATCTACGCCCGTGTGGCAGACGGTCAACGCAACTTACACGGTTGATGGTTTGCTCGCTTCACTGAGCGATCCGAACAGCCACGTCACCGAGTTTACCTACAACACGTTGCGCAAACTCTGGAAACGTGAGGACGCAGCGAGCCGCATCACCACCTACGCCTACGACCAGCTCGTGCGGCTGTCGACGATCACCGATCCGTCCAGCACGGTAAGTGAAACGCGCACCTACACCGACAACGGAAAGTTGCATAGCGTCAAGGACGCGCGCAACAAGGAAACCGTCTTTGCCTACGACGATTACGATCGCTTCAACAAGCGCACCTTCGAGGACAATACCTTCGAAGAGTTCGAGTTGGACGCCAACGGCAACGTCACGAAGAAAACCACCCGCAACGGTGACGACATCGAGTACGTTTTCGACGTGCTCAACCGGTTGATCTCCAAGGACGCGGATAACCTGCCCACCGTGACCTATGGCTACGATCTGGCTAACCGCCTCAAAACCATCAGCACTCCGGTGGTCTCTGGCGATCCGTCATCGGGTGAAATCGAATACACGTACGACACTGCCGGTCGTTTCATCGGCGAGGAATACCCGGACGGAAAGCAGGTTTCGTACGAACGCGATGAAAACGGCAACGTCAAGAAATTGACCTATCCTGGCGGGTACTACGTCACTCGCGTCTTCGACAAGCTCAACCGCCTCACCCAGCTCAAGCTCAACGGCTCGGGAAGTGCAGCAGTCGAATTCAGCTACGACGAACTCGGTCGTCGCACCGACATCAACTACGCCAACGGCACAACGTGCGAATACGGCTATCAGCTCGACGACCTCGTCACCGCGCTGACTCAGACGTTCGACAGTGCCTCGGTCGCCTTCACGTATGGCTACAACGCCGCCCACGAACTGACCAGCCAGTCGGTCGATGACAGCGGCTACATGCGCCATCCCAGCGGCGGCGGCACCGTGAGCTACGCGACCGCAAACGATCTCAACCAGTATCCGTCCGTCGCCAGCGTCACCCAGAGCTACAACAGCAATGGTTGCCTCACCGGCGATGGCACCTGGACGTTCGGCTACGACACCGAAAATCGCCTTACCTCAGCGGCGAAGACCGGCGTCAGCGCCTCGTATCTGTACGACCCGCTCGGTCGGCAGGTGCAGAAGCAGGTCGGAAGCACCAAGACCCGCTTCATCTACGCCGGCTTCCAGCGCCTGGCCGACTACGACGGCAGCGGCAATCTGACCGCTCGCTACGTATACGGTACCGGTCTGGACGAGCCGTTGATTGTGATCAACAGCAGCAATGCCGTGGTGGCATATGTGCACCACGACAAAACTGGGTCAATCATCGCCACGACCGATGGCAGCGGAAATGTCATCAACAGCTACAAATACCTGCCCTGGGGCGAGAGCGGCGGCAGCTTGAGTGGTACCACATTCGGTTACACGGGTCAGCGCTTTGACGCCGAGACCGGCTTGTACTACTTCAAGAACCGCTACTATTCCCCGGCGCTCGGTCGCTTCCTACAGCCCGATCCAGTGCTGTACAACGATAGCCTCGCAGACAGCGGGAAAACGGGCAATATGTCGACCGGCAACGCCTCGGTAGGTTCGACCTGCAGCTGCAGTTGCGGCGGCGGCGGCGGTGGCAATGTCGGCGCTGGAACCGGTAACGGAACCGGCAGCGGTGGCTACGGTGAAGGCACGGACACAGGTGGATTGGGCTGGTGGCTCACTCCATTCGGCGACGAGATGCCCGGCGCGTTTGATTTTTCGCCGGCAGGTCTCGCGCTCTTCATCAAGTGTAACGCGGATTGTAGCAGCGAGGGCTTTTCCGGCATTCCGCATACCGTCTGTGTCATTGCATGCGTGTACAAAAACTCTCACTAAAGTTTTAACTTAGTCTAGATATAGACTGAGAAATCTTAATGCACTTGGGTGGATGGCGAGCAATCGCCATCCACCTCTTTTCACCTTCACCGCCCCCCAACTACTATCACGTATCGTTTCTTACCAGGCAACATGCAATCAATAAAAATCCAACAGTGCCTTACCGATATCAGAAAACCCGTTGATTTCCTGTAGCTGCTGTAACCTCGCTAATCTCCATTTCGAGTTACCATTGAATAGAATGAGGTTGGAATTGAGATGCACGAAACAAAAATCTTGGCAGCCCTGCGTGAAAACTATGGACGATGTACTTCTTACGAAGATGTAGGAACGGTCGGAGGAGCGCTAATCATTAACGACTCAAAAGAAGAACTAAGTTCTGAGTTTTCTACTATTTTCATTCGACCGAACCTTTTGAAATTCGTCATGAAAAGCTCCGGTCGTCAATCTACATTACAAGCTGATGGCGAGTCTATTCGACAAATTTACACTAATGAGAACTCTCAGGATGGAGTCAGCGTCTATCCGACATTATCCGATGCAATTTCTACAACAAGAGGTGTTACCTTCGGAGTACTTTCGGTGCTATTTGGATTACTCGATAGTTCAATCGATGACTACTATGAAGCTCTATCCAACCTCGAACGCCTGCCTGATGCTGTGATCGACGATAAAGAGTGCTACTGCATTTCCGGCAAGTTCAAAGAAGTTGGAATCGTCACTATCTGGGTCCAGAAGGAAAACAATGTATTGCGCCGAATTCAGGAAAGCACTAACGAAGAAGCAATAAAAATGGCAATGGAGATGTCGCGATTGCTCGCAGAAGCCGAAGGTGAAGACCTGGCTGAGTCATTGAAATACCTACCTAGCGCATGTACGACGACCATAGATTTTAAACGAGTCACATTCAACAACAGCATAACTATTGATGCTATCGGATAATCATGGCAAACACGGTCAGCTGATTACCGACAGGAGAGCGTCATCTTCCGCTCTATAATCCACATTGACGAAGAGCAAAGAAAATGATGTCCCTTTATCTTTAGAAGTGGTGCAGTCCAACTTCGCATCATGCACTTCGACAATTCGGCGACAAAGATAAAGACCGAGACCCGATCCATGCCTTATCGGGACTCCACTGCAGACCGAGCGAAATAGTTGTTCCAATTTTTCTGCAGCAATCGGGTTGCCTTGATTGCGAATTCGGACGAAAACTAAACTCGAGACCACCCAGATTTTTACTTCAATTTCGGACTTCGGTATGCAATATTTCAAAGCGTTATGGAACAGATTTGAAAGTAAACGTCGAATGGAGTTCAGGTCGCCAGATATGTGAGGTGCTTTATCCGGATAGATTTCTTTGAACACAACCTCACTTGCAGCAGCCACATGCGACACTTCTGCGATTTGCTCGCGCATCAATTCGACGAGATCGAGACGCTGAAAATTCAGCGACATCGAAGCTGTTTCAAACTTATAAACATCGATAAGATTACTCAGCATGAGCAATAAATTTTGATTGCTTTTATGAAGCGAGCCGATCAGTTGTCTCGCGCGAGCCGGTTGCAGTTCTCCGTGCTTGCCACTAAGGACGGAGTCAAGCACTCGCTGCCCACCCTGGACAGGATTGCGTATATCGTGTGCCAGTGCGGCAACGAAGCGTTCTCTTTGCTGTTCCGCTTCTACACGTTCCGATACATCTGTTGCGATAAATATTGCTTCAGGTCCTGAAGCGATCGTTCTTCGAATAGACCAGACGTGGAAGTCCCAGTACGTGGTGGCGCTGTGACTCTGCCCAATCGTCTTCATCCGGTAGCTTTCGCGGCTGTATGGAATAGCATCTTCAAGAACGGAGATGAGCGGCAAAACCTCGAGGTCAGGCAATATATCGAAGAGTGGCTTTCCGACAAGCGAATGGCGTAACTGTTTTGTCGCTTTGGAAAAGGTTTCATTGCAATCTTTTATGCAAAATGTCGAATCGATTCTCAGCATGATCATCGGCGCGCGCTCAATCACGTCGCGCAGCATTTCTTTATCGGCATCCAGAGCGGTTCTCGACACTAGCTCAAAACGCTTGCGCTCGACCATGTTGGACAGTAGTTCGCTCAAGATGTTCAGGTAATTGTCCGTGTCTCTGACTAGATAGACATTGGCACCTTCAAGCACGGCGGCTTTGCCGGCGTCTTCGTTTCCTTTTCCGACGAGCGCTATGACCGGCGTAGATACTCGCTCACGACACGCGGCAAACAACTCTTGTAGTTGCTCGCGCGTAACGTCATCAATGGCGGCGATAACTGCCGAGTATGAGTTCTTTCGCAGTTTGCGTTTCGCATCCAAGATTGTGTTTGAGAAAATAAAAGTAAGCGGACTAGCGCCTTTTCTCAAAAGTTGATTTAAACGTTTTCTCTCCGGTGGCGAAGATTCCAGAACCAGGATTCGGCGAAGCTCTTCTTCATCCAGTGAAGGCGGTGATGGCGGCTGTCGGTACGGAGTCGCTCCACTGGAAACCTTATCATCGACTTCGCAGTCGACCTTCATCGAATTGAAAAGTTCTTGAAACATCTTGTGTTCAAGCGGCTTTTCAAGAATAAATTCGAGCTCGAGATTTTCTAAATATTCCTGATCGCGCAACTCTAACGGTGAAGTAAGGACCGCTGTTTGACAGTCTTGGATTTTGAGATCGGTAGTGACACGCTGCAGTACGTAGAGAGCGTTCGCCTCGGTCGAGTCGAAGTCGATGATTATCAAGCCCGGAAGAAGATCGAGCCGAGAGTTAAGAGATTTATTGATTATCTCTATTCCTTCTGTGCCACTACGGGCGGTGAACAAGCGGTCGCTCGAAGCGGTTGCCTTGAGCGTATGTTTAACCATGGAAATGATGGACGTATCGTCTGTGATTAACAGGATATTCACATCTTCACGAGGCCTCCGCGCAGAGCTTTGACTGCGGCGTGGGTTCGGTCCGATGCAGAAAGTTTTTTCAAAATATGGCTGACGTGCGTTTTCACAGTGTCCCGACTGATGTAGATCTTGTCGGCGATTTCATTGTTCGAAAAACCTTTGACGATTAGATCGAGAATTTCCAACTCCCGCGATGACAAAGGATCATTGACGTCTGTATCGAGTTCTAAACTATCTTTCTTTTTCTTCGGTGGTGCTTTAGCCCCGCCTTTTTGCCTTGCAGCCTGAATTTCAGAACGAACGATATCAGATATAGTGGCAGCAACCTCTTTATCCAACCAGTGATCGCCAAGACGAACACAGTTGACACCAGCATGTAGCCGTTCCGGAGAAATGTCTTTTAAACAATAGCCCTGGGCTCCAGAAGCAAGAGCCGCGAATACCGTATCTTCCCCGCGGTCTGCGGTCAGCATGATTATGCCGGTAGTGGCTTTGTTTTTTAAGATCGCATTGGTCGCTTCGATGCCATCCATGATCGGCATTGCAACGTCCATAAATACAATGTCGGGATTAAGGCGCTCAATCTGACGGACCGCCTCGAGTCCGTCGGCAGCCTCACCGACGACCATGTAATCACCCCATTCTTCGATAATGAGTCGCAGACCTACACGCACAATTTCATGGTCGTCGACGACCAATATTCGTCCCGGTTCAGTTTTATCAACCATAGAACTAATTACGATTTCCAACAGCCGCTTGTTACTCCTTCGACGTTACCACACTCTTTTCCATCAGGTCAGCAGGTTTAAAAAATATCTGCCGCGATCTAATTTTAAGCCGCAAATTTAATCTAGACGGACGTTTCACGACGGGATCGATCTTCAATCGAAACCCGACGGCTGGCTATTTCCATTCTGCGCTTGAGTTGCAGGTAAAACAATCCCTTAAATGGGTAATCACCCATTGGGACTACAAGCTGGCGCTGGTGGGACTTTCCGGGACTGTATCCCGTTATTTTATATCGCCTGGTTTCGCGACGCTGTAATCTGGGCGTTCCGTCACCATGAATCCGGGTCCGTGCTCGTGAACTTCATAGAAAACGCCGTCTCTATTACGGACAATCTGCCTATTGCCTGCGGCTTTGTCAGTGACAACGTCTTGAAGTTTCAACTTTCCGAGTTGTTTCGGTGTGTAGAACGTTCCCTTGCCCTCTGCCTGCTTTCCAGCGGCTCTAACAATTGTTTCGCCAGTGTGGGCATCGGCGCCGACATAGTAGGCAGCCTTATCGCCGACCTTGATTTTTTGACCATTTTTCAGAGCGGGAGCATCAGCAGCGCGACCCTCGGCTGGTGTTTCGGTAGCATCTCTTTGAACGGTCTTGCCATCACCTGTAGTGGCTGGGTCGACAACGACTTTAGCAGATCCGGTGCCGCTATCTCCAACGGTATCCGGTGCCTTGGCTGGATCCGGGGTTACGGTCTCAACCCTTTCTGGCGGAGGTGCTGTTTCAACACGTTCTGGTGGCGGTGCAGTATCAACGCGCTCTGGTGCCGGTGCAGTATCAACGCGCTCTGGTGCCGGTGCGGTATCAACGCGCTCTGGTGCCGGTGCTGTTTCGACCCGCACTGGTGGCGCAGGCGGTGCATCCTTAATCACTACTTCTTGCGGAGGTCGCGGCGGAGCCACAATTCGAGGCGACACCGGTCCGACCGGTTTCTGTCCGACCAATCCTGCACCGTCTTTCTTCTCGGGTTGTCCACGTCCGGCATCTTTCCCACCGTCGCGACCGCCATCACGTCCGCCGCGACCGAAGTCACCGCCGCGTCCTGGCTCCTCACCAAAGCGAGGTGGTCTAGGATCGCGAATCTTGCCGGAAATGAAATCATCAACCAGTTGCTGGACCTTTCCGAAGTTTGCATCCGATTGTGGAACAAGATGTTCGGCTGTTGCCATTGCGAGCTGTTGGTGCGACTTAGTGAGTTGACTGTCTCGATCAGTGCGGTGATTCTTGTTGCCGAAGAAAATCGCATCAAGGAGAATTTTCACGTCGTTAGCGTTTTCAGCCTTCGGCAAAACCATTCTTAAAAGGTCTTGATACTCCGGCGCCGAGCGCGTCGGATCAAGTTTGCCCATAATTGATCGCAAAGAAGTATGATCTTGAGCTCCGAGTCTCAACAAGTTTTCACGAATGATCGGATCTTCGACCTGCATGATTTCGTTCAGTTTCCCGAGTCTGAAAGCCGCATCGTTAGTCGGTGGTTTGAATTCACGCTCGGGCTTTCCGTCCGTTCTCGGTTTCTTAGGTCCTTGCGAAACTCGTGCATCTTCCAGCAATCGCGCCAGTTCTGGCGGTAACGTCTCTTTATAAGTTGGTGATTCGCCAGCAATCTTAGCGTCAACAGTGTGCTGCGAGCGCAATCCATCTACTAACCAGCGTGGCAACGCGGCATCTAGAACTTCGTGTGGCTTGGCGTCAGGTTTGGCTGTCGCCTGAGCTTGCTCTATACGAGCATCGACATAGAACTTGAACCACTCCGGAAGCGGTTGTGCTTCAGCAGTTTTTGGAGCGCTGAGGAACTGCCTGATGGTCTCCAACGGTATCGTCGGCGGTGCGCCCTCAGCAGGTGCTTCACCATAACCACGGTATTGTTTATAAGCTTCCGTAACCTCAGGGCTCAGTAAAGCATCGCGATTATTGATCCACAACGAACGCAAATTGGTAGCACCGTCACTGGTGGCACCAGCAGGTTTCGCATAAGCGTAATCCAACCATTGCGCAAATTGTTCAGTCGTCATTTGACCGAAGTTTTCAGAAAGCGTCATGGCATCGATCTTTTGACGATGTGGTCCAGCTTTCTCGAAGGCGGCCATTTTCTGGTCCATTGTTTGTTCGCGAACCACCGGCGGTGCTTCAACTCGCATCGGGTCAGCAACCCTCGTGCCTTCCGGAGCGGCTGTGGATTTGCCGTCGGCTAGAGTCCGAGAGCCGGCAACGACACCAAGCGCTTCAACGCCAAGCACAGGCAAGCCAGATGCGTCAGTTGCACCATTAGCAACGCGGCCTTGATGAGCTTCGGCAGCAGTCAAGTCGATGCGGATGTGAGGTTGAGCCTCAGGAGGAGTAGCCTTGGCAGGGGCTGTGGCAGCCTTCGCATCAGCAGCGGCAACAAAGCGACTGAGATTGGAAGTGCCAAAGTAATAATCCAGCGGTCCAGCGATTTTGCTGTAACGGTTTTGTTCGCCATACTGTCTTGCCCAATCATGCAAGTCTTTGTTTTCGTTCAACCATCTGAAAACATCATGTCTGAAATTGGAATAGCCATTTACGTCCTGTGGCATCTCACGAACAATCTGCATGAACTGCCCCCAGCGTGCATATTGATCGGGTGTTGCATTCGGCGTTTTTAATTTGATATCGCCTTCGATGACGCGATGTTCAACGCCCTCAGGAGGCATGTAAGCTTCGCGAATCAAAGTCATCATGCGTGGATCGTCGGCGTATGCTTTTGCCACTTCCATCATTTGATTTCTTAACGGTGCGCCTTCGCCGCGGGCGAAATTGAAGAAGTCGACAACGTCTTGTGGAGTGCACTCGACGTCGGAACCCTTAAATGCCAGGTTGACGCCCTTTTCGAAAGTCGCTTCCAAACCTTTTGGAACTTGGAAGTCTGCTTCCATCGGCTGAGCGGTTTTTGTCTCACCAGCTTTTTCCGCGCCGGCAGGCTTCTCGCCAGGTTTTCCAGTGGGTTCGGCATCGGTGCTCGCCATTGCCCGACCTTCTTTGAGCATGGCGGCAGCGCCAAGCTTATCGCCACGGCCAGTCAATTTACTCTCAGGTCCTGCGACGGTCGGTTTGGCAGCTTCGGCGCTGCTTCGGCTGGCAAGCATCTCGTTGAGATTGTTGACACCGGCTTTGCGGGCGGCATAAGCTCTGGCAACATCTCCGATTGGAACTTCCGAACCAGGAATCGTATGTAGAGCGCTTAGTGCACCGCCTGCCATAAACATTGTGTAAGCGCCTTGCTTGCGCTCCTCGGCAGTCGCCCATCGACCTTCAGTCAATCTCGCATTGACGTCGGCGTTAACAATACCAGCCGGAATACCAGGCAACGCGCCCATTCCGATATCGTACATAACCTGCGCCGCTTTCGGCGAATTAGCAATTGTAGAAGCCAGCGGACGAGTCAATTGTCTCAGTCCGACACTACCGGCGGTGAGCGTGCCGAAGGTTGCAGCACCGGTCAAGCCGTGCTCCGTACGGGCAACCCAGAACTTGTTCATGTCCTTCTGTTCGACTGGACGAAGGAGGAAATCATATGCAAAACCAGAAATCGCTCCATCGGCTATTAACCCTGCATTAGCCGTGGACATCAATCGCGATGAAGCCAAAACGCCGGCTTCCGTTCTTGCAGCAAACGACAATCCGGTGGCACTCAGTGTGCTCTTGGTCAGCATGAAAGGCAGAATCATTCCGCCGGCTCCACCGATTTGCTGTGCGTGCCAGCGAGCTGTTCCGAAGTCTTCATGCTCCGGTGCCGGCAGAACAGTCAACGCTTCTGCGATGTTGGTTTTAAGATTACCCTTGCTGATTAAATTGTCGGCGATCTGACCGATAGAAGTTATCGGTGCCTGAACACCTGAGTAAGCTGCCGAGTGAAGAGTTTCGCCAGCCAGATCCAGCACAGTAGGGTTGGCGCGCTCCGCCTTTTTCATGTCCTGACCCATCTGAAGCTGCTTGAACAACGCATCTCGCGCGTCGTCGCTCATTTGCTTAACAGGGTCGATGCCCTTGTCGCCTACTTTTTTAGGTTGTGCTACGTCTAAAGGATCTGCCATTTGTTTAAATAGAAACGTTTGCTGGAGGTATCGTCAGATTACGATCAAAGGCGAACGGTCACAATGGTGGTTCTCCCATCGTCGAAATCTCTGTGAACATTCACAGGCATAGGATTTGATAATTAATCTTGCGACTAGAACATACGAGGACCCACACGAGGTCCAATCGGTCCTGACGGTCGGGATACCGGGCTTGAATATGGTCTGCTGATCGGCGAGTGATACGGTTTTGCGACCAGGTCTTGTTCCATCCTGACCCGCGCTGCTTCCAACTCGGCTTGTCGTTGACTGGCGACTCGTATCGCCTGCTGAATCGTCAGGCTTGCCGCTAATTCTAACTGCTGACGAGCGGCGTCCTGCTGCGCCTTGAGCGCCAGCTCAGCTTCGGTGCGTTGCTTTGCCGCGGTTTCAGAACCTAACCGTGCTCTTGCCTCCTCCACAGCCCGCGATATTCCGCGAGAGCCACGCACTCCCATAATCGGTGAGACTGCGGATGAAATTGCTGGAGAAATAAACGGTTTAACAGCTACACTCCAGGGACTGTCATTGGAAGAACCTCGTCGTTCCTCTCTGTCTCCCTTGCCTTCTTGTCCGGGTCTTCCGCCCTGGTCACCGCCAGGACCATCTCCGCCTGGGCGCTCTGGGCGCGGATCGCGGATTTTTCCGGTAATCATATCTCCGACTATTTGATTGACTCGTCCAAAATTTTCATTCGATTGCGGGATGATATGTTCCGTCAAAGCCATGGCTAGCTGCAGATTCGCTTTCGTTTGTTCGCTGCCTGCATCATTGCGGTTTGCCTTGTTGCCAAAGAAGATTGTGTCGAGCAAAAGTTTCACATCGTTCAGATTTTTTGCTTCGGGCAAGATTATTTTCAACAGCTCTTTGTACTCAGGAGCACTCTTAGCAGGATCAAGCTTCTGAACGATATTTTTGAGCAGTGTATGGTCGTTCGAACCTAGCTCCATAAGCCGATCTCGGATAACCGGATCGTCTACGGCAGCGACTTTGTTTAACGCCTCGAGACGCAGATCCAGGTTGTTAACCGGTGGTGCGAATTCCTTCTTCGCTGGTCTGTTAGGCTCTGGAGCCTCTGTGCGCCGCGCCGCTTCGAATTGTTGCGCAATTTCTTTCGGCATATTTGATGAATACGTCGGCGCATTTCCTGCCCAACGTCCAGGAGTAACGTACTCAGCCTTGAGCCGTTCTGTGAACCAACGCGGCAATGCGTCGCTCATCACCTTCGCAGGAGTGGCATCGGCACCGGCCGATTGGCGAGCTTGAGCCAGACGAGCACTTATGTAAAACTCCATCCACTCCGGCATTTGGCCTTGCGCGGCTTTGGGAGGATTGCTGAGAAAACGTCGGACTTGCTCGAGCGGAATCTCGTTAGCACCTTCGCGTGGCGCTACTTCCGCACCTTTATATCGCAGGTAAGACTCTACTACGTCAGGATTGAGCAACGCAGCCTTTTGTTTAAAAAACATTTGACTGAGATTCATAGCACCAGATGTGGTGCCTTCTGCGGGCTTGGCATAAACATAGTCAAGCCAGCGACCAAACTCATCGGTCGTCATGCTGCCAATTCTCTCTCCGAGCGAATTGGCAACGATGCGGCGCCGGCTCGGACCGCCACGTTCCAAACCGTTAAATTCACTGTTGAGAACGGTTGGAGGTTGAGGCCGCGAATCTCGAGTTGCCGGTTCCACTTCGGTTGCTGGAGTCTCCAATCGTGGACGAGTCTCCGCGGGTTGAAACGCCGGCTCTAAATCCGCACCAGGCGGCTTATCCACTACAAACTTAGCACCAAGCGGCAAGCTATCGACATCAAACAATGACAGATCCGGAGACGAAGTTTTCGATGCTGGCGGATCCGCGACCAGTTTTATTTCAGGCGTTCCCTGCAAGGCATCGACATCCAGATCCACTGGTTTGTCGGCCGGTTTCACTTCGGACGGTTTCGGCGCCGGGTGAGCGGCGGCGTCTGCAGCGACGAAACGATCGAGATTAGCTGTTCCAAAATAATAGTCCAGAGGACCTGCGATCTTGCTGTATCTGTTCTGTTCTCCATACTGTTTCGCCCAGTCGTGGAGATCTTTGTTCTCGTTTAGCCATCTAAACACGTCATGACGAAACTCGATGTAGCCTGCGGTGTCCTGTGGCATCTCGCGTACGATCTGCATGAACTGACCCCAGCGAGTGTATTGGTCGGGTGTTGCGTTCGAAGTCTTTAATTTAACATCGCCTTGGACAACGCGATTCTCGACACCTTCCGGAGGCATGTATGCTTCTCTGATTAGCGTCATCATATGCGGGTCTTCAGCCGCATATTGTTTTGCGACTTCAAGCATCGCTTGCTTGATCGGTGCGCCTTGTCCACGTGCAAAGTTGAAAAACTCGAGAACCTGTTGCGGTGTACAGTCCACGTCAGACGCTTTGAAAGCAAGGTCTACTCCTGTTCTCAACGTCTCCACATGCTCTTTCGGAACGACCAGTTGCACATCCGTCGGTTGCGCAACCTTCTCGACATCACCGCTGGCCATCGCTCGACCTGGTCTGAGAATTCCATCAGAAACAGCACGAGAAGAATGATCGGTGCCTCCTCTACCTGTCAATTTTGCGGATTCCGGAACTGTTACTGACTTGTTTTCCGCAGTTGGCTCAGTCGTTCGAGCCCGCTCGGCAAGCATCGATTCAAGATTGTGCGTGGCCGCTTTTCGGGTTTCGTACGCCCGCGCGATGTCACCAAGCGGCACTTCAGAACCGGGAATCGAGTGCAAAGCGCTGAGCGCGCCGCCTGCCATCACCATCGTGTACGCGCCCTGCGTGCGTTCTTCCGCTGTCGCCCAGCGCCCTTTGGATAATCTAGCTGATGCATCGGCATTGACGATGCCGGCGGGAATACCGGGCAATGCTCCCATCGTCGCATCATACGCCACGCGAGCGACCTTGGGCGCATCGACAAGGCTGGCTGCCAACGAACGGCTCATGTGCCTGAGTCCGACACTACCGGCGGTGAGTGTTCCAAAAGTCGCAGCCCCGGCTAATCCATGCTCTCCACGAGCAACCCAGAAACGATTACTGTCTTGTTGATCGACCGGTCTAAGGAGAAAATCGTATGCAAAACCAGTCAATGCGCCGTCGGCAATCAGCCCCGCATTAGCAGTAGAAGCCAGTTTCGAACTTGCGTAAACCGATGCTTCAGTTCTTGCAGCAAACGATAAACCAGTTTTACTCAACGCAGATTTTGTCGCCATAAACGGCAAGATCATTCCGATGCCGCCACCAATCTGTTGAGCGTGCCAGCGAGCCGTGCCAAACTCTTCGTGCTCGGGCGCAGGAAGAAGTGTCACTGCGTCTGCCATATTGGTTTTCAAATTTGCTTTGCTGAGCAGATTGTCGCCAATCTGACCGAGCGAAGTGATCGGACTTTGCGCGCCCTGATACACCGCCGAATAACCAGCCTCGCCAATTAAATCGAGAGCGTTAGGATTGGCACGCTCGGCTTTATGAAACTGTTGACTGAGTGAAAATTCTACTGAGAGTGCACGCAATGCCTGCTCGCTAACGGCTTTGGAGCGATCGGTTTGATCGTTTCCTTTTGTTTTATCGCCATCGTTTGGCGTGCTTCGAGCGTCGAATAATTCGGCCATCTTTAATAATAACGAGTCAGTAGGATTCACAATAAGATTAAACCTCGCACCCAGCAATGGGGATGCTCCCATCCCCTGTTGACCGTTCGAGCACTGTCGGACATTGCACCGGCCAGGGTATGATCGGGAGGCGAGCACTGCTACGACGTAGCCCATACTTTTGTATATGTACAAGGCGTAATGTCCAAGATTCTATTAGTCGAAGACGAAGAAGATATCGCAGATCTGATTACTGCTTGGCTTAAAAACGATCACCACACGATCGAAATCGCAGCCAACGGCGAAGACGCCAACTCGCTTTTGACGATCTATACCTATGACGTCATCATCCTCGACTGGATGCTGCCCGGCGTGAGCGGAGTCGAAGTCTGTCGACGTTACCGCAACCGCGGCGGCACCTCCCCAATCTTAATGCTCACAGCAAAAACTCACGTCGACGAGAAGTCGGCCGGACTCGACGCCGGTGCCGACGACTATTTGACTAAACCATTTGAATTGAAGGAACTGTCTGCACGTATCCGTGCCCTCCTTCGACGCCCATCCGCTTTCTCCGGAACAGTCCTCAAAGTCGGACCAATCGTCATGGACACCGCTACCTATAAGGTAAAACGCGTCGACGAAGCCATTCAACTCTTGCCCAAAGAATTCGCCTTACTCGAGTTTTTCATGCGGCACCCCAATCAAGTATTCAGCGCTGAAGCCCTTCTCGACAGAGTTTGGACCGCCGACTCGGAAGCATCGCCCGAAACAATCCGCACCTATATAAAGAGGTTGAGGAAGAAAATCGACGAGGAAGGAAAACCTTCTCTTCTCGGTACCGTTCACGGTGTGGGCTACAAACTTGTCGAGCCCGGAGAGTAACAGGTTTGGGAAACCCTAATCTAATCAAAATCGTCACCACGGTGAGTATGGTTCTGACGCTAATCGTTGGAGCTGCGTTTATTGTCTTGGTCATAAGCGGTCATATAGGTCAGGCTGCGCCCGGTCACTGATGAGACAAACTGAGGTTTGGTCTGTGTACCGAACCGTTCGTTGCTACGTAGTTCAGATTCGAACTCTGCCCGTCGAGGTTAAACGGCTCGTCGGTTAGTTTTGGGCGCCGGTCTGGTTCTCTAAACGTTTGCGGGAAACCGTCCAAACATTTTTCGATATTGGATTTGATTCCACGAATTTGTCACATCTCAGGTCTAAAGTAATAAACATCGAAGCACAAACAAGTGAATCGGCAAACGACGGGGAACGGATAGAATGTCACACAACGCGAAAGCCACCACTCAAGTCGGAAGATATTACACGCTGAAATCGCTCCAGCCACTTAACCTGGACGAGCTGCAATATCTTCACCACGGTGGTCTTACGCCTGAGAAGGACGAAGCCCAAGGTTTCTTCCACAAGTGCATTGAATCATTCAAAACGAATCTCCCGAAGATGAAGCAGTTCGCAGAAGAACTTTTCTACGAACCAGCTCCGGTTTCCGATGTATACGGAAGCGCTGAATAAGCACTGTTTCGAACAATCTTTCTGACAAAGGGGCGGACTGAGTATTTTACTCAGTCCGTCGGGGTTTCAGGGTTATTTTCAACGAAGATTGGCGCCAATGGTTTCGCTGGACGCCACAATCCTGGCGGCATTTCGAAGCAGGCTGGAAGCCTGCGCTCCCAGGATCCGCACTCCAGGATCCCCACTCCAAGATCCCCACTCCAGATCCGCAGTCCAGGATCCCCACTCCAGATCCGCAGTCCAGGATCCGCACTCCAGGATCCGCAGTCCAGGCTCCGCACTCCAGGATCCGCAGTCCAGGATCCGCACTCCAGGCTCCGCACTCCAGCCCGTTGCTACTGCACGGAGTGGGAGTTGAGTGCGCTCAGATTGCGAATTTGGACTGCAGCGTGAGGGGTCAATACATCTTTCGAGCGGAAACTGTTTCGTTCAGAAATAGATCTTCGATCACTGGAATATATTCGCGATACTCTTCCGTAAACGCCTGCATCTCAATGGACTGAAGCATCGACAGCACTTCGCGCATGCGCAATTTCCCACCGTCGGACAAAATAATATCACCGTTATTCGTAAATGCTTTGAGTTGTTTTCTGTATTCATCGAGACTGTCTTGATGCGCTTTTGCATGAATAGTAATACGCGCGAGTCGCAACATGGTTTTTAAATCTGCGCGCTGCAGTTCCGAAGAGCCGTTGAGTCCAAACTCATCCACGGTGCGCTGATATGTTTCATCCGATTGCTCCGGATCATCGACATGCTCGATTGCCTCGTAGATCGCGAGGGCACGTTTGTATAAACGACCGGCAGTCAGCGGGACGACATCGTTTGAACTTCCGGCAGATTTTCCAATCATGGAAAGAAATTCGCTTCGTTCCATCGACGCACCAATTTTCAGAGCGACTTCCGACTGAGCCGCATAGTCGTCTTCGAGACTTTTTACGGCCGTATGCTTGTCATGAACATCACGATCGAACTCGTTCTCTTGCGAAAATTGCAGTCGACCAACGACGACGGCGAGGAAAGCGCCGATTATGCCTAGTAGAAATAGAACTGTGTATAGATCTGCGTTCATGGACTCAATCAAAAATTCTCCCGGTATCTCTATCATATATCCGCGCCACCAAATGAAATATCATTTTGGGCAAAAAAATTTTTCTATTCGATATCCAATACCCCCAACTCAATAGCCATCCCTGTTTCAGTGTGGTACCACCTCTGGTTGTACTGACAATTGGCATTATCGCTAACTTGACATAAATCCAAATTATTTGCATGCTCTAAGTATGGGCTTTCAGGAGGCTACCACCATCGAAGCGTTTGACTTACTAGAGTATCAAAAGAAAGCACGCGAAACGTGCGATCCTAAGCGCCTTTTCGAGCTCTGGGAAGACGTGTGTAGACGCTACGACCGACGCGAGATCGGTTCGTACGAGCTCGACGAAATGCGCGAAGTAATTCTGCCAAACCTCCAGGCACTTGCAGGACTGAGACGATCGATCAACGACATCGATAAGCCTGGACTTCGTCGCTTGAAAAAGCGCGCCTAAATTCTTTTAGTTCGCACAATCACGCGCTTGGAAACTATTGCCGAGTGCGTCCGTCTCAGGCTACATTGACGCTGTAGTCTATGGCTTTTTAGGAAAATGAATGCGGAGCAGATTTCTGCGAGCTAAGTTAATCACGGGGACAATTGTCGCCGCGCTTGCGTTTGCTCAAACGTTGCCGATGCCGCCGGCTAGTGCGTCCGACTGGGTCGATGACAACGACGTCAGCGAGTTTAGTTTGCCGCGACAGGATGAAAACGATCATCCAGCACAATCAGCTTCCGATCGCCCGAACAACCAGAGCCAGAGACAAAATAATCAAGGTCAAGCAAACAACTCCGATGATGCGGAAAACAATTCGGACGATCGAAATACGACCGGAAGAAGAGAATACGTTCCGCCCGCTGATGCAGTCGTTAAGGATGTCTCGGACACGGGTGGAATCGAACTTGGACCGGATGGAAAACCCAGAAAAACGCGCGCACCGTTGGAAGCGAGTATCAGCACAACCCGTCCTGGATTTTCGGATGGCGATGGCAATGGCATGGAT
Source organism: Obscuribacteraceae bacterium (SeqCode) (assembly GCA_044225915.1). Lineage (GTDB taxonomy): Bacteria > Cyanobacteriota > Vampirovibrionia > Obscuribacterales > Obscuribacteraceae > JADYXR01. Next base: position 61,750 of record JBGAHZ010000010.1, read on the forward strand.
CGCCGGGCCGAACAACTTCTGGCGCGGTCGCCAATGCTCGCCACTCCAAAACAAATCAACGCTGATCCTAAAGCATTCAAAGCTTGGTTGACGGCAACTCATCCAGGTGTTTTAGAAAACGCAACCAGAGATCAGATCATCGAGATCAAGGGTGAGTGGGATGATGCATCGCATGTGCTTAGAACTTTCGGTCTGCCGCACACTCGAATCACCGCCAAGAAATTCTCCGAAGTCGATCTTCGTCGCGTGAAGATCGTCGTCGTTAACTGTGAAGGACACCTGCCCAATGAAGCAATCCTGTCGCTTCGCAACTACGTCGCGATGGGCGGTTACTTGCTAACTACCGACTGGGCACTGCAAAACGTGGTTGAGCGAGCATTTCCCCGCACGGTGAAATGGTACGAGGGTTACTACACATCCGATAGCTCTAACAGAATTGTCCCAGCTGTGATTGTTGGAGAAGACAAAAGCCTTACTGCGGGCTGTCCTCCGATTGGACACTGGCAGTTGGTCAAGAAAAGTCAGATCGCGCAGGTTGTAAACCCGACGAATGTTCAAGTCCTCGCAAGAACAAGATTGATGACTGAAGATCCTGAGGGTTTGGGTATCTTGGCAGTTGTGATTGGTCATGGCACCGGAAAAATTTTGCACCTGGTCGGTCACTTCGACAACAACATCGAAATGGCGCTCAACAGCGCGCTGCCGGACCCGGCACCTGGATTGGGTCTAAGCCTGAGGCAAGCGCTGGCTGCCAACTTCATTTCAGAAGCGCTTCAACATGGCGAACCAGATGCGACGCAAGCAACTACTAAGAAGTGAAAGTTTGAACAGGACCTTTATTTTATTCCGAGAATCAGGTCTTCGTACTCTTTTTTCAGAGCGTCTGCTTCTGAGGTACGGCCTAGATTGCGTTGGACTCGCGAGTAGTCCTTCAAGAGTTTCGCAATCATGTATTTGTCTCGTTTTTGTTCTCGAAAAAGTTTAATCGCTTCTTTGTAGTATCTGCTGGACTTTTCGTATCGCTCCGCCAGGTCGCTTAGCTGTGCCACTTCGCGCACGCTGTCTGCATAAGCCGTTTGATCATCTTTAGCTCGCAGAAGTTCCATTTTCTTCTCGACGATCGGAATTGCGTCCTTGAAGCGACGACATCGCAAGAGGATCATGATCTGAGTTTGCAAAACCTTGAGCAGTTTTCGATTTTGATCCGCGCAACACGCTACCGCGCGGCGAATCACTGCATCGGCTTGCTCGCACTCTCCCGCTTTCATGAAAAGAAGTGCGTAATCCTGTAGCCTCTCCAGGTTCTTCGTTTTCTCCAATTCATCGAGAGTTGGAGCCACTAGCTCGATCGCTTTTTTGCTTTTACCACCGCGAAGATAGGCTTTGAACAACCAGATTTCGATTTCCTTTGCACGCATGCATGGATTGTCTGGATATTTTGTCGCGAGAGTATACGCATGTTCGAAATGCGGGATCGCATTTTTGGAATCACGGTTATCTCCGAGAGTGTGTCCTATGGCGAATTCCGGCCACACCATCTCCGGACTTTCTTTGCCAAAATTTTCAAGGACGAGATCATAAACCTTCTGCGCTCGATTGAGTGCAGCCTTCATATGAATTCCATGCTCGCTGTTGATGACTTGATTGCATTCGCTTGTGATGTGCTCGACTAGCTGTTTCTTTTCTGCCGATGTCTTTGCCCTGGCTTTGACAATAGACACATTAGTCTCAGTCGGTTTCTTCTCAGTCTTCGCGTCTGTTTTTGCCAGAGCAGGTGCTCCGACGGTCAACATCAACGCGGCAGCAAGAATGGTTTGGTTCAACAAATCCAACTTGTCCTAATCTTCCGAGATCATTTGCATGACCATCTGCGGTTGATAGGCGTGACTGCCGGCGTCGCTGAGAATGCGACTGTCCGCAAGTTCTCTGCGTTGTTCCAGCCAGCGCATCGGAATGTAGAGCGCGAGCCCGGCGAGCCAGCCCTGAAATGAACAGATACCAACATGCAGTGGTTCCAATGCTGGAATGATTCCAGCAGTGGCGATTCCGACGCAGCTTCCAAAAACAAGAGCGGCGATTGCAGGTGTACGAATCATCGGCAAGTCGGCATCGACTGGCAGTTCATGCAAATCGCATTTGATCGAGAACAGTTTTCTTACGAGAAAATATTCGGCGACTAAAATTACAGTCGGCATTGCCATAATCACACAGTTGAGTGATGCGACCTTTTCCAGAGCTTGAGCACCGCCGCAGATGGACAGCGAACAAGCAACGATTGCTCCCAACAAAGTGAGTATGACGACTGAGGTGCGATGCGGCAGTTTCGCCAGGCTCGACAGCGCGCTGCTGGAGCCGAAGAGATTGGAATCGTTTGCCGCGAAATATGATGCGGTTAGAACAATTGCGCCAATCAACGCGACTCCGCCAAACGAATAGTCGTTCATAAACGCTGTTGCTGCGCCATTCTCGGTGATGCCGGTCATACGTGCGACCAGCCAGCCGGTGATCGGAAAAATAATCACTCCGATAAGAAGTGCGGTCGACATCGGCACTCCGGAATGACTGACCTTGGCCTTGCCGTGGCGCCAATAGTCCGCTTCATTACCCCAAACACAAATGCCGATTACGAAGTTTGCCACCATACTCAGTGCCAGAGGAAAGCTGCAACTGGATGGTTCGGAAAAAACAGCAGGACTGGTTGCTACAGTGACTTTAGTTAGAGTGTAGAAGACCCAGACGATAAGCATCGGTGCAGCGAAAAATCTGGCGAAATTGGCTACGCCCTTGAAGCCCCAGAAGTTATTGAATGCCATTGCCACTGCAAACGCAGGCGCCAACACAGCCAGAGGAAGTTTCCACTGAAACAATCCTTCCAGGCCTTCAGCCAGGAAGAGTGCAGCAAGACCATACCAGGCGATGAACATCCAGATCAAATTGAAGGAAACAATGCTGTTGCCGAATTTGCCGAACACGCTTTTGATCAATGAGCAGTAGCTTCGGCCGCTCACTGAGCCGATGTGGGCCGCAGGCAAGGAATACGCGAGTAGCATGAGACTGCCGATGATCGTACATGCAATCACTTGCACGAGCGACAAACCGCTTTTGAACCAACTGAATCCAACAAGGACACAAGGGAAGACCGTGACCATCGTCACCCACAACAGGCCCATTGTCAGGGGAGAACGTCTTGAAGAGTGCGAAATGATGGTTTCCGTGCAATGGTTGTCGTCGGTAATGCTCACGCGTAGCGCCCTCACTATGATATCTAGACCACTATAGGCAGTTGCCAAGAGATTGTCTCGACACAGGTGGGGTAATTACGCGGTTGTGATTACGAAAACGATACCAGGGGCGGACACACCACGATTTCTTCGCTTCGCCTCGAATCAGGGCACGTCAAAGACGAACGGTAGAAGCGGTTAGATCCAACAGCTGGACTTCTCAATCTCGCGTGCGTTTGAGCTGCTACCTAAACTGTTTTGTCTTTTAAAAACCGGCCGGAATCGCTATGATCCGCGGCGAAAACCCTAGTTTCGTGCCGTTGAAAACATTCGACGGGCACGCCGGAGATATCATGACGTTAGCTGGAAAAACACTTGTCATTACCGGAGCCTCGCGTGGCATCGGACTCGCCGTCGCCTTGCGTGCGGCGCAGGACGGAGCCAACATCGCCATCCTCGCAAAAACGGTAGAAGAGAATTCGCGTCTTCCCGGAACTATTCATTCCGCTGCCAAGGAGATCGAAGAGCACGGCGGCAAAGCGCTCGCTTTGAAATGCGATGTCAGAAATGAAGAAGAAGTCATCGAAGCGATAAAGAAAACTGTCGACCATTTTGGCGGACTCGATGTTCTCGTCAACAACGCCAGTGCGATCAGCCTCACGCCGACCGTAGACACGGAGATGAAGCGCTACGATTTGATGAATCAAGTCAATGCTCGCGCAACCTTCATGTGTTCGAAATATGCAATTCCGCATTTGAAAAATTCATCGAACCCGCACATCCTGACGATGTCTCCACCGTTGAACATGAACGCTCGTTGGTTTACACACCATCTCGCATACACGATGGCGAAATACGGAATGAGCATGTGCACACTCGGCATGTCTCAAGAATTGAAAAAAGCCGGAATCGCCGTCAATTCATTGTGGCCGGAAACCGGCATTGCCACCGCCGCAGTAAAGAATCTACTTGGCGGCGACGAAGCAATGAAAAAATGTCGAAAACCGGAAATTGTCGCCGATGCTGCGTACTGGATTCTCACTCAAAAATCAACGGAATGCACCGGCAACTTCTTCGTCGATGTCGATGTTCTCCGCGCCTCGGGCGTCGAGGATCTTTCGAAGTATGCAATCGATCCAACTGGGGAATTGATGCGCGATTTCTTTTTGGATCCGGTGAAACAAGAAGCGTTGAAGTAGTTTGAAATCGAGCATAGAAGAGGAACTTAAGATGACCAGCTGTTTCGAAGTGAGCGTCAAAGACAAGATTGCTCGTATCACTTTCAACCGTCCGGAAAAACGCAATTCAATGTTGCCTGAGTTCTGGACAGACTTCCCTCGAACCATCAAGGAATTGTCCGACGGCGGCGAAGTGCGATGTATCGTGATTGATGCGCAGGGTCCCATGTTTTCCGCCGGAATGGATTTGTCCGTGTTCGCTGCTCAAGACAAGTTTCGAACCGACACATCAACTCATCGAGAGCATTTGAGAAACTTGATTCTCTCGCTGCAAGATTCTTTGACAGTGCTCGAACGATCACGTTGCCCTGTCATAGCTGCTGTGCAGGGCGGCTGCCTCGGAGCCGGACTTGATCTGATCAGCGCTTGCGATATCAGGTTTGCAACCGAAGACGCTTACTTCTGCATCCAGGAAGTAAACATCGGCATCATGGCCGACCTGGGAACACTTCAGCGCTTGCCTCGCAAATTGCCGGACGGCATTGTTCGCGAGCTAGCATTCACCGGAGATCGACTCCCTGCGGCACGCGCGAAAGAAGTCGGTTTCATCAACGACCTACTTCCAACACCGGAGGCGTTGCTTGAACGAGCAATGTCGGTAGCCACCAAGATAGCCGGCAAGGCACCACTTGTAGTGTCAGCCTCGAAGGAATGCATTAACTATGCCAACGACCATTCCATCGCTGAAAGCTTGATGTTCTGCGCCAACATGCAATCCTTCGTTTTCGACGCAGAAGAAGTAGCAAACCAAATCCGCCAAGCCGGAAAAGGCGCAGAGCATTCAAACTTGAAAGCGGTTTCGCTAACGCTCTAGACTACCAGCTCTTGCGTTTAAGGGTCCAGGGACCGGAGGTGTCGTTTTCGCCTTTCCAGGAACCGTTGAGGCGGATCGAATCGTAGCTGAGTTTGAAGTCGGCAGTTCCTTTGAGATTGCTCCATGTTCTTACGAAAGAATAGTTGAGCATGTTAGTCTTCGGATCGTATGTGCCACCCATGACCAGACCTTTCTGGGCTGGTGACTCGTGCCACTCGCCTGTAACTTGAACGGTTTTCGAAGCCGGATCTTTTTGAGTGATCAGAATGACTTCGCCCTGCTCAGAGTTCCATTTACCGTCGATGAGAAGCGCGGCTTGGTCCACCTTCAGTGTGCCCTTATCGGCAATGACGTCATCTCGATCGTAGGGGACGAGAACGAAATCGATACGATTATTTCGTTCATGTTCTTTTTCAACTTCACGCCTTGCCATCGAGCGCGCATCATCAAAGAACGCGATTTCGACGCGGTCTTTTGGAAGTTTACCCGCTCCGGTCAAATATTCTTTGACTTCCTCAGCGCGTTTTTTGGCGTTCGCATTTTTGGTCTCAGAGCTTGCTGAATCCTTATCTGCGGTGGAATCAGATTTGTCGTCGGAATGTGAGTCGCTGTAAACTTCGACAACAACTTTCTTCGGACTGCTGGAAGCATAGTGGTCAGTTACTCGCTTCAACTCAGAACTGATATCGGTCTTTTTGCCTTCACCACCCTCGGTGGCACCCTTTTTCTTATCCGCAGGTCCCTCAGGGCAAAGGCTCTGGTCCTGAACTGAAATCTTGCTGGCCGAATTCAGCGCTCCAACTGCATCAATATCTGCTCCAGGCCATTGATCCGCCGGATCGATTTCGCTCAAATCCGTTATACGAACAAAGTTGAAAGTTGCATTTTTGCCACCTTTACCGGCGATGTCAATTTCCGAAGCGGTGCGCAAATCCGGACCCAAATCAATCCAATATTTTCCATCGCGTGATACTTCAACTTTGACGGGACTGGAGTTTTCCAGAGGCTCGAAGATATAAATGTCGCCGCCTGGTAAATCAACAATCGCATTGTCAGTGAAACGCAAAGTTATACTTCCACCACCGCCGAGGGCAGCGAACGAAGGTTTGCGAGCTAACCGATCGCCTTCGTGGTCTTTGAAATTCGGAATTCCCAGGGCGGCATCAGGGCTTTCCCAGAGATGTGGTGGTTTCTTCTTTCCGACTTTATATTCTACGGCTTCATCGGCAAATGCTTCTGGCCCTGCCGCAAAGTAGATTCGGGTGTGTTTTGCACTGTCGAATATTTGGTTTTTGGTCGCCGCCACCGCCGGTAGAGTCAGAGTTCCAGCTAACAAAAGCGCTGCGGCAGAAAAGGAAATTTTTGCCAATATATTTGACCGGATCGCAGACGCATGTTTCTTCAAAGTAGAACTCCTTTAGTTACCGGGTGCTTTGGTTTCATTGGCACTGGAATCGTTGAGACCCCAGTCATATTCCCTGTAGGTTATTTTAAAACCCTTCGATTCGTCAGGTCCGAAATTTTTCGCTGCGGCTTCCGGCACCTTCGACAGGATGTAAGCTGCCACGATCTCATCATCCGTTGGCGGAGGAAAACGCTTACCCAGTCCGACGGCGTTAGCAAAATCAAGGGGAAACCATTTAAACAAAGATGAAACGTCGATCGTTTTTTTCTCGAAGTCGATTTTTACATTCTTCGGATTGCTCAGGAATGCTTTCGCCGCATTATCCAGTTGCTCATCCAGGTGTTCGGCACTGTATGCCATTTTGTTGATCGGCGCGCAACCTTTCGCAGCGCACACCACAGCGAAGTGCGTGCGAGGCTCGAGGAAATCACGACGTAAAATGTCATGTTCCATGCTTTCAAGAGTTACTTTTCGCCCGGCTAATTCGATGGAATTGTCCTCCCAGAAGCCGTCGACTTGACGAATACTGCTGGCAGGATAGTAGGTTTTCGTACCGCGAATCGGGTAATGATCGAGAACTAGTTTAATCGTATAAGCGTTGTACGCGTTGATCCAGAAAACCAGCTTCTCATTCTGAGAAAGCTTCTGATACTCATTCTTGTCAATTCGTGACAGCGCATGCAAGTAGGCCTTTAGTGGCTCAGTGTGCAACTTCCACTCGCGATAGTTGACACCACCGTCGGTGACGTATTTTTCCAGTTGAGCTGAAAACAGCGCGTGAGTCTTGTCGAGAGAAATACCGTCTTTCGGATCTGCCTCTGCCGATTTGGCTGTTTTTTCGGATTTAGCCGGCTTTCCGCTCGCCGTCTTCGAGTGAGCTTCGCTTGACTTAATAATCCGGGACTGAGCAGCGTAGCTCGACTGGATCGCACAGAACCCCGAGCAGCAGGATAGTGCCACCAAAGTTAGTACCAATGCTCTGGAATAGTGTCGCAAGCAGTTCCCGAAATTCCGCCACTGGCGATCTTGTTAGTCCGTTCCGTTCGCTCGACTAATGCCACTTATGCTAGCACAGTCAAGGGATACTTTCAGCTCAATAGCCCTTGTCATGGGCGTTGAGCCCGGTTAGTGGTTTCAAGCCAATAATTATTGGAATGTTTGATAAACGTCCATCCAAACTTCCAAGCTGTTAATATTGAAGGAGCTCCTGCAAACAGGTTAATCCTGACAGGTTGTGGGAATATTGTGGAAAGTCTAGAGGTTTACGACTCCATATGCGCCATGGCGGCCGTCTATCTTTAATACTAGTGGTCTTTTTCCTGGCCACGCAATTCATCTCGATTTTTGGCACGATGAGCGTATTCGCGTCGCCCGAAAATATAGGCAATTACGAAGATATCAGCCCAGACCATCTTGTGCCGCTCGACCCGTTCTTGGCTGGTGGTTCTGCCGGTCACGCCTGCTTTCGAGCCAACAATACGCCCAATAACACCGCCGCGTTAAAACTTTTCCGCTGGCTGCCGATGTTCATCTTGCAGGCAGTTACGTTGTGGATAGTCGCTCCAATACTGTTGCGATGTTCGCGCCCATACATGCTGATCAGGTATACGCCTGACCTGTGGCTATTGAAAAGGGCACTGCTGATTTAAACTGAAAATTTGGATCTGCGTAATCGGCTTCTGTCGGGCTGCTTTTGCACAGCCGGCGTGAGCAATTCCTCAATTAATGGGACGGCTAAAAGCTGATTCACTCTAGATCTTGACGATGTCTCGAACAGACGCCGACGGTTAAACGTTTGTCGTTTCGCTAATTATTCATCTCATATTTTATTAGCGTAATGACCCCATGCGTGGTGCACGTGCCGGGCTCGCCCGTGCTCACAAACCTTTAAACAGCTGAAAACGTCGCGTAGCGGTCTGTTTCGACCTCCAAAATTTTCGTTTACTCCTGCATATCAACCTGTGGAGTTACCATGGTTCAAATGTTATCTGACTCTGTTTTCAAATCCCGATACTTCAAGCGCAAGTATTACTTTAAGGACTTCCTGTCGTCTGTGGTCGTCTTCCTGGTGGCGCTGCCCCTGGCGATGGGTATCTCGATAGCCTCGGGAATGCCACCCGCTACTGGTCTCATTACTTGCATCGTCGGCGGATTGATTGTCGCGCCTCTGGCGGGAAGTCCACTCCAGGTCAGCGGTCCGGCAGCCGGGCTGAGCGTGATTGTCTACGAGATATTGCAGCAACACGGTGCCGAAAAACTCGGCGTGATTATTGTCCTGGCTGGTCTCATGCAGCTCGTGATGGGCTACTTCAAGCTCGGTCAGTGGTTTCGCGCGGTGTCTCCTGCAGTCGTCAACGGCATGCTCGCCGGTATCGGCGTACTGATTTTCGCCAGCCAGTTTCACGTGATGCTTGACGACGCGCCACGTTCTACGGGACTGATGAACCTCGTGGGCATACCGGTATCACTGTTCGATCGTTTGACGGAAACCAGCGTTAACAGTTCGCACATCGCCGGACTGATCGGTGTCTTCACTATTGTAGTGATCATTCTCTGGGAAGCCATTCCAGTCAAACAGATAAAAGCGATTCCGTCTGCTTTGATTGCGGTCGTCTCTGCCACATTGATTACTGCGTTTTTCAACCTGCCGATCAAGCATGTAGAGCTACCTGAGCATTTGTTTTCAGTAGTTAAAATTCCGACGCACTGGGCTCATTTCTGGGACGTCGACATTCTCTTAGAAGCCATGGGATTGGCACTTCTGGCAAGTGCAGAAACTCTTCTCAGCGCCATAGCTATCGATAAGATGCAACCATTGAATCGAACCAAATACGATAAAGAATTATTCGCGCAAGGTGTTGGAAATACAATCTGCGGCATGCTCTGCTCACTGCCGATGACCGGCGTTATCGTCAGAAGCTCTGTCAACATCCGCTCCGGAGCGAAGAGTCGCATGTCGTCCTTCATGCACGGACTCTGGATTCTCATTCTGGTAATGTCCTTCCCTTCTATATTGCGCGCCATTCCTACGGCTGCTCTGGCTGCGCTTCTTGTCTACACGGGCTATAAGCTGACCAATTTCAAAATTGTGAAGGAACTTCGCCGTGCCGATAGACTCGAAGTCGCCATCTACTTCGTCACCATGGGCACAATCGTGGCGACTGATTTGCTCACCGGTGTGCTCACCGGAGTGGCACTGTCGGTCGGCAAGTTGGTCTACATGTTCTCGCATCTCGATATCAAAACTGTCGTGAATTCTGAAGAACAAACTGCCTTGTATTTACGCGGAGCTGCTACCTTCCTGAACCTGCCAAAACTCGCAGAGACTCTGGAGAAAGTGCCGCCGAATTCGGAATTGCACGTCCACCTCGAAGAACTCGACTACATCGACCATGCTTCGCTAGAGATGATCATGACCTGGGAACAACAACATAAGGCGACAGGCGGCTCGCTAGTAATCGACTGGGGAACGCTGGGATCTATGTTCCGCGATCGCCGACGAACTCCACGAGCCGAAAACAAAGAACCACCACCGCCGGTTGAACAGGCGGACGACGATGCAGAGGAAACTCAAGCGGTCGAACCGGCGAAGGCCTAGGTTGGAAACCCATCGCCGGCTGCGAAATCAACAACACTGCATCAAGGCGCGCGTTGGAGAAAGGCGGACTCTCTTCTGAACATCAACTGCTGAAGTTCATTGTCGAGTAAGGCGCAGATGAATCTACATTCGCGACCGTTTTTCGATCAGCGTTGACAGTGCAGCCGCATCGTACGCAGGAGTGGAGCAAGTGCCGTTGCCGCAGGAGAACGCGGCCGCTTTGGGCAACTCCGGATATTCCACATCCATATTGGGCAGATTACCTTCTGATTTGTCGTACCACTCGATTCGTCGATACACCGATGGGCTGCGGAGTGCCGTTAGAAAGAGTGCTTTAGCCTGAGGATCCGATTTGGCACCAACTATGGTTATGTGGAAAGGAACCGATGAGATCTGTCTGTCCGCAATTAGGATTCCGCCGACCATAATCGAACGAATCCGGGCGACTGAAGGCGTCGAGAGATAGCGCATGCACTGCTTCGCCATTTCCTGGTCTTCTTTCTTTCCTGTGTATTGAAACAAAAGATTGGTAAACCGAGCGAGCATAATATTTTCATCGAGCAGCGGAACTGGTTTTGCAATCTTGCTGGAATCCGGATCTGCTGTCACATATCCGGCGGTTTTGCTCTTATCGCTGCCGGCATAATTGTTGAAATGTTTCCCGATAAAATCAGCACATCCCTGGGCGCGGTCCAACCACTTTCTGTCTGCGGTCGCTTCGTAAATCGCCAGAAAAGCGCGTCCCATGGAAAGCGAATCGCCGAGGAAAGGTCCAGCGTTATCATGTTCATCATGACTGAAACCGCCACCTTCAATTGAACGATTTTTCAAAATGTACTCGGCGGCTCGCGTTGCATCAGTCAAATATTTCTCGTCGCCAGTCGCCATGTAGAGGTGAGCGAAACCATTAATTGCCCAGCCATTCTCGCGGGCATAAATGTGTTTGTCGATGCGTGGAATTCCACGCTTTCTTCGCTCCTTATCATCCTGGTTGAAATAGTCCTCGCTATGCTGACCTGGAATGAGATCGGCATCCTGACTGGTGTAGAAAGCACCATCAGGTGACGTCATAAATGTATTTAGATAATTGGCAATGCTCTTCGCCGCTTTCAAATACTTGTCGTCTTTATAGATCATGCTACCTAACGAATAGATGCGAAGGTTTTCGCCCTGCATTTGCATGATCTTTTCGTAGTGCGGATGCTGCCAGTCTCCATCGGTCGAGTATTGATAAATCCCACCCCAAACAGGGTCGAGCAAGTTGAGCTGACCGTCCAGGGTGCCAATCACGCGAGCCTTTGCGCTTTGATCGCCGGCTAGCGCTAGCGCCATCGAGTATTCAACACTGTCCCAATCGAGAAACTTGTGATGCGTTCCCCAGGCACCATTTTTGGTGTCATAGCCATCAACGTGTTTCTTTTCGAGCTCTTCTTTGATCTCCTTGCTGAGAGTGCTTTCGGCTCGGAAAGTAACTTCCTGCTTTGCCACCGTCTCCGGTGTTGGATCTTTGATTATCGCGGCCAAGAGTTTCTTCATTTTTTCAGGGTTGATGTAGCCCTGACGTTTGGCGATCTCTTTGCCATCGCCATCAAAAAAGATAGTCGCCGGCCAACCATAGTCCTCGTATTTGTGGCTAAGATCCGGGCGGGAGTCTTGGTCTACGTTGACGAGAATAAACTTTTTCTTGAGAAGTTTGATTACATCAGGATTGCTGTAAGTTTCCTCATCCATGACATGGCACCAGTGGCACCACACAGCCTCCAGATCTAAAAGCACGAATTTCTTCTCGGCTTTGGCGCGATCGAAAATCTTGTCGTCCCACTTCTCCCAAGTCAAAGCGCCCTTCTTGACCGGTGCGGAATCCTTTGGCGCGGAGGTTTTTGGATTTCGAGTTTCGTCAGCAGCTTTCGAAAGTCTTGAATTTGCTTCGCTTTTTTCCTCACACCGCACTGGCGTAACTGACACCTGAGATGCCAGCAAAACCAGCAACGATAGTGAAAACCAGCGATAATTTCTTGTCATGTTTCGCGCCTCGAATTTCATTCAGTCGAATCGTTTATTCCAATATCTATCGGAAGGCAAGCCTTCAAGAGAATATCAAGCCTGCTATGTTCATTCCGACTTATACGCCTTGAATGTTCAAAACTTAAATGAAATTTGTTAGCGGTGTGTAAAACGGACTAATTGACTTTCCTCCGCAACCACAAGCAGAGCTTATCGTGCAGGTCTTCCAAAGAGAACGGGATCGGCAAATAATCGTCCATGCCAGCCTCAATGCAAGCGGCGTGGGAGGCGTCATCATGTCCGCTGACACCGATAATGGCGGTGTGCCGGCCTGCAGAAGACTCCAGCATGCGAATCTTGCGCGTGCAACCTTTCCCGTCGACTTCGGGCATCAGCCAATCCATCATAATGATGTCAAACTGATAGAGCTGAAGCGCATGCACAGCCTCCGCACAACTGTTGACTACATGCACTGAAATACCCAAACGGTCAGCCAGGAGCTCGAACAGCTTGGCATATTCCGGATTGTCATCAACGATCAGGACGATTGGCTTGCATTCAGCTTTTCTCTCTTCAAGAGTGATTGCCGATTCTTCGACGTCGTCATTCATGGGTCTCTAGCCTCGGGGTAGTACATCCGGGACTGAGAATTTCTCAAAATGTTGCCACTTCAATACAATTTTTTACCGGTAAATTTTATCCCAATCAACGCGCTCGGCCCGGTATCGACTCATCCAGTGACTGTCACTACCGCTGCTTCCGCTGCGATAGTCGGATGGAACGTCTTCAGGCTTTCGAACGGCATCATAGTCTAATAGGACAAGTTTCCTTGTTCCATCGGGTCCTTTGACATATCCGAGCTGTGATTGACCGAGCGAAGAAACGCCGCCGTCCCAGAAGACATAACGCCCGTCGCGGGCTATCTGGTTGTGGAAATCAACCAGCGAGCGATTGGACACCGGAGTTTGAGCTCGCTCTTGAATGTAATAGAGGATCGGTTCGTGGTTGACTTCGATTTGCTTAGGCTCAGTAAGCATACGTGCGTCGAAGCGATAAGGCACGCCATCCGGATTGACGATGCTGCGACTGCCCCAGGTCGGATCCCACAGCGGTATTCCATCTTTGCGGTATGGGCGGTCGGTCATCTTCAAAATTCTGCCATCGGCCAATTCAAAAACGATGCTGTCCGCACCGCCTGCAACAACGCGCTTGGCTGGTTCCTTATAGTGTGTCATTTCGCGCGCATAAAGTTCCAGCGGACGCGGAGTGCGGAGCAAATTATCGGTGGTCGGCAGTCGCAAAAGATCGGAAACCGTCAAGTGCCCGAGCGGCAATGCACCACCTGCGGTGGCAGCCCTAAAATCACCGGTGCCGAAGGTCAAGCGATCAGCCAATCTGGTGAGATAAACAGAACCCGATACATCCGGGAAGATATGCTTTGCTCGCATCGAATCGAGTAGAGTGTTCGGATTGCAAGAAGCGATCAAGTCGCAAGTTGCAGCCAGTTTCGAATTAATGGGAGTGTCGGCATCGTGGTGTTGCACCAGCATCTTGCGAGTCGGTCCGACTTCCGCACCGTTGGGAGCAATCTCCCGCACTGCCACCACCGCTGATGCTCTATTCGATCCTTTCAGCATCTCGAGCCCGCGCGCATCGCCGCCGACTATTTTAAATTCACGAGATTGACTGCCTGGAATCGAACCATGTGCTAGTTCGATTCTGCCGAAATTAACTTTGCCTTCCCCGCCGCTGGCAACAAGCCGATCGCTCGCCCGAGCAGTCTCCTGGCTCTTGCCGGATTGCGCCAGGCTCTCACCAGTTTTGCTCACCGGAGTTTCCGGGTTGAGAACTTTGGCAATGTTAGTGGGCTCCGCAGAAAGTGCGGGATTGAAATCGGCTTTGCGAACGAGATTCACATCCGCCAGATGGCTCTGCCTGGATGCATTACGATTGCCCTGCAGACCGCCGGGGACGGCGGCAATAGCATCGGTGGCACTACGAGCGATACCACGAGCGACGATCTTGCTCAAATCAAATTGACCGAGACCGATTTGGCGGGAGGCCTCTTCGCCGCTACCGCCAGCGAATCCGAAGGCGGCGGCGGAAGCAACTGTGGCAGACAATGCGTTCTTTTCTGCAAATTGTCTAACCATAGGCGATGACATTGCCAACTGTCCCCCGCCAAAAACCAGAAGATCTGCTGCCATTGCTTCCGGCTTCAACGTATTCGTTATTACTCGACCGGCGGCGCCGGACAAATCCATGGATCCATCCGTCGGGTCGAGGTAGGTTTGGCGAGTAAACAACGAATCGGTTAGTCGCGACGAACCGCCCATGGCCAGGGCTTTGGTGGGGATATCGATTCCGGATTTGGCCACATATCCGAAAGCGCCGCGGGTAACGAGTCCTTTCGTCACTCCCAGCGCCATATCGAGCGTTCTTGTCGACACCGAATCGGCTGGTTTTGCCGAGCCCGCGGCGAAGGCAACGGCTGTCAACGCAATGCCCTTCTTACCGCTTATGAAAAGCCCGGCGGTTTCGACCATACCGCTGCCGTACTTAGTGATCTCGGCGTCGGTTTCGAGCGCCGTCTGGTCATCGGAGATGGCTTTGAGCATCTCCTTCTCCCTTTCTTTGGTCGGCGCACTCTTAAGCGCCTCAGCCTCCAGCGATTCAAGCTTCTTAAGACTTTCCGATCGTCCCGAATACGAGTCGCCGAGGAAGCTGATACCGCGATCGAGGTAAGTTTGAGAGTCGAAATGCCGCTTGTGCTCATTAATCTCACGAGAAAGTGAACGCGCAACCGGTTCTTTTTGCTCGGATGGCGGACGAAACTCAACGTAGTCGCGACTCAAGAGAGTTCGGCTATCGGTCGTGTCGCCAGGAGCAGCAGAAGCGGAACTTCTGGCTATCTTCATTGAGTGGGATTCGGCGTCGTGCAGCATGAAGTTAGAATAAGTTGTGATATCAAGGTCGCCAATGGGGAAGCTCCCACGCCCGGGCCGTGCAGGCATGCGTTCGGACGGTTCACACTCCCACAACCATGGTGGGTGCCGGATCTCAAGGGCGCCTGGAGCATATACTTCTCGTTGAAAAAGTTTCGATATTACGGTATAAAAACGGCTGCCCCACCTGACACTGGTTTGCGCCGAAGACCGTTCGTATGTTTTCCTGATCTCGAAAACAGCGACGCTGAACAACCCAGTGCATGGCGTCCAGGAATCTCATAATTTCATCGCTTTTACGAACTTGCCGTCACCAGCAAGTGCGGGCGATGCCCTAACGCCTCTCTAATGACAATTTGTCAGGATTTGATCGTGAAACAAACAGCACAACAGGTCGATTACAGACTCGGAGAACTTCTCGTTGATCTCGGAGTAGCCGCACCAGACGACATTACTAAAGCCCTTCGAGTCTCGTCGCACACGTCGCTTCCGCTTGGAAGAACCTTGGTGATGCTCGATTATGTCAGCGATTTCGTAATTAGGTCCGTCGTCGAAGCTCAATCTATGCTCCGCGATAGACTGCTGGACATAAACCAGGCGAAGAAAGCTGTGGCGATCGTCAAACGCAAAAACTGGCTTTTTTCAGACGCCCTCGTGTCACTGGGAGTCGACGCCAGCGCTACGAAAGGCACCAGACTCGGCGAATTGTTGAGAGACGCGGAAAAGCTGACGCAAACTCAACTCGACCTTGGTCTTACCGTCTCCGATCACTCGGGATTACCACTGGGACAGGTACTAATCCTACTGAGCAAAGTCACTGAAGACAAAATTCGAATGACATTAGCTCTGCAACGAGAATTGCGTGCCTCGAATTTAGAACGCAAGGATGTGGTAAAACGCCTTCGCACCGCCGACGGTGCAGACAGCACTTCGCACTGTTTACCGGCAATGACCGACTCGGTCGCCCCGCGGCGGTTAAAACTGGGCGAACTGTTCGTTTGCGCAGAAGTCATCAACGACGATCAACTGGAAGAAGCTGTTGCCTCAAGCGCCAAATCGCAAAAAATGATCGGCGAGGTATTACTCGAAAAGAAATCGATCACTCAGGACATTCTCACAGCCGGGTTGCGATTGCAGGCGCTTTTATGGTCAAACGTGATCAGCCTCGGCAAAGCGGCCGACGTACTTCGCGAGGCTAATAGGTTGGCAGGTTCTCCCGAGTCGATCCAGGACATCGATGGACTTTTGGCAGAAAATCAAACCGCCACCAAGAGTGTTTCTCTCTACGAATTTCTGAGAATCACCGGCTATCTCACTCAAGACAAGATCCGCACGGCGCTGAAACGTATTATGAACGAGCCGCGGCTACTGGCTTTTGTTATGAACCGGTCGAATCAATCCGGTTCTACTGAAGAAGATTACCGAGAAGCGACTGAGCTGGCACTGCACGATGCAGCGACACTGCGTTTCGTGATCAACGAAACACACCCCAACGATCGCCCGCTCGTCGATTCAGCGTTGGTCTTTCACCAGCTTGTGCAAGAAGGCAAATTGACACTCTGCCAGGCACTCGTCAATTTCAGCATCAAAGTCAACGGTATCGTGTCCGATACCATCCCGGCGCAAGCTTAACGACTGCTTCGTGTCACAAATTTTCCACGAAGGTTTGAAACACTGATTATGGGTGATTATGCTCACCCTTGCTGCACAACACAATTCGCGATATTCAATTAAGGGGAAGAACTGCCTTCCGCCCGTTATCTCGCGGACAAAATCTCGCTCGTATTGACCGGAACAATTTGTTTCCGTTGCCGCGTTGCGATTACATAAACTTGCCAACACTGATGGAATGTCATTTCTCGTTCCATTCTTCAGTGCGGCATTTCTCATCTAAGCGCGACGCTTCATCGATTCGTAGCGCCTCACAATCGGACGCGCCCTCTCTTATGGGTCGCGTCAAACTGCTCGCGCCCGGATTCCTCGATGGGAAAAATGATCGATGTCGCTGGACCTCCAATTTGCCAAAGTTCTCTGCGCCGCCAGCGTACAGCATCTTCACCTGCAGTTGGAGACTTTGCCGGTTGGGCTTATCGTGGTCGACAAAAATGCTGCAATTGTTGCCGCCGATGAGTGGAGCGAAGAGTTGTTAGGGTTCGATAGCAAAAGCGAAAAGGGTCGCTCACTTACAAATATTTTCGGCGAAGTTGCGGAGACATGGAGTCGAGCATTAAGCAAGCGAGAAACCAGTTATTTAGGCTGTTTGAGCATGGTCACGAGAACCGGAACCAACTTAAAACTCGAGATCGCTAGCGCACCATCTTTGGTGCCGCATTTAAACGACCTACACATAATTTTTTCGATTGAATGAAATTGAGGTTCGCCCGGACCGATACTTGTCTTTGTGCCAGTCGACGCATGCTGAAATCCTACGCTCACAGGAGCGTCATTTATTTCGGTACTTACTTCTTCGCCCCCGCTTTTGCTTCGGCTTCCTTGCGCGTCGTCAATTCGATATCCACGTTTTGCAAATCGCCGATGCGTTGCAGTTCTTTCTTGAACTCGTCAATCGGAATCGACGGTGGGACCAAGACCGTGGCATTCATGCAGAACAGCGGTGAACCTGTTTCCGGTGCGCTGATAACTTCCGTGTGCATCGACTGAATGTTTACATCCTTGTCGCGAAGCTGTGTTGAGAGTGAATGCACGATTCCCTCATGGTCTGCGCCTCTTAGAAAGATTTCGCAGGGAATGTAAGCGCCATATTTTTCTGTACTAATCGGCTTGGTTTGTTTTGTCGAAACCGTAATTCCATCTTTTTCCAGCTCGTGAAGGTCCTTCAACAGAGCGTCTGCATTAATCTCGCCAGTGACGAGCATGACAGCCGCGAATTCGCCACCAAGAATTGCCATTCGGCTTTCTTCAAGGTTGGCGCCATGACTAACAAGAACTTCGGTAATTCTGGCTACGATTCCTGGACGGTCCTCGCCCACTGCTGTGACCAGGATATGGTTCGTCATTTTCTCTGCTCCTGAGCTGTTGATGGATGGCAGTTTAGCAGGCGGACGAGTCCCGTTCAACCGCTCGCAACGCAAATCTACACGCTCGAATGTTTCTTCAAAACCTGGAGTTTAGGCCTTCTCGGCGGACCGGGGTCCGCAGACTCAAACCCAGTCGGCACCCCGCTCCGTCAGGCACCCGTCCCACTTACTGGCATCGATAGACCCGGGAAAGGGATTTACGTGTACACCGGGGTATAACTACAACACCCCAACCTGATACGAATTGCGCCGTTGCATGGCAAACAAAAACAAGCAGAATAAAACAGAAAATCCAGCTCCGACAAGTTCTGCACCGAGCACGGAAATTGATTCCAACGAGCGACGCAGAGTATTGTCTGCGATCATCCTCGAGCGCCTTCAAAAGCAGGATGTTGTCTGGGTACGGATCGCGGACCCGGATGTGTTGCGCGCCGACGATTTGCTGGTTGCAACAAAGTCCAGAGTTGACGGCTATCTCATCAAATGGAGCGAATGGGCTGACACGTTATCGCTCGAAGACCTAACTGCGGATCGCTCTGGTGACGGCAGTTTGATTAAACAGCTGGCAGACGGCTGGATGCGCCTGAGAAAAGAATATCGCCTGCCAATCACTGTTCATCTGCTAACAAACGATCAACCTTCGGCGAGAAGAATTAAAGACTCGAAGAGAAGCGATTGCCATCTGGCTAAATTCCTGGCTCACGAGTGGAAGAAAAACGAACAAGACAACGCTGATTGGTCTGAACTTTGGAGCGAAATCAAGACGGCAAGTGGATTAACGCAGAACAGATTCAGTGAGTTTGTTGAAGCCTGCAAATTTGATTGGTCATATTCGAAACCAATACTCGATGAAGAGGCCGATCAATACCAGCCTTACTATTGGGTCGAGCATATTTACGATACGCTGTTCGAACACGAAGACCACACGCTTCCGATCGAACTCAATCACGCGGAGCTACTGCAGCTGCTCGGTTGGCGCAGAGAACAGTCGCGCCAAATTCTAAAATTACCGAAAGGCAACCTTCAAAGCATTTCGCAACCGGACATTGAAGCTGAAATAGACGTATCCTCCGGCGCTGCTAACGGCTCGGTTCAGGAGAGTCTTGCCGAGAATACGTTAGACCTCGATGATTACAGCGAAACGGATGGTTCGGGCGACAGTCTTCCCGACACTGACTATGAGACATCAGAAGAGGCTTTTTCGCTAGAAGAAAACGTAACCGGATCGAAACCACAACCCTCTTTAAGTTCGCTACGGGGAGCTTCTGCAGCCTGGCTTCAAGCAGCATCGGACTCAGACAGTGAAACGGCAGATTGGCTGAAAGCAGGAGCACCGCCGGCGGGGACCACCGTCGGTGGTGGCACATATTTCGGCGGAAATTCAACACCCGGTAATTTTCAGACAAACGAAATTTCTCCGGATGTTGGAGAAGCGAGCGGCGAAGTACAGAACAGGTCGAGCCTTTCGACCTCGTTGCACGGAAAGAAAATTGCAAGAGACAAGCCTTCATGGAAAGACCTCGCGGAAAAGAATCGCGACGCACCGGGTCCGCGCAAGTTCGGAGAGCCTACCGAATCGAAAGCTGACAGCGCGGAGAGCCAGCGTATCACTGGTCGCCTGAGGCAGATGATGAGTTCCATCAAGACCGAAGCACCCGAAGAGACCGAAGAAGATGACGATTACGATGGTAGCGAGCGCCCGCATTCTGACCAGAGCGACAGTTCACGCAGAGGCTATCAAGAAGATTCTCAGCAACGCGAAGTTGACGGCGAGGAGCCGAACGAAGACGAGTCGGAAGAAGATGCAAACTCAAGCAATACCCCGACATCAGAGCTAGCCGGCGACGCGGACTTCGATGAACGTGAAAATAACTTACCTGAATCGCACCATAATGAGGAATTCAATCAAGACGAAACTACAAGAACTTTCGGAAGCGCAGATGCACGTTCCCCAGTAAAAAAAGCGAAAGCACCCCGTGCGAAGTCCCGCTGGCACAAACGAGCAGAAGGGTCTGAAGATGAGCAGAAATCCGAGTCGGAACTTCAAGAGGAAGCAGGACTATTTTGTAAATCGCTAACGGAGAGTTCACCGAATTATCAAATCGATCGAGGCTCGAAATCCGACGTCCATGAGCACTCAGACGGTGACCATCAGCAAGATCTAGGCGATACCTTCTCACGGATATCTCGACTGGCACGAAAGCAGGAAGGCACCGAGGTTGGTGACCTCGAAGCAAATCTCGATGCGTTTCGCTGGTATATCAGCAACGGTGATGAGCTCTTTTCCGACGGTAGGTTCGAAGATGCTGAGAAAGACTACATTCGCGCATTGGAGCTGATCGGCTCACTGGATGTTCCGACTGTAGACGAGGAGTTTAAGGTTTTACAAAATCTCGGCGATATATACCTATTTCTCGATCAACCTGACAAAGCCGTTGAATTGTACGAGTGCACGAAGGAAGATCGATTTACCTCCAAAGTGCCTCCATCAAAGTACATTGCCGCATTGATAAAACTTGGGGCGACACACGAGGAAAAAAACTGCTTCAACGACGCCGAGCGACAATACCGGAAAGCCGTTGAAGTTGCCGCTGAGCACCTCCAAAAAGACGATCCGATTTTGGTTAGACTGAATCAGGCGTGCCTTGATTTAGCGAGAAACAGATCAACACTGATGTCGAGATTCAGTTCCACAGAAGTAGAACGAATTCGAGTCCTTGCAAAACAGGAAGCAGAAGTTGCGATCATGCATCGCAAGAAAAAGACTACAGAAGCAGAAATTGTCCAACCCGAGTTGTGGAAGGGTGGAAGCAAACCGACTGATGACTTGCCGGTCGTAGCGCCCCCCTCATCGAAACAACGATGGCTGATTGCCTCCGGAGTTATCGGCATCATCTTCATTTTCGCTTTCGCTACATTCCTACCGCACGGAACAGTTCCTGCCCCAAGTTCCGGTGCGACAGATGAATCAATCGGCAACTACAGCACTGTTGATGGGCTCAAACAAATAGATCTAGGGAGTAGTGGGCACGCTTACTATTCGTATGAAGGGAAAACGCAGGACGCGACCTATAGTTTCGTCGGTAATACCATTCAAGATTTGATACCACTTATTCCAGGGCATATGCGAACGGCGTTTGCGTTTTTCAATTCGAAGAAAGACACAATCACCGATGCCAACGGCATACGATACTATCAGGACAACGCGCCGGAACATCAACTCGTCAAACAGATGTGGAAGTATGCCACAATCGCTCAGGGCTATCGCAACGAGAAAAACTTTTATCCCGAGAGAGACGACCAGTGGACAATCTCGAAAGACAAGCTCACGTTTCTCAATCCAATCACGCATGCTCGCGATCAAGCCGTCATATACAGCACGATGAACGAGTCGACTGACTCTCCGATCAGAAAGACTATCGCGGAAGGAGGGCTCTGGCAGGACCAACCAGTTCCGGGTCCTGGACGAATAACCTGCAACGTGTTTAACAGCCGAATGTTTTTCATCCGCGGATACGATCGCGACGGTAAAGTGCTAACGAGTTCGAAACCCAATACTTGCTTCTACATCGAGTGTTCCGACGGACTGGACATCACCAAAGAGGAGCTGGCAAAACCACCGGAAGAGAAAAAGGGAGCCGAAGCAGATAAGGCATCCAAGCCGCCATCGAATAAAAAACTGCGATTTATTTTTGCCTCAAACCCGGAAACTGAGGCAAACTTCACTTTGATGCTCAGTGCAATTCCTGGAGCTCTGTTCTGCTTAATGGCGGCGACTTTGGCGATGTGGCGTTATCGAGTCAACAAAAAAGTTGCCGGACCATTCAGTCTCGCGGCGTTTGTCCTTTCCACACTGCTCCTCCTCACGTGGCTGGTAGTCGGCGTTCTGCAAGTGTAAATCTCAAAGCAGAGAAGAGAAACACCCTCGCATCGAGGTAAATGTTTCTCTTCTAAATCACGTTACTTAGACGGCGAATGTCACTCGCTTTTCGCCGGATTAAAACTCGCCTATGGCGTCTTCATCATCTTGTAGCCCGGTGGGATATCGAAGGCGTTAGCAGGTGGAACTCCGGCTACCGACTTCAAAGTCATCACGGTCTTTCCAGCGGAGGTATTCGTTGTGGATTGAACCATCAACTTCACGTCATCCCCGATCCAAACTTCAGTCTTGCCACCAGCATTGGTGTACTCCCAGCCATGGCAGGGGTGACCGGCTACTACCTTGGCGCCGATTGATTTACCGCCGGCTTTTTTGATGGTAGTTTCGTCGCCAACATATGCGGCGCTCTGCGGCAACTTGCTTTGCATCGCCATTTTGTTTTGTTCGATCAATGTAGTGCTTGTCATTTTTAAGTAGTCGACGATACTGGTATATCCAGCGCCCTTCATCTTGGTCACCGTCAGAAATTTGCCTGCACCATCAGACGCCATACGCATCTCGGACGCGCCTTGTGGTCCTGTCATGGTGTATGTCGCATCGTATTTTTGTTTCGGGTAGTCCATAGCCGCAAAGGCGGGAGTTGCTCCAATCGCGAGGAACAGAGCCGCCGCAGCGAAATACCGATTTGCCATTACTAACTCCTTGGAATTGCTAATACATGTTGAAACGCGACTGTCACCACAGGCGGTGCTCCAGAATAACATTGCGAGCATTCGCAAAACTATCAAAGACCTTTACAGCCGTCACAAATTCAACGTTGAATCTGGGTCATTTAGGAAGAAACAGTATGACACATCTCTCATGTGCCGTCTCGATCTCCCACGAGCTTGTTGCCGCCGGAGTTTCGATATCCAAGTCTAATTTGTAAGTGCGGCTTAACGCCCATGGAAGCTAGTACAACCAACCCGCAAGTAGAATCCGGTGCAAGGGTCATACGATTTAGCAAACGAGCGACGTCCCGTCCGCTGAGAACGTTTACGTTCGTCCATCGTCCATATCGACTTTGCTATGATGAATCTCTAAGGCAATGCATCGCAAATATGTCCTCTGTGTCGTCTATTGCAAACGCACAGAATTGGGAATCCCATGACCGAAGATCAAAAATCCAATCCCTATGCCGCGATGCAGATTACGGACTTCAGGTACCTATTTGCCGGCAAATGCTTTATCACGCTTGCAGTGCAGATCCAGGCAATGGCAGTCGGCTGGCAAATCTACGAGCTGACGAAAAACCCACTGGCGCTCGGCATGATTGGTCTCACAGAAGCGATTCCGGCTATCGGAATTTCGCTTTATGCCGGACACGTTGCAGACCGAGTCAACCGCCGGTTAATCACTGGGATCTCGGTTCTAGTAGTTACCTGCACAATTGCAGCTCTAGCCGCTTGCACTATCAGCCTCGGCCCCGGCGACGCTCTCACAGCAATCATATTCACGGCGATCGCAGTCTCTGGTTTCGCGCGTGGGTTCTATAATCCCGCGATGTTCGGTCTATTGTCGGACATCGTGCCGCGAGAAAACTACGGTAATGCCGCTGCGTGGAACAGCACCGCATGGCAATCATGCGCGATGCTTGGTCCCATCCTGGGAGGATTTCTTTACGTTGGCTTTGGAGCCGGCTGCACTTACATTGCGGCAACAGTCCTCGGTATACTAGGTCTGCTCTGCTTCTTGCTGATCAAAACCGACAGTGTCATTCAACCACTGAAACACGATTCAGTAGTCGAAAACATAAAAGAAGGATTGCAATTCGTTTTTTCAAACCAAATAGTATTAGCTGCGATGGCAATGGATCTTTTCGCAGTGCTTTTCGGTGGCGCCGTTGCACTTCTGCCAATCTTCACCTCGGAAGTTTTCCACATGGGCCCACAGGCGTTAGGCACGCTTCGCGCAGCACCTTCTATCGGAGCGTTTCTTACCGCGACTTATCTGATGCATCATCCGATAGGCAATCACGCCGGACGAATTTTTTTGGCAGTTGTCGCGGGTTTTGGAATCTGCATGATTGGTTTTGGCCTGAGCACAAATTTTTACGTAGCTCTGTTCATTTTGGCGCTAAGCGGCATGCTTGACGGTGTCAGCGTTTACCTGCGTTCGACCATCTACCAATTGCTGACGCCCAGCGATATGAAGGGCCGTTTTGCAGCAGTCAACAGCATATTCATCGGCTCATCCAACGAGATCGGGGAGTTCGAATCAGGAGTCGCTTGCAAGCTACTAGGCTTAGTTCCCTCTGTAGTTTTCGGCGGATGCATGACACTGTTGGTGGTGCTGTTTGCAGCGTTCAAAGCACCGAAGTTGCGAAATCTAAATATCAAAGATCTCTACGAATCCGAAGGTCGGTAGACGAAAATATGCCACAGGTCAGGACCTTCCTGATGAGTCCAGAACTCGAATCCACGCATCTGCCAAATATCGAATAGCGGTTGCGGCTCCCATTTGTGTTTTATTCCGACCACGTCACCGGGCTTCGAACCATTGACTGCAACGTTGATAGGCGGCATCGGGTCGCCGAACTCAGAATCGATTGGTGTCACATCAACCCAAACAATTTTTTCCATGTCAACGTCTTTCATCCATGATGGCGGCTCGCTCGGTGAAATCGGCACCGCCTTCGACGAATCATCCACGCTCGCACGAAACGGAACTCCGCTCAATTCGCTGATCTTGGACAACAATTCTATCTCGGAGATTCCCGCAATCGCAGCGACACGACGTAGTGTTATCCGCGGTGGCATGACTTTGCGAAGCAGAGGCGTTCTTAGTCTTTCAAAATCATGCGGGTTTAAACTAACTATGTACTCTAATACCGCTGGAGCCGAAGCTAATGCGTCGGACAGCCTCGTATCGCCGGTCAACTCGTTGATCTTTTTATCGACAGTCATTCCAAAATCCACGCAGAGGGGTTCCAAGTCTCACGGCATACTCACATTATGCGCAATCGACCGCTCTAAAAATGCAGTTCAATTTCTCTGATTTTACGCCCTCTTAAGTCGCTGCGCATTGTCATCAAACTTAGAATTGAAAATGGATTTCAATTAGCTTGCGCACGAAGCAAGGAATAGACTCTTGACAATACTAACTTGAACCGCAGGTAACAAAACATCTCCAATAAGCATGCTTAGACATTAATTCAGAAGTCAAGAAGTTGAATTCGGCCGCCTATCAATTAAACTCATTGAACGTTTTTGCGAATGTTTCTCAATAAGCGCAGATTCGGTGCAGACAGAACGAATCATGCACGTTCTTACAACCATGATTGTTCTCCAGGTAGGTGTCTCTTGCAAAACAAATTTGGATTTGGAATCGAAACAGAGCATTGTCTTTTGAGCAACAAAGATTTTGCGCCGTTATTCCATGAAGATTTGACATTTGAACGGCTTCTCGATCTGGTCGATAGCATCCCAGTCTCAGATTTCTCAACTGACGGCTTCAATATCAAACCCCTTCATCAAAAAGCGAATCCATATTTGGTAGAAGGTTACTATCTGACCGACGACGATATGAAGCCCAAGTCTCTTCTCGCTAAGGGCATCGAGATTCGCACACCGATTGCATCCTCGCTCAACAAGACGATTGCCGACCTCAAAGAATTGACCGAGCGCTTGCGTCTACAATTAGCAAAAGTAGATCTTTCGATCGCATCGATTTCACATCATCCAACCAAAAGTGATTTCCAGGCAGCGCCGAATTATCGCCGTCATGACTACTGGCAGTGGGCGCTGACTGCGATGACCACTTACGGACCGGATATGAACATAAGCGTTCCGGAATCGTTGAGTGACGATATTGATCGAGATCAACTTGGGGACAAGATCAACTATTACCTACCATCAGTAGTGGCACTATCATTCGCCGCACCTCTGTACAATGGAGAATTGTGGACGGAGGACGGACTACAGGGCAAATCCGTTCGCACTTTCAATCGCTCACTCTGGGCGCCTCTACACTATATCCATACAGAGCCTGCACTTCGTTTTGAATTCAAAGGATTCGAGATGGCTCAGAATCCGGATGACTACATGGCATTTTTCCTTTGTGGTCTGTCCATGTTACTTGACGATTCGTTGTCCGGTCGTGCATCCGATGCGCTGAGAATAAGTCGTCTGCGCCGCCTGGCGATTGAGGGGTTGACGCAGGAATCAGAGAAAGAGCGCGCCGCCGAGGTCTTATCCAGTGCGGAAAAGCTGGCTTATATTTTCGATTTTGATGGAAGCAGTTTGAAAACTCTCTGGCGTCGGTTGGAAACTTGCTCCACACCAGCAGACCAAATAGCTAAAACATTCAAGTCTACCGGCAGTATTAACGAGACCATGCGTAGCTTGGCGGTCTTGCCCAATAGATCTGACGCAGTCCGTGCCGCTTCGCCTATCGCGTACGTGTGAGGACTTGAGAGTGCCCGATCGTTCGACAACCGAGTCTAACGACACAGCTCTCGGAATCACTTTGCAAAAATGGACGGACGGTTCAAACAACCTCCTGATTCTATGCATCGCTAAAACGATAAGAACAATGGGGTTCGGCGCGATTTCGATTATCCTCGCCCTGTTTCTTCTCGAGCGCGGATTCAGCACTCCCGAGGTTGGAATGCTACTTACCGCAACGTTACTCGAAGACGCATTAGTGACGACTCTCGCTGCCGCGGTCGCAAACAAAATTGGCGTGAGAACCATTTTGTATATTGCTTGCGCGCTCATCGTATTCGGTGGCATTGTTTTGGCTGCAGCCGAAGTGAAACTAGTATTGATGCTCGCCGTTGTTTGTGGAATTGTCAGTCCCGCGGGATATGAAGGCGGACCGTTTGCACCAATGGAACAGACAGTCATTTCGCAATCTACCACGAGCGATAAATTGACTCGCGCATTTTCGTGGTACAACATGGTGGGCTTCGGCGGTGCCGCGGTGGGAGCGCTGCTCGCGGGATTGTGCGTGGCGGCGATGAACGCGGCTCCACCCATCCAGGCATACCAGGTAATCTTTCTCTCTTATTCTGTGGGCGGAATAATTCTAGCCCTGCTTTATTCCATCGTAAAACTCTCGCCGTCAGCTATCGCAGAATCAGAAACCAAAACTGCACCACCAGTTTCAACATCGGGCGCTAATGCAACCGCAGGTGTCACCACTGCGGCGACGAGAAGTGAGGACGGCGGCCACTCAATCAATTCAGATGCAACCAGCGACAAACCGCCGGCACCAAGTGCGAGCAGAAAGTTTATTTTCCAACTGGCAGGATTGCAATGTGTGGACGCTTTTGGCGGTGGATTTATCGTTCAATCACTGCTCACCCTGTGGTTCTACCAGCGCTTTCAGGTCGACGCCACATTTCTAGGACCGGTGTATTTTTTCTGCAATGTGATTGCAGCGCTCTCCTTTTTCTTCGCTCCGATGATCGTGAAGAAGGTTGGTCTTCTCAACACCATGGTTTTTACACACCTGCCTACAAGCCTGGCGCTTTGCGTCATGCCGTTTTTGCCTACAGCATGGTTAGCCGCTGGTCTGTTGCTTCTTCGAGCGGCCTTTTCATCAATGGACATACCCGTGCGACAAGCTTACACAATGCTGATTGTCGCTGAAAAAGATCGACCATTCGCTGCCGGTTTTACCACTTCAGCAAGAGCCATTGCACAAGGTATTGCACCGTCACTGACAGGATTCCTACTGCAAAACGTGATGTCCGGATTACCTCTTATCCTTGCGGGCACGTTTAAAAGCATTTACGACATAAGCCTATATTTCTGCTTCAAGAAAGTACCGGTTCACCAGGATCACGCGACACCAAAGGTGGTGACCAATGCCCGTTGAGTCGCAACCAAAACAAGCTTCCGAGCGCGCCCTCGGCTCTGAGTTAAACCTCCTGCTCAATAGCCCGCAACGTTCAAAGTTCCGAAAACTCATCTTTACCTTTCACAAATGGTTGGGTGTAATTGTCGCGCTGTACTTTCTGCTGATGAGTCTGACTGGCGTTTCGCTCGTATTCCATGATGAGCTTTCGGCATGGTTATGCCCTTCACCGGCAATTTCTGTCAAAGCCGACAAACAGCCCTTTAGTGTACTTGTCGAAAATTCCGAACGGGAATTTCCAGGATACGCGGTAACAGGTATCATCGTCTCCCGCCAAACAGCTCATCCAGTCGACGTTTTCGCATCTAATGCCGACGGCAAAAAAATTAATTGCGAGGTTGATCCATATACCGGAAAAGTCTTAGGTCTCAAACAAGAGAGTGCCGTTCTCAAATTTCTAAGGGATCTTCACTTCAATTTGCTGAACGGAAAGACCGGCCGGATGGTCAACGGCATCGGCGCCTCATGCCTCTTCACACTGATCGTCACTGGAGTGATCGTGTGGTGGCGCGGCATCTCGAATTGGCTCGATGGGTTTCGCGTGCGTTTAAACGGCAGTCTAAAACGAGTGACGTGGAACCTGCACAGCGCCCTCGGGATCTGGCTTCTTCCCATATTACTTGTATGGAGCATCAGCGGCTTTTATTTTGGATTTCCAGAGTTCTTCGAACAGAATTTGAATTTGGTTTTTCCGGTTTCCTCGCAGAAAAAACTAGCAGAGCCGGACGAAAACAAAGAGCCCGAGCTGAATAAGACAAATAAAGATTCCCGAATACCAATCGATCGGTTTGTCATGACCGCGATGGCAAGTTCAAAAGAAAGAGAATTCGTGGAGCGCATTGCCTATCCTGACACACGCAGAAAGTCAGTGAGAATATGGCTTGGTGACTTAAAAAATGATGATGCCAACGCGGCCAGAACCCAAGTTTTTATCTCTCCAAACTCAGGAAAAGTTCTCGCGGTATCAACTTCAGAAGCTCCTCCTGCTGGCGACTTGATCATTCAAACGTTGATGAAAATCCACTTCGGCACGATTTTCGGCACCGTATCAAAAACCGCATGGTTGCTTGTTGGACTGACTCCCGCCATACTCTCGGTCACCGGATTGTTTCTATTTGCTCACGGCATCGCCAATCGAAAAGAGAAAAAAGAAGACTCACGTCTCGGATTCAGCTAAGTAGTCTTCGAGCTTATTCAGTCAGGCGTTGTTTGAATGGTCGACGTACCGAACTACCAGTAACGGGAGCTGTCTTGCACCGTCGTGCCACCACTTCGAAAACGCGCAGCGGCACCGCTGTCACCAGCATTCTCCGCATTGCGAGCGCGGCGTTCCGAATCGGAAATTGTATCGGGTTGCCATCCGCCACTAGACGATGACGAAACATTATCCTGGCTCGACATATTGGTCGCGAATCGTCCTGAAAGAAGCGCCTGAACAGCCGCTTTATCTGAAGCCTGGAGACGGGCGAAATCAGTGTTTGCAAATGCGGCAATGTGATTCATAAGGAGTTGGGCCTTCTTTCTTACGGAGGCTTGCCCGCCTGTCGTTCGAATACTCTGCTGCAGATGATTTCGCGCATCCGCATAGCGTCCCTGAGAACACTCTCTTGTTGCCATCAAGTAAGGCCATGTCGGACTGTTTGGCTCCAATTTTTGCATTTCTCGCCACGTTTGTTCCAGCACGTTCAGCGCCTCACAATGCGACCAACCTTCATATGGATCGCCATTTTGCATACCCTGGCGCGCGGCGATCGTCAAACACGCCACCGCACGACGACCGACGGCATCCTTGATACCTGGCGACATTTGATAATTGAACTCGTTCTTCAGCAACGAGTAGTACTGTTGCCCGGCGTCATTGTAGTCGCCACGAGCTTCGGCCTCACGCGCGGTTCTAACCCATTCCGTGATCTTATCTTCCTGCGCCAACGCGCTCTGACAGCCGCTTATCATGCACACGATTAACAGCATATGTGCATTCGAGCGAATCTT
This sequence comes from Obscuribacteraceae bacterium (SeqCode), assembly GCA_044225915.1. GTDB lineage: Bacteria > Cyanobacteriota > Vampirovibrionia > Obscuribacterales > Obscuribacteraceae > JADYXR01. The sequence continues at coordinate 91,786 of JBGAHZ010000010.1, forward strand.
TAGCGTCGAGAACTTTATAGAATTTTTCATCGGACTAATCCTGTTCTAAATTTCAGTTTGAATAAACGATTGGACTCCGGTCTCCAAGGACTCGTTCTAATGCCGATCTCAGCGCTTATTGAATCAGTCGAAAATCTCGCTTACGCATTCCACCGGCGGCTGCCTTTCCCAATGCTGGCAAACCAAACTGCTCAACTTCGTCGGCACCTTTTACAGGAAAGTTTGAAAACAAAAGTGATTTCAGATCAGAGCCCTGCAGATTTGCCGAAGCCTGCTTGTTACCTGGGGTCCAACCACTTTGATCTTTTGTCGTTCCAACCTGACCAAATCCCATCTTTGCCCAGCCTGCTGAACGCGGGTTCATATCAGGATTGTATCCGTTGGATTGAGCCATCGGCGGATCATTTTGATACGGACTAAAGGAGCCTCTTACGCCACCGCCACCGACTCTTGTCCACTCAATGTAGCCGAAGCGCCCGGTTGTCGTAAATTTTTGATTGCTAATTACTTGAAACGTACCGTTATCCGGACCAATGTTGGTGGTCTTCGAATAACTGTTTCCTTGGGTGGAGATGCGCCCACTCTCGGACTGCCGACCGCCAGGTCCACTGGAAGTAACCGTGTAACTTCCTGACGGTTCAATTTTCCAATCGACTGTAATGTCACCGTTAGGTCGCGAAATCACTGTTCGCCACAAACCACAAATCGAATTATCGATTGCCCAACACAGATCCACACTGCATGCCAATAACAAAGCGGCGACGGAAACCGAGGATACCAGCCTGGCGCGGCGAAATGAGTTCATAAAACACCTCGATGGTAGAATGAACAGGCGGATTATACCGCATCTGAATCTCATTCAATTGAGGTTTTGATGAGTTTTGCAAAGTCGAGTCGTCAAAAATAAACCGAATGAGTTTCCACCGTTGTAAACCGAAAAAAATTGGATTGGGCGTGGTCACATTACTCGCGCTCATCCTTGGAACGAACATGGCTTGCGGTGCTGAGGATAAGTCTCAACCGGCAAAACAAACTCGCTATTTGCTTTTTCAGATATTTACGTATGACACTATTAATAGTGGCGCGCAAAATTTCTTTCCACCGCAACTTCAAATTGAGCCGACGGTGGATGAGATCATCAGCCGTATCGGAGAAAAAGGCAATAGGCAAAACAGGCTTGGAATCTGCCTGGGTCCGCTTTATCTGAGTCAAACAGATGATGAAGTCCGCGAGATAATCCGGAAAGGATTTTCGATCGCGAGGAAGAAAGATGTTGCAATTGCATTTCATCTCGATGATCAAATGTTCTGGGATAAAAACGTCGGTCTAAGAAGCAAAGACAACGTCGAGTGGACTGATTGGTCAGGAAAATGTTCAACAGGAAGGAGACTGGAATGGGGTGGCGCCCCGATGAAAGCGCCTCCTCAATTGTGCTTGAACAGCAAGTCTTTACGAAACGTTGTGACTGCTCGAGGTCAAGTAATCGGAAAGGAAATTAGTCGACAACTTGACCAACTTAAGATCGACCGAAAAGAAGATCTTTTCGCAGGCGTCATCGCTGGATGGGAAACTCAAATCGGACGAGACTTCGACACTAACCATCCAACCGGTTTCCATGCATTAGCAAACAGAGGATTCAGTGCAGGGAAACTACCGCAGTTGCCCAGCCTTGAACTGGCAAGTGTAATAAAAGAATTTATCGATTGTTGGTCCACCAATCTTATCGCAGCCGGAGTTCCTAGAGGAAAAGTTTTTTCGCACATAGCGGTGTCACCTTCAGGCGCCACTGCCCCTGGTGCGGGTAATGCGGAGAGTGTTGGTTTTGCAACGTTCGATGTGGCATTCGGTAAGTCTTACCAACCGGGATTCAGCACTTATCCAGACGGGGATACCATCGAACATATCCAGTATGAGGTGCGCATCCAGGGTAGTCCTTCATGGTCATCCTCAGAGGGAAGCAATGTGGTTCCCAGCGGTGACCCCGGCGAGCGAAGCATGGAATCATATCTCGGAAAAATGTTTAATCACGGCGCAGTGATCGTCAATATATTCGGCTGGGGAATCGGCGGCGAGGCAGGACGAGAGAAGAACCACTTCCAATTTGCAGGTGAAAACAACGATGCAATCGAATCGTACAGAAAGTTCTTACGAGGCTTAGTGCTCCTCGAATGGCCACGTACTGAATCTCAGAACTCGCAAGCAAATCAGATGAGAGCGAAACTCGATCGCATACAGAAACTAGTACCCGCCTGGGCGCAAAAGACGCGCCGACCAGAGGTGGCTCAAAAGATGATGACCATTGTGCAGGAAGCAATTAAATCGAATAGAATCAAGGATGCCAACATCGCAGCGGATAAGCTGTTGCAAATGCTCACGCAGAGTTCCTCATCACCTTAGAGCCGCCATCCTTGCGGATTTCGGGTCTGACTGACACTATTCGACGACTACTTTCGAAAAGCCTTCTGCGATTTCTCGTGTCACGATTTCGCCATTCAGCGCGTACACGCCCCAACTATCTGCGTATTCGATTGCATATCCGCCTTCACGGTGCAGTTTGCCTTGTCGATTTAAAAACAGTTTGGTCGGTCGCTCAGTGACGATGCAAAGGTCGTCATAAGGCCACCACCAACCGGCGGAATTGGCGACGCGAACCAGTCCGTCGATATCGTTTAGCTTAAATCCTGCAAGCGATCCATAATCAAGAAATGCCAGGAATGCGGCATCCATGCTTCCGAAACCGCAGGAACGGAGCTGTTCTGCGATTTGCTCCCAAGTAATCGCGCTCTGCAACTCCTTCTGTTCTTTCACCGTCAACTGCTGTTTCAGCGCAGCCACAGCCGTGTTCCACATATCGGAGGACATGTTGGAAGCGCTGTGTCGCGCCTTCATGAACACCGACATCCGTGCCTGCTGCGTCTTCTCCATGCGTTGATTAACGATCTGTAGTCCGACTGGAACCACGACATTGTTGCGCAGAGCCAGAGAAGAACCGTTAATTTCCGCTTCGATTTCCTTCCAAAATTCGACGGACTTCGTGGCTTCAGCTTTTTTCCAGAGCTTCTGAAACATAAACTCTTGCGGTCTAAGCCACACTCTTTTCGTGGTCGATTCAAGAACAGACGAGGCTTGTGCCGCAGCGATCGCCCCGGCCATCGGCGAGTCCAGCCAGACAAAACGCGACGGAGCGGGCAGGTTGACGATGCTGTAGCAATCAAGAATCGCCCGCTCAGTATCATCACGATTCGAACGCGCCGTAGACAAGCCAATTCTGGTCCAAACCTCAAAGTGCTTGGACAGACTCTGTCTGGTAGTTTCGCTAAGTGCCATGCGTGACCTGGTAAGTATTTCCATCATACCCAGCCTCAACGAATCCGACAAATCAATGGCTAGGGTCGAAACATTTTTTGATTTAAACGCCATTCTTTAGTACAATTTGACGCTCCTGGATTTTGGCAATACTGTCAGTGGACTCCAAACTGGCGCGCTTCAGCTCGCCGTTTAACGCCACAGCATTTTTTCTGGAGGAAACGCGATGAGCGGGATGGCAACGCCTGGATTGACGCAGCGAGTCATGGTGCTGACGTCGATGTTCTGTCTTGTTTCAGTCGACCAGAAAGTACATGCGGCGGCCGAGCACGGAGAGCGGCATCAAATCAGAGCCAGTCAAATAGGCGAGCGCAGAGCATTCATTCAAGCGCAAAGGCAAGAGCGCATGGACCTCCGCGATGCCCTGCGCTCCGATCGAAAGGTACAGATCCGACACGACCGCGAAGTGCTCAGGAACACATCCTTTCGGCACGAGAACGCGCACATCAACGCAATACAGCGGCACGATCTTGAATCGAAACAAGTACTGTCGGATTTTGTCCAAAATCCAGTCGACAGATCTCCTAAGTTCACAGGCACCGTATCTGATACCGGTCGAACCGCGCGACAAATCGATTTAGACCTGACCTCGTCCTCCTCGAAAATAATTTTGGGAAGCAAACTGTTCAACGGAAGTGAGTCAGTCACTATAGATGTCGGCGGCGATAAACAAACTTTCCGCGCCGGATCCCAAGTCACCGCAGGACAATTCGTCGCGATTAAACAAGTAATCGAAGGCGGAACACAAAGTTTGATTCTGGACAAAAATGGTGCCGCTGCCGGTGGCAGCTTCAGCATCAATTCCGTCGCCGGTCCAAAAGTAAGCGACCTCGTGGTCTCAGCCGGGGTAACCGGTTTTGACGATTTCGCAACCGACAGACGCATCGGCGTCAAGGGTGATTTCACAAACTTTGGGTCGATCGTAGCGACATCATCGAATGACAGAATCACGAGTGGAGTGATTTTCGGGAAGAACATAAACAACGAAGGCGGGTCGATAACAGCCGGTTTAAACGGACAGGCTGTCGTACAAAACGATCTCGACCTCACTCTCTCGGCTTCAGATCGAATCAAGAACTCCGGCTCCATCGCGAGCAGTGGAACACTTACACTGGATTCAGGATCGGGCAGCATGTACAACACCGGTGTCGTGTCATCGCAGCATGGTGACATAAACATTGGATCTGCCGACCCTACGAAAACGATTGAAATCCAGGCAAACAGCGGACGTTTCGAAGCACTCGCCGGCAATATAAATGTTCGTGATATCAATTACGCAGGTGCTGCTGATGTAAAGTTGCGCGGCGGTGATTACTTATCGAAAACGTTCAACATCTACTCAGGAAGCGGCAACATTGACGGCGTTGTCGATGACGTCACTGGTCAATTAAACACCGTCGCAGGCGTCGAGCACTTTTATGCTTCGACAGAGTTATTGAAGATCGGCAATAACTGCATCACGGGCGATCCAACTTTCGCCAACTCTGCAGGCGGAATACAAATCCAAGGACAAAACACCTTCGGCGAAGCCGTAGCATTTCTTGCAAGCGGCGATATCACCGCCGATAGTACAGCGCAAATTATCGCTCACGGTTATAACGTCTCAATGGTGGCGGGAGCTAAGATCACTGTCAGTGCCGGTCCGGAGACTGCGACTGTTCCTGGTACACCGATTGGTGCAGCAACAACAGCGACGGTCGATTTCAGCGCCGGTACCGGTGGGAGTATAGATCTCACAGGCAGTAGCGTCGGCACGATTATCGATACGAGTTCTTCTACCGGCAACGCGGGCAATGTTGTTCTAGCCGCGCATGCGAATGGCACTACAGGCGGAGTCGTGAAGCTGAGCTCGACCAGCTTGATCGATACCAGCTCCAGTTTTGCAGACGGAAGCGGCGGCAGCGTGAGTGCTTTTGCAGGAGCAAGCCCCGCGGCGCCTGCAGTCACACTGCAAATAGGAAGTATCACGAGCAACGCCGGACCCGGCACCGGAAGCGCCGGCGATGTGACACTCAGCACGGCGCAGCCGACAGGCACCGGAGGTGCTTCGGTTACATTCGACAGCCTGGGACAAATTTCGTCAGGCGGACCGATCATCGCAGGTACCGCTGCTACTAACGGTCAAATCAAAGTCAACAGCATCACAGCAAAATCAAGTTCAACTGGTGGCGGTGTCTCAGTAATCGCTTCTGACACGTTGACGACAGGAGCCATTGATATCACGGGCTCCGCGGCTCTCGCCGGGTCGTCCGTGACGCCGGCTTCAATCACTTCGGCCTCCGACATCAACATTCTCACCGCACTATTGCACAATGACGGCGATATCAAGTCGACGAAATCAGGCGGTTCTATTTTCGTGCAAGGCCCGGCTGGATTGACTCTCGAAGGCAGCGGTTCATTCTCGCTCACGGGCGGAGGAGCCGGACAGATCATCCTCGATGCCAACGGTGACAACGCCCTGGCGCTGACCTCGTCGCACACTTTCAACCCCGGTAGCACCGGCAGTTTGACGTTTACATCCGAGTCTCAAAACGGCTCTGTTACGATCGCTCCGGCAATCACTCTGACTGTTAATGACGGTGCGACTGTCAACATCGGCACTCCTTTCTTGAATTTTCTGGGCGACGGCGCAGCGCTTAATGCAACGATGGCTTCAGCTATCAAAATCACTTCAGGCGGGCTGCCTTTCCCTCTCATGATCGCAACGCCCGACGCTGGTTCTGTCACGATCAGCACCACAGGCGGTAGCATTGATATTTCACCGACCGGCGGTTCCGATTTGCTTTTCATTAACATGGCCGGAACCAATGAGTCGACTTTGAACTTGATGGGTGGTCCCGTCACGACTAACACCGTGGCAGCAACTACCTTTGTTTCTTCAGCAATGCATCTAAATTCCGACAACAGCCTGGCGATGTCGGCAGGTGGCGCCGGCGGTATCATGGGACTCGGATTCCAGCCTTATGTAGGCGGTTTCGTCAACGGCAACGCCACTACCCAATTCGATGGCTACAGCCTCGATACCGTCAAAGCGTTGATGCAGCAACTGAAGAACGACGGATATACGGATGTCGCGACGTACTCACAGGGCTCATTTTATTTCGGTGGACAATTTTTCGGTCCCACCTCACCAACAGCCGGTTCTAACAAGTTCAATATTCAGGCAGCGGCTGCGGTCGGACTCGGAATCTCTGCCGGCGTTTTCCAGCAAGGAGTAAACGGCGATGGATTCAATGTCGCAGACACCATGCAGGAAGTTACATACATCCTGCAACAAGCGCAGCTCTATCCAGGGACTGTTAAAGAGATCATCATCTGCAATGAGTCAATCGTCGGTCCCAATTCGCTCAACGATCTCAACACATTGATTGCACAAGCTATCGCCGCGCGCAACGCCACGCCTGTGACACAAGGCTCCGGTACGATGTTCACCTCGGCTACATTGCCAATCACCACAAGGCAGCGCTGGGACGTTATAGCAGGCGTCAACAACAATGCCAACCCTCTGCAATCTGCTTTGAAGACTTTGCTGACTACAGTTGAAGGGCACGTTTACGCCAATATGTATGCGTATTTCGACGGTGGCTTGCCCGACAGTTGGTCGACGGCTCCCTCCGATCAGGGAGCATTCACGACAGCAGTCACGAACAGTATGAATGGCACGCTGGGAGCTCTCAAAACAGCTTTCAATGCGCAAGGAATTACGACGCAAGTACGCATCGGTGAGACCGGCTGGCCGACACAAGGTCTGCGCGCTCCACCCTTGAGCACTGCACCAGCCCTCGGCAATGTCACTCTGGCTAACTGGTACTTCCAGGCGATGAAAACCTGGTCGGCGAGCAACAATATCCCGACCGTGGTCTTCCAGGCGTACGACCAACCATGGCAAACCGTTCCTGCCGCGCAGGTTCCAACCACAGCCGGCTCAAGTGAAGGTTTCTTCGGATTGTACACAGCTAATGGAACCTCAACGCAGACTTCGTTCACACTGACCAGCATCACTAACAAATTTGCGTCCGGTTTCAGCATCGCGTCCATCGGCACCGGCTCACGCATGGTGTCGAATTCGGGGACCATCACTGCCGCCAATGTCGCTATCAACACCCCTGTCCTCGACAACAACGGCACGATCAGTTCCATTAGCGCCTTGGGTTCAGTCTCGGTTTCTGCATCCACAGATTTAGACGTGACCGGAACCGGCTCAATCACGCGCACCGGAGGTGGTACCGGTGGAATTTCATTCACTACAAACGGCGCCAATGATCTGGAAGTTCGTGGCATCCAAACCATCAATGCTGGTGCTGGAAACTCAGTGTCATTCAATGCCATAGACGACGGCGCGTCTTTCACGCTCTCACAAGGCGCCGTTATCAACCTGCCAACGAACGACACCAGACTCGCGATCAACTCGGAACATTTCCTGCGAAATGGAAGTATTGATACGCATAGTGTCACAAACCCGAATACAACTGTCACCGTAAATGCCACCGGAGACAGCACCATCGCGTGCAGTGTAGGAACTCTGGACATTAGCGGGATGGACATCAACGTCAGCACGGGTCACCTCGCGCTGTTATCCGCGGGAGACATCATCAACTCGGGCTCGGCAATCTCACTCGATTTGAACTCGGGCGGTCAAGGTGGCAACCTGATAATGATGGCTGGTTACAGCTTCAAGGAGCTTGTGCTCGGCACAGAGGATCCGTTCTACGTGCTCGATTCCACAAGTACGACCACAGGCAATGTAATTTTCAACGCAGCTGGTCACGAAGTAACCATCAACACATCAGGAACTACTGGCGGTGGCAAAGTGGACGTGTATGCCAATGGATCCGTCGCGTTAAACGATATCCTGACTAGCGGCGGCAGCGGCACCAGCGGTAGTGTCACTATCGCCGGCAGCGGAATCTCAACCGGAAATATCGACACAACGGCCACAACACTTGCATCGTCCGGCGCCGTCAACATCCAATCCGGAACGGTGCTCCACAACGGTGTCCAGGTTCAATGCGGATCCATCACAGGCACCTTCTCCGTTAATTCGCTAGCCGGCAACATCTCGGTCGGCAACATCAACGTTGGAGACTCCGGAGCGCTCATTCAAACCGACGGAGCCGCGAGCGCGATCAGCTTCACCGCAGCATTGCCGAGCGCTCACGACCTATCCCTGCTAGCAGGAACCGGCACTCTCAATCTTCCATCCAGCACCGTCTCAGTCACGCAAAACAGTACCAACGGTGACGGTGGTACACTCAAACTCAGCGCATCGAATTTCGCCGGCTTTACCGCGCCTCTAGTTTTGAACGCCGAGGGCTCCAACGGCGGTAGCGTCAGCTACATCAATACATCGACAGCCGACTTGATTATCGACCAAAGCGTACTTCAAATTCTAGCCAACGGCATCAATGGCGGTTTTGCTAAAATTTCGGGCGGCGGGAATGTCGCAATTAATATGAACGCAATCAACATTGCTCCTGATCTCAAAGGATTTGCAAGCAATGGCGCATCATATGATTTCGTAGCCGGAGCCAACGGAGAGGGAACGCTGGTAATTACGGGAACAATCGATGCCGGCGGCACCACAGGCAAAAACGGTGATGTAAAACTCACATCAAACAGCACTCGCACATTCAAGATTGGTTCTTCGCGAACCAAAAACGGAATTCAGATAGACCAGATTGCATCTGCCGGCTCACTATCAGTGACGAATAATGGCGGGGGAATTGCAATCTCAAAACCACTTACAGTCGGAATTGAAAGTCTAACTTTGGATACCGGGAAAGCCACCAGAGGCACGATTTCGTTAAAGGATGATGTCGTTGCAGACAGTTCGATCAACTTGACTGTCGGAGGCAATGGACACCTCTCGAGCAGATCGTTTACCGCTCCAACAGTGACTATCAACGGTGGCTCTCGAGCAATCCGTGCGACTGTCGATACACAATTATTGACTGCAAATATTTCGGAATCACTCAAAGTAGAAGTGAACTCCACGACCATGAAAGCCATCACAAGCGGTGCCGGACCGGTTGCACTCGCCTTCAGCGGAGACTCGACGTTGCTTGACTCTTCGTCCGAGGGAGACTTGAACATCACATCAGAAGGAGATCTATCCGTCAACGATATTTCCGTCAGCAACGGAGCACTGTCAGTCGCAGTGAGAGGCAGATTGTCCGTGGCACCTGGAGCCAATCTCATAGCGAACTCAAACGGCGCAGCCGGCAGCGGCACCCTCACACTTGAGGGAGCAAGACGAAATTCCAGCACCATATTCATCGGCGCCGGTTCAACCATTGAAACTTCCGGCACGGGCGGCGGCGACGTTTCAATCTTCATCGGCTCACAACCGCGACCGAAAGGAAACCCGCTTACACCTGGGCTCAATGGTAATTTCTTCGTCACCACATCCGGTGGCGGACAAGTTTACGCTGACCTCTCGACGATTGTCGCGAATGCTCCGATCAACGCTCTAAATGCAATCGGTAAAAACGTTCTGCTCGACGGCGGCAAAAACGCGGCGATCACGATCGACGGCGGCGTCATAGTGACCGCAGACCCACCGCTCAGCCTGCCAAGCCTGAGTTCAGCCAATGTCAGTTCAAATGCGTCACCGCTTGAACAAATTTCCTCAGGAACTCATCTCAACTTCGCGGCATCAGGTTTCAACTCAGCGAGTTTCCTCACGCCGAACCTCAACTCCGATAATTCCGCTAAGGCTAATTCGAGTTTTTCGAGTTCAGATGCTCTCGAATCCGCATTCAATCCGGACTCGTCAAACCTCAATCGGAACCGAATCGCGCCCTCAGGCTTACTCTCCGCGAGCGGCAGTTCTTCGAACACGATCTCATCAAAGTTCAGTGCGTCAGAAAAATTCGGTGATTTGAGTTCCGTTTTGAACGCTATCAATGTACAAACAACATCGCAAGCAATCGGGACGAGAACAAGAGACTCGGTACCTGAGCACTCACAACTGATCGAATCTGGAGACTACGTGTCCGGCGAGGTCGATGCAGTGCATTTGACAGAGACTATCCCTCAAAATGGCTCAGTCCCGCTCAGTTCGGGCAGCTTCTTGTGCACACCTGGAGAGGATACAATTTTCGAAACGTCTGTTGCAAACGTCAAAGTCGACAAGGGATCAATGGTACTGGTGATGGTGCGCGACCAATCATTGGCAATCTTCAACTTACACGACACACATAAAAACGCCGTCCAGGTCAAAGTCGGCGAAACCTCGCTAGCTCTGTCGCCCGGGCGTCAAGCGGTGCTCACTCGATCGAAGTCGGACCAGTTCCACCTCGTCAATCCCGCAGAAATTTTCCAATATCGCGATCTGAAGCGAAAAGTTTTGGCTGGAGGAATTCAGATGTTCTCATCAGAATTCTGCATTCCAACAGCACTTCTCGCAATCAAACCAGCAAAGCAACTGCTTGCTTCAACCAACAAAACAGCCAAGCGATTGAAAGATAACGTTCTCAAGACGACTGCGATTGTTGCAGAACTAAATCGCTCAACCACGCCATTCGAGGAGATGCCCCATCCGAAGTTGACGGTGTGTCAAAAGTAGGGTTTCAAGACCCTCAACGAGGCGGACGGCGCGAGGGGGTTCAGACCTTCTTATCGTTCAAAGTCTTTGCGTGTTTGAACAGCTCGTTGCATTCAGTGTCCAGGATGCCACCGATGATGGTGCACTTGCCATAACGGGATGCGTCAATAACTGCTTGCGCTCTGATATTGATCTGTCCAAAGTCGCATGTTTGCAGAAATGGCATTGAGCTGCCATAGACAACCAGCGGCATTTTTGTCCAGATAATTGCCGATTGACACATCGGACATGACTCGCCTGTCGTGTATAGCGCCATATCTCGCCAGTTAAAACCAGAGTCGGTATCTGGGCAGTTGTTGAGAGCCGTCATCTCTCCATGCCAGATAGGATTCTTGTCTACTCGTACCCAGCCCTCGGCCTCTACTTTTCTAGTTTTGATGTTTACCACAACAGAACCAAAGGGAAGTTCGGGAACTCGCTTCGCCTGCTGTATCGCCAGTCGCATGAAACTCTCATGGTCGAGATCGTCGAATAATTTCTTGTCTGCAGCACGGGTTTCTTTTCCCAGACTGATCGAAAGCATACTGGCCGATCCAGCGATAAGGACTGAGCGTCGAGTGATTTTGTTTTTCATATTGAGTTCATTTAGATACAAAACAGGATTCACCGAATATTATTGATCTATCGATGTTGGAATGAAATCCTTGTATTTCGAAAAATCAGATGATTCCGAATTGACTCCCAAGCCAATGTTTTTAAAGGTCTGAGTGAACTTGGAGCTGCCCTGTTTTGTAATATTCGGGCAGTTGACCAACATAACCGTTTTCAACGATTTCGACTTACCCAACGACATGAGCCCCTGGTCGGTCACACGACATCTGTTCAAATGCAACGATTCGAGTTTTGGAAATTGCGCAAAAGTCGCCATATCTGCGTCTTTGAGATCGCAATCCTTCATTTGCAACTCGGCTAAATTTACCAAAGGTTTTAGACGCGCCAAGCCCACACCAGTGATTTTGGTTCGACTGATATCCAGTTTCAGCAGAGTCACAATCTTCGCAAGCGACTCACACCCGGCATCAGTAATATTCGTGCCCGCAGCGTTTAACCATTGCAGCTGGCAGTTCTCGATTGACTTCAAGTCTTCATCAACTACATTCAATCCATTAATCTCGAGTATGTGCAAATCCTTGCTATTTTTGATGTAAGCTAAACATTTGCCACTGCATCCGGTATCAGGGATTTTGAACATGGTTAGCGTTTTTATTCCATCGAAATGCTTGATTGCATCATCCTTAATATCATCTCCACTGAGATCCAGCACCTGCAGCGGCTGTTTGATGTATTTCAAGTTGGCAGAGTCGTAGACAGAGTCGCACAGCTCCAGTGAGGTCAAATGTTTCATTTGTCCGATCAGCTGAAAACTTCGCTCGTTTAAATCGCGGTTGCGAAAGTTGCCATCTTTTTTCTCGGGATCCGACTTTAGTTGACTCTCGATTTCATCCGTCGTTTCATTCGTTCCTGGAGAAAACTGTGTTTTCACAAATTCGACTTTCATGTCTTTGACTGTTTTGACGTGTGATTCGGACTGGTCGAGCAAACGGAGCACCATAAGAACCATGGCGCCGAGCAGCAGAACCGTAATTCCAGCCAGCACAAAAGTGTCAATTTTGATCTTAATCGCAGTGTCCCTGGATGCCTCAGCCAACTAGATCATGCCCGCGCTGAAAAGATTTAACAGGAATCTGAAGTTTAACAACGCTGAGAATGCCCGCGTGCCAGGTCTACTCGGACTTTAAGCCGTAGATTTCACCCGTCTAATCTTTGAATGCCGCGAAGGGTCTACGATATTACTGTCGATTTACAGTCGAAAGGACAGCCCAGTCATGAAAATCAGCAAATTGAACCTGGCGATTTCAATCGCGTCGGCCGCTGCAGCCTCCTTCCTCTATACAGATGCCGCAATTTCAGCGCCGGTCAAGGTGAGCAAAGACACCGCCGGAATCGAAGCCAGGGTCAAAACAGATAGCCTTGGTCAAATGAAGGTCAGCAACGGTTCTGTAAAATTTGCCGGCAACGATGTCACTGTCGGAGCTGTTCCTGACTGGCTCTTCGACAGACACACGGTATTGACAGGAAAAGTCATCAGCCACCGAATCGCCACAGCCGGCGGCAGCACCGTTATTCAAGGGCTCATGTACTTCACGGGTGGCGACTGGATCAACTCATTCGAGGATTTCAGACGCCCAGACAATCTCGAACTAGTTGACGGAACCATTCTCAGCGGTCGAGTTCGCACCGTAAATCCAAACAACATCGATTTTCAGGTGCAAACCGGTCAAACCCGACGTATCAACAACTCTGACATAAAAACAATCCTTTCTCCCCGCGCCTTCGCGTTCAACATTCCTGCAAGTGACGTAAAGGTAGACGCAACGACTGGCGATCTTACAGGAGATGCGTTGACCGGAACATTCGATCCGACCTTCACGAAAGAAGCTCGCAGACTATTCGCGAAGAAAGATGGAAAACCGATTGAGCCTAAGTCGACTCTAGCCGGTTCCGAAGGCGGCGTCACAAAGGGCCAGCTAACGACGATGATCGTTCTCGATGCTGCCAACATGCTAGCACCAGCCATAGTGGCACCGATCGTAGCGCCACTGGGCGACAAGGGAGCAGTAAGAAAACTGCGCGAAGTTGGCATCCAAAGTCAACGCGAATCGTTTTCTAACTAGTTTAGAGTTCCAGTTTAGAGTGACGCCAGAGCTGTCACACGCGGCTTGACGTAGTGCTGGTAGCCTTCGGGTCCTGCAAGTTGCATGATCACGGCAGTAGTCTTCAGCATCTTCGCCGCCAGTTTCTTAGATTGAGGATGCTTAGATGCACACACAGCGCGCAGGGGAATTACGCTGTCCATTGCAGAGAGTGTCGAGAATTCAGAGCTGTAAATCGATTGACCGCGACTAGTTGCTCGATGTTCGATACTTCGATGTTGAATGGTCTCAACATGATTCGCCTGAGCGAAATCATTGGACTTTTCGTTCGACACCAGAACATGCCTGCCGGGAGAAACTGAGAACCGCTGCCCGTCAACAACTATAGACACTGCATTTTTCGAAGAGTCATGGATGTTGAACAAGGCGACGCCACGCTCATTCAAAGAAACCAGCGTCACGGAACCCGCGCCCAGTTCCACATCACCAAACGGCGTGTGAACGACCATATCCTGCGTCGGCACATATATGGTTTTTCCAAACGCAGGGGTCACTTCTCTAGTGAAAGCGACATGCGGAACGCTGGATTTGAAGACATTTCCGGCGGTCGGATCGGATGTAATTGCTTCGTATGTTTCACTATCTGCACACAACGAACCACCACAAATGTTGGATGACGGAGCCCTGGAGATCAAGTAAGTGTCATCATCACCAGCTGCGTCACTGGCCGTCGTCGCAGCTTGCGACGCGGTAAGAATGTTGATATTAGCCTGGCCGATGTTTGGTGAGTTGAGAGCAGTCGCAAGCGCTGTAGTATCGAGCAGTGAATTGTTGGTACTTGAACCAATTGTCTGCACGTCGCTAGAAGAGCCCGTGTCTGCACTGCTTGATGCTATGGAACCGTTGATTATCGAGATTGCCGGTGCACCACCTGCGGCACCAAACGACGCGGACGAAAAACCACTCACCCGCGAACCAGATAGTCCACCATTTCCACCAACAACAGTATCCGAGCCTGTAATCGGTGGATCTGCAGTGATTGAAACGTTACCACCAAGCGAAATCGCTTTCGACGAAATCGAATTGCTGAAGGTCACATCAGCACCTTGAGCAATCACAAAATTTTGACCTTTGCCGCTGATTCCTGCGGTACCCCAGAATATATCGGCGCCTGCGCCAAACTCAGCGAAGCTAACCCCTTTGGCTGGAGGGGTTCCTGTGACCTGCGTGATGTTGCCCAACGCGAGAATAATTTGCCCGGCACTGGGATTCGAATCGGTAAAGATGTCTGTGTTTAATCCAAGCACCATTTTGATTTTCGTGGAAACAGTGTCCGCGACTTGCAAAAGGATATCCCTGCCTGAGTGAATCTGAGCAGCCTGGGTCGTGAGCGTTCCTGTGGCAATAACAACATTCAGGTCCGAGTTAGAACCACTCGTCAAATTTCCTTTGATGATCAAACTTCCTGGTCCGGAATAGTCAAAGACCCCGCTTGAAGAACCACCGTTGAGTGTGAATGTCTTGGCGCTCGGTCCCTGCAAGAACACGCTTTTGCCGGCAGCCGCGGCCGTTGCAGTCACTGCCAGTGCTCCGGTGTTGATCGTATAACGAGCAGCAGTACTGACTCCGATGTTTCCGGCCGTGGAGACAAGTTTTAAAAGCGGTGTAATCGTAGCGGCAGGAATGTTGGCGCTGGTCATGTCGTTTTTCATCGTCAACGTCACGGACACGTCACCATCTATGGTGCCATTCAACGAACCGAAATTATTCGCGGTCGTGAGAATTACATTGTCAGCATTTATAAATGCAGTCGACATCATGGACAGGTCGTTGTCACTCACGAGCGAAAACGTTTTATTGGCAAGCATCTTGCCGGTATCCAACAGTGTCGTTGTCGTCGCGTTGGAATTGTGCGCGAACACATCGCCTTTGGTCGCAGCCGTAATGTACAAATTGTCTGCCGCAACTTCGACTGGATTGAAGGAGTTCAAGCCGGTTCCAGCGCCAAACGATCCAATCAATGCAGTATTAGCAGTGATAGGCGCCAGCGACGGATCTGTCATGAAGGTTCCAGCACTGCTCAGATTGAGCGTGTCTGCAGATCCATTGAAAAGAACAAGACCTTTATTGGAACTGACAATCACAATTTCAGAAAGACTGGCATCGCCAATCGCCAAAATTTTCGCCGCGTTGGTCTGCAATGCAACCACTCCGCCCTGACCGATATCACCGGTCCCCGCATTAACAGCCAGAGAGTTGGTAGAAAAAATATTCTTGTTGCCGATTTCGATACCACCGCTTCCGGTGGCAGTCAGGCTGATGGTCCCGGACGTCGTGCTATTGCTGATGCCAACTTTTGATGCAGGCAACCACTTAATCGCACCGGATTTGATTAAAACGTCTCCGGCGGCCGTGATTTGTCCTCTAACGAACGTACTGACGTTTGTAAGAGTAGATCCCGTAAGCCCCAGACCGCCTGATGCGCTGCCGTCCGCCGCGAAATTGATCGGAACCCCTGATGTCGGTTGGTCGCTCACGAATGTCACTGACCCACCGATACCTGAACCGCCGGTGGTATTAATTGTCGATAGTGAATTGTCAATCGAATTAGAACCGGCAATTACGAAGACATTGCCGTTAGCGCCTGTTCCCTTCCCGCCGGTAGTGATGGTCCCGAGTGTGTGTTGGACGGCGCCGTTTAATCCCCCGACACTGAATGCAGCGAGGGTAACATTGCCGCCATTCAGATTACCTTTTCCACCTGCGCTTGCATTTATATTTACAGCACCATTCACTCCTAGAATGATGCTACCGCCAGTAGCGCTCGCTGAGCCGGAAATTGTCGTTGCCGTTCCAACACCAGCAGGTGGAATATTGGTCGTAGTTCCACCGCTGGTGACCTGCGCTCCTGCAATCAGCGTGATGTCGAATCCTTGCGTTGCAGAATTCGCTGTCAATGTCGCAGGCACCGACGCAGTTATATCTCCTGATGCAATAATCGTCAGCGCTTCTTGAACGGTGATATCCCCATCGATACTGATGTTTCCGCTCTGGTTACTGTAAGTTGGATCTCCTGTAAGGCAGATGTTTCCAAGTTTCAGCGTTTCGGTGTTAGTGTAAACATGAGAAGCTTCACCTTTCTGATTCAGCGTCCCGGTCAACTGCTCCACGTTTATCTCGGCGCTGCCTTGACCTGCGTTGACGTTGACATTGTTGCTGAGAAGATTGCCGCCAGTGATGTATGTGTTGAACACGCCATTGAATGAAGTGTCACGAACATTGATATCACCATTTCTGGCAATGATGTTGCCACCACTATTTACGACGTTTAAAACAGCCGAATCAGGACCATAGAGGCTGACGTTTCCTTTGTCAGAGCTGATCAAACCTGCATTTGTCACTTTAGACGCGTCGATGGAAAGATTGCTAGCCGAAGACAGGACACTGTTCTTGCCGTTGTTTAGTTCATTGCCAGCCGACAGAATCAACTCGCCGGTGCTGGAAATCGTTCCGAAATTCGACAGAGTGTCATCTGCATGGATGGTCAAATCTACCGCTCTATCAGAGCGATGGCCTCGATTCACCGTGACTGACGGCAACTGCGTTGATATCAAACCGGTACTTTCATTGGTGACGTTATCTGCCGAAATCCCCCCGCGATGAGGATTGCCCGAAGAGTACGCGTAAATGATTCCGGCATTATTCAGATCACCAGTGACGGAGAACAGCGGTGTTTTCGAGAAATCACCATAAGCACTGACGTTGACGGGAATCGACAAATCGTCGACTTTTACGCGCTCACTTCCGGAAGAGATTGCAGAAAAATCGACAGTGCCACCGACTGCGCCACCAGCACTATTGAGAATCAGTTGCTGCCCACCGCCTGAGAGCACCTGGCGTGCAGCGACATACTCGGCGGCGGTCACTTGGGAGCCTGCGGTGAATGTCTTGCTCACACCGCCGACATCGATAGTTACCGAATTAGCCCCGGCAAACAACCGATTGCCGAGCTTGATGTTTTGTTCGGCAGAACTGAGATCGATATCAACGCCGCCATTGATGGTAACTCGACTTCCTGAATCGCTGATCTGCGAAGAGCGAAAGTTGTGTCTGATCGAATGTCTGTCACCACGAACTGGCGGAGCGTCCGAGTTGCTACCGCCCCCAATGGTCGTCGGTTGAATTGTCAACGGCGGAAGACTAGTCGCGCGATGATTGTGTCGACCTCTGCCAGTTACCGGCGGAGCGTCCGTATTGGTTCCACCGCCTGTGGACACCGGTTGAATCGTCATCGGTGGAAACTCACTTCCGCTGCCGGTCACCGGAGGCGCGTCCTGGTTGACTCCACCGCCTGTAGGCATCGGCTGAATCGTCATCGGTGGAAGCTGCACAGTCAAACCAGTCACAGGCGGCACACCACCGGCGCTACCACCACCATTTGCCGCAGGCTGAATCGTCATCGGCGGAAGTGCGCTGTGCGACTGCCTCCACAATGTTTTTAAAGCATGATTATCAAGTCCCGCATTCTGCTGGCGAAACTCTCGGAAGCCCCCGTTATTTCCCGCGAAGGCGGGGTCAGAACAACTAAGCATCACCGTTCCGGCGACCATTACCGACGTGCATGCCAGCCTGTTCAACGTGTTCGCGGCGCTCTCCGATCTCGACATGTTATTCCTCCGAACCACATCAAAAAGTCCACGGCTAAAGACAACACATCTAGCCAAAAAAATAACGTATTGAGATTCCAAAATTCTGTCATGACAGAGTATCACGACATCTCCGGAGGTGTCCATTAACCTCTTGACATTTAAACCCATGTGAAGATTATGGAATTTTCAGATCCACCAGAATCGCATAAGAGACAGAGCTTGAAAGGCTCTGGTGGCAATAATGCGCCGATTACAGGGGGAACATCCCCATCATTCAATGTTAGAAAAAGCTAACAACAATCCAGTGGTATCACTTTTGGTGCCCTTTGTCCGGCACTGATAATTTTCCGCTTTTGGCATCCAGTTCAATCGGCTTTGTCGGCGGCAAAACCAACCCCGAAACCGATGTGTTAAAACTCGGCAGACCGAGCGATCCAGCTTGGCCAGCCACCAATCCGTCCTTTTCTAACAGCTTTCCATTCGCTCCACCGGCCGACAACTGGCCGTTCACATCGTTACTCGAAAGCGTACCGCCAGCGTTAGTTACACCTAGCCTTCCGGCAGTCGCTCCAAGCGCGTTTGGTCTGTTGATACTCGCATTGGTTCGTTGCAGCTCAGCAATCACTTCCTCGCGCGACATGGGCTGCGGCGCTCCATAATCCCAACCCATCGTGAAGTTGAAGCCATTGATGCGGGAGTCCTTCGGGAAGCGCAAAAGATTGGTATGGTCGAGCCGCCGAGTTGTGGCCAGCAGACTGTCGTTGAAACTATATCGCGCATTCGAACGCACTATCCGCGCGCGTAATTTGCCTTTATTGTCGACGCTGAACACACACATGCTCTGACCGGAAGGTCGCCGCATTCCAACTGCACGAAGCTCACGAAAAAATTCCGTACTGAATCCAATGCGAAAGTTCTGAATCCATCTGTCCCAGTCTTCTTTGAGTCCTGCGGTATTCTCGGGAGCTTCTTTGAAGGAGTCCGGTCCACCCGGATGGCTTTCCAAGTTTCGAATTCGCCCGCGACTGCGTTGAGCAGCGAGTTTGCTCAACTCTTCCGTAGACTTGGTCGCGTAAGGAGACAGTTGAGTAACCGCCGAGATCGATCGCGAACTGCGCGTCAGAATTGTCGGCAAGGGTGCCTTGTATAGATCCAGAACCGACCTGCAGTTCTGAGTCATCTGCTCACTCGAAGACATCGAATACGCTTCCTGATATTCCTTGATTGCCGCCGCTTTATTTCCAGTTTTCAAAAGCGAATTAGCCAGATGGTAGTGCGCAAGGTCATCATGCGGATCGGCTTTCACTGCGGTTTGAAAGCTCTTCACAGCATTGGCGTATTGCCCGCTTCTATACTCCTGCACTCCACGTTGCAGCGCCGCCTGGTTGCCGGCACAAGCTAATTGAATCACTAGAAGTGTTGCTAGAGTATTAGCCATGCGCGACCTTAATTACCAGGTGACACTACCTATGGTGCCGTTTAATCGTTCGCTTCGAGCAACGGAGTTCCGCATGCTCTCTCTAGTTCCGTGAATGCCTGTTGATAGAGTTGAATTGCTTCCAGATATTGGGTTCGGATTTGAACGTTGTTTTGTTGCGCCTGAATGGTCGAAGTAATGTCTGACTGACCAACCTCATAACTGCGACGTGCCAGTCTCGCTACTTCGTAGGAATCGGCAAGAACGTGTTCTTGATAGATGCGAAGTTTTTGTCTGGCAGCCAAAACATTATTGTATGCCGACGACACCTCAGCTGTAATTACATTTCTCAAGGCACCGTTCTGGTACTTCAATTGTCGCGCGACAGCCTTGAACTTCGCAATATCACCCTGTTGGAAGTTGGTCAGGTTAGTCGGCACCGACACACCGAAGTAGTACGCGCTCAAACGCGGACCGGTCGGTGGGTTGCCTACCTGCGAACTGCCCATCCACATTTGCGGTGTCGGAAAAATATTTCCGTACGAGTTTCGCAGTTGCGCTTTATTGACCAGGATTTGACGATCCAACGCCGCCAGTTCGTAACGGTGCTTCATTGATAGATCCAGGTAATAATCCAGCGCCGCAATTCTCTCATTGAAATTCGGCAATAGAATATTGCGAGCGCCAGCAGCTTTAGCGATGTCGGTGGTGGTCAAAAATGGCGGTAGGCGCGGAATTTGCAATGGTGTTTCCGGTTTGCGCCCCATGATCACATTGAGCTGTTGTTTTGCGCGAATAACGCGACGCAAGCCAACACGCCGTTCTACATCATATTGCGATTCGGCAAGTCGCGCTTTCAGCATGTCCAACTCGGGTACGTCGCCGGCTTGAAAGCGCTTGGATGAAACGTCCATCAGTCTGTGGGCCAGGTCGTACAAGCTGTTGAGAGTTTCAAGAGTTTCCTGAGCAACAACCACTTCGGTGTATGCCAGACGAACCTCAGCCCGCAGGCTCCACAACTGCGAAAGCAATTCTTGTTTAGTTTGTTCAACCAAACGTTTGGCAGCCAGTAGTCGGAAAACCAGCTTCCAGGGCGGCTCGAAGTTAACGACCGCGCCAGTTCTTCGCGTTTGTTCTGCGGCGACGCCAAAATCGTAAGTCCAGGTTGGGCTATCGACTTGTGTTGCGCGAGCCATCTCCGACTGAGTCACCGGAAGCAGCGAACGCAGAGCCGCAGCGCGCGGGCTTTTCACAAGCGCCCGATCGAGTGCTTCGAAGATCGACAGCATGGAGCCAGGCGCATTTGCTTCGCGTAGCTGTTCATCATATGAGATTGTGGCGGAGACAGTTCCACTCTTCTCGGGCACCTGGTCCTCGGTGACAGCCGAAGGACTGACGTTATCTATATCTTTCGGAAATTCATCAACGTAGTCCGTTGGACGCGACGACCCGGCGGCACTGCTGGAATTACCACCAGCAGCGGGAGTCTCCTCAGCTTTGGAGTCCGGCGCAATCCGTTTGAGCTGAATCGGAGCAGCATCTCGTTGATATATATCGTTGCCCGGTCCTTCGTTTGGTCGTTTCAAAAGACTGCCATCGTTTCCACCTGTCACTGGAGGATTAATGGATGGTCTGAGCGCAGGCTGGCTGATAGTACTTTGAGGGACGATTGGCGTGTCGGAAATCCTTGGGGGAGACGAATTTAAACGCTCTGTCGGCGTGCTCAGTTGCGACAGTTTCAAAGGGGGATCACTGACTAAGAATGCCTCGCCCTGCTCCCCCCTGTGTAGTTTCAGAGTGGATTGGTACTCCGAAGCCTTATCGGACACTTGTCCCTCGGCTTTCGGGCCCGACGCAGCAATTTTCTTCGGCTGGGGTAATCCTTTATTAGGAGGTTTCAATTCGGACTGCAGAGACAAAGTCTGCGCCACGGCGCCCACAGTGGGGTGCGTTTGCAGCAACGCCGTGGGTGTTTCGACGGTTTGAGCGGTCGAAAGTCCCAAAATTAAGTTAGTAAGAGTGAGCAGTAAGGTTTCCATCCTTGAAAAGAATACCTGACAGATGTGACTGCCCAAAGGTTTATAAAGGTAAGAACGAGAGCATAATCGTCTGAGGCGCCCATTCAGCCGACCCGACGAGCTTTCGCTTACAATTTGCTAACATTGATCAGTTTGCTTTTGTCCGGTCGTGGCAAGGAATCAAAAGAATCATATATAGTTCTTTAGGCATTAATGGAGTGAGTCGAGGAAACCGGGCAATAAACCTACCAAAAGCGGGTTGGCACGGTAAATCGAAAGAGACGGGATGAACGAAAAGCAAAGTAGGACATTTCTTCGAGGGGACATGGATTTTACCCCTCAACGAATGATGCGCTACATTCGTTCGCGCGCGCGTTTGGCGACCGACGAGGATATCGAGGATATCCTGCAGAATGCGCTTCTAATGGTCACTCAACACTTCGACCCTACGCATCCGGACGCCAACCTGGCGCTCTACTGCCTGGGAGCCTGTAACAAAGCTATCGCTCAGAATCTGGAGCGCTATCACAAGGTCAAACTTAAGAAGCGCGAAGAGAAAGAGAAAGAAAAGAAAGAGCTCCAGGCCGATATGCGCCAGGTAAGCGTTTCTTCCAGCACGATAAAAGAAGTGGACGGCGAAGTCATGACCGTAAAGAACATGACTCCTGCCAAAACCTTCGACGACAAGCCATCAACCACCAGTCAGTACCGGACGACTTCGCTGGATTCAATGTTTGATGACGAAGATGGACGTTCTCCGGAGGACCTTTTTGGATGGGACTACAGTGTTACGTCGTCTTCTGCCGAAAGCAGACCGGACAGCCGAGCATTAATTAATGATCTGATCGAGCAGGTTTTGCAGGAGCTGCCACCCGGAATCCACCGCACCTGCTTCATTTTGAAGTATGTCGAAGGATATAAACGAGAAGATTTGATTGAGTGTCTAAAAATGGAACCCAAGAGTATAGATACCATCGACAAGAAGATTGTCCGAACACTCAAGGCATTTAAAGCCAAGCTTGATAAGGACGAAGCAAGGATCTAGGAGACGGCGATGACTACTCTGAACGACAAATTGGCAACCGTGATGAAAATCGAAGATGAACGCGAATGCTCTCAAGCATTCGAATCATTCTGCCGGGAGAACTTCGATAGCCTGCCACTGCCAGGGGAGAATAAACAATTCGACCGAGCAATGTGGAACGCATCCAGTTTTATGAAGCTCTCCGCAAACGATGAGAAGATCGTGAATCGTGTGACCGAACGAATGATCGGCAACACCGCGACTGCGACATCGAAGGCAGTACTCAAGGTCAAGGACCTGGTAGGCTCCACGCGCGACGCAGCAATTGCCACATGGCAAGATTTGCTGACAGGCATGCAGTGGAATTCCATGGTTCCTGCAGGGGCAATGCGTGGCATCGGAAGCCAGCTTGTCTCGTTAGGCAGCTTTGAAAAACAAGCTGATGAAACCAAAATTCAAGTCAACCTCGGATGGCTTGTCGACAAGGATCAGTTGCGTTTATTGTTGAACGCAAAAGACACCGCCGACAATGGCATGCCTGATGTTGCCGTACGCATATTGGAAAGCGAAAGAGGCGTAGTCTTCGAACGCAAAACCAATCTCGATGGCGCTGTGGTAGCACCACAAATCAATGTGGGCCCCGGCGAATATCAAATTCAAGTCGCATGGCTCGACAAGGTTATTGAAACGCCGTTCTTTAGAATATAAGTTCGCTGCATTCTAAGCTCGCCGTTCACAAACTACTTTTGCGCGGAGACCCTTTGTTGGGGATCCACTGAGTCATCGTCACGATCAATCTTCTAGATACTCTCGGTTGTCATCAATGTTGGCAGCAGATGTTTCCGAGAAAATTAGTCCCCGGGTTCCAAGGCCCGGGGACTCTTTTTGTTAGCCCTTGCAACCCACCTGAAAGAAATACACCTCGTTTCATGAGCACCGAATATGATGGCACCATATTTGCCTCGATCAACTCACCGTGCGCTATAAACGGAACATAGATGGCTGGATGCAGTCATTAGGAGAACAGCCTCAGGTCAACTGCGGCACCATTAATTGATTCCATTGACTAGAGTCAACGAATCTCAGGAGATACAAATGAAATTTATGTCAATGATATTGGTCGGATTGCTAATTCTCGGTACCTCAGTGGCACCGGCAGTAGCGAGAGATCATCACAATCATGGTGCGTACAATTCACGATCGCACCACCGCAGTTCTAATCGCCACTGGAACAACAGAGGCGGAAACTACCGCGGATATAATCGCTCACACGGCTGGAACGGAAATCGCGGACAAAACCGTGCTTTCGTCAGACAATCCGGATCAATGCAAAGCCGAGCATTCAATCAGCAGCGTGCAGCCAACTACGTTGGTCAGCAACAACAAGCCGCGATAATGGAACAACAGCGTCAACAAAACCTGAATGGATTGCAAAATCCATACCTGTATCAAAACTACCGCGGCTACTAAAACGCGGCGGGACGTAAAGTTTCTCGCAAATGAACATGCTTGCTCCTGAAGTGTGCAATAATGCAACTGAATCAGTCGAGCAAGCATGCTCAACCTTTGAGAATAATCCAAAGGTTTAAGTGGTTACACCACTTTTCGGATCCGAATTCAAATCGCTTTCAAGTTTTAAGTCGCGTAATACCGCCCTACGACCTCTGCGAATGCACACCAGTGCGGATTTCTGCGTCTGTGACTCTCGTTCTCTGCTTATTCCTCGCACCGCAGTCGCGGTGCGAGCGACAGTACATCTTATAAGGTATTTTTAAATGCAAAATAGCAAATTATTCGTCAGAAACCTCTCCTTCAACACTACAGATGCCGAACTCGGCGGTCTGTTCTCTTCTCACGGAGATGTAGTTTCGGCGAAAATGGCGACCGATCGCGAAACCGGCAGACCTCGTGGCTTCGCCTTCATCGAAATGGGCGATGCCGAATCAGCACAAGATGCTATTCGCTCGCTGGATCAAAGCGAATTCAACGGTCGCGTAATGCACGTAGCAATGTCAGAACCACGTCGTTCAGGCACCGCATACGGTAGCAAGTATTAAATCTCAGGCTAACGCCAGTCCAAGCGAAATTTAGAAGTTCGCAAACTAAAAGCCAGGGAAACCAATTTGGATTCTCTGGCTTTGCTTTGCGTTGACTCCGAGTGAACATCGACCGCTTAGTTCCGCTCGACCTCAAGAAGCACAAAATTTTTCGGAAGAGTTCATTAACTAACTGGGAAATGGACGTACAGGCTTGGTCTCGCCGGGCTTAATCGGACCGATGTGCGCTAATACTTCCGCATAGTTCGGGTGGTCGGTTCCATACGTAAGTTTTCCGGTACCAATCATTCCGCGCGGACCGGTGGCGCGCAGCCGCATAACCAGTGTGCCGTCGTCTTCCATGACGCAATCGCCAATATACTCTGGGTCACTATCTGTAGTGGCGGGATCTTCTTGCATTTGTGAAACCTACATCGCTGCTATTTTGCGTTGCAATAGAGCGGCAACGCTTGGGAATTGGCGCAGTGTTTCTGCTGTTTCCGAAGGATTGGCGGAAGACCCATGCATCGCTCCGAATACTTCCGCGAAGGTTTCGCTCTTGCCGGCGTTTCCTGGTTGCAGAAGATAAGCAAGTTTCGCTCGGTCTGCAGGAGAGAGCGCTGCGACGTCTTTGTCGTACGCGGCCTTGAACTCGTCTGATTGTGAGAAGTTGCCCATGGCATGGTCGACGGCGTGACCGACTTCATGCTTGACCACACCTTCAGCCCGTTCGTTTTTAACAGTCTTACCGTCATCAACTCGATGCTCGGTGATTACTGTTGTCTTGTCGGACGGTGAATACATTCCGTCGGCGTTGTCCCACGTGGAACCAGGCGGCCAGCCTCTTGGTTGGACTCCGGCAAGTTCCGGATAGACGCCGGAAATTTTGTCACCGACGACAATTTTAGTTCCATTAGCATCAAGCAAGCGGCGAACGCCGGCAGGAAGTTGATCGACTTCTTTCTGCATTTTCGCCTGGAATTCCGGGGTCGCGCCGCGGTTTTCCACTTGCACTTTCGGTCCATCCATCGGAGCGACCTGCTGTGGAATTTCCTTGATCATGTCTTTAGGAATTTTGATCGTGTCTCGACCTTGCTGGATACGGTCGATATTTTTGATTTGCGGATTTTCTTTCCTGAGACGTTGAACGGCATCATACACTTCGCGATCGGATGGTTTATATCCAGGCTCTCGACCGTGCTTCAGTGTTTCTCTCGCGATACCCCATACGGTATCACCATTTTTCACCGGAACTTTTCCCGATCCGTCGGCATTCATCTCCAAGCGTTCGAACTTGTAGGGAGGCGGCTGCTGATCGCCTGGCTTTGGAACTTCTCCAGGCTTGGGTACTTCACCTGGATTGTCACCGGGCTTCGGATTTACGTCCTCGTCGTTGCGAGGTTTAGCGTCAGTTTCTGGTTGGGTGGGCTTACCGTCACCTGCTGGAACGACCTTACCATCACGCGTAACTTGTTGCCGCGGTACAACTTCATTTGGTCGTCCATCAGTACCGGAAGCGCCGCCCGACGTTTTAAACAACTCGGAAGCGTTCTTGAAAATCTTCGATCCATCGACCGCGCCCGTTTCAATCTGATAGAAAATTGAATTGGTGCGATCGGCGTCACTCAAGCCGCCAGACGCGTCCTTGACAGATCTCGAATCCATCGAATAAGAAAATGATGTCGCAGTGCCACCAGCCTTGCGGTCATCACGAATCATTTGCAAATCTACGGATGGCAAAATGTCATAAAGATGTTTGTCAGCCGATGCGGAACTCGCACCCATGCCGCTCTTAGGAGCGACGTCACCGGAGGCAATCGCGTCGGTCGCGACATCGGGAATGGAACCCTTTTGCACAAGAGCGGCAGAGTCAGTCGCGTTGGCTGCCTTGTACTGCTCGGGCGTTGTTCGATCGTCCTTGGTATAAACATCGCTTGCCCGAATAACCGGAGCAGCAGCAGTGCCTTTATCGCCTTCTTGTCCTTCCAGGTGTGCCATTGCTTAACCGCCTCCCTTCTTTTGGGGTGCAGTTTTTTGTGCGGGTTTCTCATCAGGCCACGGAGCCACGAGTTTTACATCACCCGGTTTCATTCCGCCGATGTGTTTCAGGATGTTGTCGTAATGCTCGCTACCCTTTTTGTATGAAACCATTCCATCGGCATTCATTCCGCCCATACGGCGCAGCCGAATTCGGATCGTCTCATTCTTGTCCATTGTGGCATCGCCAATTGGAATTTCGCCCTTGTGCTTTTTGTTGTAGTCGTCTTCGACAATTTTTTGTTTTGCCGCAGGAAGTTCTTCAAACTTGGCTGGTGGCTGATCAGCACTCTGAGCCGGTGCGGTCTGCTCTGCCGCTTTTTTCGTCGGTCCCTGAGCAAGATAAATATCGAGCGAGTTAATTCCGTGCGAAGCTGACTGTTTCGCGCAGACTTCAGCAGGCTTTAAGTCTTTGTCCGGGGGAAGGCAGTCCATAGAAACCTCTGGCGCCAATTCAACCGCTCCTGGTCTGGAACCCAGGAGGCTAATACTAATATGCGGCCGTCACAGATTTTTCAAACTGCGTGAGCGTTTGGCTACAGCCGTGAACAGAAGTTGAATCGGTCAATGAGCGAGTAAGTGCGAATTTAAAACGAGCAGATCATTATGATCTCACCGACTTGTGACATATCCGTGGAATTAGATTAAATCGCCGAGCCGTTGACCAGAGCTGTCGCCTTGGGCTTAAAGTGGTGTTTGAACTCCTCAGCATTACCGCCGAGCTGCAACAAGACTGCCGATGTTTTGATCATCTGACCTGCCAGCTTGCGAGCCTCGGGATGTCGGAGAGTCAACACCTTCTTGAGTGGCTCGACTGCCTCCATTGCCGACAGTGTTGAGAACTCGGAGGTAAAAACAGTGCCACCATCTGTGGTGACACAATTAACTCTGCGATGGGGGATATGGAATAGCGAGTTAACCGCAGCGAAATCCGAGGTCTTCTCCGAGGTAGCGTGCATGTGACGCCCGGGCGAGATGGCCAACGAGCGACCAGCTACCGTGAGCAACACCGAATTCTTCCCGTTGTCGTGAAAGTCATACACCGCTGTTCCCTTCGGCGTTGTTGAAACCAGCACAACCGAACCTTCGGCGAGTTTCAGTTTTCCAACATTGACGGCAACTTCCATATCGCGATCGGCGACAATCAATGCCGTTCCTTCCAAAACACTGATGGAATCTTTCGCTTCAATAGGTTTTACGCTGCAACCACACTCGGTCAAGTTTGTGAAAGCGCTGCTAAGACCAGGCGCCGCACAAATCGACAGCGCATCGAGCATGCGATTAGCAGAAGGCGCGATTATATAAGAATCGTCCGACAAACCGTTGTCGCTGGTGAACAAATTCAGACCGCGGGAGTAAGAGATCTGGTCGCTTGCCGCGGTAACTAAAGTATCGCGGTCTTGTCGACCGTCCGAGGTCAGCGTATTTCGCCCAGGTTCGAGCGTGCCCAGTTTATCCGGATCGATCGAACGGTTAAATTCGGAAGACACTAAAAGCGGCGAGTCCTCGATAGACTCAGTCGCCATGGTTTTCAGTAAAGAGTCGACATAACCAGGCCAGAGTTGGTAGAACAGTTCTTGTGGAACCGCCAGGTACAGTTCGGGGTTGTCAGATTCCTCTGCTGATTCGCTGCTCGCGTCGACAGTCTGGCTGACGCCGCCTTCCAGGCTTTCAGCCCAGGCACACGACGGCAAAAACGCCACAAGAACAGCGACCAGAGCCGCTTCGAGACTTAATCTAGTTTCAGACGAAAATTTAGTCACGACGTTTTCCCGCGCCCTTCCTGGAAGCGCAAAGCTTTAACACCCATGTCAAGATTAACATTTCAGGTTTTGTTTTTCCATGGGCCTCCGGAGTCACGTACATGTCACAAAAAACGGTTAGAGTCTTATCCATGACCGAAAACGCTGACTGTAGTGCTATTTAACTACCTTTGAGTAATTTCACCATTGTTCGAGAGTGAAGTTTTTCATACCATCTGGTAACAAAATACTTCGCTGTTCGAATGCTGGGAAACGATCGATCAGACGGAGCGGATCATGGGGAAAAACTTGCGAGGCGGCGCAGACGACATGATTGAAGCAGGTACCGGAGTACTAACCAGTAGACCTCGTCTAACAGAGGCAAATCTTTCCGACCCACGTTTTGTCGAGGGCGTCGCACAACTGCGCAGTGCTGTGGAGTGCCGCAGTCTGACCAAAGGCGAAGCCGGGTTGCATGTGATTGGCAGCATGGTGCTGCAGTCTTTCAAGAACTCTCGATTCAATTTCGTTCATGAGTTAGTAAGCGTATTAAACGAGTTGGTGTGCGATACACCAAACGCGAAATTCCGCGCTACTCTGTCCCTTGGACCTTCGGCGCACAAAGTCTTGAATCAATTTGCATCCGACCGCGAATTAGAACTTCTATCAGCTGGCTGGCTCGAATTGATAGATTCGGAAAACAGACTAACCGACAGAAGATTGCTCGGAATATTCCAACTCAGCAATGGACGCAAAGGCGTCGGAATTTTCCAGGTAGTCGAGTAAGCAATTCGCTTTGGCTGTTAGTTGACCGGAACACCTGGCACCGGCTGTGGTGCACGAGTCGGCTGGGCCGGTACCGGCACAACTGGGGCGGGCGTCGGCGTCGGGTTGACTGTTGTTTCCGTTACAGTCGTGTGTTGTTCGACCGTGGTGTCGTCATCATGCTTCATTTTGAGATTGACTTTCGGAACGTCAACCTCAATCGAAACTTTCTCGTCAGGATTCTTCTTTATATCGAGCAGTGTTTTCTCACCCGATTGAACTTTAAAGATACTGCCGTCGCTTTGTTGTGTACAACCGCACAGAACAAAGACAGCACTAACTAATATTGAAGTTGTTGCCAGCAGTCTGACAGTGCTGGTGGTATCAAACCTATTGCGACATACTTCATAAACTTGGCTATTCATCATCTTCTTACTACTCCCCCGATGCGCTGCGATTTCCAATGAGCAGCTCTATCATCCTTCATATATAGCTCTGACTGCGGAGAGCACTGCCGAAACACGGATTTCGCACTACATTTTGAACAGCGTGCTAGTTGATGGGAGTAGCCAAATGCAATATGCGGAGGAAAGTTATGAGCATTCTTGGATTTTTACTTTACTGTCTGGTCGCCGCAGTCTGCGCTGGTATCGCTGAATACATCGTGCCCGGCAGAATTCCTGGTGGAATTCTGACCTCCGTAGTTTTCGGTATCATCGGAGCCTGGATCGGCGCATCACTTATGGGTTCTATGGGACCTGCACTCGCAGGCGTAGCAATTCTGCCTGCGATCGTCGGATCGGCCGTCTTGATTTTCGGAGTGTCATTAATCGCCA
The DNA here is from genome assembly GCA_044225915.1 of Obscuribacteraceae bacterium (SeqCode). GTDB lineage: Bacteria > Cyanobacteriota > Vampirovibrionia > Obscuribacterales > Obscuribacteraceae > JADYXR01. Next base: position 121,936 of record JBGAHZ010000010.1, read on the forward strand.
ACGTCGCACATGGCAACAAGCCATAACGAGAGGCGCATGACTTGATGAGTCGCGAGCAACTCGCGCACATCTTTCCCATTGATTGAGCGGGGACTTCCGCATTTAGTGAATATGGCGAAAGCCAAAAAAGAGACAAGCAATTGCTTGTCTCTTTTCGTTTGCCTTGAATTCTACAAGTCGTAAACGGAGCTTCGGCAATCTGCAAGCACTATTTAACCCGAAAACGGTTTACTCACATCTGGTGTCCACACTCTCCGCCCAACAGCCCCCCGCGAAAACATAGGATTTGAGAAGAACTCGTCATCTCAGTCCCCAAAAAAAGTTTCACGTCCCGATTAGGCAGAACGTGAAACTTCAGTTTATTTGCGTTTTGCGTGTTTTTAGTGCTTGAGCAAATTGGCCAGGTCGTCGGCATGCTCTTCTTCAACTGCAAGAATATCTTCGAGCATTCGTCGAGTGGTTGGATCAGTGTCACCGATATAGTGAATCATCTCAAGATACGATTCGATTGCAATTCGTTCTGCAACCAAATTTTCTCTGATCATGTCTTCAAGTTTGTCGCATTCCACATACTGCGCATGGCTGCGTCCAGTTAACTTGGAGGGATCCATTTCGGGATTGCCATCCAATTGCGAGATGCGAGCAGCTATTCTGTCAGCATGTCCTTGCTCTTCTTGCGAGTGGATTAAGAACTCGGCTGCAACTTCCTCAGAGTTCATGCCCTTCGCAGTGAAGTGATGCTGTCTGTATCGCAAGACACAGATCAGCTCCGTCGCGAGCGCTTCATTCAATATTGAAATGATCTTTTCTCTGTTGCCTTTGTAGTTTTCAATAATCGGACCATCTTCAACATTTTTTCGCGCACGCTCGCGCAGCGCTTTGACGTCGCTTAGAAAATTCGATGTTGCCATCTGATAACTCCTCTTCGTACTGATCGGACTTCCGGTATTTCTTGTTGCCAAACCGCCGCACTTGGCAGAACTCCGCAGCATGAGAGCGGGGTTTTCTTGCTCGATTCGTTCAACACATACAAGCTGTAGCATGTGCCGAGACGAGCGGTGAATGTAATAGTACTAACAGAAAGAGCTTGGCAACTAGCGAATCCTTAGATTTTATTTTGGCACGGGTTGTCATAGCGTGGAAAACCTTGCGCTATAAAAATGCTCACACGTGAGTCAATCGTTTGAGCGACTGCGTTTGGTGACGACACGTACTACACAACCATTCCAAATCATTAATCATGCAGAGAAAAAGCGCTTATCAACTAAGGATCGCGGCTCTTAGCTTTTCAATGCTAATTGGAGCCACAACATTGGCGGTATCGCCCGCGGCGGCACTCGAAACCGTAGAGAAATCGGTAGATATCAAGGCCACTCCGCACCAGATCGTAGAAGCGATTGTGAAACACAGAACGGCTGAGCCAGAGAAACGCAAAATTGTTTCAACGAAACGAGACGGCGCGGTCGTCATAAAAGAACGCCTGGATAGTCCTTTGCCGATTGCCAGAGACACAATCGTGTACGAAGAGGCCGTCGAAAATAATCGCGTTGAATATCGGCTCGTTGACGCGGAAAAACTTACAACGTTTGAAGGCAGCTGGACGATGACCGAGACAAAACCTGGTTACACTCATGTGCGACTAACGACCAGTGTCGACAGCAGCGTGAAGGTTCCGTTCAAAGCGCATATTTTGAGAAACGAAGCGGCTAAAGGAATCGACAGGCGGCTCAGTTTCGTCAAACAGCAATCAGAAAAACTATAACAGAAGAGTTACCACTTCCTTCTCGTAATTTGCAACTCTGAGGCATCAGGCTTTCATTGCGATGCTACACGGATACAAGAAGGTTGCGATTGATAGAAAGTTTGATGAAGCGAATCGCGGACTTGCAATTGCACTCTATAAGGAATAACGCCAATCAATTTCAGACAGCATGCACATCCACACGGCAGACAATCGTGAAGCACCTGTCAGTAAGAGGAGGGATTATATGAAGAACGGCATCGTAATGGCGATTACATTGCTCTTGCTGGGTGGCACTGCCAGTGCCAGTTTCGCCGGCGAAGAGGCGACGCTTGATCAACGACTCGGTGAGGCAACATCAAAGATAGACACAGAGCGCCAGGGCGGACGTATCAGCGTCAAGCAGGCGACTGATCTCAAAACAGAAAGCCAAAAATTGGCGAAAGACATCGATGAATGCAAAGCCAAAAGTAAAGGCGCACTGTCGGAAGGCGATAAAACAAAGTTCTGCAACAAGGTAAAAGCGTTAGACGAGAAGATCTCGCGAACCGCATTTCCACACAGGACATCAGACGAAAAATCCCTGGCAACGATTCGCAAGGCAATCATGAAAACAAAAGGATTGTCTACCGACGCGCAAAACGTCAAGTTGAGTTTCGAAAACGGAGTACTCGTTCTTGATGGTCCCGTAAAAACTGAAAAAGAGAAAGAAGATCTCGTCAACATCGCAAAATCAGCGGGAGCTTCACAAGTATCATGCAAACTGAGTGTCACTCAGTAAACGTTAAAAAAGTATGGAAAGTACAAAGGAGAGATAGAATGTCGAAAGCAATTATAGGAATAGCATCAACGCTGACGCAGGCGGAAACCATCGTAGACAGACTGAAACTGTCGGGTTTCTTCAGCGATCAAGTCTCGATTTTGATGCCTGATGTGACCTCAACCACAGAGTTCGGCCACGAAAACGAAAGCAAAGCCCCGGAAGGCACCGCAGTTGGTGCTGGTACAGGCTTCTTAGTCGGTGGTGTCCTTGGTTGGCTCGCCGGCATTGGCTCATTGGCACTTCCAGGAATGGGTGCGCTTATTGCAGCCGGTCCAATCATGGCGGCTCTTAGCGGTGCTGCTGCTGGTACTGCTCTTGGTGGCGTAACCGGCGGATTGATCGGTCTGGGTATTCCCGAGTACGAAGCAAAACTCTACGAAGGAAGACTTAAAGAAGGCCATATCTTGATCGCGGCGCACACCGAAGATCCCGAAATGCGCAAACGCGCAGAAGAGATCATGAAAGAGTGCAAAGCCGAAGATGTCCACGTAGTGGAAGCAACCAAGTCTCGCTAACACTTTGCGAAACTAGATACAATGCGAAAGGGATGGTTTAACACCATCCCTTCGCTCGTTTAGTCGACAACGCTGATATAGTGTGCGGCCGATCTAGCGCGCACTTTTTTCGTGTACATCGCCTCCATACTTACGGGATTGATGTTGAACTTACCCGGCATTTCCATACGCACGAAGGTGCGGAAAACAGATTTGCCAGATGGCATCGAACCAGCAAAATAGGCGACTTTGTCATCCAGAACATCCTGGTGCGTCCACCATCCCCATGAATTTGCCCCGACAGCGTCAATCTTTTGATCTGGTGTCAGAGGCGGCGGAGCCTGAAGAACTTCCCCGCCACTCGGGAGAGCAGACTCGACCAAAACATATGGCACTTCGAATGGGCAATCCACAATAACGCGAATCATAATTAGATCCCCGGCTTTAATAGGTTTGCCACCGAGTGGTTCCAATCGATTTGTAATCTGATTAGAGCCAGCAACTTTCTCCGGTATCAGACGGAAAAGTTCTCTGTTGATATTCAATTCTGAAGGCAACGATTTGAATACGGGTTGCTCTCCCGGTTTCAACGGGCGATCGTATTCAAACATCGTGTTGTAATAAAGCCATCCTGGTCCGGCTTTCTTCAACTTGATCGAATCGGGCTTGGGTTGAAGCGGGACAGAGGCGATCTGCTCTCCGCGTTCATACGTTTTTTTAAACACAAGTTCTTTGATCACTTTACTCAGAGTTTCCACTTTCGCTGTGAAATCGGTAGTCCGATCCGGGCTCTGCGACAGCTCCTTCTCTAACAAAGCAAGATAAACAGCAGTTGTCGTCTTCGTGTTGCTCCAACCGTTTTCGTCGCGTTCGAACACGAGCCAGCGCGTGATGCTATCGAGCAGGGCTTCATTCTTGGGCTCCATCATCACGGTAGCCCTGAGCGCCAGTGCTGTTGTTTCCACACCAGTGAATCTGTAGCTATAGTCATAACGCGTGTCGAGTCCAAGCTTGGTCAGCATTTCGCTTGTGTGCTCCCAATTAGTATATTCGACCGTGTCGTTGCGCAGTTCTTTTAACCGCTCGTATGTCTTCACCGATGCAGTCTCGTCTTTGACGTTCTTAAACGCCATGGTCAGATACGAAAGTGCCTCCGGTGACATCTTTTTGAGATTGAGAAGTTGCCAGGTTCGAGTTATAGGGTCTAGTTTTTCGCCCAGCAAACTCATCACATACACGGCTTTAGCGTGGTCTTCAGAATCGAAGCGATCCCAGGGATTTGCAGATAACTCCACTATTTTGTTTTTGAGGAAATCACGACCTCGATCGATTTGTCCTTGATCGACCGGCATTCCTGCGCGCCTGAGCAAGTAAAGGCCTTCGAGCACATGAGCAGTCATATAGGCGTTACTACCGTCGTTGCTCCACCAGCCCCAGCCACCGTCCGCGTGCTGGTAATCGACCAACTTCGGCATGGCTAGCGCGTATGCCTTCTGAAACTTTGTGTTCATTTCCTGAGAAATTTCCACACCCAGGTTTTTATGCAACCGCATCGCCACTACAGACGGTATCAACTTACTGAGGGTTTGTTCCGTGCATCCGTACGGATAATCGATCAGGCTCTCGAAGCTCCCTAGCACCGGTCCGATGCTGGAGGCCGACGTGGCAATGTCAAATCGACCAGTATCCAGCTTGGCGTCGGGCGGTATTACCACTGGAAAAATCTTTTCGCCATTCTCGTCCTTGATCAATCCGTTTTTAGCAAAGAAAACGCGATACCCGAATGTTCTAACCGGCAGTTTACGCTCTTCAGCATCAGCCAGAGTGCTGCCCATAGCCGTTAGTGTCACTTTCGCTTCGCCCGCCTTGAGTACCTTGATTCGCCACGATTGTCTTTTCACACCGTCTTTTGAAATCTTGAGACTAGCAGTCGGAGGATCGAGAACTTGTATGTTTGGTGTCACGGCCAACGTCACTTTCACCGATTGATCTGTTGGCGAAAGATTATGCACCAGTCCGGAGATAGTTGTCTCATCGTACTCGGTGTAAAAACGAGGGAGAGCCAGGCGGGCAAGAAAGTCCTGTGATGCGGTGACCGAAGTTGAATTGGAGCCGATGGTAACTCCAGTAGTGATACCATTAACGGTAGCACGCCAGGTTGTAAGATCATCGGGAAGCTTCACGGAGAATGAGGTTGTTCCGTTAGCACCCGTGACAAGCGATGGGTACCAGGCAGCCGCGTCATTGAAGTTGCTTCTCGTTCGAGGGGCGGCAACAGCCTTGATGCTCGGCGCAGCGGCCATGGACTGCTGAGGAGAAGCCACCGCAGATGCATCAGCGAGTACACCTTTACCGCCCATCATGCGTGACTCGGCTCCCGATGTAGCAGCGGTTGTTGCAAACGAAACGGGCGCTCCCGGTGCCATCATTTCCCGGTCCTGGCACGCGTAGTTTGTTCCATACCCCACATTGAAAAACATCAGAACGGGGAAGTGGAGGGCTGCAAGCCCGGCGCCATCAAAGGCGGGACCGCGTATGGAAGTCGCTGAGTTGGACTCAATGAAGGTGAAGCCCGTGACCACATCATTTTCAATCATCTTGTAGATCGAATGAAAAATATCCGCGGGTTGACCATAGTATCGCCCTTCACGCCTCATCAAATCGAGCACGGCAAAAATGCCCTCGTCGACCACCGAAGCGCAAAGCTGCATACCGGAAACAGGAACACCTTGCTGGTTTTTAGCAGTCACCGTGTATTTCACGGTATCGCCCGGATGGTACCGAGCTTTGTCTGTAGCGATGGAAACGGTCGCGAAGTTATTCGTTGGCGATACTTTTACAAGCTGCTCCACGTTGTATGGTTTGTGATTATCCAACAACATAGACGCACAGATGAACGCGTTGGGCATGTAAGAAGCTTCGATTGGAAACTCGACAACAGCGACCGGCCCGGTCATCTTAATTTGCTTGTACTTTCTGAGCGAGGCACCTTCTACGGTGGCAAGAACATAGGCCTCTTTACCTTGAGCAACCGGAGCCCTCACAACGGCCCGCACAGTGTCACCGGGTTGGTAGACATCCTTGTCCAATTGGATCCCAAGCTGTTCTTGCTGTTGCGCACGATCGTAATACCAGTCATGCGAATCACTCGAGTAAACGACCGATGTGATATCACCAACGATTCTCTGTTTGCCGTCTGCCGCTTCGGCGTTAAGAAAATAGTTAGTCGAGACAAAATCCTTCGTCGGTTTAAACCTTGCGGTCGCTTGACCCTGATCATCCGTCGTGACTTCCGTGGTTGCAATCACGATGTGCTTTGATGTTTCGTTTGAGTCAAACATTTTCTGTTCATACTTCCACCTCGAAAGCATTACTTTGACCGTTTGTGACTTAACTGGATTCTTTTTGTAGTCCAGAACTTTCACGTTCGCAACGATGTCTTCGCCAGTCTTCACTACGTTTCTCGGCGTGTCGATAAGCACTGCAAAGTCTCCGCGAGATACGGGCACAGAGCCCTCTGCACTGAATGTTTTCCGACTGATATCCGTAGCTTCTACCGAGACGTTGAACATATCGTCCAGGTAGTTTGCGCTGTATGGATTGTCAAACTTGGGCACTAATGGTGGTGCTTCGAATTCCAAAACGGCTTTACCCGTGGCATCGGTCAGCAGTTCCCCAACCTTGTCAAACTGTACATCTCCACCATAAGGACGATAGCGAGGGTCCGATGGCCAGCCTGCAAAAAATGCGCTATCGGCGATGTTTACTTTCTTAAATTGATTCTTCGATTCACTGTCCGCAATTGAGTTGACATGATATGTAATTTTGGCATCTTTCATGGGAGCACCAAAATAATAGTTCGCCTGAATGTTGAATCGGATTTTGTCACCGCGCGAGAAGCGCTCTCGCTCTGGTACTACATCGATTTTAAATTCGGGTTTTCTATATTGCTCGACATTCGCGGTAAACGCTTCGGCCTCGCCGTCGGGATATGAAATCTGGAAAGTATACTGTCCGGTTTTGGTTGCTTCACTGGCTGCAAGCTGGCCATTAAACGCCCCTACGCTGTCAGTGTGAAGAGTCTGCTCCTTAACAACGCTTCCGTCCGGATTCATTATTGACAGGTTTACAGTCGTACCCGCCATCGTGTTGGCGAGTCCCGCTTCAGTGACCTGTCGGACTACTCCCTTAAAATTGATGGTCTGTCCGATTCTGTACACCGGTCGGTCTGTTTCGAAAAACACGCGAAATCGGCCGCCGCTATAGCGCTCGAATGAAGACTGGTAAGGCGCATTTGACTGGTGTTGACCGTAAATGGCGTAGGGTCCGAAAAAGGCATGGTTGTCGCCGGCAGTAGCCTCGATTGTCGCTTGTTGCCACGACTCTTTCGGGAAATTGGGCGGTCGTCTTATCGTACAAAGTCCCTGCTCGTCGGTACTTATTTTTGACATTGAACTGTCCCAGGCATTTGCGTATACCACTTGCAGATTGGCTGCGGGCCATGGTTTCTTCGTAATCAGATTCACGGTCGATATCACCATTTTGTTTGAATCATGTTTTACTATGGCACCAAGATCGGTGACTATAAATCTCGCAAATCCTGTTTCCTCGCCCTTTTGATTGTGCCCGGGCGTACCGATCACAGCCATGTATTCACCGGGTTTCATCGGCTCCTTAAGGGTGATCCGTGCTTCGGCCTGCAAGGCATCATATGATTGAACGGAACCTGTAATCGCCATCACCGGCTTCAGCAGACCGAAGTGATTGTTGCTGTCGAAGACGCGCTTGTAATCAATTTCCATTTCCTTGAATCGATGCGGATTGGCTCTGTATTCAGAGGAGAGTCGATTGACTTCATCAGCCTTGTAGACTTTGAATTCGTAGTTAGTAAACCCAGCGACATCTGCTAAGAAGGACGGCTTTTCAGCAGTTGTGAAAAGCGGACTGTAGTCGCGAAACTGAAATGAAGACGAAGTCGTATGACTGACGATTGGATAAATCAGTGCGCGCACCGCTGTAAAACTCATGAGAGTCGCGATGATTAGAAGGACTGCGTAGACTTTCAAACCAATTAGCAGCCATTTTCGAAATCGTTTGAACTTGCTAGGCTGCTTGTGGCCCGGATCTTGACTGTTCGCTTGGCTGCTCATGTACGAGTCCCTGGATGATTGTGACGAGATACCAGATGCGGCTACAAGTTTACATCCGCACGAAAATAACTGATCACTTTAATACTCACCTCTCAGCTCATTGAACGAAAGAGGGAAAACCCCTGAATCGCGGCATCTGAGATGCCGGAGCCGTGAATCCAAAGCAGTTGTGGCTTTGAGAGTTTACATCATGATTCAAATTGTCATAGTCCGTCATGCAAAGACCGTTTTGCGAGCCTTTGCTGTAAACTTGTCATCCTCTTCGATTTAACCGGCTACAGCCGTCAAGTCGTTACAGGTTCAGGAAACACGGTAGCTCAGGAAACACGAGAAATGGTAACAGTGGTAAAAAGAGAACAGAAAATTCTGCGAATTCTGCGACTGCGAGTCGTCGACAAGCCCGGCTACTTGGGCAAAATCGCTACACGCCTGGGCGAACTCGATGCTAACATCGGCGACGTTTCCATCGCTGAGCAAGGTCCCGATTACTTGATTCGAGAGCTTAGCGTTCAACTGAAAGACGAAGCGCACCTGCAGAAAGTGATTGAATCAGTCACACACAACCTGGACGGTGTCACGGTAGAGGCAGTAATTGACCCGGTAGAGCAGGCCCACCGCGGCGGGAAGATTGGCATGAGAAGCCGCACTCCTCTCAATAGCATTGCCGAGATGCGAAAGATTTACACACCTGGTGTCGCGCAGATTTGCAAGCTGATACACAAGGATATTTCGCAGAGTCGAGTATTCACCAGTATTGGAAATTCCGTTGCTGTTGTAACTAATGGTACTGCGATACTTGGATTAGGAAACATCGGTCCAGTCGCCGGTATGCCCGTTATGGAAGGCAAGTCGGTGTTGTACGAACAACTAGTCGGCATCAGCGCTGTCCCGATATTGATTGAATCGAAAAGCGTGGATGAAGTAGTCAATACAGTTAAGGGAATTGCCTCCACATTTGGTGCCATCCACCTGGAAGATATCGCCGCTCCTGAATGTTTCGAGATTGAGAAACGATTGGAAGCGGAGCTTTCCATCCCTGTTTTGCACGACGACCAACACGCCACGGCTGCAGTCGTCCTCGGAGCACTGATCACAATCAGTCAACGAAGCGGGATTCATCTCCAGGACTGTCGAGTAGGCATCATCGGTCTCGGCGCTGCCGGCGCCGGAATCGCGCAGCTACTTTTGAGTTACGGTGTGAAAGAAATACTCGGAGCGGATCTTCGTGATGATGCGATGACCAGATTGAAAGCGCAGGGTGGATCGCCAACCAATCTCGATGGCGTGATGAAAAACTCGGATATTGTCGTCGCCACTACGGGCGTGCCTGGTCTTATTAAGCCGGAAGCAATTCAGAAAGATCAAATTATCCTGGCTATTTCTAACCCTGATCCGGAAATCGATCCAGAACTCGCCATCGCCAGTGGTGCGAAGTTTGCTGCAGACGGAAGAACTATCAATAACGCTCTCGCCTTCCCAGGATTGTTTAAAGGCGCACTGCTAGCCGAAGCCAGATACTTCACTTCTAAAATGAAGATTGCGGCAGCACAAGCAATCGCCGGTCAGACTAAACTAGACGATCTGGTGCCGAGCATTCTCGACCGTGGTGTGCACGAGCATGTAGCGCAGGCTGTTTCGATCGCCGCTAACGAAATCTAAAGAACAATCGACTAAAACCGGCAGACGCCGACATTCTTCTGTCCTCGGTTCAAACATCCGACTAGTTTTCAGTTGGCTAATTTTGATCTTGTCATTCCTCGCAATGCATGGGTTTCAATATCAAACCAAAATTAGTTTATTCCAAATCGTTAAGCTGCAAAACCAAGACTGTCAGCGCTGATGGGAAGCTTACGTACGCTGAAGGCACAAAAAATTCACGACTACCGAGCAATGATTCAAGTGTAATTTTCATCGAGGTAGCGACGAATGGTACAGCAACTGGACGCCCCCACCAGAAATCCTTTCCAGCAAGACGATAGCGTGGGCCGCGCATTATTGGCAGACTCGCAAGTTTCTTCCGACACTGCTAAACCAAAATTTGCTGCGACAACATTCAACCAATCCTATTTGGAAATTCCTCCACTTTCCGACGGAAAGGTAAGCAATCTTGTAGCGATGGTCAACACCGACGGTCCGGAAGAGAAGCCAAAGGAAAAGCTGACGCCCGCAAAACTTGCAGAAAAGTCAAAAGAGGATGCAAGTAAATTGGCCGGTGCAATCAAAACCCAGTTCAATGTTGGTGACTTAAAACAAGGTGATCGAGAAGAGATTCATTCCGCGTTTCATGCACAGCTTGCGAAGTCGGAAGGAATGTCTTCTAAAGACAGAGCTACGGCAATAAGGACATTCGTCGATCAGGTGAATACCGACCTCAGAAAGGAGAACGGAAAACTTTCGTTCCGCGAGGATAGCACTGGTAACGCAAACAAGCTGTCCTTTTCCCTAGTTGATAAAGGCGACAAAAATCTGGTTGACGGCATTCCACAACGCACCGTATATGACACCATGGAATATGCATTAAATAAGGAAGATCAGATCGTCAACAACATGCCAGACCGCGAGACAATTCCCGCCAGCCTTAAAGAGCCGTATGACTACGCATTCCAACTCTCCAGAGAGAGCGCGATGAAAAAATACGGTCCGGCACTCGAGTCAGTCGTGAAGGAAACGAAGTTGCGCGAATTGGGTACCGCCGAAGAGCGCAACAAAGCACTGGGACTTAAGCCCGATGCCTCAAGCGCGGAGATGACCAAAGAACTCGAAAGACGCATGATGGTTAAATTGGGTCAGCCTGGCAAAGATTACAATCAGGAGTTCTCGAAGGACGTAGACAAAGCGTTCATGAAAACGCTCGACCTCAAACCTGGTGTCGCTACAACCAAAGACATCGAAGCCGCGCTCACTAAGCTCAAGGCTAGCGTTCCGAAAGACTTCAAACGCGAAGTCCCACCAACCCCGTAGTTCAAAATTCAGGGTTGCGTTTCCAACCTCCGGACCAGTCATTTGCAATAGCAATCGCTCGAGCGGCTCTCCTGAGTCGCCTTTGCGGTTTTAAAGATTTTTTGAGATCGCAAAATCTAAACTGTGTGCATCGAAGCCGAAATCCAAACCGACTGCTCGGCATCACACGTTTCTAGAGGATTCAACTATGCCAAACGAAAGATTCAGCCCCGCAGACTCGCATATCAATAGAGGCTCTTCAGATCGTCCAAATCACTTAGTAGACCGCTCCGATTTCGAAAATTTCAAAACCATTACTCGTAGTACCGGAAGCGGTGCGGCCTCCACCGCACTCGAACGCGAACGCATCCTGCCTCAACTTACGATTGCACCTTCATCAATACATCCACATAAAAATCTAGACCAATGTCCTTCATCAGACAGAGAAAAGAACGGCAGCAAATTGGATGATAAAGTGCAAGTTCAGCCGAAAGACAAGAATGAAACACCTAACATGAAGACGGACTTTAAACCTCGCCATGACGGTGGCCACGGCGGCGGTCACAAGGAATCAGATCGACCTTCCAGAGATGATGATTATTGGAAAAAACGCGTGAGATTCAAAGGTGAGGAATAATTACACGACTCACCGGCGGCCGCACTAAGTGATGCTCTTCCATTTCAGAATTGAGCTAGCAAACGGTTTTATACCTAATTGAACCAAAATACAAAGAGAACTCGACCGAGTTCTCTTTGCCACTACAGATGATGATACTCCAGCAGTTTCGCTTACGTTTGAAACGAACAGAGCAGCGCTACTCTAACCTTTTTTGACAGTCCAGAAATCTTCGCCCAGAGCGTCCCAAGGGAGACGTCGCTCATCCGGTTCATTCGCGTCGAAGTACTGGTTGACGAAATAGATCATGTTGGATGGAGCATTCCAAAGATTGGCGAGACCGTGAGCTACGCCTCTAGGGATGTAGAGGATCTGCGAACGTCCGCCACCCATAACGAAGCGCATCGAGGCTTTGTAGGTGGGCGAATTGCTTCTAGCATCGAACAGTCCGATGAGAACTCGGTCGTATGGGTTTATAAACCAAACATCTTCCTGGTTGAAGTGCAGGTGGAATGCTTTGATAACGCCTGGGAGCATTTGTGAATAATTGGATTGTCTGACTTTGAAGTCAGCCAACTCTGGCACATTGGCGAAGTTACCGTGCTCGTCCAATCGCAAGAGTTCAGTAAAACACCCACCATCGTCCATCATCAACTTCAGGTCGATGATTTTGACACCCTCGATGGGAGTCTTTCTTGCATAATCCTGGACGGACAATTCAGTCGCGAAATCCTGACCGATCTCGTCTTTTGTAAGTGCTTTTACGCTCATAGCTAGCCGATCTTTCGCCTCGAACAGTAGTAACTATCCACTAAACAAGTGCATAGAATACCAGATTTTTAGCGCTTTGCTGCCCGTTTAAGCTAGTGTCTTTGTCTTTCGCAACCGCAGGTAGGCATGCAGCGAATCCTGCCAGCTTGGCAGTTCTCGACCGATCGTGTTGATTAGTGTGGTTTTGTCCATAACGGAATATTTAGGTCTGGTAGCAGGTCTTGGCATGTCCGCAGTGGTTATCGGTGCGACCTCAGCCCCGAGTTCCGCGACGATTTCTTTCGCAAACTCGTGCCAGTTGGTCACGCCATCGTCGGAAGCGTGGTAAATGCCCCAGCGTTCGGTTTCAATCAAGTCAGCAATCGTTTCAGACAAACTCAAAGTACAGGTAGGAGAACCAAATTGGTCGGCAACTACGCGCAATGGCTTGCCATCATTAGCCATTTGCAAAATCGTTTCCACGAAATTCTTGCCGTTAGGACCATACAACCAGCTTGTTCTTACGATGTAGAACCTTCTGAGATGCCTCATAATGGCTCTCTCGCCGGCGAGTTTAGTCTTGCCATAAATAGACAGCGGCTTGGTATCGCACCAGGTCGTGTAGGGTTTATTCTGCTCGCCATCGAAAACGTAGTCGGAGCTGACGTACAAAAGCGGAATATTGATATGGTTGCAGGCAACCGCCAAATTTTCGGTTCCGTAGCCGTTGATGAAAAACGCCAACTCCGGTTCGGATTCAGCCTGATCGACCTTGGTGTAAGCGGCACAATGCAAGACCAAGTCCGGCGTGTGCAAGTTTAATTGCTCAACCACCTGCTCATAGTTGGTGACATCCAGCTTTTCACGCGGTAATGCGATAACAACATGCCCGCGCGATTCCAGGCAAGCAACCAGCGCTTGTCCCAACATGCCACCAGCACCGGTGACGAGAAGCCGTTTGTCGGTCATTTTGAACTCCTAACTTTTAGAATGTCGAACCAACCGTGCTGGTCAATCTGGCGTATCAATCGTAGGGGCGGCTTGCGAGCCGCCCGGGCTGCGAATCGTGCGCCTAAGATTATTCCGCGCAGAAATCTGCCGGTGTTCAATCCGATGGATGCCCAGAAGAGGCTGCCTGAGCAAAACTCGGCAGGTCTTCAAGCGAAGCCGGTAAAACCGGCATCCCGATAATTCTAAATGATCGTAGGCGGAGCTGCTACTGCAGCGGCAGCTTGAGCAGCAACGGCGGCTGCAGCGGCTGCGGCGGCTTCGTCGTACTTGCCTGTAACCTTCTGAATCCAGACTTGATTGGCTTTATACCAATTGATGGTTTCCTTGATACCGGTTTCGAAGGTGTATTTTGGAGTCCAGCCCAGTTCTCTCTGCATTTTCGATGAATCGATTGCATAACGGCGATCGTGACCAAGGCGGTCTTCGACGTAGCGAATCATGTTTTCACCTTTGCCGAGCTCGCTGAGCAAGAGCTTAGTGATTTGCATGTTGGTGCGTTCGTTGTTACCACCAATGTTGTAAACCTCTCCAGGCTCGCCTTTGTGGAATACAGCATCGATTGCGCGGCAGTGATCTTCAACGTGCAACCAATCGCGAACGTTGGCGCCATCACCATATACAGGAACTTGCTTGTTGTTCATCAAGTTATCGATAAACAATGGAATCAATTTTTCCGGGTGCTGATAAGGACCATAGTTGTTTGAGCAACGGGTAATCATTACCGGCATTGCAAATGTATGGAAGTAAGCGCGGCACAGCATGTCCGATCCAGCCTTGCTCGCCGAGTATGGGCTGTTAGGAGCGAGTGGCGTTTCTTCAGTAAACAAGCCTGTCGGTCCAAGCGATCCGTAAACTTCGTCTGTGGAAATTTGCACGTAGCGCAAGTTGAATTTGGCATCAACCCCTGGTTTCGTGCCTTTCACCAGACCATGCCTGAATGCGGCATCGAGGAGAACTTGCGTACCGAGTACGTTGGAATGTACGAATACAGCAGGATCTTCGATTGAACGATCCACATGGCTTTCTGCAGCCAAGTTCAAAATACCGTCAATCTTGCCGAACAGCTCACCTGAGACCAGCTTGTCGACCAGTTTGGCGTCTTCAATACGCCCTTTGACGAATCTGTAACGCGGGTTACTCGCTACGTCTTCCAGGTTTTCCAAGTGTCCGGCATATGTTTGAGCATCAAGATTGATGATTTCATAAGAAGGATAGGTTTTGAGCAAGTGGCGCACGAGATTGCTGCCGATAAAGCCCAGTCCGCCTGTTACCAAGAGTCGCATAGATTACCTCTTCTGCTGTCGCCAAAAAAACGTTTGAGTGGGAAACGTAGTCTGTTTTGAAATTGAACCATGTGATTGTCAACTGTTGCGGGCGATTAAATCAACCCGCACCAGATAATCTAGAACCGGTACCGTGTGAATATTGTTTCATGTTGTCGGGAGGAGCGAGCAGTTCTCATGAGGCGCCAGTTTAAACGACGCTAATACTTCTCATTCTGATGCAATTGATTACACCTCAAAACCGCCACCAGATGCCAAGAGGAGGACTTCACCCCCACACGACAATACCTATGCACGCACCACTCGACAATAACCATGCACGCACCACACGACAATAATTGTAGGGGCGGCTCGAGAGCCGCCCGGGCTGCTAGTTTTTAATTTCCTGCGACTACCGCGCGAAACAAGACCTCACATGGCACTGAATATGGTGCACGCCGATCAACCTCTTTTCGGGAGATCGCCAGACCCAGATTTGCAACGTTACTGCAACGTTGTGTAGGCATAATCCATGAGCAACAAGGGCTTTAGGTTTCTATGGCGGTAATGATGACATTTAAATTTGGCATATCCGAACTCGATCCAGTCCAAGAACCTGATGAAAAGTCAGCAAATCAGTCTTTGCGTGACGTAGTTTACGGAATACCGAAAGCAACCAGAGGGTTGGATGAGTCGGGCGGTGTGCCGAAACCGGCGACCAGTCCGGGTTCACTGAAGGACGCGATGCGCTTGTATAGATCGGAGGTTTCGGAACCAGTAGTTGAAAAATCGAAACCAGAAGACGATTCGTCCAAGTTAGTCAAAGGCAAAAGCGAACCCGATGACGCCGCCACTCGGCTAAACAAGCAGTTCAGCATGACTTGCAAGATGGGTGATGACACCTGGATCTACAACAAGACACCCTGGACAGGACTAGCCGGCACTCAAGTGAACGTTCCGATGATCGGTGCCTTCGCTGCCAAACCCCGCACGGCTGGTGCGATGTCGATGATACTCGGCACTGGCTCGATGAGCCACGACGCCTATAACTTCTTGAACGCAAACACATCTCGCGAACAAATAAAATATGGCACTGCAACAATGGCTGATGCGGAGATACTCACGGGAGGCGCGTTGATGCTCATGGGCAAATGTCCGAAAGCCGGACCAGCGCTCGTTGGTATCGGGCTGACAGCCCGATTGTTGATTGATATGTTGCCTAATGAGGTCGAGCGTTAAACGACTTCAACCTTACTATCGTCGCCCAACATCAAGCGATACGCGACTGGACGATGCTCACCGCGAGTGAGTTCTACGTTGACGCCGATCAAGCTGTCTGCGATACGCCCGTGGAAGTCGGTAATTTTGCAGTCTTCGCGGAGAATGCAATGTTCGATTTCAGCGAAAGAAACGTGCGCACGATCGCCTATTGAGGTGAATGGCCCAATATATGTATTCTCAATCAAGCAGTCAGTGCCGATGATCGCTGGACCACGAACGGTGCAATTCACCAACTTGCTGCCCTTGCCTAGAGTGACACGGCCAGAAACTTTTGAGGCATCATCGATTGCGCCTTCGAGGTTTACTTCAATCATTTCGTCGAGCACGACTCGATTAGCTTCCAACATATCGTCTTTCTTTCCGGTGTCCAGCCACCAGCTGCGGAGAATGTGGTTGCCGACTTTATGACCGATGTCGATTAGTTTTTGAATCGCGTCAGTAATCTCGAGCTCGCCTCTCTTGCTTGGTTTGATCAAGGCGATCGCCTTGTGAATTTCTTTATTGAAGAGATAAACACCTACCAGAGCAAGATTAGACTCGGGTTTCGCGGGCTTCTCATCCAGTTTCTTAATCGAGCCGTCGGCGTTAAGTACAGCTACGCCGAAGGATGAAGGGTTTTCTACTTCTTTCAACAAAATGAATGCGTCGGCTTCGCCTTTCTCGAACTGCTTGACCAGCGGTCCTACGCCATCTTTGATCAAGTTATCGCCGAGATACATTACAAACGGATCGTCGCCGAGGAAGGGCTGCGCGGTCTTTACAGCGTGTGCGAGACCGGCGGGCTGGTCTTGCAGGATGTACTCGATTTTAATACCCCAGCGCTCGCCGTTGCCGACTTCATGGTGTTAACCTATTTTGAGTTTTGTGAGTATTCACTTATTGCCGCGCCTGCTTACAACTGCAAAGAGCGTAAGAAACATGATGCGCCAGTCCAGAATGTAGCTCCAGTGGTCGCAATACCATTTGTCGAATTCAACTTTTACGCTGTCCGCCAATTCGTCGCGACCGTTGACCTGCGCCCAGCCGGTAATTCCCGGAGGAAACGCAAGAACACCAGCATCCGCACGCAGAGCCGTGAGTTCAGTCTGATTATACAGAGCTGGTCGAGGTCCGACCAAACTCATTTCACCTTTGAGTACGTTCAACAGCTGCGGAAGCTCATCAATACTTGTCTTACGAAGAAATTCGCCGCTCTTAGTAATCGGACTCGGCAGGTTTTGCATCAGGTCCGTAGCCAGGTCCGGCGTACCCTGACGCATCGTTCTAAATTTATAAATTTCAAACAATTCGCCGTTTTTTCCGACACGCTTCTGACGGAAAATAACGGGACCTTCAGAATCACGTTTGATCCAGACAGCAGCCAATAGCATCGGTATTGAGAAGAATACCAATGAGAAAGCCGAAAGCAGTATATCTGTTAGTCGTTTCAAGAACATACGCAACTGTTTTGACGGATGGAGCAGCGCTCAGTGATTGCAAATTGTACAGACGGAGAGCGCCATTCGAGCGGTCATCTCGATAATATTGGACTTATATATCTAACGACTCACCGCAAGATTGAACCAGCCAGCTCCGAGGCGGTTACAATGTGTGTCTTAAACCAAGTCCTCACACAATGCGCCTTTCAATCATCACCGTCAGCTGGAACACCCGCGATCTCTTGAATCGCTGCCTCGTCACGGTTAGAGAAGAGTTGGCGCGTATGCCGGATGTGGAGTCGGAAGTTTTTGTAATCGACAACGATTCCCACGACGGTTCGGCGGATATGGTCGCCAGGGAACATCCCTGGGTTCGATTGATTCGCAACAAAGAAAATTTAGGTTTTGCCAAAGCAAACAATCAAGCGTTGAAGGAAACGAAAAGCGACTATGTTCTGCTACTCAACCCGGATACCGAAGTTTATCCCGGCGCAATTTCAACGTTGATAGAGTTTTTCCAAAACAATCCGAAGTGTGGAGTGGTGGCACCTCAGTTGTTAAACACTGATGGTAGCGTGCAAAGATCGTGTCGTGCTTTCCCTACGTTTATCGGAATGCTTTATGAACTGATCGGGCTTAGCAAAATGTTTCCTGCAGGATCTAGCCAGGGGACGAAGTTTCGCGCATATAAAATGTTGGATTGGAACCATGATGACAAACGCGAGGTCGATCAACCAGAAGGCGCGGCTCTCCTGATCCGGCGCACAGTGCTGGATGAAGTCGGTTTGTTGGACGAAGGGTACTTCATGTTGTTTGAGGAAGTGGATTGGTGCTATCGCGTCAAACAGCATGGTTGGCAGATTTGGTTTGACCCAGATGCGAAAATTGTGCATCACTATGGTCAGTCGATCAAGCAAGTAAAAGCTCGAATGATTCTCTCTTCGCATCGAGGATTGTATCGATTTTGGCGGAAGCATTATCGTGGAGATCGCTGGTACATGGACGGTCTAGCCTATGCCGGTCTCATGTCTCTTGCGTATGTGCGCATTGCAGCGTACACCGCCAAAAGCGCGCTCTCCGGCGGGCAACAAAGCGCCACGTAACTAGCAGTTAAATTTCAACCGACTCCACAGCAATGCCCATTCACTTCGGGTATAAGTTGATTGTGCGCTCTGTTTTGCTTGTTCTAAACAATTGGAATGCCGATTAGTGGAGCTTTATGATGGCCGGGTTAATAAACGTTTGCCGTCTTGCACTACCGGTCGTTTTATCCTTGGCACTGATGCAGCCCTCCTCGGCTGCCGATAGTGATTTAAAAACTGCATATGCGCTAAGTCAATCAGGCAAATATACAGAAGCGGCGGCGCTGTTTCAAAAGGCAGTCGATGGTCCGGCGAAGGCAAACGCGATGGCTCACTACTATCTTGCGGCATGCTACATGCAGCTCGGCAAAGAACGAGAGGCGCGTGTCCAGTACAAAACATGCCTGGGTTTAAACCCACCAGCGATGATC
Organism: Obscuribacteraceae bacterium (SeqCode); assembly: GCA_044225915.1. Lineage (GTDB taxonomy): Bacteria > Cyanobacteriota > Vampirovibrionia > Obscuribacterales > Obscuribacteraceae > JADYXR01. Next base: position 140,935 of record JBGAHZ010000010.1, read on the forward strand.
GCTTCCTACTGTCACCGTGCATTAGGAACGACTCCGTCGGCTGCTTCACCAACCACACAAAGTCGACCGGCGGCTGGTGCGGTCGCCTCGACTCCGGTCAAATCAGCCGCTCCGCGAGCCAGAGGCACTCTAGACCCGCTCGACAAGGACTTTGTCACCATCCATCGTCGCACGCCAGAGACCGATCAAATCTACAACACCGTTGTGGATGCACTGTCGATGATACCAAAGGAAATCAAAGAAGATATCAAAAGTGGCGGTTGCAAAATCCTCATCTGTCCTACCATTCTCGACGCAAATCCTCACCTGAAAGATGAGAAGCCATCCGGTTATACGCACGGTGGCGCTTACGATAATTGCCCCGGAATGTTTTATTCCGGAACAAAAATTCTATACATCGCCGAAAAGTTCTCCTGGAAAAACAGCCCTCCAGCTCTCAACTGGATGGCCGCAAGCACAACATTGCACGAGCTCGGTCACGCTTATGATTTCGCGAAACACAACATTACCAGCGGCGGCGAGTTCGAGAAATTGTACGCCGAAGACTACGGCAGAATCTCGAACTCCGATCGCAACAAGTGGGCATATTATTGTCAGGAGAATGGCGGAGAACGGGGAAGATCAGAACTATTTGCAGAACTATTCGCTTTAGCTCATGGCACCGCTGGCGGTATCGACCGAGGCTCCGCCGGACTCAAAGAAGTATTTCCGCGCTGCTTCGCTTTTGTACAGGGGTTGTCGCGCTAGGGATTGACGAACTCTATGTTGGCGCAAGTCCACCAGTGTCAAAAACACACAAACTGTCAATAAGCTAGACGACAAAAGCATGGCGAAAGCCTTGCGACGAGGACCTTTCAAGATTTCTCCGAACTAGCATTTTGATTGAACTTTTTAGTCAAAATCTTCGTTGTACCGAATGAAGGGTCCAATGAAGGAGGTGTGTTATGCCAGATTGCGGATTTTCGTTTTTCTTGTGGATGACCGTGGGATTTACGCTGATGTACGTACTGGTGCTGTCAGCGTTAACAGCGCAACCGAAAAATCATCCAGTAATCGTTACTACAGTTCGCGACATCCACAGAAGAAAACGTAAGCGCAGTCTACTGGTAGCCAATGCCGCAACTTCCACTGACACGCTACAGCAACCGCACGAATCAACCCCACTAACAGATTTGCAGTCCGGCGATCATGCCGAAAGGAAGCTTTAGATCCCGTTTTATTAGCGAAACAATCACTTGAAAGCGGCCACAGCAAGAAATAGTGCACTAAAGGATGGTACGCCTGAGCATGGCTGAAAAATAGCGGGCTGAAAAACACCTCATTGCATCTCCTTTCGGCATTAATAATGAGATCATTCAGATACCGTATACTTCGTCGTCCTGCTGATATGTTGGATTCCATTAGGTCACGGTCAAATACTTTAAATGTCCTCTCGTCCACTACCACGATACTTCGTCAGTCGATCTGATTCTGAATGGTCCGAACAGGGCATTATCAGTACGTTGGAACCAGTGCACGCCATCGACAGTTTCTTCCTTGGCGGTCGACATGTTGTGGAGCGCGAATGGCTTGTCACGATTGACGCTGCTGGATTTCTCGGAGCGCTTTGTGATGAACAGCTTTCCGACCTTCCGGAAGTTGTGCAACAGGACTTGGCATTTAATGAAGTGATTGGTTCTGCAGCGAGCCGATCGATGGATGGCATCGAGTTCTACACTTTTCATTTAGAAGCGCTAGAACAGCCTCCGGAAACTCCTGGATTAAACGATCCTGTTTACCTGTACGGCACCTTGTATGGTCCGTTTCCGTCCGCATCAGAAGAGAACCTGAGGGGCATTCAGGGGCAGCTAACAGTCAACAGGCTCGACCTTTTGGCTGGACTGGTCAACTCAGCACCATACTCATTTCACTACCAGACTGGTGCTGCGGGATCGACTTCCCGCTGCTTCAACATTCTCTTGCCTGGCGACCGGGAAGAGGAGATTGCGCGCGGAAAAGGACTGGTCATGGCTTATCCGTTGATGCCTGGAGAGATTGGTCTTGGAGATCCCTGGAACGAATTTCTGGTCAGCAGCTTGATTTTCGACATGCTCGCTGCTTTGAAGGAAGATCTGGAGCAAGAAAAAATCAATCATCCTCTCCGAAACATGACACTACCCGTGGTGAGCCGTTTTTCTTTCGAAAAAGAACTGGAGGCTCAGGGCTACGTCATCAAAGGCGAAATGGCAATGCGACAACCCAATGTCGCCGGACTTTTGCCTAACATCTTGCCGGACGTCATGAAAAATCCACTTCCGAAAGCCGTAACTAATGCAATCGGCAAAGTGATAAAGGACAAGTTCACGCTGCCACCGGAAGGAACAGTAGACGATTTTATTGCTTTGGCACGGGACACTTTGAAAAACCTCCCCGGCTATCCGCCACCACGGGCGAAGGCACTGCAAAATCGCGTCCATACTGCATCCGTCGAAGCACGCGGCGGAGCCAGTAGAAAGCAAGCCGCGCCGCCAAAGCCAGTCAAGACTCCACAAGGAACTGTTGCAACGCCTCCTCCTGTGCGAAAACAAAAGAAAGCGGAGTGGATGAATGACTTCATCGTCACGCACAGACAACCAGAAAGTCCGCCCGAAACACGGCTGACGAATCTCTCCAACGTCGCATCGAAGGTTCAAAACACTGCCCCTCCGAAGAATCCGAAACCTGAGTGGATGAATGATTTCGAAAGCAATTCTCCAACACCGGCAACTTCGCCAACAACTCCTAAGGTCGAACAAGCCAATGATTTGTCTGTTAAAGAAACTAACGTTAAGGAGTCGCCAGCTAGATCGACGCCTGCAAATCCGCAGCCCAAGCCGTCCGAGCCAAAGCCGGATTGGATGAAAGATTTCGAGTAAAACAATTTTGTTCTGGTGCTTAGCACCGTATTCGGTTGCCTGTTCATGTTCTGTCAATACACTAAGGTGGTAAAAAACTATGACTAAAGTTCACGAAAGACCGGTAGAGCCCTTCTCTGATGTGCACTGCGAGCACGGTGAAGTGCGAGCAACCCTGCTGCACGATCCAACTGTCGAAGGACTCGATATGGCTATCTACTTAGATGGCTCCGGTAGCATGACAGACGAGTACGAGTACAAGAAAAAATGGCCCGGAATCGTCAATTGGTTCCTCGGAAAGAATGTCGAGTATTTGCCTAACGTCGTAGAACCCCAAGTTCGCTGGATTCTCGAGTACCTCGCCACCAAAGATAGAAACGGTTTGCTCCGCGTCGCGTACTGGGCGACGGGCAATCGTTCATCTATAGAAGTGATCGGCGAGCTCAAAGGCAAGGACGTTGAGACGTACAAATTCCCCGGACCAAGCAGCTTTGGAAATCAAACGAATTTAGAGCCCGCGATTCGCGACTTCGTTAGCTATATGAAGGACCAGGCTCTCAGTGGCGCTCGACAAGGTTGCGGCGTGTTCGTAACTGACGGTGTTATTCACGATGCTGACCAAGTCACGAAATACTGCGCCGAAGTCGTTAAGCAAATGAAGGCCGGCAAACTGCCGAAGCTTAACTTCATTCTGGTCGGAGTCGGCTCCGGAGTAGATGAAGAGCAGATGGAAGAACTTTGCCACGTGGAGTATCCCGGCTTCGGACACCTGTGGTGCCATCGAGTAGCTGAAGAAATCACACAAGTTGCAGAACTCGTTGCAGTTCTGGTTGACGAATCAATGACCGTCGCCTCGGGCGGTATCGTATATGATGACAAAGGAAAAGTAGTTGCCCGCTACGAAGCACGCCTGCCTGCGATTCTCGAGTTCCAAGTTCCAGACGGATGCAGAAGTTTCACTCTGGAAATCAACGGACAAAAGTATACACAGCCGCTGCCCGATGATGATGACGACGACGATCACCATTAATACTCTCGACGAGAATTAGTGTTAATCACGGTTTTAGCGAAGAGGAAAATGATCATGGGTCACAAACACGAAACAATAGTCAAACCATTTTCGGATGTTCACAACAAAGGCGGCACCATACTCGCTACCTTATTGCACGATCCGACAGTGGAAGGTCTCGATGTTGCGCTGTATATGGACGGCTCCGCAAGCATGGAAGGTGAGTACGGACCGCGCGGAATTCTCGCGAAACTCGGCGGTGTTAGAAACACCGTCGAGCCACAGATGCAATGGATGTTGGAATATCTTGCCTCGAAGGACAAAGACGGAGTGTTGAGAGTCGCTTACTGGGCGACTGGAGACGGCTCGCAGTTAGAGATCGTCGGCGATTTGACCGGACCCGATGCGAAGAATTACAAATTTCCCGGACCACAATTTTTTGGAAAGGGAACAGTAATGCTTCCGGTGTTGCGCGATTATGTTTCATACATCAAGCAGCAAGTCGACAAAGGTGCAAAACGCGGATTAGCAGTCATAATCACGGACAGCCAGGTCTACGATGCCAATGACATCAAAGCGTATTCGGCACAAGTTGCAAAAGAAATCGAAGCTGGTCGTCTTCCGAAACTCAATTTTGTTTTGGTTGGAGTCGGCGCATCTATTGATGAAGAACAGATGGAAGAGATCTGCCACGAAGAATATCCCGGTGTCGGCCACTTATGGTGCCATCGCGTTGCCGACCGCATGGAAGAAATGGCAGAGCTGGTCGCAGTTCTCGTCGACGAAACCATGACCGTCGCAAGTGGTGGAACGATTTACGACGACAAAGGCACCGTGCTCAAGCGTTACGAATCACGCCTGCCCGCTGTTCTCGAATTCAACGTTCCGCCAGGATGCACAGCCTTCACTCTGGAGATTGCTGGACAAAAATTCACTCAGCCGATTCCGGACGAGGATCATCATGACGATGACGACGATGATGACGACGACGATCACGCACAGCCTGCAACCAAAAGCAACACCGGTCATGGGCATAAACACTAGGTCATAGCGCAGTCAGGTTGCATGATCTTCGAGGACAAAAAATGTCGAAACACGAACACGGACCGAATTGCAGTCACGAGCATGAGCACGAAAGTGATCATGCTCATGGACCCGATTGCAAGCACGATCATGATCATCACGAAGATGCGCATGTCCACGGTCCCGAGTGCAAACACGATCACCACGAAGAAAACAGCGAGCATGTTCACAACGCTGATTGCAAACATGGATTCAGCGTAAGCCTCAAAGTCACTGGTTTCGAGAACGAGAAACCACACGTTCACGGACCTGATTGCAAACATGATCATGATGATCACGATCATGAACCGAATGCTCATGTTCACGGACCTGATTGCAAGCACGATCATGAACCGAAGGCTCATGTTCACGGACCTGATTGCAAACACGATCATGAACCGAAGGCTCATGTCCACGGACCTGATTGCAAGCACGAGCATGAACCGAAAGCTCATGTTCACGGACCTGATTGCAAGCACGATCATGAACCGAAAGCTCACGTTCACGGACCTGATTGCAAGCACGATCATGAACCGAAAGCTCATGTTCACGGACCTGACTGCAAGCACGATCATGAACCGAAGGCTCATGTCCACGGACCTGATTGCAAGCACGATCATGGGCACGAAACGGCTCACGTTCACGGACCTGATTGCAAGCACGATCATGAACTGAAAGCTCATGTCCACGGACCCGACTGCAAGCACGATCATGAACCGAAAGCTCATGTTCACGGACCTGATTGCAAGCACGATCATGAACCGAAAGCTCATGTCCACGGACCTGACTGCAAGCACGATCATGAAAGCTCATGTTCACGGACCTGGCAGCACGATCATGGGCATGAAACGGCTCACGTCCACGGACCTGATTGCAAGCACGATCATGGGCACGAACATGGACACAAGCACGGCGAAAGTTGTGACATGACCACGGACATGATCACGGTCACGACCATGCACATAAGCACGGGGACACTTGCGGACACGATCACGATCATGACCACGATCACGAGCACGGACATGGCTGCGGCGGTCATCACCACCATGCGCCGGTCAATACAGAGAAACGCCGTAAAGAAGCGGTTCTTCAAACGCGGCCATCCGAACAAGGAGGCACCGCGTGCCAGGTCGAGTTGGACGTGGTCATTCCTGGTGAAACAGATGAGTTCGGCAGATTCGAACAGCTCGAACGCATTCTGGAATCCGTTGTAGGCGTTGGCGACGTCCACGTAAGGCGCGACAACAACCTTCCTGAGATTTGTATTCACTACGATGAATCCAAAATTTCGTTGGAGGCGCTACGAGCCGCAATCGACTCACACGGAAGCGCTGTGAGCAAGAGATATTTGCAGGCGACATGGTTTGTTCGCGGAATGGATTCGGCGCAATGCGCGTACTTAATCGAACACGCACTATCACGCATGCCGGGAATCCTGACTGCAAATGTTGCGTACGCCGCAGAGAGACTAGTTGTTGAGTATGATCGCGAAAGCACTAGTCCGAAAGAAATCGACAAGCGCGTTCATGCCCTCGGATACGAATTGGAAGAACCCGAAAAGGGTCATGCCTGCTCATTCCATGCTCACGGCGGCGGGCTAGCACCGCAGCTGCAAATGACTCTTTCAATTGTTGGAGGAGTTTTGCTTGCCGCTGGATTTATCTATCAGCACTACGTGAACCCGGGCGATCAGACTGTCGGTCAAGCCATCTTTTTCGTTGCGATGATTTGCGCCGGCTTTTTCCCAGCCAAAGCAGCGATCAACTCAGTAAAATCCGGCATCGCCGATATTGAAACTCTGATGGTGCTCGCCGCTGTCGGTGCTGGGTGTCTTGGTGCGTTCTTCGAAGGCGCTTTCCTTCTCTTTCTTTTCAGTCTTGGACATGCGCTCGAGCACAGAGCGATGGACAAAGCACGACACGCTGTGGAAGAGCTCGGAAAACTTCGACCGAGCAAAGCATTCGTCAAACACGGCGCAGATATTGTCGAGCAAGACGTACAGAGCGTCAAGCGTGGCGACATAATGGTAGTGAGACCTGGTGATCGCGTTCCGCTCGACGGTGTGATTCTCGTCGGTAACTCAATGCTTGACCAAGCCACCATCACTGGTGAGTCAGTTCCGGTCGACCGCGGTCCTGGCGACGACGTATTCGCAGGGACCATCAACACAAATGGAACACTTGAAGTGGAAGTTAAGAAGCTCTCCTCAGAATCCATGCTCGCAAAAATTGTTGATATGGTTTCTGAAGCTGAGGCGCAAAAAGGAGCTTCGCAAAAGTTTGCTCAGAAATTGGAAAAAACATTTGTTCCGCTAATCTTGATAGCGGCTCCATCGCTGTCGCTGGCGCTTTACTTCATAGGACACGAGAGTATAACAAACTCAGTGCTCAGAGGAATTTCCCTGCTCGTAGCAGCCTCGCCCTGCGCGCTTGCGATCGCAACGCCAGCCGCGGTGTTATCCGCAGTGGCACGAGCCGCGAAGGGAGGCGTTCTGATAAAAGGCGGCGTCCACCTCGAGACGCTGGGCAAAGTCGACGCAATCGCGTTCGACAAAACAGGGACGTTGACCATCGGCAAACCAAGTGTTGTCGCAACTCTCACAGAAGAAGGTGTCACCGAGGACGAGCTCCTGCGAGCCGCCGCCGATGCCGAGTCACACTCGTCACATCCACTGGCCGCCGCAATCGTCAGCGAGGCTAAAAGTCGAGGCATCAAGACTGTCTCGCCGGAGCGAAGTGAAGCGGTTCACGGTCAGGGACTCAAGGCTTCCGTCAACGGAAAATCAATCTGGATTGGAAATTCTTCCATGTTTCATTCTCTTCCACCATCTATTTCGGAAGGCGTTTCAACGCTCGAAAACGGCGGAAAGACAGTGGTTATCGTCAGCCAGGATGAGCGTTTTCTCGGAGTAATCGGCATAGCTGATACAGTCAGAGCGGAGACTGTTGCGGTCCTCGTCGCGCTGAAAAAGCTCGGTATTACCCGTAGTGTCATGCTATCTGGAGACAACCAAACTGTCGCGCGAGCAATTGCTTCACAAATTGGTATAGATGAGGCGAGAGCGCCGCTCATGCCTGATGCGAAAGCAAAAATTCTGCGCACACTAGCCAACGAAGGTGGAGTCGCGATGGTCGGAGACGGAGTCAACGATGCCCCCGCCCTCGCAGCGGCCTCGGTCGGCATCGCCATGGGCGGAACAGGGTCTGACGTTGCCCTGGAAACCGCAGATCTCGTTTTGATGAGTAAAGGATTAGAGCAGCTTCCATTCGCTGTTGAACTGGCGCGCGAAGCAACCAGGAAGATCAGCCAGAATTTGGCGATTGCTTTGAGCGTGAGCGGTCTGCTGGTAATCGCAACAGTAGCTGGTTGGGTTCAAATCTCTCAAGCAGTCATTCTCCATGAAGGAAGTACTTTGGTGGTTCTATTCAATGGTTTGAGCTTGATTCGTTTCAAACCGAAATCGATTTAGATGGGAAAATCTGCCTTTATAGCCCTGGCACTGACGTTCATTCTGACACAAGTCAGCGCAGCTCAAATCGGTTTTTCAGCCGAAGAAGACGAACGCATTCTCTAACCCGCTTCCTATCGCAAGTCAGCGTGCATGTGACTTCGGTCACTAGAGAACTGCGTCATCGAAACGATACTCTCGAATTATCGCGGGTTTTACCCTGCGTAGATTGAGCGAGGGTATTGTATGACTCAGAAACTAACCGAACTTGAATCGGACGAACGCTCGCGACATGCGAGTGAAGATCCGTATGCGGCGACCAGAGCAAGGATGACTGGTCCGAAACAGAAGGCGTCCCAAGGGACCAACACCAATGGTCATTTGGAACTGAAACATTGGCAGACAAATTCAGATGACAAACAGAGACGAGATACGGCTTCGTTCATAACCTTAGTAAGTGTCGCGGCGTCCATTGCCACTATATTTAGTGCAATGCAGGGTGTACGATTCAGTCCGCCCACAATCAGTCTGCCTGCACCGACCGTCGCAACGGTTGGTCTCGAGAATCAGCCTTCGGATCCAAAATCGGAGCCTCGAATCACTGATGACTCCGGTGCACTCGACGCCTACGCACCTGACGGAAGGGTGCTTGGGCAGTGCCCATTGAAGCACACGACCGTTGATGCAAAAGTATCCGGCTACACAGCCCGCGTCACAGTAAAACAAATTTTTCGTAATCCGTTTAACGAGAAGATCGAAGCACGCTACCGATTTCCCCTGTCGCATGAGGGTGCTGTCGACGACATGACTATGAAGGTCGGCGATCGGCTGGTCGTAGGCGAAATCAAGGGTAAAGAAGACGCTCGGCAGATATATCAGAAAGCGCTCGTCGCAGGCAACGTAGCATCCCTTCTTGAGCAAGAACGCACTAACGTCTTCACTCAATCGATTGCCAATCTCGAATCAGGAAAAGAAGTCGAGATCACAATTAAGTACACTGAGATCCTGAACTACAGAGATGGCGCATTCCAATTCGTCTTTCCAACAGTTGTGGGTGAGCGTTTCGATCCATATGGAACGGTCGGCCGAGACAATGATTGTGCTGCGAAACTCACAAGTTTCTCTCCATCGACTAAAACGAACACCGCACCTCCCGGAACCCGCGCCGGGCATGACATATCAATCAACGTCGCAGTTGATGCCGGTCTGCCAATCACGAATCTAAATTCGCACCTGCATGGCATCATCGCACAACGCCTCAACGACCACAGCGCACTGGTATCACTCAAGCAGTCAGCTACAATTCCTAACCGCGATTTCGTGCTCGATATCGGGGTCGCCAGAGGAGGCTTGAGTTCGGGGTACGTCACAACGAAAACAGACAAAGATGGTTTTGTAACCATTATGGTGATGCCACCAAAGAAAATCGAGCCGAAACAAATTGCCCCGAGAGAACTTATATTTCTCGTCGATTGCTCCGGTTCGCAGTCCGGTCAACCGATTCAAAAATCGCGAGAAACGCTGAAGTACGTCGTGGATCACGCCAATGAAAATGACACTTTTCAGATCATCACTTTTAACGACACAGTGAAAACGTTGTTCGACAAACCGGAGAAATTGACGCTCACACGGAAGCTGCAAGCGAACATGTTTATCGATAGCATCAAGGCTCTTGGTGGCACGTGGATGGAACCAGCTGTTGAAGCAACCTGCGCCATGCCGGCAGACGACCATCGTTTGAGAATCGTCTCGTTTATGACGGATGGATTTGTCGGCAATGATTATTCGGTGATCGCCCTCGTGAAAAAACTCAGAGCGAACTCGCGTTGGTTTCCATTCGGCGTGGGCGATAGTGTCAATAGAACGCTAATTGACGGCATCTCCAAAGAAGGCGGTGGCGAGAGCGAATTCGTTCTTCTAAATGATTCCGCTAAAGAAGTCGGACGCAAATTTTACGAGCGCATCGCATCACCCGTGCTCACAGACGTACATCTATCGACATCCGGCATCCAACTGCTCGACGTTTACCCGCGTGCCATCTCAGATGTCTGGTCCGATAGACCGCTTTTCTTCAAGGCCAGATATGTAACTCCAGGCGAAGGGCGAGTCTTCATCAAAGGGTACTCGCGAGGCAAACCTTATTGCCAGGAAATTAAACTGCAACTTCCCGCGCAAAATACTGAAAACGGTCAAATTGGACAGATCTGGGCAAAAGCTAAAATCGACTCACTCATGTCCGAGGACTGGGAGGGTGCGCAGACAGGAGTGATGTCAGCGCGAGTCAAAAATGAAATCGTGAAGACCGCCTTGTCTCATCATTTGCTTAGCCAGTTCACGTCCTTCGTTGCCGTTGACAAAGCAGAAGTGACCAAAGGTAACAATCTTGCCCTGGTTGATGTGCTAGTAAATGCAGCGCAGGGTGTTGAAAATACGCAACCGCCCGCGCCAACACCCGCACCACCAGCGGTATCGCCTGGCTCCGGCATAACGTATGGATGTTCGAACTACGATCCAAATGCCCCAGCCAATCCTGTCGTCAACAAGGTGATCGGACGCGCCTTTGCTCAAGTCACTCAACGACTCAACAGTCTCAGTTGTGCATCCTGTTCTGCCAGCGTCCCCCTTGCAGGGATGCCGACTACAACTACAATTCCGGAGACTGGAGCGTACAACCCCTACATCTATGGTAACCCAAACAATGCACAAGGATTGGCAAATCCGCAATTGGACTCGAACTTGGGCGACTGGCTGTTGCTGCCCTGGTCGTTTTTCGGAGCGCCATTCAGAGCCGCAATCATCATCCTGCTGGTCGCGATAGCCGCGTATAAATCCCAGCGCATTTCGAAACAAGTACGCAGCCTGGAAGAGCTCAATCAATCCGAAATAACATGGACCGTACTACTCTTCAGCATTGCGATTGCGCTGACAATCGGGCATGTGAACATCCTAAACTTCCCAGCCAGTTAGGAGTGCCGCGCCTTAGTCGCGATGGTGAGCCATTTTGGGACCATTCGCCGCTGAGTGAATGAACCATAACCAGATACTGGTTCGAAAACGGTTCTTGTATTAACACGCTGAGAAGCAGGTACCACAGGTGGTGCCTGCTTCGCGAACAAGCAAGTAGTAGCAGTATTAGAGATGCTAGCCTATGCCCCCACAAGGCTGGCTGACTCCGCGGTCAGCCAGCCCTTCCAGTTCCGATCCCAGCTTGAGATGCTTGTGTCCTTTCAGCGGCAGCATCTTTCTCAATAAGCTGTGATCGTCTTGTATAGATGGACATATCCGTTCGTCATTTGCGTTTGATACTTGGGGTTTCACAACTGGTTTTGCTATTTTCTTCTCAACCGCAATAGCATCCTGCCAGCCAAAAGCGAAGTTAAGAAGTAGAACAATCAACTGGCAGTATAGAAGACAAGTCAACCTAGTCATCTTCAATTACCTCCTGGAGTCGTTCGGCATATCTGAGTTCTGTCAGATCCGCCCCTCTCGTATCCCAGTGTAAAAACCGATGGCAACGCCTCCGTCAGTCTATTTAGCTAAAGCCGGCATTCATGCCGATTGAAGTAAAATAGCCATCGAGAGATACCGTCGAAAAACCGAAGATCTCTGCGGCATAGTCTTTCGAGGAGGCAGCCTCAGATCCGCTGAGGCTGCCAGTCTTTCGGTCGTATAACAGCCTAACTGGCTGGTGTAATTTAAATTTGGAACTATTCAGTTTTCAACCGTTACCTGCGCAAACCCTCCTTATATGGCAGAATTTGGGCGATCACAACGAAGGAAATTGAACCTTCCAAATAAAAACATAGCAAAAAATTTCACCACAAACAAACGAGCTAACCTTTTCTTTATAATTTTGCGAACACCCAAGGGAACTGCGTTTCCGGGCACACAAAAAATGACTTTCGCTCTCCAATTTAGAGAGCAAAAGCAATGCACATCCCCAGAAATTTATGGATGCGAGACGGATTAAAAGCGGTTTAAAGCATCATTAACAAGTTCGACTTTACGGATTCTTCTGCACACACTTCCATTAGCAGCGCATTTGATGTACGCGGAGGAGGTGATTCGCATGAACGCGACAATCCCGGAATACAAGCAGTGCCGACTCGCAGACTTCGATCTTCAGGAGAACGCTCTCGTCAGGCTCAGTAGGGCATCTTCTTCTCAAGATCAGGAGGAACTTTCCAATCTTTCACTTTCTGATTCTGAAGTAATCCGATGCAACGTCGCGAAAAATCCTTACGCGTCGATTGAAACTCTACAGTTGCTCGCCAGTGATTCAAAACCTGAAGTTCGAGCAGCTGTAGCGGCCAATCCTCGCACACCTCATCCAGCGCTGGCGAAACTAGCGCGGGACGGCGAAAGTCTCGTTCGCCTATCTGTAGCCCAATCAACTGATACCAATATCGAGCTGCTTAGAGAGCTTGCTTTGGATAAAGACCGGGACGTGTGTTCTGCAGCTAAACGAACCTACAGACATGTCCTTCAAGAAATTGTTCGCAACCAACAGCAAATACCTGGATATTCAAATACCATAGAAAAACTCATCGCATAGTGTCCATCACATTTTGCGATGACAAAGCAACGGCGCGTAGAATGGAGGCCAAATCAAAGAGCCGACAATCTAAGCTCCGTTGCTTCACCGAGACTAATAGATACCGCCTGATTAGTTCACACCAAACAAATATCAGGGACGTAGTCTCTTAGCTGGCGATGTAGTCATGCATGTGTCGCTGCTTTGCGGCTCGTTTCAACTTGAATAAAGCTCTTGCTTCGATTTTGCCCACGCGTTCGACGGAGAGATTCAATTGCAATGCCGTCTCTTCTAGGCTGAGTGCTCCGGTGCTACCGTCTAGACCAAATCTAAGCCTGATCACGTCACTCTCCCTTGGATTCAGACACCGTATCAACCAGTCTATTTCTTGTTTCATCAACCCGCGATCTGCAAAATCGTCATCTCCTGAATTGTCCCTGAGCAGCTCAATCAGCGAGTCATCCTGGGAGTCCCACGCCGGAGCATCAAGTGAGACATGGTCCTGTGCTGCAGTTGATATTTGTTTTATTCTGGAAGCTGCAACCCCGGAACGTTCCACCAGTTCTTCAAGCGTCGGATCACGCCCTAATTCTTGTCGCAGAATTTGCTCCGCTAGCCGTGTCTTTTTCAGGTCCTGTTCAACCGGGATGGGCACCCTGATTAACTTTGCCTTGTCTCCGATTGCTCGTACCATGCTTTGCCTTATCCACCAAACAGCGTAGGTAGAGAAGCGATAACCTCGCCCAGGATCGAATTTCTCTACGGCTTTTAAGAGACCGAGATTACCTTCTTGAATAAGATCTTCAAAACTCAATCCGCGATTGCGATACTGTTTGGCAATACTAACCACTAAGCGCAGATTGCTCTCAGCCAGCTGGTTCGCCGCTTGTTTATCACCATTGCTCGCCGCAAGAGCAAGTTCGAATTCTTCTTCCTTTTGCAAGAGTCTGTGTTTTCTTACAGCACGTAAGTATGCTTCGAGTATGTCGTTCGAAGAGTCCTCCGCTTTCTCGTAATGAGCGTCATTCTCTTCGACAAAAATATTGTAGTCGAACTCAACATCATGCCTTCTGTCAGTACGTTTGGATAGCGATTTCGTCATATGCATGCCTCCTTTTAAACGAAACCAACTTGGTAAAACGCATCTAGATTTGGTCGCTTGTAACTCTCCAACGAGTTATGGAGAAGGGTGATTTCACACTACCTTTCACAAGATTTTTTTACAACAAAGGCCGGGGATTGCCCCGGCCGCTTCATCGAATTTTAATTTTCAGTGTAGCCCCAAGCTCATTCACTGCGACAAAACGGAAACCAGAGCCAACTCTTCAAAACATCGAAGCAATAAAATTTTTGTGTAGAAATTTCGACCAATCAAATCGACTCGTTTTAATTCAATTTAGATTGCAGCATTGATTCGTTGACCAGAACCGACAACTTTGCCGACGCACGCAGTGCCTGGTAGAAGCTTACAAAATCGCTCATGTTGTTACCACAACTATAAACCTCGCGCGCCGGACAGCTGTTGCTAAAACTGATTTTCCGAAGTCCTTAACAGCGCAAGCGAGGTTGCAGTCACAGTCGAGTAAAAAGCGTTCACGTAATTCAATCAAAAAAGGAGGAATTCAATATGGCCTTTAATCTTTTGCCAACCAAGTGGCTCAGTAAACGAAACGACGTTGCTATCCGCCGAGAGGCTGAACCAGAGCATTCAGCCTATATGCTTCAGCGCGACATGAACCGACTCTTTGATGATTTCCTTCGCTCTTGGGATATGCCATTAATGAGTCGTCCGTTCGAACTCTCTCCATTCAGCACATTTGAGTACAACGCAATTACTCCTCGCATTGATGTTCGGGAGACCGACAACGAGCTTCGCATTTCCGCCGAGTTGCCCGGTCTGACAGAGAAAGATATCGATGTCTCCCTAACCAAAGATATGCTCACGATCCGAGGAGAGAAAAAACAGGAACGCGAAGAGAACGTCAAAGGGTGGCATCGCATGGAACGCAGTTATGGAGCCTTCACTCGATCGATTCCGCTCCCTTTTGAAGTAGACCAAGATCAATGCAGTGCCTTCTTCAAAAATGGCGTGCTCAATGTGTCGCTATCCAAAACTGCACAGGCTCAGGCGATGAGTAAGCCCATCCCAATCAAGAAGGATTGAACTGCTGGATCTCGATCAGATCAAACAGAAGAGCGTGCGATGACCAATGACGG
>JBGAHZ010000010.1:156114-220016 GCA_044225915.1 Obscuribacteraceae bacterium (SeqCode)
GTCATCGCACTTGTAACCGAAAAAAATTGCCTGTTCGAGATTGACTAATACTCAGGCTTTGTCGTTTTCCTGGAGACCAGAGACACTATGAAAGTTGACCCGAAGCAATATCATTGGTTGAATGATACCCTCCCTTCGATTGTCGTATTTCTTGTCGCTCTGCCGCTGTGCATGGGTGTCGCTATAGCATCAGGCATGCCGCCGGCCTCGGGTTTGATCTCCGGTATCATAGGCGGTGTCGCGGTGGGAATGGTATCCGGCTCGCCATTTCAGGTAAGCGGTCCTACAGTCAGTCTCGCCCTTATTGTATGGGATATCGTGAACCGGTACGGTGTTTGTGCTCTCGGTCTGATTGTTTCTCTTGCCGGATTGCTGCAGATTTGTTTTGGCGCTATCAAACTCGGACGAATCTTTAGGGCTGTGTCGCCAGCCGTAGTTCAAGGAATGCTTTCCGGCATCGGCCTACTTATTCTGTGCAGTCAATTTCACGTGATGCTAGATGGCAGTCCGAAGGGAACGGGTCTTGAGAATTTGATTACGCTGCCACAGATGTTGATTAAGGTAATCACGCTTAATGATGGTGTTCACGAGGCGGCAGCACTGATTGGCCTTTTAACAATCGGAATAATCCTCGCATGGGAAAAATTACCAATAGAGAAATTGCGAAATGCGTTACCGCCTACGCTGATTGCTATTATTGTTTCTACGGCAGTTGCCTCTGCTCTGGCACTTGACTTAAATCGAGTGCGACTTCCGGACAATTTACTCTCGGCATTAAAACCGCTTGAAATCGCGCCTTTCGAACAGTACGGATGGCTCCTCTTGCAACAAGCGCTCGTTGTTTCCCTTGTTGCAAGCGCAGAAACTCTTCTGACGGCCAACGCACTCGATCGGATGCTGCCGGGACATAAAAGCAAATATGACCGAGAACTTATTGCCCAAGGCATAGGCAATACCATTTGTGGTTGCGTTGGCGCATTGCCTTTGGCTGGAGTTATAGTTCGAAGCTCCGTTAACGTTCGAGCCGGCGCAAAGACAAAAGCATCAACAGTCATGCACGGACTTTGGCTTCTGATTTTCACTTTAGCCTTTTCCTCTTTTCTGAGCCAAATTCCAACCGCCGCTCTGGCCGCAGTTTTAGTATATGCGGGATACCGACTGATCGATGTGCGGGCTACTCAGCGGATCAGCGAACACGGGCGACTTGAACTCATAATCTACGTTCTAACTGTAGTGACAATTTTGCAACCAATCTACTTACGGGCGTTCTTGTTGGTGTCACATTGAGCGCTGCGAAACTGCTTTATGTCTTCTGTCAACTGCACATAATAAAAATTCAGAGACCTGGACGTATAACGCTACAACTCATTGGTGCGGCGACTTTCTTCAGCTTACCAAAACTTACTGAAGTTCTCGACGAGTTGCCCGTTGACACCGAACTGCATGTTGACTTCACTCGATTGACCTACATCGACCATGCTTCTCTCGACCTTCTTATGAAATGGGAAGAGCAGTATAAAACTCAAGGAGGTTCATTGACGATTGACTGGGGTTTAATTCAAGCGAAGTTCGATTCAACGTCGATTGAAGCACCACAGCAAATGGTCCAATTTCCTGATCCCCTTCCCAGCCAAAGCGAGATATCTGCCATTGAGCCGGGAGGTCAGGCGAATCTAAAAATTCCGCGCAGAACCACGAAATTTCAGTGCGGAAAACCGCAAGAAATTCAATATCCACAGTTTTTTGGAATCTAAATGTTCACAACCTGATTGTAGTGTTGCAATACCAACTCAGTTGCAGTTTCGCGGCTTGAAACGAACTCGCAGCGCTATCGGATTTACACCCCATTTTGGAAGAAGCTAAAGACTATGACCACAGATAACATTTTCCAAGCAGCACCGGAGACGGCTACCTTTGCTCAATTCAATGCATTCGAGAGCGCTGTTCCAAGCGCGCTAAAAGAATTTCCGAATATCGTTTCGGACTCAAGACCGACGGTCAATGACGGCGTCACACTCTATGATCCCGGTCAATCCCAACCATTCGAAATCACGGATGAACAAGGACGGGTGATTGCTTCAGCGCCGGACACACGCGACAATCTAAGCGAAATCGCAAACAGTTGCAATGATTCAGACGTCGATAGCGGCGCTATAAATGGCTGCTCAAACTGCGGATGCAACGAATACGTCGCAAGAGGATGGAACAGAAACGCCAGAGGAATTCAGAACCAACAATACTCATCTTGTGACGACGGCAGTTGCGACGATGGCGACGATTACGATCCAGGAGACGGCGGCGATTGCGGTCCTGACGATGGTGGCTGCGACGGTGGCGGCAGCGGTCTCCTGAGAGGACTGCTCGGCCGGTTCGGTCGCGGAGGACTGCTGGGAAGATTCTTAGGCGGTGGAATGTTTGGAAGATTTCTTCGCTAATCAGTAGTCAGCACTCTTAAAACCAGCGCACTATATATGGTGCCATTTAGACAGCAAATGGAGCCAACGACGAGCGCAAGTCTGACATTGATTGATATCTATCGTCGGGATTTTTTGCAAGCGCTTTCAGGATGATCTGTTCGATTCCAGGATCGATATTCAACTCCGGAAATTCCTTCGTGATGAGTGGCGGCGATGCCGTCACTTGCTTCATGAGAATGTCGATTGCATTCTTTCCGTCAAATGCAGCTTTGCCTGTGATGACTTCGTAGAGCAAACATCCGACACTATAGATGTCCGTGCGATGATCCATCGGTTGCGCGCGACACTGCTCGGGACTCATGTAAGACGGACTGCCCACAACAGTTCCATCCTGCGTGAGTTTTTGTTGTTTCTGCTCACTTTCGGCGAGTTTGACAATACCGAAATCGACAATTCGAACAATCTCTTCGCCGGAAACATCCTTTGCTAAAAGTATATTGGTAGGTTTCAAATCGCGGTGTATAAGCCCGTTGTCGTGCGCGTATTGCATGGCGTCGCAAATCTGCATGACAAACTGACAGGCGCGCGGAAGTTGCAATCGGCCCTCGAGTTTTACCACCTGATTTAAACTGATCCCATCGACGAAGTCAGTGATGAAGAACAACTGACCAGACTTTGACATGCCGTAGTCATAAAGTGACACCAGATTCTTGTGCGATAACTTGCTTATTGCACTGGTCTCTCGTTCAAACCGAATTCGGGCTTCATCCGCGTGTCTTACATTGTTGTTGAGCATTTTCATCGCGTACAAATCGCCGGACACTAAATTTCGCACCAGTGACACAGTCGCTGATGAACCGCGACCCAGAAAGCGGATCACTTCAAACTTATCATTGATAATTTCGCCGGGCACACTCGTATCTTCAGTGATAGTCCACGGCTTAACTGAAACAGCGTTGTTATAGCAGGCGCAATCGCGCGTCACTTTCCCGCACGAATTGCAAAGTTGTTTGGGTGTCCCTGCCGTACTCACGAAATAACTATTCCCAGATTTCCGTGCTGAGAAAACATTCTAGTTCTTTCCGGGCGACAATGCACCATGTACAGCGAACTAATGTTTGGTAACGGCAGGATGTTTTTCCAGATAATAGCGCAGGTTTGCAACCACGACATCGCGTTTGTGCAGCATTGCAACACGCAAAATAAGTCCTGTGTGACCGTGCAAAAATGTATGCCACCAATCTGTCGCTACAAATTCGCACAACACGATTGTGATATTTTTGCCGGGGTTTTCAGCGCGGGTTGCATCGATAAATCGCAAGATGGGCAGAACCAGCGAGCGATAAGGCGATTCTAAAAGCTCGAGTTCAATTTCGGGAAATAGACTCAACCACTGCTTCGTTAAAGCCTCCGTATGGTCGGCATCAGTCTCAACGTGCACGGCAATAGTTTTATTGGACAACGAACGGGCGTAGTTAATAGCTTCCAGTGTGCCTTTGTTCACATTTTGAACGAGAACAACAACGATATTTTCTCGAGGCGTAATTTCAAGCGGCTCCGTTGCGGTTAATTGCAATTGCTCGGTGACATCTGCATAATGCTCAAAAACTTTTCGGAAGCAAAATACCAAAACACCCACCAGGAGCATGATTACCCAGGCACCTTCGACAAACTTTTCTACGGCGATATCAATTAGAACGAGAAACGTTGCGATAGCACCGCAACCATTTATGGTGGCTTTAAGTGCCCAATGTTTGGTCTTAAGACTAAACCAATGTTTAACCATACCAAGCTGAGACAGCGTAAACGCAAGGAAAACACCAATTGCGTACAGCGGAATGAGTGCGTCGACACTGCCTTTTTTGACAACGATCAAAACTGCGGCGAGCACACCGAGTGCAATAATGCCATTGTTAAACACCAGTTTGTCGCCAAGGTTGGATAACTGCCGCGGCATAAACCCATCGCGCGCGAGAAGCGAAGAGAGGCGCGGGAAATCAGCGAAACTGGTATTTGCAGCCAAGACCAAAATCAAAGCGGTAAATAACTGCGTAATTACATAAGCGATACTGAACGTTCCAGTCTTTCCAAAAACACAACCAGAAATTTGATCGATAACCGATGGAGCGGTGTTGCCACCACTTTCCCAATAGACGACGTGAAACTGCATGGCAAGCCAGGAGATGCCTATGAAAATAGTGCCAAGGATTACTCCCATCGCTACGAGAGTCAACGCGGCGTTGTGTGATTTTGGATCTTTAAATGCCGGTACGCCGTTGCTGATCGCCTCTGTTCCTGTCATTGCAGAACATCCATTGGCGAATGCCCGAAGCAAAACCACGACACCTACCGTTCCCACGGTTTCCTTCGACATCGCGGCTCCACCCGGCCAGTCTTGGTTTACATACTCAGTGTGAAAATGCCAGCCGATGAACGGACCAACAAGTCCAAGAAATATCATCAAATAGCACATCACGACAAATATGTAAGTCGGTATCGCGAAAAGTCTGCCGGATTCTTTCAGTCCGCGCAGATTGGCGAGCGTCAGCACTGCAATCGCACCGACACAGTACAAAATCAAATGATCACCGACGTGAAACGGCGCGAATAGCGGAACATCACGCAGGTTTTGAATACCCGAAGCGATTGAAACCGATACCGTGAGAACGTAGTCGATCAGCAGTGCCGCAGCAGCCGTCAAGCCTGGGAAGACGCCGAGGTTGCTCTTCGAAACGATGTAAGAACCGCCACCACTCGGGTAGGCGAAGATTGTCTGCCAGTAGGATAAGACGACTATAGCCAGCAGCGCGACAATCGCCCCGGAGACGGCCATGGTATAGGTCGTATAGGTGCCCTGATGAGAAGCCATCCAGAGCCCGGCACCGCCCAGAGCCAGAACGATTTGCTGCGTCGCGTATGCCACGGATGAAATCGCGTCCGAAGAGAAAACCGGCAGCGCCAAATACTTTGGCAGAAGCGTATGACCAGCGTCTTCTGTCGGAATCGGATCGCCGAAAATCAACCTGCGAATTTTTTGCACCGGCGTGAGCGGCAAATTATCAGGCAGACTGATGTGTTTAATGGTTTTGTCTGAAGAGTCGACCATCTGATTCCTAGAGAGTCCGGTTACTGGTGTTTTTACCCAATTTTTCGAAACCAGAAAATTATTGCCAAAACCACACATAATTTTCACGTTGACCCAGTTAACATGTCTTGGTAGGAATACCAATGTACGAATCGCATGTCAAAACCAAAAACCAAAGCGTTGGGACTGGCTGAGCGTTAAGAGCGCCGCTGGTCCTCTTCGTTTTGAGGCCTCCATCCGCGTAACATTCGTCTAGTTCTGCTACCGCGGCAAATCATGTTGGGCATAGTACTTACAGAGCCATCTGTCGGAGCTGCTGAGTGACTGAATCAATCGCACAAGATCCTCCGCGTCTGTCTGGATTGCCTAAGCTGACATTCTTAAATCCGCTCGGCTACGAAATTCAATTCATCATTCTTGGTGGCATGGCGTTGTACGTGCCGGTTCTTTTCTTTATTGGCGAGCCCGGTTTGAGCAAAGAGATGGTCGCCTGGAACTTCTGGGTCAACGCCCTTGCGACGGCACCTCATACATCATCCACCTACGTGCGCTTGCAAAGGAAAATTTCAGAAGGAAAAGTGCACTGGTTTTACGGTGTCCCAGCATTCCTCATCACCTGCGGTATGCTGGCGGCATGCTGGGCGACTGGTCATTTCGTCGAAGGCATCACCGTGGCCGCGATGTGGCAATCGTTTCACTATTTACGTCAAATGTACGGCGTCAATCGAATCTTCTCGAGAAAAAACAATGAGTCAGAATTGGCTCGACGACTGAATTTCTGGGCGTACCATCTGGCGGTGCCACTGTTTGTATTCGGAAGATCAGACATGCTATGGCATATTTGGAACGGCAAACCATCGGAGACATTTATTCCGATGAATGTGCCGGATATTGCCATGATTGTATTTGCGATTGTTGCCGGACTTGGCTTTCTGTGCGGTTTGGCGAGTGAGTTCTTAAAACTGAAATCGAACGTTGTATACAATCCAGTTGGTCTTTTGCTTTTGTTTTTATACTTCGCCGTTCACTATTACGGATTTTTGTCGGTTGAGTTTTTCGTTCGCGGATTTCTATTTATTTCCATCTATCACGCGATTCAATACGTAGCCATGGTTTACTATCTTGAACGCGATGGCAGAACCGAAAAATTGACGGAGAAGTTGATGAAGGGTCCAATCTTTTTCGCTTTTCCAGTGTTTTGGCTCCTCCTCGTAGGCGTCGGTTATTTAGTCAATGCGAGCGCCGTGAAAATTGACTTGTTCTGGACGCAGTTTTCTCTAATCGTTTTGAACAATTGGTCGGTCCATCATTACGTCGTAGACACGGTTTTGTGGACGCGCAAAGTCGGGAAGTAATGCCTATTCAAACGGTGCTATGAAACTAGATACGAGCTAAACGCTTTAACGCTCTTTACGTACAGACACGGAAGCATTGAAGGAAACCAGTAGTCATGCCATTTTGCAGGATCAAGTTTTGGTCACGACATCAGATAGAAAATCTAGCGAAAAACATTCAGCCGCCATACCGGCGTTAATGCTATTCGTCCTGATTTGCCTGATCGCGCCATGCAAACTCGATTGGCTGTGCAAGCCATCTAAGATAGAAGTAAACGTTCAACAACTAAAACAATCAACGGTAAAACCTGACATAGTTTTATTAGGCTCATCGTATGTGTTCTGGCCGATGTGCCATTTGATTTCGTCCAGAGAACCAGATATGGAGATAGTCTTCAAACCGGATGCTCTGGATTCGATGACGCCGGTCAAACGAATGAAAATATTCAATCTCTCCTACTCTTACCAGAATATTTCCGACGATTACATCTGGGTGAATCAGTTTTTAGTAGAGGGGAATAAACCGTCATGTGTGGTTCTGGGATGCGCTCCCAGAGACTTTCAATGCTCTGATTATTCATCGCCCGTGTTGACGAATAACTACATATCCACCGCGGACTATCAATGCATTCCGGAATATGTTTCGATGATCAAACCCTCTTTCAACGATCTCATAAGTTCAATCATTTCCAAATCTGTGCCGCTCTATCACAAGCGCGCACGCATCAAAGAAAAGATGGCAACAGCGGCGAATTCGTGTTTAACCGCGCTCGGTTTTTCCACTGAAAAAGCAAAGCCGCCTCACCCAAATATCTGGACGCAAACTAGAAACGAAATCTGGAACGCCAGCCTGAAGGAGTACAGATATCATTATTCGTTGCTTAGCAGCAAGCAAGAGCAGTTGCAATTTTCGTTTTTGGAGAAGCTCTTGCAACGATGCAAGGAGAGAAATATTAGAGCGCTGGTAGTGAACATGCCTGTACGCATCGAGAATTTGGACTTGCTTCCACCAGGCTACTACGCACAATATTGCCAACAACTTCAGCGCAAAACGGAGGATAACCAGGGCGATTTCATTGATTTAAACAAAGAGCTCAGTTTGGAGCAATCAGATTTTGATGACACCATTCATTTAAACGCCAGGGGCGGAAAAAAACTGTTTTCCGCAATATTCGGCTATCTGCAAAACCACGTTTTGCAAACTGCAAACTCCGGGACCATCGTTCTACCTAGATAGCGAATGCCTCTGGCAAAAGTTAACAAGTTACTCCGGTTTGGGCGTAGACTTCAATGCCTTCATCAACTCAATCGTCACTATTATTACAACGAACTGCGAAGCAATTGCTGCGAGTGCCAAACCGATGTAGAACGGAATCGGCCGATAGTGAAACTCCACATTGTGCATGCCCAGTGGTACGGCGACGCCGCGAAAGGAATAATTCGCTCTCAAAATTTTAGCCGCAGCACCATCTACAGTGGCAATCCATCCAGGGTAGAAGGAATCAGTAAAAACGAGATATCCTGGCTTAGACGAGGTCGTTTTGATTAACACATTCGTGCTGTCTCTGCGCAAAATTCGTGCCTCAGGCTCTCGGTAGCTTCCCCGGGGTAATGCAACATTCTGCCCGGCACCTTCAAGAACAACGCAATTTCGACTATCAAAAGCAGGGTCCGAAATTTTATCGAGTGCCTCTTCGGCCGACTGGACGAATAAAGAATTCGTCGCAAAGTACGCCTCCGGAAGAGCAGTCTGATTTTCGTAGATTCGAATCCCGGACTCTCCTTCCTGAAGTATTTTGAACCGTCGGTCGGGTGCCACCTCACTCTTGGATAAGGGTGGCGCCTTAAATCGAGCAAGCACCTGAGGAGATGTTGAAATTAGCGCACCAGTTGCGGTATCAAAAACTGACAACTTTATGCCAAGCTCAGCACCACCCTTGATTGTCTTTCTAATAGGCGCTCCGATAGTGGTTTTGCTTTCCGGTGCACCAATCGGCTGCCGGTCGGATATCCAGCTTTCGGACCCATCAGCATTGACAAGCGAGACATTGAAAGAAAATTTGCTCGCAGCATTCGACTTCCAAGTCGGCTCGATGTAGCAAGCGCGGGAGACAGGATCTACCGCGTATCGAAGCGCGGTCATGCTGAGCTTAGGGCTCCATTCCACAGAGGTCGACAAAGCATTCTCTGCAACACCGTCGAAAAATTTCCTCTCGATCAGAGCCCCGGGCGTAACGATCAAACTGACGCTGGCGAGGTCGATTAGCTTCGACGGCTCATCATTGAATACTTGATTGAACTCATCTAGCTTTGCACCCGCCCGCTCAAGAAAAGCCAGGTAACGAGCCGGAAAGATCGGATTGTGAAATCTCACATCTCTGAAACCATATGCAAGATTCGTATTCGGACGCATCGTGTGCGCGCCTGTGGCCACAGCTCGCCGGTCGCTGAGAATCGTCAAGAGCGCCATCGAGTCAGTTTCCGGATAGGAAAATTCCGGACGCACCGGCATCGATTTCAGAGATATTGCCAGTTGTGAAAACGCGCCCAGTGCAAGACAAGCGCATAGCGAGAGACTCAAAGATCGCGGCGAGAGAAATCGCTTTTTGATAAGGCCTGGAGCGGCAAGAATCAGCACGATCACAGTCGCAACAACCCCGTCGCGAATCCAATCGCGCTTGTTGAGCACCATCGATGGTAACGTCATGTCGAAGTTAGCGACGCTCAAACTGACGTGAAAAACCTGCACTAAAAGCGGGAAGAGGACAATCGCAAACAATCCTGCAGCCAACGGAAGCAGACGTTTCGCACCGTTCCATTTTTCATTCTGTACTTCTGAATGAGTTACGTTCTCTGGGTCAGAACAAATGTCCCGCTTGGTCAGCAACTGAAGAATACGCTCCAGCCCTATCGCAGCTAATATCGAAATCAGTACGAGTAAACCTGGAAACAGATAAGTTACGACAAGATATGAAAACGGTTTACGCGCTAACAAAATTCCCAATGGAAAAATCTTAGCGGAAAGAACCCACGACAATATGCTCAGAACGCCAATTACAACGGCACTGCGCGTCAGCCATTCGTTGGAATTTTGAACCGTCCGTTTCCGCAAGCCATCAAATATGGTGGCGATGCCGAATGGCAGCGTCAATGTAGCCAACACTCCGAGAAACGGACTGGCCGCACCGTATCCTGGTTGAATCAAGTTAAACAGCAGAGTCTGCCAGGGATAGTATGCCGGTGCTCGATTGCCGAACTTGTAAGAATCAGAATTAAGGACAAACTCTACAAATGGCAGAAGCATCGGTGACGAAAGGCAAAAGGCTATGCAACCTGCCACTGTCAACAAAACTAATCCTCTCTTCCACAAAGCCAGAGGAATCATCATCAACATTATGAAACTGGCGAGCAAAATGCTGCAGAAGGAGAGTTCCGGGTGTGCGGATAAAACAACAGTCGCAGCAGCAACTCCTGCCCATACAGCACTTCCTATTGTCAGTTTTTTCGCAGCGTTGAAGAATGCTGCAAGCAAAAGCGGTATTAAACAGTAACCATTGCCGAGTAATTCCAAATACCACTGCTCGTATGGACACAACAACAGAGTCAATGCGAGAAATGTAGACGGTATCCGGGATAGTCCGATAGTCCGCCCAAGAATGTAAGAACCAACGGACAATACAAACAGTTCTAAAACCAGAACCATATTGTATGTTGCAACGGTAGGTCCCAACGACAATGGAAGGTGAAAAATCGAGAACGCGAGCGCCTGCGGATCGGCTAACAGTGGACCGCCGAATCCGCTCAAAGAATTCCACAACGGCACTTCGCCATAGTTCCAGAGGCGTCCAATCAGCAGATAATAGGGCACCATCAGTAGTATCTGTGATGGATCCATCAACTGCGATTGCCCGGTGCTGTACTTACTAAATACTGAGTCCCATTCAGCGATTACGTGAACTTTAGATATCGCTGCGCCTGTAAAAATAGTTTTCCCGAATAAACCGCAGACTACCAACAATAAAATAAACACGACAACGTAATCGGCTCTGCTCCCGGGAAGAACAGCAGCGAAAAGACTTTTTCGCTTATTGCCATCGATTGCAGGTTGGTCCGGCAATTTAGGTTCCTTCTCTGGAGTAAGCGCTGTGAGCGCATTGGACGAACAGGACGATTGCTACGACGGCGCAGTCCATCCAAAGGTATCGAGAGTTTCTTCCACAATCATATTGTTCTCAAGACAATACGCCATAACGATCGTCGCCTGTTCGAGCTTTAATAGATCGTGGTCTAAATAATTTTTCAAATGCGTGGCGTGTTCCAGCACCTGCTCGTCGATTAGCCTGGCGTCGAAGAGCGTTTTCATCAGCGGGACTTTATTGGCGAGAGCGAGCGCTGTTGCAATCTGCAAATCTTTGTCTGAGATCAATCCGGACTTCTTCAAAATGTCAGTGATTTCGATTGGTTGTTTCTCTTCGAATACGGCTCCAGGATCACTGTCAATCAAGGCAAGCACTTTCTGCAACTCATCATTTGAAGACGCATACTGAATCTTCGATATAATTTGCGCGGCTTGATCTTCAAAGAGGACGCCGGTCTCAATCATCTTCAAAATATGTTTTGCCGCTTTAACACAAGGCTTCGACGCATATCCCAATTCGACAAAAACATCTTCGAGATCTCTGTCGTCAGTCGCTTCGATTTCGTGAGCAGTCATTAACTGGCTCTCTGACACCGCTCCCGCCATTACGAACAATTCGCCCAATCCGAACGTAGGTGCAAGATTGGCATACTGACCAGTTTCCTTCAAAGATTGCTCAAGTGAGATCGATCGCAATCGTGCCAGCTTCAGCGCGTAGAGAACGGAGTCACGGTCGACTTTGCCTTCTCTAATCAGCCGTTGAGCCGCTAAAGCAGAGTTGAGTGCTGCTCTGGTGATAATGCCTTTATTTAACATCACCAACCCGAGTGGCAATCCAGTTTCAGCACTAGCTACCATTCCTTGTTCGACAAGCGGTGGTGAAGCGATGCCGGAGGCGGTCAGGAGCTCTCCCAGGCGATTGTGCGACGGCACCTGCTGTGTCATCGCCGGAGTCGCCACAGGACCCGTTCGATTGAGCGCAGTGTCCAACGCAACACCTTCTCGTGCCACCATCATTAGTGTCTGCACGCCGTGATCGAACGGCAAAAGTCCGTCCCGAATCCGAGCTTGAATTTCAAGGGCCGCGCGCAGCTGCTCTTCAGTGACGTGACCGTGCATGGTCAGCACTCGGCCAATCGGCAAGCGCATTTTAAATGACAGTCGATAAGCGGCCTCAAACTGCTCGGGGTCCAACAATTCGGCTCGAATCAACAGTTCGCCTAGCTGAATATCGGTTGGCGCTTCTTGCGTCATTAGTCTCTCTTACGAGTTCGCGACAGGACTATCGGGAACGTGCCCTCTCTAGCTTCATTTTTCGCCAGGCGGGCCGCTTCAATCAAGCTCAGAAGGTCTTCGCCATCGGATGGTAGCCCGGCAACACCAAAGGATAGTATCAAATTACGACGGTCAACATCTCCAGCCAGAGGCGTATTCGTTAACGCATCCAGAATACGGTTGGCGATGAAGGCGGCTTGTGAAGGACGCGTGTTAGGCAACAGCAGCCCGTACTCAGTGGCTTCGAAATGACCGAGCGCATCGAGTGGTCGCTTAACCAGTTCAATTCGCAAAGCAGCCGTGTTGACTACGTGCGGTGGTAATGGTTCGGCTCCAAAACCTCCATCCATTCTGCGTTTGCTGACTTCAAACAATATGAATGAAAGTGGCCACGAATAAGCCTCGTAGCGATAGTACTCGTACTCCATGAAGTAGAGCAGACCTTCCCAGGACAAAATACCGGTATCCGGTCTGATAAAGTTGTACTTCAGGGCTTGAACGTTTTGCTTGCCCTCACCCAGAAAGTCGAGCGCACCACCTCGAGCTGAGGATGGCTCGCGAATTTCCAAGATTCCGCAATAGAGAAAGTTGAACAATAGAGGCGCCCATTGCCCAATGTCCATCGGACGATCGCGCAAAAGATCGGTAAAGGTCCTCTTCTTCTTGAGCATCTCGTAAATCTGTTTTTGCCACTCGAAGTCGAGCGGATGCCCCTTAGAAAGCATGAGCTTGAGCTCGGTGTCACCGAGGTTTTTCTGCTTGAGCACGAGCACCGATTCATATACCAGACCGGCGCCTTCCAGGTGCCTGAGCTGCTCTAACAGAGCAGTCCCTTCCATGATGGAGTTCTGCAGACTTTTTTCGCAGGACGTCATCTCAGTGACACGCTTGGGATGAAACTTATAGTCGCCTTTTCGCCAGGTCACGACTTCTTTGATCGCAGCATCGCCGCGCGAGCTGTCCGCTTGAGCGTGCTTGGGAACTCCGTCGACAAAATAAATCTGCCCGATCGCCTTGTCGGAGATAACCTCGAGCATTCCGGTAACCTTATTCATACCGATGTTAGTGAGAACATCAGCCATTTTGGTTCTGCGGAGATTGCCTTCCAATGCGGTATTTGCCGCGTTGCCTCCGCTGCCTGGCACGGCCGGATTATCGGAATAGAAGTCTGGAGGCAGGCTACCGGCGGGCAATCCCGCGGTCGGTGTACCTTTGGTGAACGGTTCCGGATCGGCGCCGCCACCAATAACCGGCGTTCCACGAAACGCGGTTTCTGGTCGGTAAGGCATATCCTGCGGAGGTGGCACGATGCGATTGGTGCCAGTAGTTCCCAGCGCCTGGAAGCTGCCGGTGCGCTTCGGCTGTACGGTGTTGTAGCCGCCGGTGGACTTCAGCTGGTCTTGCGGTTGATACTGCGGAAGACTCGCCGACGAGGTGCCTTGATACCCCGCATTGTTGCGAGGAGGGATTGAGCGCTCCAGATTGACCGTTGGAAAGTTACCAGTAGGTGGATTATTGGCACTGGTTGGTATGAAAGACCCAGTTGAGCCGCCAATCTGCGTTTCCAACATCATCACGACATCCATAATCAAATTCAAATCGGACGTCTCGAACTTGCTTACCAGCTTCGATTGGCGGCCGTCGTCTTCCCACAAATTCCAGAGCGGGTGTGGCGTGACCTTGTCGAACTTGACTAACAGACAGAACGTTTTATAAGTGCCGGGCAGCGACCACATGAATTCAATCTCTTGCGGGCGGTTGACTTGAGCCTGCTCATAGAGATTTTTCAACATGTTCATATCAGGGAAAGATGCCTGTTTGGGCAGTCTAATCTTTCCTGGTTGTTGATGTGATTGTTTGCCTCTGCCAAACATAGTTAGCGATTTAGACCCAGGGTTTCTTAGTAAATTACGCGAGTGTTGTACTTAGTTTAAAAGATCCACCAGTACCTAGCATAGATGCTAAGCCCATTTGGGACAACTATTAACCGTTTTTTGACGGTCAAACGACGAATAATAATGCTTAACTCTGAACTCGAAAATTCGGTTTGATTTTCAAAACCGAGCCCTGCGCACCGCCTGTGGTATCACACGTCGATCACAAGTTCAATTAAAATCTCGATTGTGAAACATCTTGCGCTGCCGGCAACGGCAGAATCGACGGACCGGTAAGCTTCAAGAAGCTTTCTGCTACCGCCAGATCAGTCTTCGATTCAACGATGAGCGCGCGTTCTGTCGGAAGAATATACGCGTGTGAATCTTCAGTAAGGAAAGTTTCATGCGTCTTCAGGTATTCGGTCTGGCAGGCGGCCACGGAGTTAGTCGTTGTATAAACTCTCGAATTGGCAGGTATCGGATCCTGATTACCGAACACTCGGTGCATCTTACGATTGCCATCGAGGACAACTAGAGAATTAGGACTGAGGCGCGTTTCCGAAACAGTAACGACAGGAATACCATCATGTCGAGCAGATACTTCAACAACACCATCGATGTCGGAACCCAGTAACAGCGGAGATCCAGCATCGAGCGCCACGACCAGCTCGAAATCGGGCAGCTGTTTCAGTGCCGTCAGCGTGCAATCCGTAAGCCGATCGATGCCGTCTGCTTTCGTTGTCGCAACAGCGTATGTGGTTAAACCATTAGCCTGAGCCAGGCTTCTTACTTCACTATCGTCGGTGACAACAACAAGCCTGTCGACCAACCTGCAGTTTTTCGCAGCTTCTATAGTCCAGAGAATCAGAGGCTTCGAGATGAGCGGGCGCGTAACTCTTCCTCGAAGAGTCTTGCATCCGCCGGCAGCGGACACGACAGCCAGAACGCGTTTACCCTTAATCAATCTTCTTCACTCTGTTGCTCGCGTCGGGCGCAGTACTTGCTGAAATCGACGCATATACAAAAATATCACCAGTTGAACAAAATTGATCCTAATTCCATCTCAACCAGGACGTTATTTCGTTATCACCTCCGCCAATTGGCAGCCCCGCGAACTTCCTTGCATCGACCAGACTCATCCTCTCTCAGAAGGATTAGCCCGACACGTTTTCAGGGTATGTCTTCATCACAAACGAGGTCTTGATGAGCACCGGTAAAGACACTCCCGTTCCGATGATTGCCGATCCCCTTGCGGAATTCGCAAGCGCAAGCGATGAGAAAATCGACGTGATCGCGGATCGATATGTCGTGACCCAACTACTTGGGCAAGGCGGCATGGGCAGAGTCTTTCGTGCACATGACAAATTGCTCTTGCGCGACGTCGCAGTCAAACTGTTGAATCGCGAATTGCGAGACGATTATTTCATCCGGCGTTTTCAGCAAGAAGCGCGCGCGGCCAGCCAACTCAATCACACCAACATTCTTTGCGTCCTTGATTTCGGACTGGTCTCACAAACTCAGCCGTACCTAGTGATGGAGTGGGTCGATGGTCTCACGCTGGATCAGCACATGGAACGCAAAGGGCGCTTTTCAATCAGGCACGCAATCGAGGTGTGCCAACGACTTACCGATGCCATGCAACACGCTCATCGCAACGGTATCGTCCACCGAGATTTGAAACCTTCAAATATCATGCTCTCTCACTCTGAATTGGGAGAACGAGTGCTCATCCTTGATTTCGGAATCGCAAAAATGGTCGACGCTCCAGCCGAATCCGGAATGCTTACCATGACCGGTCAGATCATCGGCAGTCCGCGATGCATCAGTCCGGAACAGGCTCGCGGAGAGTCGCTCGACGGACGCTCCGATATCTATTCATTGGGATGTGTCATGTTCGAGATGTTCACGGGCAAACCTCCATATCGAGGCGACTCCGCAATCGCGACGATTGCGATGCATTTGAATGAACCAATCCCGGCAATTTCTGAAGAGTCTGACCCGAAATTCCCCGAAGGACTGGAAGCCATAATTCAAAAGGCGATGGCAAAATCGCCGGGCGATCGTTTTGCAACCATGGAAGAGTTGGGCAACCAACTGAGAGAGTTAAACCTGGACTCGATCGTTGAGGAAGTTGAGGAGCCTCCTGTCGAAATCATTGAACCGAAGGTTAAACCTCGTGGTACCAAATTCAATACTAAAGCCGCTTTAGCGATTGCATCAATTATTCTCGTTGCTTCTGCGACGTTCATTATTTTAGCAACCAGAATTTCTTCGAACGACGCGAACCAGGAGAAGCTTAAACCCTCGCCCGCTGCACTGAAAGCGACACAAGAGCAATTTGACGAATCATCGCCACTCGTCAATTCTGCGATAGACGACAAGGTCGTTGGCAATGAGTTCCACAAAACGTTTCAATTGAATCGAGGCTTGGGCGAGAACGACATGATAATCGTCAACTCGGCGAAGTCGGGAGCTGATCTACAAACCGCTATAAATGCTCAAAAGCACGCTTACCACCTGCGAATGTACCAGATGACGATTACGTCTGACATGGTTGACGCTATTGAGAAAAGTCCCCATATAAGAGAACTCCGTTTGCAATCATGCGTGGTATCACCAGAATTGCAAATTCGTATCTGCAAATTGAAAAATTTGGTAATCCTCAAATTCGTCAATATCCCCATCACCGCAGCTGCCATCAAACAATGCGCAAGTCTCCCTAAACTGACCGACCTGCAAATATACAGCGGAAATCTAGACGACGAAGCAGTAACTGCATTTTCGGAGCTGACTAATCTTGAAGTTGCCGAAATTAAGGACAACAAGTTATCACCCAGAGCACGAGTCAAGTTGGCGGCTCTAAAGAAACTGAAAAAGTTTCAGCTTGACTCCTGCGGGATCGAAGACTCTGATCTGAAGTGGATCTCTGAACTCGATCGGTTGGAACTTCTGACCCTTTCAAACAATGGACCGTTCACTCCCAAAGGATTGAAGCAGCTTACAAAGCTTAAGCACTTACAGAATCTGTATCTGGATAACACGAATCTAGACTCCATGAGCCTTATGCTTATTTCAAAGATTTCCAGCTTGCGCGTTTTGGATATATCAAAGAATAAAGCGGTTACGATTGGCGGACTTCAACACCTCGCCTGGCGACCGGAATTGACCGTGGTCGTATTTGATACCGGCATCGGCAAGAACAACCTGGAGACGCTTTCGAAGGATTTGAACACCAAACTCATGGATTCTCGTCCAACCCCGGGCAGCTCTTCCAAAGTAATGGATTTCTTGTTGCCGGGCGGCTAAACTTGCACGGTTATGTTTGCTGCACGCAATAGCTTTGAGAAAGAAACGGAACCAAAAGTTTCGATAAGTTCGTCGCGTCCAACGAAACTTCCAGCTAGTCTCTCAAGCAAGAAAAAATATTTGTTCGCATTTATCATTTTGCTGACGACAGCGCTAGCTGTTTTAGTGTCCGTTGAACACGCATGTTTAGCCGGCCTAGAGAGCAAACAATCTATTGCGAATAAACCCTCTCCTACTGAAATTCCGAATTTTTTCGTAGTACAACCCTACTTATATAGAGGTGCGCTCCCCACTCCCTTCGGAATGGTCTGGCTAAAAAAACACGGCGTCGAGACAATCATCGATCTACGCGAAGCCAACACACCACCTGTGATCGGCGAGCAAATAACGGCATCAGCAATGGGTTTTCGCTACGTGAATTTATCTGTAAAAAATCTGCCGACGCTCGCACAAATAGATCGTTTTTCAGCAATCGTCACCAATGCTCGAAAAAATGGTGGTCGCGTTTTCGTACACTGCAATTACGGATCGGATAGAACCGGTTTCTTCGTCATGCTCTGGCGCATCAACGGCGAGCACTGGAGATGGTCACTGGCATTATGTGAGATGTTCGAACGCGGATTTTTTGTCCACAAATTTACCGAGAACAAAACAAAACCTCTGGCCGATCCGACCAACTGGTAAATCCCTCAACCATCTCTCGCGCAATTCGACGAAGCCTTTCCGATGGACTAATTGTAAGGGCGTTCGAGAGCAGCCCGGGACAACAATTAAACCAGCAGCCTTACTCAATCACAGCCCAATTATCGATCCAAAATACTTAACGACTGATCGACACTCTTGCGACCAATCTCAGTTGCTAGCCACGACTGCAAATGATTGAGCTTTGCGATTCTAGAACCTGTCAGCCTAGACATGACATTGGCAAACTTCAAACCGATCTTCGCTGTAAATAGCCCTGGACGCCGCTTCAACAGTCGCCACCAGTAGGTCAATCTAAACCGATAGGAGAATCGATAGAGCGTATCAAACACCATTGTGTCAAAAGTCTTCATCATATAAAGCGCATCATGTACCACCTCCGACGGTGCTTTCTTGTACACGATTGCCTTTTGGCTGGCTTGGAATCGCTGCTCCGCCAACTCATACAGCTCGACAGTCTGTCTTGCAATTTCCTGACGTTGGAAATATTTCAGCGTTCGTTCTCGCGCCTTTTCAGCCATTTGTTTGCGCAGTGCAGGATCTTCGATAAGAGTATTAATCGCATCAGCAATTGCTTTGGCATCTTTAGGTTCAACGATGAATCCGGATTCGTTGTGCGAAAGATATTCCTTCGTACCACCACCAGCGGTGCCTACCACAGGTCGTCCGCACGACATTGCTTCTAAACAAGTGTATGGCGAATTGTCGTAAACCGAGGGTACCACCGAGATATCCGCAGAGCGATAATAACCGGGCAGCGAATCCAGAGGGACTCGGTTTATAAACTCAAAGTAGGAACCGGTACCATCTCTTTCGATCGTATTCTTCAACTTTTGCAGTTCCGATGTCTGACCTTTAGCGTTTTTCGTGTCATCGCCGATGATGACGAACTCGACGTTTTTGTGCTTCGCTGTGATCATTGGAACAGCATCGACTAAATACTGAATACCTTTGCGTTCTTCCAGACGCCCCACGAAAAGAATGCGCGTCTTCTCGGTTGCGGGCAGCAGTTGCTCGCCTTCCGGAGTAAACACATTCGGATCGATTGGATTTCTAACAATACGAATTTGTTCAGCATCAATATGCAAATCGTCGGCAACGAAGTCTCTCAAATCGAGACTGGGAGAAGTCAACACATCAGCTGACGTCATTGCCAGTCGCTCCATCGCGGCGATAAATTCGTGGTCGAAAGACGGCGTAACGTTATGCAAGCCTTCTTTGATGAACTTGGAATGCGGCGTGTATAGCCGAATTACAAGCGGACAAACACGAGTGAGCGCAGGGAAAAATCCTTCAGCAAGGAGTTCCGGCGTATCGACGACATCGAAAGGTTTCGCTGAATGCAACTCGAGAAATTTGCGCCACATTGAAATAGATGCGGACATAACGTAGTGGCTGTAAGGAATACATGCATTCATAGAATCGAAATTCTTTTCGATCCAACCAAGGCTGACTCGATGAACAGTCACACCATCATCATCGATTGTCTTATCAACATCTTTGGAAAGCGACACGACAACGACATCGTGACCGATTTCCTTCAGCCCGTGCGCGAGGTGCCTGGTAAAAGTCGCAATCCCGCCGAAACCAGTTTCCGGGGGATACTCGCGAGATATAAGACAGACTCTCATTGTTCTTGATGTCATTCGCGTAATCTTAATGCCTGCGCGTGCAGCGCATCTTAAAGACTGCTTATCTCTTGCTGGTTAGAGCCGCTAGTTCTAACTATTTAATCGCGGACAAGTCTTTGTCACTTTTTGTTTTTTCGAAAGCTGCGTTGTACAGCGCTTCCAATTCATCGACCATAACGGCGATTGTCCGCTGTTCACCAATGTTGCTACGGAATCGATCGAGCATGTCGGGATCATCGAGGAGTTTCTGGAGCTGCCTGGCCAGGTCTTCATGATCGTTGAGCTTAAACAGAAGACCATTGGTTTCATGATCGATCAGCTCGGACATACCGCCCAGATCAGTGGCAATCATCGGCGTTTTCGTAGTCAGGGCCGATTGCATAACCAGAGGCGTGTTCTCATACCATCTTGACGGCACTACCATTACGTCAATCTCAGACAGCACTTTGCCAAAATCATCATTGTGAAAAGTACCGAGAAACTGTATCGAATCCTTCGTCAGAGAACATGATTCTGCCAGCGTTTTCAACTTCTGCGCATACTCGGGAAACTGATTAGGGCTACCGTAAATCTTGAGGAGAGCGCGATCCGGCGCGCGCAAAGATTGCACTGCGCGTATCAATATGTCGACGCCTTTGTGTTCGAACAAAGTGCCGATGTAGCCGATTCGCAACTTCTCGGAAGGCGGTTTTTGGCACCAGTCAATGAGTTTGGCGGTATCGATTCCAAATGGAACATGGTGAATCAGTTCTGCTTTTATACCGTTCTTTATGAACAGGCGCTGCATCAAACGGGTAGGAACTGTGATCGCATCCGTTGTATTCGCAATCGCACTCAGGACTTCCGGTCGCTCTATCGTAGCTTGCAACGCTTGCGGATATTTTGATGCGAGATACGCGCCATAGAGCGCGCGCGATCCGAGCTTGCCGGAAACCTTACCTACTGCCGGAAAACGATTATCAATCGCTTCGGTAAACTGATCGAGAGGCGGCAATAATTCCGGCGTGTAGCACGTATAACAGTTTTTCGCGAATGGTCCTGGTCCTTCGCAAACCTGACCATTAGGACGTTTCAACTGAACTATAGGGCAGATAAACCAAAAATCGGTCGTCGACATTATCACCGGAAGCGATCTGGATTTGGCTTCTTCAATCACGCTAGCTGAAAGGTTTTGCGCGTGCATTATATGAACGATGTCTGGGTGAAATTCGTCAATCAATGCGCCGAAGCGCTCACGGATCAACGGATGTCGATACTCGAAAGAAAACTTGTAACCTTTCAGCCGAAGCGGTTCTTCAAAACTAACTACATTGATGCCTTCGTGAGTGTATCGAACTACTTCTTCGCCTGGTCTGAATCTTGCATCGGTGTCGGGAGGATTGGCCGTCACAACCAGCACTTCGTATCCGCGCCGCTGAAGGTCTTGCGCGATTTTCAGCGTGAGCACTTCCGTCCCGGCGCGATGCTCCGGAAAGAATTTATGGACTGTCATCAAAACTCGTGGCACGCGTAGCCTTTTGAACAAATTGATTCGAGCCCGGTCTATTCGCGTCTCGAATGACTAACGGGTTATCATACATCAGCAATCCGTCAACTTTTGCTGGACGGCGCCTGCTTATCAGCAAAATCTTAACTTGCTCATCTCGAACAAACTTGAAAGAAATTCTTCATGACACCACATTCAGTATCATGCAGTTTTGTAACTGAACTTACCAGTCCAGACGAGACGTAGGATCGAAGATACCGATCTTGCCTGAAGTACAACGCAGACACTCTGGTCCTTCATACTCATACTGGCAGACATCGCAAATGCTCTTCGCATAACGGCTGTAGTCTTTTTCAGCCACCGGTTCAGCGGGTTGCTGTTGTGGCGCGGCAGCCTGACCGGATTGAGCGTATTGCACACCGGATTGTCCATATTGCTGTTGTTGCTGCCCGTATTGCTGCGCATATTGCTGCTGTTGGGCGTATTGCTGTTGCTGAGCGTACTGCTGTTGTTGCGCGTACTGGGCTTGTTGCTGGGCAAGAGCCGCTGCCTGTGCGGCGGCAGCTTCTTCCGCCGCTTTCTTCGCAGCCAACTCCGCGGCTTGCTGAGCCTGAATCTGCGCAGCGAGCGCTGCAGCTTGCGCTTGCGCCTCGGCGTACTGAGCGCCTTGATTTTGCGTCAACGCAGCTTGCGTTTGTTGATACTGATTTTGATAAGCCGCTTGCTCTGGCGTTTGCGGCACTTGCGGAGCGGGCTGACGATTGATGTAGTACCCATATATCTCGTTGGCTTCCGGGATTCGGTTGAGCCACTTGAGCAATTCGATCAAATTATTCGCGATTTGCTGACACTCAGCATGATCCGGACCAAGGCTGGTGGCAAAAA
This sequence comes from Obscuribacteraceae bacterium (SeqCode), assembly GCA_044225915.1. GTDB lineage: Bacteria > Cyanobacteriota > Vampirovibrionia > Obscuribacterales > Obscuribacteraceae > JADYXR01. The sequence goes on from JBGAHZ010000010.1 coordinate 178,248, forward strand.
TGCGCGCCGCTTCCTTGGCATACTGCACCACGCGCTCGTATTGCTTAGTTTGATATGTCGCTGCAATCAAATTCTTCAACGTGCGCGCGATTTCGACGTTGTCCGCGCCGTAAAGTTGAACTTTCACCTTCGCAACGTACTGGTAAATCTTCTCTGCATCTGCAAACTTATGTTGCATGAAAGCAAGCCAGCCAAGAGAATCGAGTGCCGTGCAAATTCTCTCCAGATCTTTTGCTTGACGCGCCTCTTTGAAGGCCTGATAAATTATTCGCTCTGCTTCGGCATAGTTGCCTTGCCCTACAGCTTGCGATGCTAGATTACAGTACTCCTGCCAGCTCATTTGGTGATCGGGCCCGCCGCTCAAAATCTGGGTATGTGTTCAATTTGCCCAGCATAATTAATCTTTTAACGTCCACGCATAGAGTTGTCTACTCTTTCTCATATTTAACTTATTACCAGACGTTGAGTTCAAAACCACGAACTTATTGTCAAGAAGCAACAATCCAACACATCCTTGTCGAAGCTTTGCGCACCAGTCCAGATCTACGTGAAAGTTGAAAGATTAGAGAGCACGCTGAAGTGAAGTCAGCGGATTGATAAATCCGCTTGCCAACCAGCCAGGTCAAAACGCAATTGTGATTAAACATAAAAACATATGTTAATGGCAGTCAAGGTACGCTCCGAATTTTTCGGAGAGAATAACCTTCTTGGCTTCTGGGAAGCGAAGACGATTCCGGGTGGAGTTGCAATTGCCGGCTTCTATCGATGTGTCGCAGTCGACACAGGACCAATCAAAACAATCATCAGAAGCGCGTCTCCGCATATCATGGGGACGCTATTGGCTGTGCGCAATATTCGTACTCGCTCTTGCTGTGCGGCTTTGGTTCGCTTTCGCTGATGGGCACAACTCAATAGTCTATTCGTGCGATGCCTCGGAGTACTTGCGTGACGCCCGCGGACTCGCTCAACTTATTGAGACCAACAAATCTGCACCAATCTTTCAGGACGCACTGCAGTCAGTTCTCAACCGAACGACATCAGAGCCTCAACTCAGACATGGCTTTGAACCCGTGAAAGAATTGGCAATCGCCGGTCCAATCTTTCCGCTTTTCCTGCTAATCAGTCATGCGGTTTTTGGATTGCCTATTGCAGAATTGAATTGGCAAGCGCCAGTTCTCTTCCAGTGCATTCTAACTTCGCTCACCTGTGTCTTGATCGCCTGGATTGGCAAGTCGGCATGGAATAGAAACGTTGGTATCACAGCCGGTATCATCGCCGCATGCTATCCCGGGTTTATAGTCAATTCCATCCGCATGTACTCCGAATCGTTCAGCTGCTTTCTGCTCTGCGCCGTGGTAGCGCTGACAATACCAGTCGTACAGAAAAGCGGACTGTTTCATTCTGTCTCCACAGGCATCTGTCTTGCTTTTCTGCAACTGACACGCTCGATAATGGTCCTCGTCACAGGACTGACCTTCGCCTTGACCGCCTGGTTTAGCAAAGGTAAGAGCCGCGCGCTGCGCCTTCTGGGACTGGTTGTTGGGCTCGCCATCGTCTTCGCGCCATGGCTTCTCTTCCAACAAATGGCCTTCAATAAAAGTTCTGTAGTAGTCGATCGAGTCGGTCACTATAACCTCTTTATCGGAACCAACATCACCACACAGGGCTATTTGTCGTACCCATACCCGGACGGCAACGGCATTGAGAAACGCAACTACGCTTCCTTGGTCGGTGCTCAGATAAAAGAGAGTCCTGAGCGCTTCCTAAGACTGATGCTCGATAAGCCTCTTCGGCTCTATAAGTTTCCATGGAACGATTTTCGAACACCTATCGGTCCTTTCGGCATTGACTCACAGGTACTTTTCCACCAACTGGCTCTCGCATTTGCGGCAATCGGATTGACCCTGTGCCTGGTGGACAAAAGTCCAACCACCGGTCGTGGACTGCAATTGCGACTCACGCTGGCGACCCTCTGGGCTATGCATTGTGTCTACTTGCTCTTTATAACGGTTCCACGATACAACCTCACGTCGATTCCATTCGTAATACTCTTCGCCTCGGCTGGCGTCTGCGCCGTGATCCGGGCGTTTGTGACAAAGTCCGACCGTTCCGATCTTGTATTGAGCAAAACACCGGCTGCGATCGCGTGCGGAGCAGTCCTGCTGGCCGTGATTTGCGCTCGTGTAGACTGGTTCGGCTCGATTGTCGCACCGCTGGGGGGCTCACCCGTGGTATCGCTTGTGGTGGCTGGTTTAACCAAAGCAACGGCGCTGCTGATTTTCTTCGCTGTTCTTTACAAGGCATCCAACCTGATTGCCGACAACGGCAAATTCGTCAAAACAATTGCGGCAGCGGCCGCTCTAATCACGATTCCATTGTGTGCGCTGCCGCTGCGCTCCAGCGGGCGTATCGGTGAGACCACAGCGAGATCAGTATCATCCCCTAAGAATGAACGGAAATCGGAGCTCTCACAAACCATCTACATTCCGGATTCCAAACGCAGCACGCTTAGCGGGCGTGATTGCTACGTATTGATCGATTGCGAAAACTGGCAGACCATAGGAACGGACGCCGAAATTAACGTCAATGGCGTTAAGCTCGATACTCCACCCGTTCCAATTATGCCCTTTGCACAAACGCTCTCCGCGACGAAAGCGCGGGCGCAGAAACCACTATCGCAACAACGATATCTCGAATGCGAAGACATCTATTCTTCGCTAACCGCGGCGTCAGGCGGCGGCAATCTGGACTTGCGTCAATGGTTTGCAATAGCCATCCCTGGCGCTGTTATAGATTCCACGCTTGCATCAAACAAACCTCAACTACAAATTTCTGTTACGGCAACGCAATCCGCCTCAAACAAAATCTACGCAGCATATGCAGACCGAAACGATAACAGCGTGCGCATTCCAAGCGTAGCAAGATACTCCTGGGAGAAGGCATTCTATGGAGTCGAAAACGAGAGCGGTTTCACAGACTCACGGTACGACGATAAGGTCATAATCGCTCCCGGCACCAGCAGTGATACCAGCGTTTCCAACATCACTCCGAATATAAGACTACTGATCGGACCTCCGATGCGGTCCGAAAAACGCCCTGCAGTAGCCTTCGCAGGAGGGCAAGCAAACAAGGTGGTACTTTCGAACAATGAAATTCCGCCTTACGATACAAATACTTTATGGCTCGCATCCGTCAAAGGAAAAATCTCGTCCAGTAAAACCGGAGCAGAGAACATTCCAATTTCATTCTCAATGATATTCGAATCACACGACGCTCAGGGTGTTCGCTACCGATATCGCAGCCCCTGGGTGCCGACCAGCGTGGTATCACAGGCGGGGACAACATCATTCGAGTTTGCCGCTCCCTTTCAACCAGTAGCACTGCCAGGCACGCTCACCAGCATTTCAGTGGAGCCGACCGCCGGCGGTCCGGCCGAGCATAACAACTTTCTTTCCGTTCACAATCAGGCGCGAACAGGGCTTCCCGCTGGTGCTATTGGAGTAGATCATCGAATCGAGTTATTGGAACTAAGGTTGCAGGACTTGCAGAGCAACCCGATCGGCAACGGTCACGAGGTGCTTTAGAAACAACTTGCGCAAGATATTTTCAAACCCTCTGATTTATATAGCCGTGCTCACGGGCGCTGTCTTCATCTGCTTTGGAAGAACCCTGGGAAGTTATTTTCTCGCCGATGACTTCGGTGAAGTGGCGTATGTCGCTAAGATTTTTGACGGTGACTGGCCGCGCTTGTGGAGCAATTTCACGGGCAATTACATGCAAGTGCCATCGATGGCAGTCTATCGTCCCTGGCTTTTGATGACCCTTTTCTTCGACTTCGCAGTGTGGAAGACCAACGCTGCCGGATACTACTTCACCAACGTATTGCATTATCTGGCGTGCACGATTCTTATTTTCACCCTTATTAGAATGCTCACCTCTTACTGGGGCAAGCTACGGTCCAATCTCGCTGCGACCTTCTCAGGTCTACTTTTCGCAACACATCCGCTGCACTGTGAGAGCGTTTCCTGGGTCGTCGGTCGAGTAGACATAGTCTGCCTGACCTACTATCTATTGGGTCTGGTCTCCGTTGCACTCTACGTTCGCAATTTGAACAAGAGATGGCTCATCCTCACCTTCGCTTGTTTCTGGTTAGGAATTCTGACCAAAGAAATGGCGATTGCACTGCCTGTGACCGCAACGCTTCTCGCATTTCTGTGGGGCAACACCAACGCACAGAAAGACCAGAATTCAGCGAAGAAACCACAAGACCAGGTCGGAAAACCGATAGGTGGAAACGACCTGAATTTCGATCCATCGTCATCGCATCCGCCGCAATCGAACCCACAGGTAACATCGACAGAGCCTTCTCGAGCCTCAGCGATCGCCGCTTTGCAAAAATTGGACCACGAGTTGCACCCGCATGCGAGCCCGGCACCATCGTTGCCAGAAGGTGACCTCGTTCACGCGAAAAGCGAAACTACTCCGCCGGTTACTGCGATTCCGACTACCGCCCCGAACCAATTACACCAACGCTTCGCGGCTGCTCTTCCGGTTGGCGCGATGCTATTCGCCTGCACAGTTGTTTACTTCATCATACGATACGCTTGCCTCGGCACCATCACTGGTGGCTATACCGGCAGTATCGGAAGCAGTCAATTTTCCGGAATTCTGCAGAAGTGGACGGACCTTGATACGGTAATGCGCATAGTTTTTCCACTCAATCAATTCGTGTTCGGTGACGGTGGAGCGCAACGGAATCTGCTTTCCGGAATCTATATGATACTGATCGCACTCGCGACTACGCGCCTGGTAATCGGCTCGCTGCCTCGGCGCTGGTTGCTCTTCATCTTCGTCTCATCAATCTGTGCACTGGCACCCATCTACCAGCTCTGGGGAATTGGATACGAACTCGAAGGAAGCAGGTTTGTTTTCTTCCTCACAGTATCGCTATCCATGCTGTTTCCCATAATTCTGTTTTCTCCCTTGCAAAAAATACCTGCCACCGGTTTGCCGCCAGGTGTTATAGAAACTTCGCCATCAACAGCCGTCCCATCAAAACATACTGAGCTGAAACCAGCCCTGCAAGCGAGCGGCCGCTTGATGGTTCTCTCCATCGTTGCGCTTACCTCGTTGACGCTGGTGTTTGCCAGACTGACTTTGCGCAATAACATTCCCTGGGTACATGCCGGAAAGCAAACGGAATCAATCCACGAGAAGGCAGCTGTGCTCTCCAAATCCACTCCTGAAGGAAAGCTAGTTGGCGTTGTCGGCATCCCCAAGGATGAAGGCGGCGCGCACATGATCCTCAACGGAACGACATTCCGACACCTGATTACACCACCGTTTGCAGCGTCGGGCTTGACCGGGAAGATTCTGACGTTCGAGCCGTCGCTATTCGGCGATGCGGACAAAATTGACACCGCCCACTTCAAAGAAGCACTGTCGCGACCGGATGTTGCTTCGTTTTTGGTTTGGGATATGGACAAAAAGGACTTCGTGCCCTTCAATCCCGGCACACCGACGGCGATACCACAACCAATATCCGTCGCATTGCTGGGTCCAGCCAGCAATGCCTCTGTTGGCAATTTGCAAAACGGTCCGGTGGCGTCCTACCCCTACACTCAGGGTCGCGGAGATATCGGCAAAAACGGACTGATTGAAAACGCGGAAAGCGGCTTGGGAATTCGTATCAGCGGATTGCACTTGAGACCGGCCCAGTTTGATTATGTAGTGATAAAAACGCATTCACCTGCGCAGGCTATTGGAACGAAAGCTGCGACCGCTTCGGGCGAAACGAAGAGCCTCTTCAGATCAAATACATGCAAAGTTCAGCTGGTATCAAACACATCAGAAAAAACGCTACTGAATGTTCGGCTTTCCGAAAAGGTCACTAGACTGACTGATGGCAGCTCGCGCGTAGAAGTGCGACTGCCGGTATCGGCATACTGGCGTTACTTCTGCGCAGGAGAAATCACCAGCATGGTGATCGACCTGCCCGCTCTTAATTCAAACGGAGCGAGCGATCAGAACGGTCTATCAGCATTGGCTATCGACAGTGTAGATTTATTGCCCGCTTCTCTGATTGCGCCTGATGTTACCGTTCTCGCCCGCACCAGCGCGGACGACGGAGCGTTCACAATAGATCGCAGAAAGAGCGCCAGCGCGACTGTGCGCGTTGCAGTGGACGCCACAAAGCTGCCTGAGACCTCCGCCATCGAGATGCAAATCCTGCAGAAGAACTTCTTCTTCGACAATCTGAAATCTGAAGCCGCGCTGGTGTCCGGCACAAACAAAGTGCTTCGTGCAAAGGGTAACAAAACCACGTTCGTCATTCCTGACGACATTGTCAAATCAAGCGGATACGTACAACTGCGTTTGAGATGCGTCGATAGCGGCAATCAGCAGGTTGGCGAATATTCCTACCCAATTACCCTGAAAGTCGTAGCCAACCAGCTCTAGGGCGCAACCGGGTTGAATTGTCAGCGATTTCCAGACGGGCTAGTCGTCACGGAAATTGAAATAAGTCACGTTGACTGGAGCCCGGCTAGTCAAGCGTGGTAGAATCCGTTTCGATCAGCAATGGCAGCGAGAAATGAAGGCATTAGTAATCGGCGGCAACGGTTTTATCGGCACCGCACTTGTAGACCAATTAATCGGACGTGGAATCAAGGTCCGCGTATTTGACCGCTATCCGAGCCGGTACAAAGAGCCGGTGGATGGAGTCGAGTATATGATCGGTGACTTCGCCAATCAAGGCGAAGTACATCAAGCCGTCTCCGGGGTCAACTGGGTTTTCCATCTGGCGTACACGACGTTGCCGGAAACGTCCAACGACGACCCTGTCTACGACGTTCGCTCCAACGTGATCGACACCATTCAATTACTGCGCGAATGCGTGGAGTGCGAAGTCGATAAGTTCGTTTTCGTCTCATCCGGAGGCACCGTATATGGTGTGCCTCAATCGGTTCCGATCAAAGAGGATCATCCTAACGATCCAATTTGCTCTTATGGAATTACGAAACTAACTATCGAGAAGTATCTCGCCCTGTTTCACCATACAAAGAAACTGGAGTATGCAGTGGCGCGGATCGCAAATCCGTATGGCGAGCGGCAGAACCCAGACGCTAAGCAAGGCGCCATTGGCGTGTTTCTCGGCTGCATCGCTCGCCGCCAGCCTATCACCGTATATGGTGACGGCGAAGTAGTCCGCGACTTTATCTATATCTATGATTCAGCAGACGCCTTAATCGCATGCGCCGACTATGTCGCGGCCCCTAACGCCCCTCGCGTGTTCAACGTCGGCTCCGGTCAAGGCTATAGCCTAAATCAGATTGTTGAAACGATACGAAAAGTCGTCGATGTAGAAGTGCGCGTTCTCCACACTCCTGCGCGGAATGTGGACGTTAAATCCAATGTTCTCGATATTGAACTGGCTCGCAAGCTTCTGAAATGGGAACCCAAAGTCGACCTCGAAACAGGCGTCAAGAAATCCTGGGAATGGATCAAATCACTTAGTCTCGTTTAACCTGTTTACATCCCGATCCAATCCATAGACCTGGAAATTTGTTGAAGCGATGCGACAGTTGACACTTTGCCGAATATTGGAAAAATCTAAGCTCGTCCACATTAGAATTGCCAAGTTGACCCGGTAAGGCCCTGTGCGCGAGAATTCACCTATTGTTGGAAACCAGGGACATAGACTGTGACCACTCCCGCCAAGCAAATCGATCTTTCAGTAATCGTAGCTGTTTACAACGAAGACCCACGCAACCTCATTCGGCTCCTCGAGCGGCTTGACGCCAATATTCGACCACTCGATTTGACCTATGAAGTAGTCTTCGTCAATGACGGTTCGCGAGATATCGCGACCAGCGCGCTGCGCCAAATAGCGGCTGAATGCGCCAATATCAAACTTATCGAACTGTCGCGAAATTTCGGACAGCAAGCTGCGATCACCGCCGGTCTCGACCACACTGAAGGTCGGATGGTAGTGAATATGGATTCGGACCTTCAGGATCCGCCTGAATTGATTCCAACGATGTTCCAGAAATGGAAAGAGGGTTACGACGTCGTTTACGCAACTCGCTCACGACGCCGCGATCGCTTTTTGAAACGCTCGACCGCATACCTCTTCTATAGACTTTTGAGTTCCGTCTCTTCCGTCAACATTCCTCAAGACACTGGCGATTTTCGTTTGATGGATCGCAAAGTAGTTGACGCACTCGCATCCATGCCCGAGAAGAGCCGCTTTCTGCGCGGCATGATTCCATGGCTTGGATTCAAACAGTGTGGCGTTCCTCTAGATCGTGACGCTCGCGAAATTGGTGAAAGTACCTACACTGTCAAAAAACTTTTGACGCTTGCGTTGGATGGAATCATTGCGTTCAGTGCAGCGCCTCTATTTTTGCTTTCATCACTCGGCCTTGGTATTTTTGGAATTTCATTGCTCGGTCTAATCGCCGTGGCTTGCACTGGAAGTTTCGAACTAACGAACGCTCAGCTCTTGTTCTGCATCGCACTCTTCACCGGTCTGCAAATTGCATGCGTCGGGTTGATTGCAATCTACATTCAGAAAACACTGGATGAAGTACGTCAGCGTCCAACATATTTAGTGGCAAGACGTTTGGGAACAGGCTTCGAACAACCTGATGAAGATCGGCTCAGCGAAACCGTTCCGCCACCGAAGAAAATTTTGGCGCCAGGCAAAAAAGCTGTGGCCTTTGCTTTTGACAAAAAATAGTCTTCGTTTGGTCGTCAAAATTTAGTTTTTGCAAAGCGAATGTCATTCATTTCTGTCGTCAGAAGCACCCTTTTTGCGGGCTAATCGGAAGCGCCAATTTTAATAGCACTGATGGAAAATTGAATACCTTCCTTCAAAAAAATGGAGTTGAAAACTGCATTATGTATGCAGTTTTTTCTGTAATTTTTCCAATTGATTTGTAGGAAGCGGAAAATTTATTTTGGCAGTATCACACAAGAAACTATTGCGAGTTTCCGAAACGGATTGGAATCCAGGAAGCCCCGGCATCAGTAGGTTGGTTCACCCCGCAGTAATTCAGTGTGATACGGACTCAAACTAGATTCGGAAAACGAATCGACAAATCATAACAAGAGCGTGATTTGTTGGGGCACCATAAACGGTGCTCTACTTTGTTGGGCCGGTCGCCGCAAACCTACGGCATACAACTACTTAAGGATGTTTGATGGCATGTTATGCGCATCGAATAGTCCTCATTCCCATTTTCAAATTTCGTCGAACTTGATTGGTCGAAATAACAAATCGCGAGTGAAACGCGAGGAGGTCATCATGCGCACTCTGATTCTGGCTTTTACATTTTTATTGCTATGTTCTTTTAGTGTTATCACCCCGACGTATGCCACCACTAACAGTGCAGGCATTCTTACCGAGGCTCAGGGGGTTGTGTTCACCCGAGACTTTGCCAATGACAACAAAACGGTCTGGGCCAAGCCCGCAGCAGCGAAGGTCGGTGACTCCATCACCGAAGGTATGCAGATAGGCACAGGCAAAGAATCCTGGGCACAGATTGAATGGGATAACATCACAACACGTGCCTGGCACAACACCGTCTACACTGTCATGCCCAACCAGAAGCTGGTCTATTTGATCGGCGGAGACATGATGTTCAATCATGATCGCCAGAAGGGCGACGGCGACTACACGATTTGCACCAAGCATTTGCAAGTCCTCGCCCGCGGAACGACCCTGCTGATGCAGGAAGGTAAAGATGGCTCGCGCGTCTCGGTGATCGAAGGTATCGCAGAGATCACCAATCAACTCGACAAAAGCGTTCTTACTTTAACACCTGGAATGTCTTATGAAGCTCGTCCAAAAGCGGGCAGAGCGCGGCATCAGCATAATGATGGGAAAGGCGGAAAGAAGGGTAACGCTTCTCCTTTAGATGCGAGTTCCGACATACTGGATGTGCCGGTCACGGTCAACGCAATTCAAAACGTCGCGCTCGATCAAGCCGTGCAAGTGTTTGGTGATTCGATCGGTTTCGAATTGCTGGATCTTCCAGGTACCGTTAATGCAGTCGCCGGCCTAATCGAAGAATTGCTGCTGTTCGATAACACCAACGTGACCTCGTACATAAGCTCGCTTCCTGCAGAAATTCTTGACGACAAACTCTTCAGCTCCTTTCAAAAGCAATTGCTCAAGCAGCAATTTATCAACAAGCAACTGATGAAAGCACTGGGTGGAAAAAATTCAGTGTTGAAAAATCTTCAAATAAATCAGCTGCCACTCGTGGGTAACTATGCCATCGGAGGCGACGTCCTCGAGCTAGCTTCACTGTCGGCGTTGAACCTCCAACATTTCTCACCAACATCAGTTGTACCGTCTGGCACAGACCCACTTGGTCTCGGCAAAAATCTAGGTCTCAAACGATATCGAATTGTCTACAACAAGAAAACAACAAGACTAAATGCGACTTTCTTGAACCCGAGCACGGGCGGCAAGAACGCAGCAGTTACGTCACTGCTGGCAGGAAAAACTTCACCCCTGAATTCAGTTACAGGTGGCAAAAATTCATCCAGCGTAGTCCCGACAGCAGCACTACTGGGAAGCCGCGGAGGACTGCTCAGCTCGAAGGGAGGCGCTCTTTCACCAGTCACTGGATTGACCGGCGGATTAACGGGAACGACGGGGCTGGGCAACACGCTCAACTCAGTCACGCGAAGTGTCGGCGGGCTGGGAGGAATTCTAGGTCGTTAACCAAGCCAGAACCGCACGTATCTGACCCACAGATACTGGAGGCCTCGCAATCCTGCGAGGTCTCCGCGTTTTGTTAATACCTCGAACCCCACTCCGGGCAACCAGTTCTGGTTGTCTTCGTTTAAAACCAGTCAGTAAACAGAGCGCCATCTGTGGCACTCCGAGGCAATTATAATCGTCCCGGTCTTTTTTGAATTCGTTCACACCTTTTCTAAGCACGCCGCTCGGTAACACCATAATCCTTCAGCTTTGCGTCTCCATTCGCTATCGCCGAAGAGAAACGCACCAGGAGTGGTGCCGGGCTCAATCACTTTGTGAACATGTTCTGCATTTGAACTCTCGGAAAGGCCGGATTCCGACGGAAAAATCCTTTCGTCCAGATCCGGATTTACGAACACGGCGACTGAAAACCGCTGTCGGTCAATCCGCTCATTGATCACACGATGCGGACTTGCTCGAAAATAACCACCGGTTTCCAACTCGAGCAATTCGCCGGTATTGATGACCAGGGCATTTTTCATCGGCTCGACTTTCATCCAAACGCCGTCCGAATTTAGTGCCTCCAATCCTCCAACATCATCTTGAGTTAAGAAGGTCAGCCAGCTCCAATCGCAATGAGCGGTCACACCCATTTGCGACGTGGATTCACCGGATTGAGTTCGTTGCGGAAAATAGGACATGGTTTTCAAAAGCAGATACGGATTTGTCTGCATTCGTTTGGTAAAAAAGTCAGAAGGACGATCCAACGATTCACTAATCGCGGACAACAAAACCTTTGACAGCGAATTAATCTCGCTCATGAAATCAAGCATGGTCTGCCGGAATGAATCCGTGCGAGAAACCGGCCATTGGTTTGGTCCCTCTAACGCACGATAGTGGGCCTCGGGGAAAACTGGCTTCGGACCAGCTTCGACGCCGACATGTATTTGCTCGCGCCAATCTCGTTTATTTTTTAGACGACCAAATCCGCGAAAGTGAGCCGAATTCTTCATGCTGATTGCGAATTTCTGCTCGTCATCGCATTCAAAAAACTCAGCGCTCTCGAACAGTACCTTCTCGATTAGCGCTGGGTCGATCGGGTGCCCGATGAGGTAAAACATCCCGGCATCATGGCACGCCTGCTTGAGAGCGCGCGCAAGCTCAAGCCGCTCAGGAGCGGCGTCGTCGCCCCGTAATAGTGCGGCAAACAAAGGTCCCGCATCGACGACCGGTAACCTGGGCGCGGTTTTAGAGTCGCTCCCCGGAATTTCTTTTTTTGAATAGATAGATTTCGTCAGTGATACTCCTCCTCCAGGGTCATGGGAGGCTGTGCGGACCGGTCGATAAACTCTCCAAGGTTTTATTCGACAATTTTATTTCAATGCTCAGCGGCAGTTTTCATCGCGGGTTCTCCCGGCGCGGGTTTGCTACGCACAGGTTCTTCGGCATCGCTCAACTCGGTGTCGCGTGTTTTTCTCATCACTATTTTTTCGAGATCCAGATGAGGACTGAATACGCGTACCCCCTTATACTTGAAGCTCTCACGCGCCTCGTGCTCAGCCCACGTGGACACCGATTTGAACACAGTGCGCACCACATCCGATGGCGTACTGCGAGAATGAACAAACCATTTGCGCCCTTCCTGTAACTCCATCTTTCCAGTGTAAGAATCCGGCTCGATTCCACTTATCCAGATGTGAAAGCCGCCTGGAGCTTCTTCGACCTGGAATACATGATTGCTGAATTGAACTTCGGATAGAATATTTTCGATCTGGTTGAGAGTGATAGAGCCTTCTAGCTCTTTCACTAGTTTTATGCAGTATTTCGTGCCCTCGGCTATGTCTGTGAAAATCGGCACGTTGTGTCTATCCGCCATTGCTCTTACGAAGATGCGCCCGCGGTTTAAATCGTCAGCCTCCACCGAGTCGATCGTTGCACCGTACACCTGCGCACCAGCTTCGATATCTTCAAGAACAATTGCTACTGGTTTTCGCGCACCGATTAAGTAAGCCACCTCCGCAACTGAAGCCACTCCTCGCGTGCAACCGTTGATTACGAACAGTTGCACCAGACACTCGTCCTTCCTCCGCATTTCATCAAACTGATCATCTTCTTTCCACGCCCCAAGCGGCATTTGAGGATTGTGATAACTGACTTGCGCTTCTTCAAAAAGCGGAATAGCGATATCTTTTCGCCACGTCGTTAATCCACAGGCTCCGCCGAGGAAGACCTGTTTAGGTTCTTGGTTTTTCAATATGATGTCTCCCACACCTTCCGAGCGACATCTAATCAGCCTTAGTCATACATGCTAGATGTCTGTGGAGATACTATGTAGAACTCTAGATATTAGCAATGCGTTCAGTGTGGTTTTTACGGTACGAATTAATGAGCTGCGATCGCAAGCTCCATATTCCGCGCTCACAAACTATTGAGGAACCCTTTGAGAGTTGGATAGAAATTCCAATCAAGTGGATCATGATGTCGATTTTCCAATCGAATATAGTTAGTCGGCTGCGATGCGATCATGAATAGTTCATCCGAATGCGAAACCGGAATAATCCAATCTTCAGTTCCGTGAATCAGCATTGCAGGAGGATGAACTCCTTTCAAACACGTCCGACACTCAAGCTCGACCTGCGGAAACATGAATCTAGGATAAGCGTACAGTATTGGAAAACGCTGCTGTCCACATTCGATTACCGATGCGTACGGAGAAAAGAGAATTAGTCCGGCAGTCTTTCGTTTCTCAGTGACGTAAGCCGCAACGCCTGTTCCAAGCGACTCTCCGCAATTGACAATTTTTTCCGTAGCAATTTTTTCTATGTCGCAGATGTAGTCAAATGCGGCCAGACCATCACGCCGAACGGCTTCCATACTGGATGAGCCCTCGCTTTTACCGTATCCCTCGTAGTCATAAAGCAAAACGTTAGAGTCAAGCGCAAGAAAAATTTCTGCCCAGATGCGACCGAGTGTCAGGTTACCACCCTGACCATGGTGCACAATCACTGTTCGTTTGGCATGCGGATTCTCGTAATACCACCCGTGCATTTTTTTGCCGCCTACTGGAATCCAAACATCGCGAGGATCAATACCTCGTGCTCTGGTTTCCTCGTAGTAGCCGGAAGGAAATTTCCACGGAAAGAACAGAATATAGTTATAGAGCCACATCGAGCACAAGGGCGAGAGCGCCACATACGAGCAAAGCAAGAACGAGAACAGCGCCAAGAGAATCTTCCTGCGCTTCTTCGACGGCCTGTGGCCTGTGCGTTTCGACTCGACAGTGTCAGCTTGCATACTCTACAAATACCAGCGCCATCGCCAGCCGATTTCGAACGACGCAACAGTTAACAAACTGTTGTTTACGAACGGCAAGCCTTCACTGCGGCAGAATGCATGCAGTGACTGATCGGGGCTAATTTTGGGAACTGACTTCGGGGCTATTTGCGGTAACGCCTGTCATAAACGCGCCTGGCTGCTAGTTTCAAACTTACCTATTCCAGAATTAGCGGTGCAACGGCGACGACCTTGTTAATCGTTGTCTTTATGCAACTCAGCATTAAGCTGTGCCATAACATCTTTGGCTCGCTCGACCAGCCGGTCCTTGCGCTCCGGTGCAACTTCGTCGAGATAGGTTTCCAACGCACGAATTGGAGATGTCACAGAAGATTCAGTAAGTTGAGGCAGCCGTCCCCTCGCATGATCCGGCACCACATCCGGTTGCACACGAACTGACATGCACTCACGCGCGGCATGATAGATGACTGATTCGTCCACGTTTAAAACCTGGTCCTGATTGATTTTGTAGCGCACGCGAAGCACACAGCCCTTCACGATTTCGTTGAGGACTCGTTTAACAATCACCGACGTCGGGTCGTCGGACTTGGTTACATCCACATCGACAGTCACGAAAGGTCGCGGTCCAATTGATTTAAACTCGAAAGTCGTCTTCTGACGTTCGAGCCGAACATGAATGAAACCTTTGTCTTCTTTCTCCTCACCGAAATCGACTCGTTCTAAGCTTCCGGCGTAAACAATTGCAGGATTCTCATTGCGAATCACTTGCTGTTTGTGAATGTGACCCATAGCCACATAATCCACACGTTTATCGATAAACATGTCGCTTGGGAAAGTGAGAGTGTAACCGACAAGAAGCTCCTCTTCTATGCCTGCCAATGCACGATCGAGCGACATATGTGCGGTCACCACTGTCGGTATCGCAGGATCCAGCTCCTGATAGTACGACTTGAGCATGTCGCTGACGTGATGCACGAGAACGTCGTCAAGCTGCGCAGCGGTGAATCCGGAATATTTCTCCATAGAAAGCAGGTTGTGTCGCGTGACATGTGGCACGCCTATTAATTGAAAGGCACCGTTTTTGGTATCAATTGTTTGGAATACCGGCTTTTCCACAGCCAGCACGCCGGGAACTTCGAGGCTCTGAAACACTGACATCGAGTGGCTTTGAGTCGACCGCAAAATCTGATCGTGGTTGCCGACCACAAGAATCGTTTTGATCTCAGCCTCAGACAATCGTTTCAGTTCACGGGCAAAAAGTTTTTGATAAATCGGCTCGGGCGATGCATTTTTATACGCGTCTCCGGAAAACAAAAACACATCGGCGTCCTGCTCAATGGCGTAATCCACCACCTTCTTGAGCGCGGCGACGAAGTCTTCCAATCTCGTGTTGAGACCTGTTTCCGGATTCAAACGGCCGTGCGACTCGCCAGAGCCGAAGTGAATGTCGGAGACATGGATGATCTGAATCGCCATGGCGACTGTCCCACAAAAAGTCGATATAATGAGCGCGAACTCAGGTTACAATTGTCACGGTCTGAGAGCGGTCAGTCAATTCATTATGTCAGCCCCAAGTTGCTTCATCACGAAGAGCCTTGCCGGCGCGGTGTTAAACGCGCTCCTCTTTGCAACAAGCTCGGCAGTCGCGGCTGATAGTCCGGAGTTGATTGCATTTGCACGCGGAAATCGATCGCTTCTGGCAACCTCCAGTATTTCCGACGACATGCGCCCTGCCTCGAGCGACACGTTTGAACCAATGCTTTCTACTGGTGAAGACATGACTTCGTCCGGTGCAGACATGGATCCGTTCGGCTCCACGCAGTCCACGAGTTCTCGCAAAACCGCTCGCACGCGGTCAGCTCACTCTGAAGGCGGACAATTGCAGCGCCTCTCCGATTCGCTGCGTAGCTCTCATATTTTTCCATCCAGTACGCGTTTCCGAATCATCCGACAAGACTCCACACTGGCGCTCTCTACCTACCGGCATCCGTCAGGGCGAGACATCGATATGAAAATCGACACCCTGCTTGTTGCCAAAGAGTTGCTTCGCAACCGCGACTTATCGATAGATAGAATCAACGTTTATTTCTTCAATCCAAACGATCAAAGCGATTACACGCTCACGGAAATTAGTCTCGACCTGGTCAGACGCTTCGATGCCGGGCGGGTTTCCGATGATGCGATTTTTCAGGCACTGCAATTGCGCAAAGAAAATCTTGGTTTGAAACTGAACAATCTGGCGAAACAGAGCTATCAACAAATTGCTACGACCATGAATCCAGGCGACGGCATCTTACTTAAAGAAAGGATTGAACTTTTCAAACGACTAGATAGAATGCAACGGAGCGGCGCCGGCATCGAGAATTTACAGGCGGCATGCTTGCTTCTTGAAGATGCCGTAAGGCAAAACGATGACACCGGGGCCAGGGCAGCTTATGCTTACGCCCTTGAAGTCTTCGAAAACGCAAATTTACAGGCAGGAATCAGTTCTGCCAAATGACAGGAAGGTAACCAAAAGTGGCTAAACTAGAGCGGCTGCACGGATTAAACCGCGGGCAGCGAATTCGCTTAACTATCGAATCACTGGCGCCGGGCGGAGATGGCGTCGGTCACTTTGATGGACTGGCGGTCTTCGTTTCGCGTGTCGCTCCCGGAGACGTCGTTGAAGTGGAGCTTTTTGACGTTCGCAAGTCATTCGCGCGTGCTCACGTGATCGAATTGATCACTCCATCACCAATTAGAATCGAGCCACGCTGCGCATACTTCGACCGCTGTGGCGGCTGTCAGTGGCAGCACATCGGTTATGAAGAGCAGCTCAAAGCCAAGCACGATTTCGTCGTTCAGGCCGTGCGCCACATCGAAGGCGTGACGGTGGAACCCGGACTGGAAGCGCCTTCCGATTTCGATTATCGAAACAAAGCACAGTTTCCCGTCAAACAAAGCAAGCGCGGAAAACTCCGAGTCGGTTACTTCGAACACAGCTCGCATCAAATAGTGGATATCGATGAATGCGTTGTCCAACCGGAAACCATGGATCTTGTTCTGCGAGAGCTGAAATATCAGGTGGTGGAAAACGAAATCACCGCCTACAACGAAGAGTCGCACACAGGAATGCTGCGTCACATCTGCGCTCGCCAGAGTTTTTTCAATCAGGATGTACTTGTCACTCTAGTCGTCAATTTGGAAAACCAGGCCGCATTGAAAGAAGCACGCATTAAAAAGAAGTTCGATGCGATCGCCAAGGAACTGATGGAGCAGGTAAAAGAGGTCAAGGGCGTTTGTCTTAACTTCAACGCGGCGCGCGGCAACAAAATCTTCGGCGACCGCACCATCCCGCTTCAGGGTGTGACGGAGATCGAAGAGGTCTTGCAAAGTAAGCGCGAAGACCGTCCGCAAGAGCTTAAAGACGGAATCAAATTTCGATTGTCCTCGCAAAGTTTTTTCCAAATCAACACAGAACAAGCTGTAAATCTGTTCGATGAAGTCTATGACCAGGTCGCAATGGTTAAAGAACGGCTAGGCAAGCCGCTCCGCGTTTTGGATGTATATGCCGGCGTCGGTGCTATCGCGTTGTGGGTTTCTTCACTTGCAGAAAGCGTGGTCGCCATCGAAGAGTATGAGGACGCGGTTCAAGACGGCAATGCCACCATAGAGGACAACGGCGCAACCAACATTACCTTTGAAGAAGGCAGAGCGGAAGACGTTTTGCAACGCATGGCAGACGACAACTATGAATGCGACGTTGTCATCATCGATCCACCAAGGAAGGGCGCAAGCCCCGAGGTTTTATCCGCCTTGATGAAGCTTGCTCCAAAGTTTGTGATCTACGTTAGCTGCAATCCGCAGACTCTTGGCAGAGACCTGAAAATCCTTCAGGATGGCGTTTTACAGGAAGACGAAGAAAAGCAGGTTTATACTGGGTATAAAACACAACGGGTGAAGCCTGTAGACCTGTTTCCACAGACTTACCATGTGGAATCAGTAGCTACTCTAGAGAGATTTATAGGTAATGGTCCTGTCGGGAATTTGGAAGAAATCTGATAGTTCGAGGGATTTGCCCGAAGGACTAATTATTCGGCACGATCGCCGGCTGCCGCCGGATGACGTTCAAGATATTTGTGCATCAGTGGGATGGAGCCGTCGAGAGCCCGAACTTATCAGTCGTGCGCTCGAGAATAGCGTAGCTGTCGTGTCAGCATGGGATCGATCCCAAATGGTCGGCTTCGCAAGAGCCACAGGCGACCGGGTCTTCAATGCGACAATCTGGGATATGGTAGTCAGACCGTCTTATCAGGGTCGAGGAATTGGGCGCTTCGTGCTGGAAGAGCTACTGAAAGAATTGGATCAGTCCGGTATTCCGCTGGTCACACTCTATGCAGACCCGGGCACTGACAACTTCTACCGCCGCTTCGGCTTCACTGCCGATCCCTCCGGCGTCCGCGGCATGTTCCGCGAGAGCAGCTAATTCCAGCGCCTGGCATCCGAGAGCGCAAGCTTCCAGACTGTCCCGAAGTGCCCCAGAACGCGCTTCACAATCTAAGATTGAACAGTTTCACACCACAGCAGGTCTGAAACCGTTACCAGCTGACCGTTTCATCGCTAGAGCGCAATCGACGCCTCGAACTATGAGACAAATTACATCTAAAATCAGCCGCTTTCCTTAATTTATTTGTACTGCCATACGCCGATTATTTGAGACTTTGGCGGTCGCCATGGTAAATTCTAGGGTCTAGTTATAAGAGACCAGTTGGAGGCAACTGGCGCATCCGCGCCCGGGAGATGTCATGAAAGTTATTTTGCAGGACAACGTTCAAAAGTTAGGGAAAGCAGGAGAGATCGTCGAGATCAAACGCGGATATTTCCGTAACTTCCTCCAGCCTCGTGGACTCGCAGTCATCGCGACCAAAGGAACTCTCAAGAAGAGAGACGAAGATCTGGAAGCATTCCGCCGTAAAATCGACAAAGCTCACAGCGAAGCTCAACAGCTTGCTGATAAGATTTCGAGCCTTCCACCAATCGCTTTGAACGTCAAAGCTGGTGAGTCCGGCAAACTCTACGGTAAGGTCACCAACAAAGAAGTGACTCAACTGATCGAGAAAAACGTCGGCGTAGAAATCGACAAGCGCCTTGTAAAAATCCTCGGCGATATCAATCAGCTCGGAACCTATAAAGTACAGATCAAATTGACGCCTGAAGTACAAGCTGAAGTTCAACTCGAAGTAATCCTCGAAGGAACCACCTTGAAGGACAAAGAGAAAGCAGCTGAAGAAGCGAAGACCGAAGGCGATGCTGAAGCTAAAGCCGAAGGTTCAGAAGAGTCGGAAGACGCCGACAAAGAATAGTCGGTATCGCATCCGGTGCAACAAGTAATTGATTCTTAGTCTGGATTCTCTATGGGAATCCAGACTTCGTTTTTTCGCAGAAAGGGAAGAGTCCAGGGCGGGTTATAGACAGCCCGTTGCGGTTGCCCAAGCGCGTGAAGTCCGTGAGACTCGATGTACTTGCTCAATTCTTCCTCGTGCTTAGCCATGTTTGAACTGGAAGACGCACCGGAAAATTGTATGACTGCAAATCGCTGGGCCTCGAGCGTCGAAAATGAAATTCGCTTGTCTGATGGCTCAGGAAGCGATTCCAGAGTGTAATTCGATGGCATAAAAAATTGCATGGTCATCGAACCATTCCGAACACTAGTAGTAACTGGAGTGGTCATCGGGATTTTTTCGGAATTGATTTTCTCTACGACAGGCGCGGTCATCGAAATTTTTGCTTGAGAAACATTTTTACCGAAAATGTAACCGGCGAGAATACGAAATGCTTCGTTGGCCGCCGAATCTCCGGTGCCGCTCACTTGTACCTCGGCTACGAGCCTCGCCTTGTATTCACGGATCTCGATATTCTCATCTCGCGAAACAAGTTTAAACTGAGGCTCCTCGTACTTTGCACTGGCATCGTGAGCCGCTGCAAATCCTAGTCCAGCCAAGCCTATTGCTCCTAAAAAGAACCAAAGTTTTCTGCTCATAACGTCGTCCCTCGCATACCCTAATCCTACAGTCGAATCAGTGAATACTGGGTGAATGACGATGCTTGGTTTGTAGGTCTAATATCAAGTCTACGTAAGTAGCGAAGACAATCCGAGACCGAGTTGCGCTGTTTCGGTCACGACAAGGTCACCATCAGCAGTGGCAGCTTTCTTGCGCCTTGTCGGTGTAGTCTTTTCGACCTTTTCAATTTCAGCTCGTGCTGCGGTTATCGCCACTTCAAAGTTGTCGCCGACGACAGGTACGGTGACATGCGATCCGTCTTCGCCGCGTTTCAACATTTCAATTCTCTGCTCGGCGCCTTTGAGAAATTCTTCGCATTGCTTTGAAAGTTTCATTCCCTGTTCAAACAGATGAAGGGCCTGTTCAAGTTTCACTTCGCCATCAAGCTCGGAAACAACAGCTTCCAAGTTGTTCATCGCGGTTTCGAAATCGACCAGCGCAATTGGCGCCGAAGAAGCCGTTTGAATTCCGTTTGGTTCTTCCATGGTATTACCTCCTACCACCAATTTTCCTTAGTCTCTTTCACTTCAATGATTAAACGACCGCTTTCGAGCAATGCTTCCAGACGGTCGCCTGTTTTTACGCTTTGAAAGTCGCGAACGATTGTCCCATCTTCTTTGCGGATGACAGAAAAACCGCGTCCTAAAACTTGCTGCGGTCCAAGCGCATTTAATTTTTGCGATTGCTGCCACCATCTGTGGCGGCTAGTGGCAATCCGGTGCTCGACTTTGTCAGTCATCAATTGGCGAGCAAAAGACACTCGCGAACTCAAATGTCTGAGACGGTCCTGATATCTGAGCAACGATTTCTCAGGACTCATTTGTGTGAGCCTTCGTTGCACTCTGATCAATCGATCATCGATGGTAGATATGAGGTGCCGACGTAAATATGTCCATTTGCTGTACAGCTCTTCGTACCCACGAGCAACGAGTTCAGCCGCAGCGGTCGGAGTCGGCGCCCGCAGGTCAGCCACCAGATCGCAAATCGTTATGTCGGTTTCATGACCCACACCGGAGATGATAGGCACCGGCGATGATGCCACAGCCCGGGCAACGATTTCGGTGTTGAAAGACCACAAATCCTCTATAGAGCCGCCACCTCGAGCGACGATGATGCAGTCGAGATCGTTCAACTCGTAGAGCAGTTCTAACGCATCGCGTACACTCTCGGCGGAACCTTCGCCTTGCACCTTTGCTGGTGCAATAACTACACTCACGGATTTATTGCGTCGATGAATGGTGTTGAGAATGTCTTGAAGAGCTGCACCAGCTGGACTTGTAACGACACCAATCTTGCGTGGCAGCATCGGAATCGGCCTGCGGCGTTGTTCCGCAATAAGCCCTTCCTTTATAAGCTTTTCTTTTAGCTGTTCGAACGCAAGTTGCCACTCGCCTATTCCAACCGGTTCAATAGCCGTCACTACCATTTGATAGCTGCCACGTGGTGGATAAACGCTAAGTTTGCCTTTGGCGACGACCATCATGCCGTCTTCCAGTTTGAACCTTATATGTTGATTGGAGTTTTTGAACGACACGCACGAAATGGTGGCATCCTGATCTTTCAGAGAAAAATACCAGTGACCAGACGGATAAATCTTGGCGTTACTGATTTCGCCGGCGACAAGAACGAAGTCGAATGTCGACTCGAGAATATCCTTGATCTGATTCGTGAGCTGCCCGACGGTGAGGACGGGGCGAAGCGGATAATTTGGCTTCAAACTATGCATCGAAGACCTCAATCATATAAAGAGGTTGGGCTGAGACCGGAATGCCTTCAGTTGCACCCGTGTCGAATCTGATAAAACGATAGATTGAATCGAGCAAAAAATGCAGATTCTCGATGCAAATTAATCTCCGAAACCCGCTCACACACTTAGATATTCGCGATCGAACACAAACAGGCAAGAGGATAGCCCGATCGCTATCGATCACCCGCGCGTTCACATATACACCCGACTCCTCGGGCGCAAAAGCGATACGGGCAAGTAAATAGGGACGGATGAATTTCATTTGACTGAATTCACAAAAGTGCTATACATTAGTATGACATACAAAAGTCTGGTACTCAATAAACGAGATTAGAGAAGGGGGGTCTACCAATGGACCGCACGCTGTTTTCGCCTGCCATGATCGACACCTTTAGAGCCTGTAAACGGGCCTACGAGACGGCTCAGTCGTGCTACTCAGCTCAGCCGTCGAAACGTTCGGTTGTATCACTTTGCCGACAGTTCCTCCGCAAAGGAATCGCCGAGATCAACCGTGGCAAAATAACAAACCCAAATGAAGTTCAAACATTCATGGGTCGATACTGGCCGCTCGAACACGTCGAGAAAAGCGGCGCCGATCCTGATTCCGTTGCTCACGCATTCCTCTACTGTTATAAAACGTTGATGGCGTACGCCCGCAGTCCTTATCGACCGAAAGGTGCGGAAGTTGTAGCCGTAGCGCTGAAAGCCCGCTCCCGAGTGGCACACGTGCGAGTATATCTCGAAGACACTTTCGATCTCATTCTTTGGTATCCGGAGAGAAAGCAATTGGAGATCGTTGAGTATCAGCTAAGATCGAAGCGCCATTTTTCGTCCTCATGGCCGACTGTGTCCGCTCTCGTAAAACGCTTTCTGTGCGAGCGTCTTCGCGTGCGTTGGCCATTTGAATCGGTTTCCTTTACGTCGATAAAAATCGGCGCAAGCTCTGCCACTGCTTCTAATACCACTCTCGACGAGGCCGTTTACAAACTCCACTTCGAAGAGATCGTCAAAGATCTGGAAAACATGAAGAGTCCTACAGACCGAGGACAGCATCTTCCGGGCGACAACTGCAAATTTTGCGAATCCCTTTCGCATCATACCGTTCAAGAATCGCACGCCCTGGACAACTTCCTTTCCCTCAGTGCGTGACTGGCACCGTCTCCTAATTCGCACGGCAACGTGACCGCCAACCTATCACTCGTCCCCTGTTCGAACTGATTCAGCCCAGGTTCGTCCAGAGTAGTCCAGCACAAAAAAGTAGAACGATCAGGCCAACCCACTTGTGCCACGTTTTAACGCGCGTAAGAACTCGCGTCACGTGACCCATAAGAACGATGCCCTGTGGCGGGAGAGTGTCGACCACAAACTGTGCCCACTTCCAGCCTAAGCACCATTTTGATGCGCGCAGCAACAAAAGACCTGATATCAGAAAACCGCCAGTCGCAAATATCAGGAACGACCGTTCGCTTTCTCTTACAGAGATTCCAGCTCCAATGGCTGCAAAAGCAGCGCATAGCAAGGCAAACCCACCAACGATCGTCAGGAGAATCCCTATACCCCGGCGAAGCGCGTTTTTCATGAGGTAGTCCTACCTGATTCCTCGGCTCAAGAAGTCGAAAAACGCATACCAAATAAGTCCAGCACCGAACAGTGTCGACATCAGGACAAGATTCTTTTTCCACGCTGGGATTTGAGCCAGTTTCCTTCTGACGGACGCCGAAGACAGGTACGCAGCACCGAAGAAGAAAACACTGGCCGCCAGATAGTGAGCCCAGCTTATTAAACCCGCTAAAACCGAGCACACAATTATCAGTGCCGCGAAAATGATTAGTGAGATAGCCGAATTTACCATACTTCGATTCTATGCGATCAACCCCATTAACGGTGCATTGAAGACTATTTCTTTAGACTTTTAACACGCCGATTGGATATAATCGGCATTTCCCAACGCCGAGAGAAAACCATGGTCGAAGTTAAAAGTGATACCAAAGTGCAGATCGACTTGCTGATTAGTCCAATAGGAGAATTAGCAACACCACATGTCGACAATGGACCGGCACGCGGTAGCACCATGGATAGCATCAAAAAGATACATGACGGTGCTATTGCAATCAAAGACGGCACGATTGTATATAGCGGCAGAAGAGAAGACGTTCTCTCGAAAGTCAGTCTGGACAATGCCACCACCGTTGATGCCACGAATAAACTGGTAACACCAGGTCTAGTCGATCCACACACGCACCTCGTATTTGGTGGCAACCGTCACGAAGAATTCGCCATGCGATGTCAGGGTAAAACCTACAAGGAGATTGCCGATCAGGGTGGTGGAATCGTCGCGAGTATGCGTGGTACGCGCGGAGCATCGGTCAATGATTTGATCCAACTCGGCGAAGAACGGTTAAAACGCATGTTGGATCACGGCACAACAAGCTGTGAAGTAAAAACGGGATATGGACTCGATAAGCAGAGCGAGTTGAATATGCTCGAGGCAATACTTGAACTCAATTCGATGCAACCAATCGAATTAACTCCGACCTTCATGCCTGCACATGCGGTACCACCAGGCATCGACAGAGACGCATATGTCAACGAAGTGATCGCAGATATGCTGCCAGCCGCAGCAGATCTAGCGAACAAAAAAGGTTATTCACCAGACGCGATTTATGTCGACGTTTTCTGCGACGAGGGTTACTTCACTCTCGATGATACCAAACGTATATTCGAAAAAGCACGTTCGCTCGGAATGAAATTGAAAGTTCACTCCGACGAATTTAAAAGCCTGGGAGCGACGTCTCTGGCTTGCGAAATGGGCGCGGACAGCGCCGATCACTTGCTTGCAATCACCGATAACGATATCGATCGACTAGCCTCATCGTCATGCGTCGCGGTATTACTGCCGGGGACATCTTTCTTCCTCAATTTGAAAGAACATGCACCAGCACGCACCATGATCGACAAAGGTGTAGCTGTTGGTCTCGGTTCTGACTTCAACCCGGGGTCATGCCATATATTCTCGATGCCATTTATCATGGGTCTAGCTTGCTTGAAGCTCGGAATGACAGCAGCAGAGGCATTGACCGCAGCCACAGCCAACTCGGCTTATGCCATCGGCCGTGGTGAGTCTATTGGACAACTACGCGAAGGGTATCAGGCAGATATTGTTTTGTGGAATGTTTCGAAACTCGCAGAAATTCCCTACAACATGGGTTGGAATTCTGTGCAAACTGTGATCAAAAAAGGCGCGAAGTGCGTGTAATTTTCAGCATCTGCAAGTGAGTTTTATTTTCTTTTTGAACACACTTGTTTTATTATCGCCTTTAGTTATAATTCTAAGGACGCCACCACTATTGGGGGCCATTGGCAAGAACGTTTAGTGAAACCGACGCACTATGGTTGGTGCACGCGCTAGATGTTCTGATAACTTAGGAGCTTTTTCATGGCTGAAGCGAAGCGCGTACAGAATGACGATCAAGACAACAATCTT
The DNA here is from genome assembly GCA_044225915.1 of Obscuribacteraceae bacterium (SeqCode). Classification (GTDB taxonomy): domain Bacteria; phylum Cyanobacteriota; class Vampirovibrionia; order Obscuribacterales; family Obscuribacteraceae; genus JADYXR01. Next base: position 203,528 of record JBGAHZ010000010.1, read on the forward strand.
GAGATGGACGGATTTGAAAATTTCTTCGAAGGTGAAGAAGCTGCCGCCATTGCGGGTGCCACCATTAGTGGTGACATGTTCATGCAGCAACAAATGGAGAAATTGCTTGGAAAACTCTCCGAACTGATCACTCTGAGCGTTGATCAACGGATCGAGACGAGTAAAATCGCCAACCAGTTGATCGACAATCAACGTCAACTGATCGCTACACAACAAATTCTCATCAAGCTGATGGAACGCTCAATCGAACTGACCCGTCACGTCACCTCGATTGAAGAGAGACTGCCAGGAGTATTCGAACTCCCTAAAGTAGTCGAAAGCCTTCGCCAACGTGTCGCCCAGCTTGAAGGCATTGAGACTCGCTAAGAGCGCTTACTACCAACCACATCGTTTGCCGTAAACTCACGGCAGGCTGACCTTTCCTCCACCTGAATCAGGGCAGAGCAGAATATTGAGTTCTAAATCCGCACCCGCGGTACGAACCAGTTAAGAACATTCTCTGCCAGGAAGCGATCGAACCCCTGACCGCTTCTTGATTCCGCTTGGGCGGTAATGAGAAAAATATATATAACAACTATGGTGTAGATCGTATTCCTCCCATTTACACTTGGTCTAGAACGAATGGATAATTCGGTCTCAGAACATTGCCAGCGATTGGCACATAGGAGTTCAGTTGAGCGAATTCGGTTTTTCCGGCGACGGTTACATGGATGGAATGCTCGAGGGTCAAGCCCCCGAGGGTCAAGGTCGCAGCCCAATTCAATCGTCGCCCTACAATCCGCAGTCGAAGAAGGGTAAGAAAGACGCACTAGCTCCCAACTTCAAGTTCATGGACATCTTCTCGGGCTGGAAGATGACCGTCAACGGCATCACGGCCCTGTTCTTCATCGGCTACGCCCTCTGGCTGGTCGTCATCTACTTTATTCGGCACAACGAGCCGCTCGCCAACCAGGTGATTGGAACGCCCAATGCAGGCGCTCCAACATCCGACTATGACAGGATTCTGGTAGGCGGTGCCAAGTATGCCTTGCCGATTCAAGCCACCGGAGAGCATGGTTTTTACACCCCCGGAATGAAAAAGTCAGCGATGCCTCAGCAGTCCAATCAACCGCTGCACACGCTTCCGGCTATGGGCGATCCCGCCAGCTTCTCCTCACAATCAGAGATGGCATTCTCCAATGCCAAGCCACCACAGACGATGGCTGGTTCTGGCTCCGCAGCCTACGGCTACAAACCTATCGCGACGCCCGGCAACAATCACTCCAAAATTGTGCAGTACGGTAGAGAGCGAGTAATCATCCACCATCCGGAGCCGCTGCCCGGAGAACAACAACACGCTCAACAACAACCAGTTGCATACGCGCCACCAATGGCAGTGCCAAGTACGATTCCGCAGATGAGCTATCCACAAAGCGCTAGCGGCTACCCACAGAATGTCACAAGCTATCCGCAAAACAACGCAGTAGCAAATCCTTATTTGAACATCAATGGTCCTAAGTTCAACGTTCCTGTCCAGACAAAAGACGGAATGCGTTTGAGAACCTTTACTACCCGCTAAGCAAAAACCTGATTCTGAGCCAAACTTCTAGAGTCCGAATTTGTCTCTGCTCAATCGCTCAATTTCGTTTAACTCTTCAGTCATCAATTTCGGCGCATCCGGCGCAGTGAAGTCTTCCTTAGCCTGTTCTGCAGTCTTGATTCCAGGGATCACAGCCGAGACGACTTTCGATTGCAACACCCATTGAATCGCCGCTTGCGTTAGCGTGCGGCTGCCGTTGCGCGCGAGGAAATGCAGTTGTTGACTGGCTTTCACACGTGCATTGATGAAATCGCGAGGCCAATTTCTGCGCATATCGCCTGAATCGAAACTAGCATCGATGTCATACTTACCAGTCAAGAAGCCGTTGGAAAGCGGTTCTCTGGCGATGATGGCACAGCCGACCTGATCGGCCAGCGGAAAGAGATCCTGCTCCGGTCCTGTTGCAAATATATTGTATGGCACTTGAATGCTGTCGGGCTTCGACACCATAAGCGCGATTTGACCGTCGCGCGAGTTTCTCGCCGACACTCCCCACGCTCTGATTTTGCCTTCATTCTTCAACTTCATTAATACCGAGTAAGTCGACTCAGCTTCCAGAACATCAGAAGGTGGGTTGTGAAGTTGATAAAGGTCTATGTAATCTGTCTGAAGTCTTTCGAGACTTTTGTCAAGCGCAAACCTTACATAGACTTCATCGAAAGTTTGAAAACCGTAACCTTGATAGAAGTCAGAACCGACTTTGGTTGCCAAAACTATACGGTCGCGTTTGCCGCGAAACGCTTTGCCCAGCAGCTCTTCACTGTGTCCCCAGCCGTAAACATCGGCCGTGTCGAAAAAGTTGCAACCCAATTCAAGTGCTTTATCGATCGCTTCCAGTGAAGTTTTGTCATCAGTAGGTCCATAGCTGTTGCCGTGCCTGTTTCCGCCGATTGGCCAGCCGCCGAAGCCAACTTCCGATACCTTGATTCCTGTCCTGCCGAGCTCCCTATACTTCATTAGCGACCGCTATCTTTGCTCCATTTCGATTATGCTGTTGCGACTCCTTCATCATTCATGAAGGCTGAGCCATTTTGCTCATTTAGTGTATTACAATTACCAATCGGCTACTTGGATATCCCGGGGAACAACGAAAAAGGCATGGACGTTTACGACATCACGATCATCGGCGGCGGTCCGACAGGTCTATTTGGAACCTTTTACGCAGGACTTAGAGGCCTCAAAACAAAGGTAATCGATGTGTTGCCTGAGCTTGGCGGGCAGCTTACAGCACTGTATCCAGAAAAATACGTCTATGACGTTGCTGGACATCCAAAAATCTTAGCCAAGGATCTCGCAAAGAATCTGGCTACACAAGCGGCTCTCTTCAAACCAACATTGTGTTTGATGGAAAAGGTCAGCACAATCGAGCGCATCGACCACGAAGGCGAACAAGTCTGGAAGGTTGTCAGCGACAAGAATGAGAATCACCTGAGCAAAACAGTATTGCTGGCACTCGGCGCTGGCGCATGCGTTCCTAAGAAACTGGATCTCGAAGTTCCAGCCGCCTGGGAAGAAAATTGCGTCTTCTACGCCGTCCGCAACAAAGAGCGATTCCGCGATAAAGATGTATTGATCATCGGTGGCGGCGACTCGGCAGTTGACTGGGCAAACGAATTCTCAGTGCTTGCCAACAAGGTCACTCTGATTCACAGACGCGATCAATTCCGCGCAGTGCAAAGCTCTGTTGAAGAGATGAAGCGCAACAAGGTCAATATCAAGACCTTCTATGAAATCAAAGACTTGCACGGCGACGCCAATCAAATCAACGAAGCTGTGATCTTCGACAACCGCACCGGTAAAGAAGAAACACTAAAAGTTGACGCCGTAATCATCAACATCGGTTTCGTGATTAACCTCGATTTCCTCCGTCAGTGGGGATTGATCATGGATAAAAACGCAATCGTCGTTAACGAGAAGATGGAAACCAACCTGCCAGGCGTTTATTCAGCAGGCGACATCGCTTCTCACCTGGCAAAGCTGAAACTGATTGCTACGGGCGCAGCTGAAGCTGCTACCGCGGTCAATTTCGCAGTAACCTTCATCAATCCTGAAGCGAAGCTGTACCCAGGTCACTCGTCTAACTTGAACCTGAGCATCTAATTCGGATCGAAAACAATTTTTGCTGGCGCGCTCCTGAAAAGGACTAGTGTTCTTTCGCAGGGTCTGTATTGAGTCGCGCGCGGAACTCCTACTGTAGTGCGCGGGAGCGGCATTTTTACGCGTCGGTTTCCTAGTAAGCAATAGCTTGCCGTCGTCCAAACCGACTCCGTTCATCACCGGCGACCTGAATTACTGCGGCTTACCACAGTACTACTGCAGTCTATTAAATATTGTAAATGACTATCCTTGTCACTTTGGCTGGTTTGGTTGATGTTACTTGCCGATTATTGGAGAATTGGCAACCCGTTGCTCTTGGAAAGCTTCGATCTTGGAACAAACCACTGCATATTGTGTCGTTACATACAACCACCGCTACATATAGCGCCATACAAATGTAGTATACTTGTATTTAGACCGTATACATCGTCGGCTTCGCGGGCGATACAAAGAGGATAAGAAGAGATCGTGTTCTCTCCCAACGCCATCCAAGTACTGGAAAAACGATACTTCCTCAAGGACTCCAAGGGGCGTCCAATCGAGGACGTCAGCGGGCTCTTCAAGCGCGTTGCCGATCATGTGGCGAGCGCCGAGAAAACGAAGATTTCCGATGCGGAAGTCGAGTCGTTGGCTTCCGACTTCTACAACATTATGTATAACCGCGACTTCATGCCCAACTCACCAACACTGATGAACGCAGGCAAAAGCGGCGGACAGTTGTCGGCGTGCTTCGTTCTGCCAGTACCGGATTCCTTAGAAGGAATATTCGACACTTGCAAAAATGCCGCATTGATTCACAAGACGGGCGGAGGAACAGGCTTTTCCTTCAGCAGATTGAGACCGGCCAATGATCCGGTTGCGTCCTCTACCGGAGTGGCCTCCGGACCGGTCAGCTTCATGTCGGTCTATGATGCGGCAACGGAAGCTATTCGACAGGGTGGCACCAGGCGTGGTGCCAACATGGGAATGTTGCGAGTCGACCATCCGGACATAGAGCTGTTTATTGCCTGCAAAAGAGAAACAGACAAACTCAATAACTTCAATATCTCAGTTTCCGTAACCAATGCCTTCATGAAAGCACTGGCTGAAGACGGTGAGTACGACCTCATTCACCCGCGCACCGGTCAAGCCGTTCGCCGTGTACGAGCCCGAGGCATATTTGATTTGATCGTGGAAAACGCACACGCCACGGGCGAACCAGGCTTGGTGTTTATCGATCGAATCAACGAGCAAGATCCTGTACGTCTACATGTTGACGAGAATGGCGACGTGATAGCCGGTACTGAAGATATCGAGGCGACCAACCCGTGCGGGGAGCAACCGCTGGGTCCTGGAGACGCATGTAATCTGGGATCGATCAACATTGCCCAGTTTGTCGACCAGGTCAAAGGCGACTTTGATTGGACTGCGCTTGAAAAAACAATTCAACTGTCAGTTCGCTTCCTCGACAATGTTATTGAATCCAACAACTATCCATTGCCGTTCATCGCATCTGCGACATTGAACAATCGTCGCATCGGTCTTGGAATAATGGGATGGGCAGAAGCTTTGATCAAGCTTGGCATTCCATATAATTCCGAAGAAGCGTTAGAGCGTGCGGATTCATTAATGCAGTTCTTCCAGCGCGCAGCCCACGATGCCTCAAATCAACTGGCAGAAAAACGAGGCACATTCCCGAATTGGCCGTTCTCCGTCTGGCACGACAGCAATAAGAAATTACGCAATGCCACAGTCACCACAATTGCACCGACGGGAACCATCTCTATTATTGCCGGCACATCTTCAGGTATCGAGCCGATCTTCGCGATCTCTTATGTAAGACGAGTGCTTGGTGGAGAAGAACTTATCGAAGTCAATCCGCTGTTCGAAAAGGTAGCAAAAGAACGTGGATTCTACTCAAAAGAGCTGATGGAGCGCATTGCCAAAGAGGGCACATTGAAAAATGTCGATGGCGTTCCTGATGATATAAAGAAGGTATTTGTTTCTTCCCACGATATTGGCTATAGCTGGCACGTGCGGATGCAAGCGGCCTTCCAGAAACACACGGATAATGCCGTTTCCAAAACAATCAATTTCCCGGTCGAGGCCACTTTCGACGACATCGAAAAAGCATATTTGCTGGCGTGGGAGCTGGGTCTGAAGGGCATTACCGTCTATCGCGATGCGTCCCGCAAGTCGCAGGTTCTCAATATCGCAAAGACCGATCCTTTGAAAAAACTGAAGGAAACCAGCGAATCAAGCGGATCTCCGAATGCGAGCTCAGAACAATCCGCCGAGCCGATAGATATAGCCCCAATATCAACGAGACATCCACGTCATGATACAAAATTAGTTGGCGGACGCCCATCACCTCAAGCACAGTCTCCGTCAGCGTTTCGAGGAAGTCCGAAGCAATTTCAATCTAACGAATGTCCCGAATGTGGCTTCCAGTCACGATCGATGATCAAGTACGAAGCCTGCCTGATGTGTGTATCCTGCGGTTATACTAAGTGTTAACCAGTCAACATGCGGATTCTGGAACCGCCTCTGGCAGAACAACTATCCAGTAACCCAAGCGCAGCAAAGTGAGCGGTAGAGAGCGAGGGGACCCCGAGCGAACGTAGCGGTCCACAGAAGGAGAGGTCATGTCAATATTAGTCGACCACGAAATCAGAGAAGAGGTTCGCCTGGGACGCCTCGTTATTGAACCGTTTGATGACAATCTGATTCAGCCTAACTCTATCGACGTTAAACTGGCAAACCAGTTTTCATGGCACGAGCCTGGCGATTCAATAATCGATCCATATAAATCTGAAAGCGTTCTCGAGGGTCTGGTTCACGTCGTACAAGACAGCATCGTGCTCCAGCCCACACAATTCATCCTTGGAGCCACGCATGAAAAGCTCACATTGCCGGATGATATTGTCGGACAACTAACCGGCAAATCGAGCCTCGCCAGATTGGGGGTAATGGTTCACGTCACCGCTGGATTCATAGATGCAGGTTTCAGCAATCCGCCAGCGCAAATCACTCTCGAAATCGTCAACGTTGGCACCCGTCCAGTACGTTTGCATGCGGGCATGTCGATCGCACAGATGGTATTCACAAGAACGGCACGTTGCGAAGTGCCATACAACTTGAAGCCGAACGCGAAGTACAACGGACAACCAGCAGCAGCTCACAGCCGCTACTATTTAAATAGTGCAGGCTAAGTACCAGAGCGCGTTTTAGCGGTTTTTAAACCAATTTTTGTAGAGAGCCGGGTATTGACACCCGGCTCTTTATGTGAAGAAGTTAATCAAGCAGAGTGGGAATACTCCCATGGACCACGTACTCTCACGAATTTACCTTCGCCCTCTTCGGATCTAAGATTCAATCTACCGCTGCACAGCGCAGGCACCAGTTCCTGAAAAACCACAAGTGCCAGTTTTTATGTCGGAGGATAGAACCATGGGTGACGGACCTTTCAGAGAACCGCAAGAGCCGGGTAGCAAACCCAATAGAGCGTCGTACGGCGGTCTTGCGCCATTAGTAGAAGACATGGGTAAAACACCCCAGCAGCGGAACAAGGATCCGTACTTCACTCCTCCGACAGACGGAAGAGGTAGAGGCACGCCTTATCTTGATCCACCGGCATACAAGCCAGGCGGTGAGCAACAACCACCAGCCGGCGGACAAAAACTGCCGCCTGTTCAAGATCGTCCAAACAACCCTAATCCGGTGTGGAAAGCCCCCAAAGACACTCCTACGTGGGGAGACAAGCAGCCATATAGCGGTCAGGGCCAGGGTCAAGGTCAAGGTGACAAGCCTAGCGATCCATTAGCCACGACCATGGGCAGCAAATCTAAGATGATGGTGAACGCCCGCGACGTACAACGCGGCTCCACCACAAGTAAAGCAATCATTGCAGGCACCGTCGCCGGTCTTACAGCAGAACCTCTCGTCAAAGGCATGGGAATGCTGACTGACAAGGGCTCCAAGCTCGAAGGCAGCGGTCTGGGAACTCGTCTGGTACGCGGTGGCTCCGACCTCTGGAGAGGCAACTTCGATCCGGTAGGCATCAACTCATCGCAAATCGCGAAAGAAGAATCTCTGGTCGGCAAATCGTTTGGCGCGATCAAAGATACCTATGAAATGGACAAGCGGCTGCTCGAAAAAATGACAGCCAAAGCGCCACTTGCTCCGGAAGAAGCAAAACATTTCGTGGCACTGAAAGAAGGGCTGAAAATCAAGGACGACGTGAAACTCATGGAAGTCCTGGTGGAACGCCAGACCCACTTCAACCCAACTGCACTTCAGTCTCTCAATGCAGCCAAAACAGGCGAACATCTGACGACTATCAGAGCGCTGGAATTGTCGCGCGACGGAAAAATCTTCACGACCGCTGAGCGTGGACTCCTCGAGACACGTCAGTTGGCTCTCACCAACATCGACAAACTGGAAGTCGCACAAAAGGGCGCAGCCGCCGAATCGAAATGGTTCACCGGAGCTGGTGCCATGGAAAACGCAAAACGAGCTTTCCTTTTGACAGCCGGTACCGGCGCACTCCTCTCGGCGGATCACTCAGTTCGCGAACGGATGTACGGCAGCGATGCAAAATCGTGGGAAACGACCAGCTTGACCGTTCCTCTGGCAATGGCTCTGGGCAACGGATGGAAAGGCAAAGCAGGACTAGGTGTGGCAGCCATTATCGGTGGTCACATGATCGACGGTGTTTCCGAAGGTCCATCGTGGATGCCGGAATCATTCAAACACTTCTCCGCATTCGATGCAGTTCCACTCGGTCTGGCATTTGCAATTCCAAGTAAGAGCAAGATTGCAAAATCATTCATGGTCGGTACTGCAGTTCTCGGCGGCAACGCACTAGAGAGCGCCTTCACTCCAGCGTCCACAGGTGACGTTGAAACCAAAGCAGTCGACGTCAACAGGAAAGACAAGACTGAGCGTTCATTCTCATCATTCGAAAAATCGGTAGACAGCTTCAAGGAACTCGGCAACAAAAACGAAACCGTATTGGAACAGAATCTTGGTCAAGTACTTGTGGATTCCAACAAGAATTACAAGACTATGAGCCAGGAAGAAAAACTTGCCGCTCACAGAACAACTGCCGCACTTTCAAAAGCACTCGGCGAATATCGTCTAGAGAAAGGCACCAGGCTGAGCGCCGCAGCAACCGACAGGCCAACCTACATTCTTGATGGCTTGAACCTGGACATGGGCGGAGATTCACTGGCCTTCTTGCAAATGGCGCGCAACAGCGTCAAGGGCTCGAAAGCCATGACCGAAATCATGATGGATAAACAAGCTTTCGGAACGAAAGTCACCCAGCAAGAAGTCAAAGATCTCGATCGAGTCGGCGATAAAGTCAATGCCGACATCGAAACTATCAATGGCAAGCACGATCTCGGCAAAGCAATGGAAAAGCTCAAGGCGTTCCTCGAGCGCGGCACCACCGCACATGGTGCGACATTGAACAAAGAGATTGCATATCACAAAACATTTGTCACCGACATTGACACCAAGCTCGGTCGCAATATGCCACAGCTTCGCAACTCCAATGGCGATCTAAATCCGGATGCTACATTGATGGTTTCGAAACTGTTGAGAGATCAAGCCCTTGCAAAAATGGCACACGCCGCCTACGTACTTGATCATGGAGACGATCCAATCAAGGCTGGTCAGATGATCTTCGGTACTCCTCAAGGACGCAATGAATGGCTTCCAGGAACGCAGAGTCCGAAAGGATTTGATGGGGCTGTTGAAGCGCTCATGCTTGCAGAACGCCTGGCACCAAATAATCCGGATCTTCCTGAATTGAAAGCAATGGCCGATCGCCTTGCTAAGCAAGTCATCGCGAAGGTTCCAGATCAGTACAACAACTACAAAACCAATCCACTGGGTATCAGACAACCCTAACTTACGGAGCGCTTCTCAAGAGCCAAAGTTAACCTTCGAAATTGAACTTTCTTGCTTCCAAGATCGTTAAAGAGAATAGAGGGTAAATTTGGAGCTCGGCAGAAGCATGAAAGCCCCGGTCATAACAGTGATCGGTTCTCTTTCGTTCGCATCCGGCTGCCTGATTGTCGCAGCGAACAGCGACAGATTAGTGGCAGGGCGCGAGTTCGTTTCACAAACGAAAGAGAACACATCAACGGCCAGTATTTTTCTATTGCAGATCCTTGCCTGCATCGAAATATACTGGCCGCTGATTTTACTAGCATCAACAATCGGATTCCTAATTTTTTATCTCGTTGAAAAACGGCTAGCCGCAAGCATTCTGGTTATCCTGCCACTACTAGCGGTGATATACACGATTTGGCGAATGCCGCGTCCAAACGAGTCGGACTTATCAAACTTCGTGAGCGTAGGCAATGTCGAATGCATTTGCAAGATTGAATCGCAGCCAAGCAAGAACAGCTATTTATGCACTTCCACGGCCCTGCTCTTTCCCACTCGGAGAAATCTCGAGGGGAAGGTAGTGGTCACCATAAGTGGTGACAACGACTCGAAAAGTCTTGACAAAAACGATCGATCTCACCAGTCAATCAAGGTGTTTGGCAAACTGTCGAGGCCGTCTTGTTTCACTTCCTCATGGCAGCGAAACCCAGGCACTAAGCTCGTCTTATCCGGTATTTTTTGTAGGCTATCCACAGATTCTGCTCATCTGGCATATCTGCCAGAAAGTAAGCAGCAACCAGCGCCATTCAGCGCTATAGGCGTCAAGTGGAACGAATTCTGGCAGAACGGCAGAAAAACAATCATCCAATCTCACGTTGAAAATCTCGGTGAAGAACGCGGAGCGCTGCTTGCCTCCATGGTCTTAGGCGATCGAGTAGTAAAACTCCCCGACCAATTGAAAACGCTGTTTCGAACTGTCGGTCTTTCACATTTACTGGCGGCATCCGGATTCAACCTTTCGATCGTTGTCGCCACAAGTTATTTCTGCGCTCGCCTTTTGCCGTTGCCAACCTACTGCGCGTGCCTCACGGCGCTACTGTCGACCGCATCGTTTGTTTGTCTTGCCGGTCCATCACCATCGGTTGTGCGGGCGGCACTGCTGTGCGTCCTGTTTCTGACGGCAAAATTGTTTTACCGACGTGTGCACGCTCTAGCGGCGCTCTCGCTTACTCTTGTAGTTGTACTACTGGTTGACCCGCTTTGTATCAAAGACGTAGGATTGCAACTTTCTTACGTTGCGACCGCAGGCATCATCGGTGGTCTGCAATGGGTTAAAAGACGACCGCCTGACGGCATCTTACAGCGCTTACAAAATTGGTTAAAAGATACTGTGTCAGTAATACTTCTCGCACAATTATCTGTTTTGCCATTGCAGCTACTCTATTTTGGTACCGCTGGAGTTCTTTTTCTCCCCGCGAATTTATTGGTAGATCCAGTCGTTGCACCGGTCACCATATTGGGCTTTGTTTCGTCGGTAATTGCGTTCTGCTTTTCTAGCTCCGGTCTGGGCATCGCCGGTAGTACCATTTTCACGGCTCCGATGGATCGACTCACATCATTCGCACTCGACTATATGATTGCCTGCACCGCACAATTAGCCCAGCTTGAAGGGACCACAATATACATGGCGCCTCCCATTCCCGGTGCAGTTGCAATCTACTATTCTTGCTTCATGTATTTTCTGTACACTCTTCCGAATAAACAAACTCGAATGCTTGGTCTAATCGCTCTGTTGGTAGGACTTTCGCTCTTACTCTTTCGACCAAACATCGCAGGAGAGATAACCTATCTTTCCAAAAACACCGCCATGGTCATCTCTGGCAAAAACGCACAGGTCCTCAACCGAGACAAATGTGACTGGCTCGGCAAGCAGCTTTCGAAATATGCAGGATGCGATCGATTCTGTCGCAATCAATCCGAAGACATCCTCACTACTTATTTCGACGAACAGCAGAAGCCATTCGAGACATCAACACTCGATCTGCATGACTTTGTTCTAGTCTCATTGAAAACAGACTCGAGGAAAAATTCATTGGTACGACGAAAACCTCTTTCATGGGCGCAGATGAAAAGAGTGGCAAAAGCAATGGCGACGAAGCCGGTAGAAAAACCGATCGTTTTCTGGACTGCCGGTCGAGCTACGACACTCCGCCGACATTGGGATAAGGAGAATCTATACATCGCCTCGGTCAACGCGTGGAAGCCGCTTCTCGTATCGCTCAATAAGAAAGTACTAGTTCATAAGGATCTGCAAACGAACGGAGTTAAGTCGAACGAAACCACGGTCCCAAGCGCCACGCGACCAACACGATACACACGTTCAACCGACAAAATTTCCGCGGTGAACTCAAAATGCACAGAGAAGCGACTTCAACTTTTTTACCCATTCACTGTTCGAGAAAAGTGCGGAGACCTGCTTGTTTTGCAATAAGGAAGGTTAGTCGATTTCTCCGGTGGAATATCTAAATGGAAAAAATCGCAAGCGGGCAATTCACCACAGATGGTGTCTCTTCGATAAAAAAGCCCGCTTGTTTCACCAAGCGGGCTCTCAGATTTATTTGTTCAACCGAGTTACTTAACGCCCATTGCGGCGAAGTATACGGCGCATGCGTGGTCGAGATATTCACGCGAGAGGCGTGGCTCGGTCTGCAAGAATGCGCAAAGGTTGATGACCTGGTCAACGACGTCACGCGGGTGGCAGCAACGCATCGCGCGCTTACCGGAGCGGTACTGCGATTCAATCAGGTAGTTGACTGCTTCTTCATTGTACGGGACGCCCGTGCGTTGGCAGTACTGCAGGAAGATCCACTTGAACTCGTCTTCTGTCGGTGACGTGATGTTGATCTTGTACGGAATCCGTCTCAAGAACGCTTCGTCAACAAGGTCGGATGGGTTCAGGTTTGTAGAGAACACAAGGAGCTGTTCGAACGGCACTTCCAGTTTCTTACCGGTGTGCAGTGTCAAATAGTCGACCCGTTTTTCCAGAGGAACGATCCATCTGTTGAGCAGTGACTTGTGGTCAATTCTTTGTCGGCCAAAGTCGTCGATCAGGAGCAGTCCACAATTGGACTTCAACTGAATCGGTGCTTCGTACAGCTTTGTACCGTAGTCGAACTGCAGTTCGAGCATGTCGATAGTCAACTCACCACCGACGACTACGCATGGTCTTTGAATTCGCACCCAACGGTGGTCATAGTCCCGAGGATAGTTAGCCGCAGAAACAGGGTCATGGTTGTGACTGTCGAACACGCGGATAATCTGTCCATCGCACTCTACAGCGTACGGAATGAAGATGTGACCTTTGAAACTGCGAACAATCCGTTCTGCAATCGAGGTCTTACCGTTACCAGGTTCACCGAAGAGGAACATCCCGCGTCCGGAGTTGATTGCCGGACCGACCGAGTTGATCGTTCTGCGGTTGACCATGATGTCAGAGAAGGCAACTTCCAAATCGCGCGGAGTGACTGACTCTCGACGAATGGTTTGATATTTCAGAGAATCGATGTAGCGGTTCCATGGCACAGGACACGGACCCACGTACGCGTTGTGGTCGAAATAGGCACGAGCTCTGTCTCTGCCTTTTTCAGTCGGACAGTATTCATAGTCTGCTAAGCCGCCCGAGCTCCGAACTTCGATGAGAAGTTGTTTCTTCAAGACCTCGAGAATTTCTTCGATGATCTTGAACGGAAGCATGGTACGGGCAGCAATTTCGCGACCTAGCGCGAAGTTGACGAGATAAATATCTTTGAGAATCAACTCTTCGAGGAAGCCTTCCTTCAACCCAGTCTCAGCAATTGAGCCTGGATACGGCGGGACGAACTCCTGCTGCTGTTGAATACCGGTTGTCGTTCTGACCTGTTGAACCATTGCCTTATGCCTTCTGTTGTCTACTTTGTCGCGGACAGATCTACATTCTATTGCACGGGTGCACGTTTATAGTAAGTAAATCAGATAATGATCTGAAAATGTGATAAACCCTCATCTTGGCCGCCCCGATCGCACGGTGCTTATTACCTTGTACCCATTCGTTGCCAAGAAATGAGAGTACGTATAACCACTTTATCGCGTCAGTAGCCAATTGGCCAATGATTTCGCCGATGTTTTTTCAATGCAGGCTCCCGCCGACGGAAGTGAAGCCCCACTTTTGGGCTGTGTCACTCACGAATTTATCAGGCACAAACCTGACGAGATGCTCTTCTTAGCTAAAACAAAGCGATGAGTATTTTGCGGAACAACTGCTGAATCAGATTCCTGGCGTTTGCTACCATAGGAAGCGGAGGATGTTCATGTGATTTTGCTTTTCCCCGTAGCCGCACTTGTGATTGCCTGCTTCATCTCCTTGCTGGTTTTGAACCTCGTCATTCTGTCTGAGTTTCTGCAGGTGCTGTCGAAGCGCGGAAAAGGTTATTCGGCAGCAATAGTCGTGTTTTTTTCAATAATTATGGGGCTCATCTGGGGCATATCACTAGACCGCATGGCGTTCACAACCGTATGCGTGTTTTTCATTAGCTTGATTCCTGTCGTGAAATTTTGCAGATCCTGGCAACGGAACACTATGCCGGCGAACAAGCTCTATGCCTCCGCGCTGAAAATCTCATTCATGCCTTGCTGTTTGCTTTTGTTGGTCGGTGCAACGGGGGTTCTCAACATCGCATCAGCCCCCAAGAAATACGTTGGAACTGATGCTTCGAAAACGCATCTTTCTGGTTGTTCATTGCCTGTAACAGCCGGAGACGCTGATTGAACCTACTTGTTCAAACTGACGAGCCTCTTGATTTTAGCGCTCATCTCTTCGAGCTCTCCGACTCTCTCTTCTCCACGACCGAATCTTTCGTTAGTGTAGACCTCGAGGAACTTGCTGAGCAGCGCTTCTAACTCGGGGTGAATATATTTCCCTTCTTCGCGATGAGTGGAGAAACCCTCTTGAATCCTGGCGACTAGCTCCTGTGGCGTATCTGTTTGCAAACGAACAATTTTGTACTTGCGAAGATCTCGGACCACCTGGAAGAACAACAAGGTGGAACGGCGCGCATCAAGCGGAATGCCAACTGTCTCCTGCGCCTTCTTACGCTTCATGAGCATGATACCGACAGCGATGGCGGTAGACAAAATGCAGAATATCGCAATTGGTTCCCACCGAACCTTCGCAATGCGCTTCATTATATCGAAGCCTTCATCTTCTTCCTCGACAGGCGGCTTTCCTTCCTTCTGACGTTTCTCTTCAGCAAGTTGCTTTTGCATCTTGCTTCCTGCGATACCATTTCCTATGCCGCCGCCGGGAGTGCCACGACTGCCCATGAATGCCCCGCCGAACGGATTAGCCATTCCAAGATCAGCGAGCTTCGAAAGCAAACCGCCGTCCTTTTGAAACTCAGGTAATTGACCTTTTGGTGTTGGATCAAAACCAATCCAAGACCAATTCGGAATGTAGATTTCCGCCCAGGCATGCCCGTCTTTGACTTTGATTTCCTGGAATCCGGTTTTCTGATTGAACGTACCAGGCAAATATCCACCAACCAGTCGCGCTGGAATTCCGGCAGCCCGAGCCATGATCACAAACGCCGAGGCATAGTCGACACAATTTCCTTCTTTGGTGTTGTGCATGAAGTTGTCGACGAAATCGCCGCCCTTGACTCGATAGATGTTTTTCAGTTTGTATTTGAATTGCTTTTTGCGCAAATATTCTACGATTCGCTCGGCTTTGACAAACGAGTTGCCATCGGTACCGGCAATCTTCTTCGCTTGTTTTATCACTCGAGCAGGAAGCGTATCGGGTAGCTGCAAATACTTTTCCATCACTTCTTTTTCTGCGGCTTCCATCTCTGATACAGGAGGAAGCAGCAGTGATGCCTTGAAATCGGAATGTGTCTGTTGAGGAAGCGATCGCATGACCGATTCGCGATAGATCGGCAAAAACGACTTAACCACGTAAGAGGTCCCCGGCTCGATTACGCCATCAGGTTTCATTGTGCCATCGGCTTCGATGGATACTGTTTTAAACGGTCCGGCGACCTGCTGAGGCACCCACATCGAAGGAAGCGATCCTCCGGCAAGCGGCATGTCTATTGTGATTTCTTGTTTCACTTCCGCGACCGGACAATCCTTTGGAATCGCACATGCATTCGCATTGCCGACCGGAAACTCGTCGTCCTGCATCTCGAACTCTACTTCTTTCAGCGGTCCGCTTCTGGACCAGCTCTGACCGTCGTACGTATCAAAGGCGATTCGTCGCATGTATCCAGGGCGCGGCGAGCTGATCCGCATCACAACGTCATCCGTGCGTTCAGCGGTCGGCAAGCCGTCTTGCGGATTCTCCGGCTTTTTGTTGACGTTTTCCTTGTACGGGTTTTGTTGCCCACCACCCTGACCAACACCCTTCGGTCCTTGACCGGAAGTGCGCTTGTCCAGCGGGTTTACGGAATTCTTAGGATCTCCGGCACCGCCAGAGCCACCTTTACCATTGGTACCGCCCCCGGTGGTGGTACTGCTGCCAGTGCTCTTACGCGTCGCGCCTTCGCCCGGTGCAATACCGCGAGCTCTGTCTGCTTGCGACACCGCCACATAGGGACGAATGCCATTCTCCAAAATCCATTCGATCAACGAACTAGAGCGCGGCATGCAGAAAAACATCAGCATTGTCACAACGGGCAAACTGATTACGGGTATCAGCATTATCGAAGTCGCGGCGCGAGTCTGGCGTTTACTGAGCTTTGGCAAAGAAGCCGGACGTCCTTCTCCAATTGGTCTGGATGGACCGACGTCTCGGCTGCGCGAGACTCCGTCGAAGTAGAGAATCATTGAAAGACAAGTGATATAGCCCAGAATGAATATAAAGAAGAAGAAATTGTTGGCATTGCCCGCGGTGCACACCAGAAG
>JBGAHZ010000078.1:0-25831 GCA_044225915.1 Obscuribacteraceae bacterium (SeqCode)
CGCGCATTTTTACGCTCTCACTCGATGATTTCTCGAGAAAATGGTCCTCGCCAATCGAGTCAAAATGAGCTTCCAGGGACCACGACCGGATTCGATCCGATGCGCTCGAGAAATCCAGTCTTTGTTGTTTATGACCCTGAAACCTCACAATACCACGTGATTAACGGAAACAACAGAATGATGCTCTTTGGTTCTGAACAGGCTAATGCTGCTAATTTAGGCGTACCTGTTTGGCTCTTCAACAGCCCGCAGGCCATGCAGGATCTATTGGGTGTCGATCCAAGGCCTTGGTGCGGTCGACCATTTCGTTGGGATTGATCGCTTTCTCAAGAATGCCAAAGCCTTTTGGCGCTAGTTAGCGCAGCGCCTAGTGGCTGAGAATTAGTAAATAAAGAAGGCTTAGTTTCATGAGAGCTCTTTGATTTTAGCCATAGTTTGGCACTATAACAGGCTTCTAGCGGTCTCTCGTTTAGACACTGATATGAGCGATTACTTATCGATATTTTTTCATACGCTAAACACATTGCAACCCCCCGACTGCAACTGCCAATCTGAAACCGTACTTTTCACTCACCAGTTCCGAGATTAGCGTTTCCAAAAACCGTTTCATTTTCTCTATTCAATCGCAGCCCTCATGGGTCCGGTTGGGTATGTGATTTGAAGACGCTTTTGCGGAAACGCCTCCGGAGCTGAGTCTCTCTCGGTCTAACGAAAGGAAACACAAAACTATGAGTGCAACCACTCTTCCCAAAAGGGCTGATGTGCCCGTTGAGCTGACCTGGGACCTGTCCACGATTTACCCGTCGGTGGACGCCTGGGAAGCTGATTTCCGCGAAGTGGAGAAGCTGACGCCGACGATTGCCGACTTCAAAGGCAAGCTCGGGTCCTCCGCTGCCAGTCTCCTCGGTCTGCTCAACACGCGCGACCGGATCGGCCAGATCATCGAGAAACTCTGGAGCTACGCGCATCTGCGTGCCGACGAGGACACGACGGTCTCCGCCAACAAGGCGCTCCGCGAGCGCGCCCGGCAGTTGTTCGTCAACTTCGGCGCGGCCTACGCTTACGTCGATTCCGAAATCCTCGCCATCGACGCCGGCATCCTGCAGGGCTTCCTCGCGGAATCCGCAGAACTCGCCACGCATCGCTTCGAGCTGGAAAACCTCCTGCGCCGCAAGCCGCACGTTCGCTCAGCCGAAATCGAAGAACTGCTGGCCAACGCCTCCATGCTCCACGCCGGTCCGAGCAACGTCTATGACATGCTCTCCGACGCCGACATGCAGTTCCCCAAGATCGCAGACGGCAAGGGCAACCGCGTCACCCTCTCGCACGGCAACTACGGCGAGACCTTCCTGATGTCGCCCTCGAAGCCGGTGCGCATGCGCGCTTATCGTGCCATGTTCGGCACGTACGGCAAGTATCGCAACACGCTGGCGGCGACGTATGCTGCTCGCGTGCAGTCCGAGATCTTCGAAGCCAAGGCGCGCGGTCACGAGTCCACTCGTGCGCACCGCCTGCACGGCACCAACGTGCCTCTGTCGGTGTACGACAACCTGATCTCGACGGTGCACGCCAACATCCCGCGCATCAATCGCTACCTGAAGCTGCGCAAGAAGATCCTGGGCGTCAAGAAGCTCAACTTCTGCGACCTCTACGTCTCCCTCGTCGGCGACGTGGACTACAAGCCCACGTACGCGCAGGCGCAGGAAACCGTGCTTGCCGCGGTTGCTCCTCTGGGTGCCGAATACGTCGCCACTCTGCGCGCCGGCTTCGCCAACCGCTGGGTCGACGTGGTCGAGAACCAGAACAAGGCGTCGGGCGCCTACAGTTCCGGCAGCTATCTGACCGAGCCGTTCATGCTGATGAACTGGCAGGATTCGCTCGAGTCGATGTTCACCCTGGCGCACGAAGCCGGTCACTCGATGCATAGCTGGCATTCGCGCAAGCACCAGCCGTACCACTCGTCCGACTACACCATCTTCGTCGCAGAAGTGGCGTCGACGCTGAATGAGGCGCTGCTGGCGCATCATCTGCTCGCCACCACGACCGACAAGGCGATGCGTCGCTACATCATCAACCACCAGCTCGAGAACATCCGCCAGACGCTGTTCCGTCAGACGATGTTCGCCGAGTTCGAGATGATCGCGCACGCGCGCGCCGAAGCCGGCGAGGTGCTGACGCCCGACCTCCTGTGCGAGATCCACCGCGACCTCAACCAGAAGTACTACGGTGATGTCGTCGAGATGGACGAACAGATCCCGGTCGAGTGGATGCGCATCCCGCACTTCTACAACAGTTTCTACGTGTACCAGTACGCCACCGGCATCAGTGCCGCGATCGCGCTGTCGCGCCAGATTCTGACCGAAGGCGAACCCGCCGTGAAGCGCTACCTGGGCTTCCTGAGCTCGGGCGGCAGCGACTACAGCATCAACATCCTGAAGGCGGCCGGCGTGGATCTATCCTCGCCCCAGCCGATCGCTCAGGCTCTGGATGCCTTCGAGGACTACCTGGTCGAGTTCGAAAAGCTCGCCTGAACCAGATCCTCAGGATCGATATTGAACGCTGCTACAACCCAAGTCGTCTCTTCTGAAGAAATGAGAACTTGCGGTTGAAACATGCGGTGAAAATCAAACTTGAAGAACGGTATGAGCCGCAGTGCTCATACCGTTTCTTCTGTTTGAGGGCTTCACGGAAACACGAATCTCGGTTCGTGCCTTCCAGGATTTCACCGCGCAACAAGAGAACAATCATGGCGAAAATCACCACTGCTGCTTGCAAGCAAGCGCTGGCAGAAGCCTGGCCTCAAATCTTCGGTGCCGATTTGCCGGCTCAGGCAGGCAAATGGAAGCGCATCTCGAAGCGAGGCAAAAAGGGCGAACCGATCGAGCGCGTTTTCTTCCACGAGACGCTGCCCGTTCAAGCGCTTGTCGTCGAAAAGGACGGCACCATCCTCGATACCATCATCCGCGGATTCGCGCCCTTCGACGCGAATGAGGAATCCGCAACGGAAGCCGAATCGGCGATGGCCGAACGTGCACAGTCCAACGAAGGTTTCGCATTCCTCGAGAAGTACCCGCTCTTCCGCCCGTCCGACTTCCTCTTCAAGGTCTGCACCGAGGAAGAAGCCACTCGTGACGGGCACACCTGGTACGAACTCTACCCGACCACCGACTTCGGTCGCGGTGAGGCTCCATACGATGAGCAGCTCGACTACCTGATCGCCAGCCATCTTCCCGATGGCGACGGCGAAGTGATGGAAGGCACCTTCTCCAGCGAGCTCTCCGTCAAGGATTGCGAAGCGGCTCTGCGAGCCAGGGGCTTCATCGCCTCTGACGAATGGACGCCGACCTCGAAGAAGGGAGCGGGCAGCGAGGACGACGAGTGACACCAGAAGTGGTGCCTCATCTCCGCGCAAACTCGCCCAGTTAAAACTAGTCGCTTTGCCGGTCTTTCGACATGACGGCAACTAGTTTTCGGAAGTGAAAGAGCACACCTCTTTCATTTCCGTTTTAAAATTCCTTCTACTACTGCATATCATTCTTTCGTCGAACCGAGAAAATGCCCACTATTTCAGAACTTTATTCGGCTCAGTTTTCACGGAGAGCGCAGCATTTTCATTTACTGAAGACAGCTTTTTCCGAATCGCTGGAAGCGCCTTTCTCGCGGCAGTTTCGCCAGCAAGAATAGCTCGACGAGCGTCTTCTTCCCGTCCGTTGAAGATAGGCAGACCGCTCACATCAGGATTGACTATGACGTCTGCGAATGGCAGTTGGCGAGCATCTGCAACGGCAAGCATAACGTCGCCGACACGTTCGACTATCGGTTTCAAATGACGAAACCGTTTAGCAGGCACAGTACGCAACGGTTCGTCAACGAGCACGGCGATTACAATGTCGGCGCCCGTATCGCGAGCGGCGGAAGCTGGTAGGTTGGCTCGCATGCCACCATCTACGAAGACTTTATCGTCGATTGCCACTGGTTGCAAAAATGGAGGAATCGTACTGCTAGCACGCATCGCCATGGACAGCTTGCCGTTACTGATCCGATAGGCTTTACCGTCAATTAAGTTAGTGGCAATTGCTGAAAATGGAATCGGCGTATCCTCGACATTTTCAACACCTTCCGGCAATCTTTTCTCGAAAAATTCACTGAGCTTGTTGCCCGTCCAAAGCCCTGCGTAATGCTTTTTGAATGGGCTCAAAATCTTCTCGAACGGCTTTTTCAAAAACTTTATTGGAATGCTGCCGGGGAAATAAGCCTTTTTGAGCGAGTTATCGAGCATCATTTTCTCGATGTCCTCTAGCGGAACGCCTGCAGCATAGAGACCTCCGACAATCGATCCCATGCTGTTTCCAACGATGTAATCGATCGGAATATTCGCCTCTTTCAAAACTCGCAGTACTCCGATGTGTGATGTGCCTCGCACACCACCGCCGCCCAGGGCGAGCGCGACAGTCGGACGATGCACGTTGGCTTCGGATGGCAATTGCCTATCTTCGTGAGGTCTCTCGTTGATAATCTCGGTCGACTGTTTCGAGGCATCAAGTTTCTCTTTGGGGCTAACAATCACATCGCCGGAGGTTGCTGGTTTGAGTGCGCTCTCGTCGTCATTACGGATGCTTTCGTTGATCTGATCTTTAGCAGTTTCGCTTTCAACTTTAGAACTCGACTGTTCATCAGCCGAATCAAATGTCGGAAATTCATCAAACGCGTGTGAATCTTTTGACCTCTGCCACACTTTGGATGTGCCTGCGTCTGAGGAGGCGGCTTGCGCTTCACTAAAACCCAGATTAGCTAAGACTATTAGACTAGCGAATAACCGAACTAGCTTTCTGCAGTACATATTCAATCACCAGTAGATTTAACGCCACTATCCGTCGTTGACTGGAAAAGCTATAACTAGCGTTATCGCGTTCCGGCAACTACCTTCTATGCGTATAGCACACGTCGGTCGAGGCATGATGTTCACGATCGATGAACCAGCATCAGCCCGCTGGAGCACCGTCTTCGGGCGTTTGGCTCTGGGCGGCCCCTTTGCCTAGCAGCCTGACAATACGGATCTGGTTCTCGTCTTGTGCTTTGAGCACAAACCACCACAGGATGCGACGTCTTTTGATGTTCCGACACAAGCATTTTTTCCAATAAAACCACTCAGGCGGTCGCATCATCGAAACCACCGATTCACAAGAAGTACATTGAACAAAAGACTCTGCAGTCGAATCGCCCACATACAGCCTGTTTACTGAACTGACCAGGGAGCCGTCCTCTGCCATTGCAGGTTCAAATTTCTGCCTTTTAACCGCGCCTGGTGTGTGATCTTCGCGGACAACAAACTTCGATTCCCACTCGCTTTTATGCATAATGGGCAAGGCTTCTCTCAACCATTTCTCGTTTTGAACTGACGACCTGTAATTTTCCATCCACTCATCCGATCCGAGTGGAGCCGAATTCGCCTGATTCAGCGCTTGCTGGAGGTCCGCCGAGCGCTGCTCCACGAGTTCTTTGCCGAGTTTCTTCAACCGTCTCTTTTCAGATTTATCCATTATTACACCAGCAAATCTCGCGAATACTTTCATCGTTTTACCCGTGATATTGCCGGTTGCTCCGGTCGACGCGAAAATACCTGGCGCGCATCCGCCGACACAGTAAACGTAATGTTTCGAAGGAAACGGTCATTGTTTCCGCGAGAAACAAAACATTGCATTCCTGCGTGGGAAGCTGGTTTCAGTGGTTGTAGTGAAATCGCGCCTTACTAAACCGAGAAAGAATTCAGGTTTGGATTCATGTAGATCTAATAGGATCTCAAGTGAAGTTTAGGTAACCATATAAATGACGACCGCGCCCAATCAAACGTCCGTCAGACATGGCATTTTCACGTCGCATGCGAAGCGCTTACCGCGCCTGGGCATGAAGGCGCTCACCCGCGAAAACGGGCGCGTCGGCGTGCAGCAGATGCCTCGTCCGGAATTGACTGATGCAGGCTCGGTGGTCGTGAGAGTAACGCTCGCAGGACTTTGCAGAACCGACCTCTATGCCGCAGAAGGCAAAATTAGAGTTATCGATCCAGTCGTGCTCGGTCACGAATTTGTGGGCATCATCGATCAGATCGGTTCCGATGTAGAACATTTGAAAGTCGGACAACGAGTAACGGTCAATCCCAATCTGCCGTGCACGAGCTGCAGATATTGTTTGAACAATCAGCAGGAAAAATGTCTGCACTCTCGATTCCTTGGAGTCGATAGATGCGGATGTTTCGCCGAATTCATATGCGTTCCGGCAAGCGCAACAATTCCGGTTCCGGACAATGTATCCGACCTGGCAGCCGCTTATACGGAACCAGTCGCAGCATCCCTAGCCGTTCTAAAGGCCGGTCTTCGTAAAGACGAGAAAGGATTGATTTACGGAAACAATCGCTTTTCTCAGTTGATGGAACAAATTCTCCGCGCTCATGACATAAATAATGTCACCGTATACGACACCACCAAAGATCGCGGTTTTCTTGGTGAGGGCGTTTTCGATTATGTGATTGAAACGATGCTCACGTCTGAATCTCTGTCAGAAATGGTGCGCGCCATTCGACCAGGCGGCAAGCTAGTATTGAAGAGCCGCCAGTACGAGCCCGTCGAACTTAAAATGACAGAACTACTCAAAAAAGAACCGGTTATGCATGTCGTAAACTACGGTTCTTACGCAGATGCCATCGAGCTTCTCGCGAACGGAAAGGTGACAGTTGATCATCTCGTCGATGGAATTTACGACCTGGAAGATTACAAACAAGTTTTCGCCACTGCCAAAAATACCGAATCGCTCAAGCCATTTTTCTCCACGGGTGGCAGTCACTAACAATGTGCGGAATCATCGCAAAATACTCTCCGGGTGGAGAAGTCACTAAACAAAGTTTGAGCGAAGCGATTAAAACGCTTAACCACCGAGGTCCGGACGGTCACGCCATGTGGCTTTCGCCAAGCGCGGAAGTAGGACTGGCTCATGCGCGCTTAGCCATCATTGGGTTAAACAATGGTGTGCAGCCGATCTCCAGCGATGATGGACAAATTCAAATCATCGTCAACGGCGAATTTTATGATTTCGAACGCATTCGTAACGAGCTAAAAGCCAGAGGGCATAAGTTTTCCACTGAATCAGATTCAGAAATTGCGTTGCACCTGTATAGGGAGCAAGGTGTCGATTGCTTGAAACATTTACGTGGCGAATTTGCCATGGTCATCTGGGATGAGCGCGCCAAGCGACTCTTCGCAGCTCGCGATCGTTTCGGGATCAAACCTCTAGTTTACGCGCACATCAATGGGCAACTTTGTATAGCATCTGAAGCGAAGGCACTCTTCGCACTCGGAGTGCCTTCAGAATGGGATGAGGAGTCGTTTTACCAGGCAGCAAGCATGCAGTATACGCTGCCGGATCGCACGCTGTTTTCCAAAGTTAGACAATTGGAACCGGGGCAATATCTTCTCGCCAATGATCGAAATGTTCAAACATTCACCTACTGGGACCTCGATTACAAGCCCGAGAATGAGTCAATCGGCGATGGTTCTAATCGTGGCGTCGCCTCGCAGAAGCCCATTACCGAACATCAGGAACGCGAACTGATCGAACAATGTCGCGAGCAACTCACAGAAGCGATCCGCTTGCGATTGAGAGCCGATATCCCAGTCTGCGCGCACCTCAGCGGCGGTCTCGACTCCAGCGCCGTCGTCGCCCTGGCCATGCAAATAGCTGACAAACCGATCAAATGTTTCTCAGTGAGTTTCACCGAAGAATCTTATGACGAGCGCACCATCGCCAGCGAAATGGCGCAACGAGCCGGCGCAGACTTTCATCCGGTCAGCGTTTCACAAAGCGATCTGATCCATCATCTCTCTGATGCCGTCTACTTTAGCGAAGGTCTTGCCGTCAACGGACATCTAACGGCAAAGTACATGTTGAACAAAGAAATTCGCAAAGCCGGATACAAAGTCGCGCTCACAGGCGAAGGTTCCGACGAGGTTCTTGCAGGTTATGCGCACTTGAGAAACGACTTGTTTCTCTCCGATGGCAGACAGCATTTAATCGCCGATCTTCATGCCAGCAATAAAGCGTCGCAAGGCATCATGCTCATGCATGGGCGTTCTCTATCGCTCGAAACAGTGCAGCAAAGACTCGGTTATGTTCCTGGTTTTCTCGAAGCGAAAGGATCATTCGGACACAAGGTCTGCGCGTTACTCAGTGATGAAACTCAAAAACGTTTCCAAACGCATGATGCTTACGACCTCTTCGTATCACGATTCGATATCGATGGACAGCTAGCCGGCAGAAATCGCGTTAATCAATCACTCTATTTGTGGACGAAATCCGCACTCGCAAACTACATTTTAAAAACTCTCGGCGACGGCATGGAGATGGCTAGCTCCATCGAAGGTCGGCTGCCCTTCCTCGATCACCACTTCTTCGAGTTCATTCGCGATCTGCCTATCTCAATGAAGATAAACGGCACCGTCGAGAAATACATTTTGAAAGAAGCAGTAAAACCGTTTATCACGGACACGATTTACAACAGACAAAAACATCCGTTCGTCGCGCCGCCTATCAGCGCATTCGCGTCACCGGCTGCTGAAGCGCTACTCAACGACACTCTCCGGAGTCAGAAGGCGAAGAACATTCCGTTCCTTAACCACAAGAAAGTGGTGGCACTACTCGATTCGCTTCCGACCATGTCGCAGAGCGAGCGCTCAGCCAATGACCCGGTTCTCATGATGCTTACATCAGCCAGTTGTTTGCAAGATCGGTTTAAACTCTAGGTCTGCATACTGGAATGAAACACGAAGTCGAGTCGCCATGAGCCTGCTGCAACCTAGCTTTCTCGAGCTGTTTTTCGGAATTGTCAGACAATA
Source organism: Obscuribacteraceae bacterium (SeqCode) (assembly GCA_044225915.1). Lineage (GTDB taxonomy): Bacteria > Cyanobacteriota > Vampirovibrionia > Obscuribacterales > Obscuribacteraceae > JADYXR01. The sequence continues at coordinate 8,883 of JBGAHZ010000078.1, forward strand.
TCGACGGAAGGACGCAATTCTTGTCGACGGAACAACAGCATACTCATACGGACAACTGCTCAGCAAGGCGATTCGCATTGCCGGCGACATCCAATCTTTTGGTATTAAGAGTGGTGAGCCTGTAGGAATCGGCATTTCAAAATCCGCCGATTACATTGCATCGATGCTTGGAGTCTGGCTTGCCGGCGGCGCATTCGTTCCATTAGACCCTGCATTACCGAAGGAACGTGCGCAGTTCATCATCAATCAGTCATCGATCCGTGCAGTACTGACAAAGCCACAAGCGACAACCACACTCGCAGCGCTCGGCGTAAAGCCGATCAACGTCGATGACAACTGGAACGATGACGGCAACTATGATGCAGTCAAAGTCAAATCAATCGTCACGCCACCTGAACAATTGGCTTACATCATCTACACGTCCGGTTCTACTGGGCGCCCCAAAGGCGTGATGGTGACTCATTCCGGCATTGTGAACCTACTGGAAGAACAAATCGACGCTTTTAAACTTGACGAGAACAGCCGCTGTTTGTTCATTCTGTCGACAAACTTCGACGCCTCCGTTTCTGACATCGGAACGAGCTTGCTGGCTGGCTCTACGCTCTGTATCGAACCTCAAGGGCTGTTGCAACCGGGTCCCAATTTTCTGAATCTATTGAACGATAGAAAAATCACACACATGGATATTCCGCCTTCGCTGCTGAAAACCATTCCAAGCGAAGACGCCCCCGGGACACTCCAAACCATCGTAATTGGCGGTGAGGCTTGCGCACCGGATACGGTGCGACGGTGGGCGAAGAAATGCCTGGTCGTCAACGTTTATGGTCCGACAGAAGCCACTGTATGCACGAGCCTGGGCGCCTGCGATGCCGAAACATGGGAGCGCCCGCTCATTGGACAACCGCTGGCAAACACAGAGTATTTAATTTTCGATGAGACTTGCAAACCGGTGCCACCTGGAACGGCGGGCGAACTCTACATCGGCGGCATTGGATTAGCGAAGGGATACGTCGATGAGCCGGAACTCACCGCCAAGAAGTTCGTGTCTTTAAACGGAAAGCGCTGGTATCGAACCGGCGATCTGGTGATGCAATGCGAAGATGGCGAGTATCAGTTTTTGGGCAGAGTGGATCGACAATTCAAACTGCGTGGAATGCTGATTGAACCGGAAGAAATCGAGTCCCGACTGCGATCACACCCTGATATCGCGATGGCAGCAGTTTTGAAACGCGAATTGCGCCCCGGTTTTCCCGGAGAGAAGTTGGTAGCGTTCATTCTTCCACGAGAAGAGACGCCCGCAGATCCGTCCAGTCAAGAAGAAACGAACTATGTAAAAAAATCCGGAGATCTAAGAACACATCTCCTGAAACACCTGCCGCCATGGATGGTGCCTCAGATATTCGAATTTGTCGATTCGATGCCGATGACTCTCACCGGAAAAATTGATTTGTCCCTATTAAGAATCCAACCGCTCAGGGCACTTCCGGACTCAGAACCATCGACGGCCACATCCGAAACACAGAAAGTGTTGCTCGAAGTGTGGAAACAAGTACTCGGCGTTGAGTCAGTCGGAATCCACGACGACTTCTACGCGCTCGGAGGCGACTCGCTCAATATTATCGAAGCCGTTCTCGCTGCGCATGTGCGCGGACTGACTATCAGTCCTGACCTCTTTGCACTTCACTCGACGGTCAGCGAACTCGCGGAGGTTTTAGATCGTAAGAACAGCGCCAGCAGTACCGTCACAGCGGACGCCGCAGGGGAGCGTCCGGGCGGAAACTATCTCACAAGCGATTTTCTTCGCGAAGACGTCAAGCTCGACGAGCGCTTTATCGAAACGGTATCGCGAAGAGCTTCAGCGAAACGCTGTGATGAGACACGCACACTAAAATCGGTCTTCATGACCGGCGCGACCGGTTTCCTCGGATCCGGTTTGCTTTACGACCTCTTGCAACAGACCGATGCGCGATTCTACTGTCTTGTGCGAGCGAATTCGCACGGAGCCGCTATATCGCGCCTGCGCAGCGCACTGCGCACTCACGGAAAAGCGTTTTCCGCCAGTGACGAAAGTCGTATTCAACCGGTTCTCGGTGATCTGACCAAGCCATTTTTCGGCATCAACTCCGAATCCTGGAAAAAACTGACGAACGAAATCGACACAGTATTCCACTCCGCCGCAACGGTTAACATGGTCAAAGACTATTACGAACTTAAGGCTGCCAATGTCGGCGGAACCAGAGAGATAGCCAGATTCGTGGTTGAAGGGAAACCAAAGCAGTTGCACTACGCCTCAACCCTATCCGTATTCGTCGCCACCACTCGCAATACCGGCGTCGCGTCGGAGTCAGACAAATTAAACAGCTCATTCAGCGTTTATAGTGGTTACGCTCAAACAAAGGTAGCCGCCGAACTAATGCTCCGAGAACTCGAAGAGCGAGGCTTCCCTGTATCGTTCTATCGATTTGGATTGCTAACGGGTGATTCGCATTCGGGACTCAGTGCAAAGGATGACTTTCTAAACTTATTTGCCCGCGGTCTGTCCACGCTTGGTCGCGTGCCCGAATCTGCGGACAACATTCAAGTGGACATCACTCCTGTAGATTACGCGGTCAAAGCGATGGCACACATCGCTATCAGCGACACCGCAAAGGGCACTTCCAACACCTACCATATTGCAAACGAACATGGATTGCCACTTTCGGCACTGGTTAAGGCTCTCAACAATCTAGGTTTCAATGTTCAGACTTTGCCTGCAAAAGACTTTTTGTCGGCACTGAAAAATCATTCTGAAAAACTAACGTCTGCGGAATCTGCAGCTTGCCTGGCTCTGTGCAGAACATTAGCCGATAAAAATTCCTTCTCCGAGTTCCGCACTATGGACCTTTTCCAGGCAACAGACATTCGTTTCGATTGCAGCAACGCGAAGTCCGTTCTGGCGCCAACATCCATCCAATGCCCACCTCCGACAGTAGCTTTGATCGAGCTGTATTTAAAGCAAGCGCTCGGACTGGCACAATATCAAAAAAACTGATGCCTGCTAGCTTTTCGCCCGCGGGGAGTGATGCATTTACGTACACGCATATGCACACAGTTGAGGTGCGGCTATACGCAGCGTTCATGCAAATACAGCTTTTAGAGCACTTCTCCATTGTTGTGTCCATAACAAAAAACGCGTAAAGTCGAATCATCATTTGTTTATCTCTCAGGAAAACGTTCATCTCTAGATAGCCTCAAGGCACCGGACATCAGACGATCCAAACGATTACCCGTCGCATGAGCAAAACCGCCACTGACTTCGCGTGGCGTTTACCCATATTGGAGTGGCGGAAAAGGCGGTCCCGCCTATACTTTCACGGAGACTGACCATGAACGCGTCCGACGTGTGTCTCAAGGTGTCGATTATCCTGGCGGGAATTTCTGTGGTCCTGGGCATCGCCTCCCTCCTCATTCTCTTCTCTTGAGGGAAGCATGAACTCCGGATTAGCATTCAAAAGCAACACAAGCCTGAAGACCTGCTCGGTTCTGAATTCCGGCTGCCGCCGGTAGCACTTCAGCTACCGGCGGCGCTGGTCAAAAACAAATGGATACTCTAATGAAATTCGCGAACATCCTGAAGTTCTGGTTCGTACCATGCCTGGTGTCCCTGCTGTCTGTGTGGAGCGCTGTTCTCCTCCACCAAATGTCAATTTACTTCGCGGGCAACAACAATAAACCAAAACCGACACAGTACATTTACCCTGAGGATAAACTACCCAGCAAAACAGAAGGTTGGATAATAGCACCCAGGTCCGAAGGCACACTGTATGTAGTGGCACAGACAAAAGACAAGAGTTTAGTGACAGTTGTTTTGACAACTAAAACCAGGATGACCAGTGACTTTCCGCTGGCAGAATACGAGGACTTAGATAGGCATGTAAACTACGCGGGTCTGTACAATACCTGCCAGGCGTCCGTCGCAAATGTGACTGTAGAAGAACTGTTGACGCCGAAAGTGCACGAAGAGATCGTGGCAGCATGCACGGCGCAGGCGATAAAGGACTTGGCGCAATCCGCACCGCCAACGAAGATTGTGGTTACCGGCATCGAAATGAAGGTGATAGTTATTCCAGCAGATTTCATGAAAAAACTGCATGAGAGCCGGTCTGAGACTGACGAAGGCTCCAACGAAGATGATTGATGACCCAACGGCGATTGATTGATACGAATTTGGTGCAGCCTAGTAGTGGGTGGCGTACAGGACGCTGCCCGAACCGGTTGACGCAGGTGTCACAACAGTCGTCTTCTTTTCACTAGGCGTTAAAAGTTTTTGTCCTACATGCTGTAGTATCAAGATTCAAACCAAAACGAAATCTGGAAATAGGGCGAGCTACGCCGCTTATTGAGTCCCCAAACGGCATACCAGGAAGCCGTCCCAGGCAGAAGAAACCAAAGTTGAGATTGAGAAGGGGCACAGGCTGTAAAGCTTGCGTCCCTTCAAGGTTCGAGTGGTGAGCGACTGGTCCTAGTGCGGCTTTTTAGAAACCGCTGCGTTGTTCGTTGACCAGTCGCGCTCCGAGGTGATTCACCAGTTGATGATCACGAAGAAACCGCCAGGGCGCCCGGGCTGCTGGTATTCCTGCCGAGTGACGTGCAGCTTATCGATGCCGGAGCATTTCTCGATGACGAGCTTGGCGACTGCGATGTTGTGTTCGGTCTGGGCTTCGTCGATGAGGCGCGCGGGACCGCGATTGTAGCCCCAGTAGTAGCCGTAGCTGACGGTGAGAAGGAGCTGCTGCTGTTCGCCATTGGCGATACGCGCGGCAATCAAATCCGGAATGGCGTCGACGATGCGCTGAGCCTCCTGTTCGACAGCCTGCGCACGTTCCTGCGTGCGGCGCTCGCGCAAATCGGGATCGGCCATCTCTTCACGGGCTTCACGCATGATGCGTTCGGCGCGCGCTTTAACAGCAGCCTCGGTGTCATTGAAGATGCGGTTCATATCGAGGGCGAGAAGTGTTTTCAATTCGGTAACTTCCTTGGACTTGTTGAGACTCTTGCTTTACGGTTTCCAGAGGGCGCGAATTGTTCTGCACGGTGCAGAAAATCAGAAGAGCGCGACTGGAGGATGATGAGTTCGGAGGGGAGGTTGTGCGCCGGAAAGCAAGGAAAAGAACATCTACAACCTACGAATTACTAAACCAAATAAACAATAGGGTTCTGAATAAGCGGGAAACCTTCGTCAGACAAGCTCTTGGAACGGAATCTCACAAGCCAGCGCAGAGCGCAACTTCGGGACAATGAAGAAGTCTTAGATCTAGCGCGACTCGCGGGCTTCTCAACAGTTTGAAACCACTTACACATAAATTCACAATTCGAGGTTGCAGGAACACCCCGGAGGAACTGCCGACTTGCTTATCTGCAAACGCACCCGCCGAGATTCAAAACTTTGTGATGGCCTCAACTGACGCCGTCACGATTGCTTTAAAACTAAAGGGACGACTCGAAATAAGACCAGGTATCGCCATTGGTATCACTAAGACAATCTACGATTTTGAATAGTAATAAATGATCAAAGAAAAACAACCCGCATCGTCCGACACGCAGTGTCCGGCGAATGCCAGATACTGCGCTACGGAACGACACGGGCTGCTGATTTTCGGGAGTCTGTCACTGCTCCGGATTCACGTAATCTTTGACGGCACTTCCATGGGAAGCGTTGTCGACGTTGATGGCGCCTTTGCCTTCGGCTTCATCGACGAGGTTGACCGAGCGGAAGTCGATGCTGAAGCGGGTCAAGCCGGACGCGTTCTTCTTGGTCTGGTGCAGGTGTGCTGCCGAGAACAGGATGATGTCGCCCTTGTTGCAGGCGAACGGCACACCGTCGGCAGTGTCGTAATCGGCAGTGTCAGCGGTCGGGTAAACCGCGCGCTTGCCGCTTGTGCTCTGCCATCCGACCGTCTTCATCCACTCGTCGTAGTCGAAGTCGCCGCTGTTGTTCGCAACGGGCTTATCGAAGAGATTGGGGTAGAAGGCGAAGGTGTCGGCTTCCGTCACGTCGTGCAGCGGAATCCACCAGTTGACCTGGGCTTGCGAGTTGGCGTACCAGGTGTCGCGGTGGGCGGTGTAGGCGGGTGCTGCCAGCGGGTTTTCGTGACCGAGATGCGTGACCGCGCGCAGACGCACGAGATCGACGGCGTTGTCGGTCGCGGCGAAACCTTGTTCCCTGAGCAGGGCGAACAGCCGCTCTCGGATCGTCGCGTCGGTAAGAAGCGCAGCGCGCAACTTACCGATGCGTTTGAACAATTCGTCTCCGGGGAGTTCGAACTGCAGCTTGCGGTGCGGGGTTTCGCCGGGGAATTCGGCGGCGAGCGCAGCCTCCACCGCAGCGACGAGAGACAGCGAGGCGGGGGTGGCAGCGATACGGAAGACCTTACCGGAGTAGATTCCGGCTCGGACTTCTGCGTTCGATTGCTGCCCGTCAACGCCGGTTTGAACTTCAGCATTCTGCCCGGTGAGGAGGTCGATCATGACGCCGGCCTCCTTCCGATGCAGATGCAGCGCCCGCTTTCGTCCGTACGCTCCTCGCCGTTCAGTCCGCCGAACAGTTGCACTTCCGTGAAACCTGCGCGTTGGAACAGTTTGACGAGCTCGTCCGGTTGATAGAGACGCAGCGTGCTGTTGTTGGAGACCACGCGACCGTCGGGCAGCTTCCAGTTCCACGTCTGATGCATGACGTTGGTTACGCTGTCGATGCGACATTGACGAACGATGACGATCTCGCCATCGGGCGTCGACAGCCGATGCTCCATGCTCGGCTTGAAGTTGCGCAGAATCATCGGCACGTTCGGGAAGTCGAGCGCAAACCAGGAACCCGGCTTGAGCGACTCGAAGGCGCGCTGAATCATCTTCAGGTTTTCGTCGTCTTCGGCACTGTAGCCGAAGCTGGTGTACCAGTTGAACGCCGCGTCGCAAGCGGACACCGGCAGGAAGGCGAAAGCATCGCCCACAAAGAACTCGGCGTTGCCGGCACCATTGATGGTGCTGGATTTGGCGCGAGCGATGAAGCTCTCGCACAGGTCAACGCCGACGACCTCGTATCCGCGCTCAGCGAACGGGAGGCTCAAGCTGCCCATGCCGCAACACTGATCGAACAAGCGCGCGCCCGGTTGGACGTGCAGCCGCTCGGTCAGAAATCGCAGTGTCAGCTCCAGCTCAGCCGCATCGTGTCGCTCCAGATACAAGTGAAACGGAACGTCCTCGTAAAAGGAGTTCCACCAATTGCCTGTAGACATAAGGAGTTTCTCCGATCTGGCTCTACAAGAGCCCGTTAACTCTGGGCAGGAAAGCGGGCACCGCCTGCGGTACCGGATTATCTGCGGTGGATGGGATTGCATCCAGAGATCCCGTGAAGAAATAAACCTTCAGGATACGCTTGTTGGACACGAAGGTCGCCAGATCAGCAGGCTTTAATTCCCTCGCTGTGCGAACAATCATGCCCAACTCGACGTCGCACACCAGGATGTGGGTGGCTTCGGCGAGGTTGGCGGCGACCCTGACGAAACGCCTGTCGCTGTAGACGATTGCGTACGCGACCCGATGGCGCTGCGGTTCCGGCTTCTCGAATTTGATGTGAATCTCGCATTCTTTGAAGTCGGAGGAGAGCAGGTAAGCCCTGACGTGGTGCTCGATGCCGTACTTGATGTAGGTGACGGTATCCGCCGTGTGCTTGGTGTTGACCACCAGCATGCAGACCGCCATCTGTCCGACCTGGAAGGTTTTCAGGTCTTGCACCGCGTGCACGCCGCAAACGTTGAGACAGCGCTTGCGAATTTCCTCCTCGTGCTCGGCTCCAATCGAATGCTGGAGAAGCACTCGGTAACCGGAGCGGAAGAGACCCCAACCCGTGTGCAGGATGAAGCCGGCGACGACGATACCGAGCAGGTACTCCAGCCACGGTGCGTGGAAAAAGTACTCGCCAAGAACACCCGCCAATGCAAGCATTTCGATGCGCCCGTCGCTGGCTGTTTCTTCGCCATCGGCGACCAGACTGGCGTGACCGGACTTCTTGCCGACCGCGATTTGATACCGGCTGACGACCAGTGAGAGGATGGCACTACCGGCGGTGATAGCCAGCAGCCAGACGAAGTTCTCGCTGTTCATGACGAGCGGCTCGTGGTCAGGCAGAGGCAGGACTGCTCGCACCAGCCGATCGAAATCGGGCGCGTACGAGAGTAATCCGACAACCGACTTGACGAAGAACTGCACTGCCAGACCGAGCAGCACAAGCCCGATTGCGAGCGACGTGAAGAACTCGATGTTCTTGCGTCCGAATGGATACGAACTGGTCGCCGGTCTGCGAGCCACGTAGATCACACCGAGGACCGCTAGCGCCTCGACGATGTCGGCAAGGTTGTGAAAACCGTCGCCGGCGATCATGGGCGAGTGAATCTGGTTGCCGACCGTGATTTTGATGATCGACTTGGTGACGTACATCACGACCACGAGCCACATCGTGACGAACGGACTGGACAACTGTTTACGAAGCCAAGAAATCATGGTCGCCTCCTGTCCAGTGCGGCGATCGCCAGAAGCGGCACCGGTGACTGTTTGAGAGCCTGCTCGACATAGCAGCCGAGCGTCGTTTTGGAACTTCGCGACATGACAATCAAACGCGCCGACTCGCGCATCGTGCAGTGCACGATGCCTTCTACGACATCACTGGCCGTTTCGATCACGGATTTGACTTCCACACCGTGGCCGACCGCCATCTGGGTCAAGCGCTGCTCGACCTGTACCGCGGCGGCACACATATGGTCAGCCGGATTCTTGGAGGTGACACCGGTATCGACCCAGGTGGTGTGGTACAACACCATGGGCAGTGCCAATTGTTTCGCCAGAAGACAAGCGCGTTCTGCCTGAGGCACAGCCTCAAGACTGTCGCCGAACGGCACGACAATCGGACCGCTGCCGCGAGCGAACAAGCCGCTTTCCAGGCGCGGATAGAGCGTGTCGCACTCTTCGTACTCGGCGGTCTGCCCGTGATCGACAACGATCCCACCGGTGGGCGTCGGCGTGAAAACAACCGATTCCAAGCCGGTCATGGATCGAACGTCTTCAACGATAAGCGCACTCTGGCGCTCGATCATCGCGACGCTCTCCTGAGTCGGATCCGCCGGCGCCGTGACGTTGAGCGAGTTTCCGCCGAGCCGCCGGACCAGATCCGCCGCAAACGAAATCGAAAGACAGCCCTTGGCCGTCCTTCGGTAGACTGCAGTAATCGCCGTCATGAGTCACCCCCGGTGTTAGAACGAACATCCCGTTTCCCCGGCAGCTCGACCTGGATGTTGAGCTTCTGCAGCTCATCGAGCTGGGAAACGGGACGATTTGCCATAACGTATTCACGCAGGCCAGGCGTGCCGTCATCGGTCTTCGTCAGACCGGTTCCGGTGTAGAGTTCCGACATCCTGGTCGTGTGATAGAGAAACCTGCGAACAGCAAGTGGTGACCGGTCGCTAGCCAGCAGCCTCTCCACCGTCATGAAGCGTTCGTCCGCCAGTCCGGCGCGATCGACTTCGGCAAACTCGAATCCGGCTTGCCTCTCGAACTCGGCGAAGCTGGTGGTTTTCAGAGCTTTCGCGCTGGACTGCACGATGGCGCTCAGTTCCGGGTAGAGACTGGTGATACCGGATATGGTGTTGTTCCAATTGGCGACTTTGAGCCAACCGCCTGGACGAGCGAAGACCAGAAGCGAAAAGGCAAACCCCTCGTCGAGCTTGCGTTCGATGTAGTCAGCCTTGTAACCGATAGCGTTGAGCATGTCATAGCCCGAGCTCCCGATCAGACGCTGGAGCGCGCCGGGACCCATGACCATTACGATACGCCTGTCGATTTCCTCCGCCAGTGCAAGCGGTCTGTCAGCGCGTGTACGCACGATTCTGCCATAGCATCCTCGCACGGAAATTGTTTCTCCCCGACGAAATGCGTCGGCGAATCTATCGACCTCTGTCATCGGTGAGTCCTCCTTTCTTTCGTAAACCGTCAGCGACGGTAGAAAACAGCAGCACGGCAAGGTAATCAACGAAGCTAATCGTAGTGGCGCCTTGCAGGCGCCTGGTTGCTAGCTCCGAACGTCTTGTTTTCGGAACGGCATGGGCGCCTGCAAGGCTCCCCTACAATCAAAATTCTCGACTACCGCGGCGCGAGCCTGCCATCGGGAATGCCGATGACAGGCTCGAATCCGAACTGCCGCATTCTTGTTAGAAAAACTATCCGGGATTAATCACCGGCGAGCATCTGCTCGACAGCGGCGACGGCCAGCTTGAACCGTTCGTCCCAATTGCCTTTGATCTGCGCGAACACCCGATGCCTCCCTTCCAGTTCCAGCACGCAGCGGTCGAAGAACGCCGGGCTTTCCTTGGGGATGTAGCGGTGAACATCGTCCACCCAGGGCACATCGTAGTGCGTCAGCAGGTAGAGGTCGTAGTGACGCTTGTCCGCTTCCGTGCGCAGCCACTCGGGGATGGTACCGACCAGTCGCCCGCTCCAGATGATGCTGGTGACGAGGTCCGAGTCGCAGAACAGCACGCGATTGGCATCGCGGGCGGTGGCGTCTTCGAGCGCGCATTGCCCACGCGCAATCGCCAGCATGTCGTCGTTATCGATTTCCTTGCCGGTCGACTCGATGTACGTCTTGGCGTACTCGGGGACGTAGACGGTGCCGAAGTGCGCAGCGAGCTGTTTCGCCAGAGTGCTCTTACCGGTGGATTCCGGACCGAACACACAGACGCGCTTGACGAAGTGCGGGCGAACAATCCGAGGCAGCGCATCCCAGCACTTGAGCGGATTGGTGCGCACGTCCTTTTCGGTCGCCGCATATCCGAGCAACGACGGATCGCACGGAATGTAGGTGGCGCCGAGCTGGGCGGCAAGCAGCTTTCCGCGTTCCTCGAGTGCGAAGACGAAGCCTCCTGTTTTCGGAACCAGACGGCGCAGGCCTTTAACGAGCCCATCCGAGAAGTCCTTGCCATCGGACTTGTGCCATTCCGCGCTTTTGACACGCTTGACCGGCACACCCGGAAACTGCTCATTGAGCCAACGAACACGCACCTCAGCCTTGATGGCGTCAGCGACGTGCTCATCGACCACGATGGTGAGTTCGTCGACGTAATGGCGAGCGAACTCAATCATGTGAACTTGAGCGTTGGTCAGAGGACAGAAGTCCCCCAACACAACGCCTTTTCGAATCGGTTTGATTCGTTTCATAACGAGTTCCTCCCGCAATTACTTGCGTTTCTTTTTCGGAGAAGCGGAGCCGTAGAGCCCCTTCTTGTTGATGAGCTGCTGCACGTCACCGGGCGTGCAGTACAACGTCGGATTGCCGGCTTCGATCAGACCGCGGATGTCTTCGCTCGAAACCGGGATGCTGGGCGCGTACACGACCTGGATGTCGGCGTTGGGAACGCGCGCCGCCCACCGCTTCGCCTGCTCGATGTTGGTCCAGCCATTGGGCATGGCGATGAACTTGCACTGCTTGAACAGCTCCTCGGCGCCCATCCACTTGGTGAGAGTGAACGGATGCTTCGGGTCGAGATACGCAGACGAAACGATGACATACAGCTCGACGTCCTTGCCGAAGCGCCGACGCGCTTCCTGCACCGTTTGCAGGGTGTAGGAAACCTTACCGCTGTCCACGTCGGTGCGCCAGGCATCGAAGTAGGGATTGCCTGCCGTCGCCGCCACCACCATGTCGTGCCGATCTTCGGCGGTATCACGGACGGTGCGATTGTTGGGCGGGTTGGCACTGGTAACGAAAGCGACGCGGTCGAGATTGAGCTCCTGCCGAGCCCATTCGCCACGCAGCAAGTCGCCGTAGCCGATCGGGTCGAACACACCCGGATAGATGCCGACGCGCTTCACGTCCTTGAGCGCGGGCGCTTCCGGACGATAGGGCGCCTGGCCGGGCTTCATGTAGTGCCCCTTCTTGGCGATGATCTGCTGCACGTCCCAGGTCGTGCTGTACCAGATCGACCGCCCCTGCGCCACCCACTGACGAATCATCGTGCTGGAGAGCGGCGGGCTGGGCGCGAACAACGGTTTGATCTTGACCTGAGGAATGAGCTTGGCCCACTCCTTGATCTGCTCAACCGTGATGCCTTCGCGCGGGAAGACGAGGAAGCTGAGGTTCTTGATGGCGAAGAGCTGCTCGGCACCGATCCACTTGGGCAGGAAGTACTTGTGGTCGGGGTTGAGGTACTCGGCGCTGATCATGACGAAGAGGTCGATGTCATCGCCCCATTCGTCGATCACTCCTTGCACCGTGTTGAGCATGTAAGACGTGCCCTTCTGCCGGATGTCGCTGCGCGACGCTTCGAAGAACGGGTTGTTGGCGGTGGCAGCCACAACCATGTCGTGGCGGTCGTTGGCCGGCAGCGAATCGGGCTTGTCGTTGGGTGATTCGCCGCAAGTGACGAACAGCACCTTGTCGAGCTTTTCAGTCCAACGCGTCCACTGCGCGCACAGCAAGTGCCCGTAGTGAATCGGGTCGAACTGCCCGCCATAGATGCCGAAACGAGGACGGCGGGTCAAAGGCTTCCCGTAGAGGGTCATGCCCAGATGCCGCCTGAGGTTCTGAATTTTACCCATAATAGTTTCTCCTTGTGGGCAGCGCTGCTGCCTTGGTTAAAGCTGAGCGCGCCCAGTTAAAGGCCGCTAAAAATAGCGAAACCGACGGTTTCGTCGATTCCTCAACTCGCTGCAACTCCAGGCGTGCACCGTCGCTCATCATGGGATGGGGCGAGGGAGCGGTGCGATGGGGCTGTTTTGGTGTGTGACGTCAGCCGAGTTGTGTATAAGAGAGACGTGCAAGATATACTAAGTTGTCAGTGGATGGTTCAAGAATCATGAACTAATTAGCTCTAAGAGTTTATAGCCATGGCTTAAAACTTTGGTCTCCCAGCTAGCGCGAAGCCCGTTTCTGTGCGGATTCTCATATTTTCAACTAAACCCAGGCTAAGGTTAGCTGCCGATAAGCAGCCATTCTTCAGGGTTTAAACCTATCAATATTGCAGAAGAAATAAACAGTCGCCGCCAATCGCAAAGTGCAAAAAAGCTAAGTTAAACAGGTCGCAAACAGTTCTCGACTAGTGCGAAGAGAAATCGCGTTGTGGGAGAGTTCCGCAACGATCCGGCAACGCTCTCGGTCGCTGACAATTGGACGTATTGGATCGCCAATGCAATGGTACCAATACGACTCGCGCCAGAGGAATCATTTAGAGAACCGCGTCAGCAGCGAAGCTTATACAAAGCGCCCTCTCTCGAAAACGGCTACACCAAGCCGTTTCTACGCAGCCCCGGTGAATAAGCAAGGTTTGACTTTGCTACAAAAAAATGGAAGCTTGGAGTTATCCATCAACCAGATGACGCTCAGGAGCGAACAACAAGAATTTTCACAGAGCCTGTCTTGCATCCAACGCTCACGACTTTCGTCTCCCGAGATGGGATTTCAACACGCGGTCTTCCGCGCACCGAAAACGAACTCGCACAAGGCTCGCTAAGTTTAACAACTAGCACTGAGCGAAACCTGCCTGGTATAAGGTTCTTCTGAGCGCAGCTGCGCAAGTCGACCGTGACGGTCTGCGAGATCGTCCCGATCGCTCACCAGGCAGATAGCACCGCATTTGGTGACCAATCAAGAAAGCGACTGGCGTCGAGTGCGATGCCAGCCGTAACCCAGCATGCTCGAGAATTCGAGTAATCATCAACTCAACCTCAGGTTGCACCGTCCACAGACTGGTGTCAAACGATATAGGTGTATCATGGGTAAAAAATTTCGTATCGGCGGAAACGCTCTACCCAACGGCATCGCGATGCACTCGGAGCACTTTGTGGCAAGCGCCCGCCGTTTAACCGATGGCTCGATCGACGTAACAGTCGAGCCCGCCCCCGCCCGACCGCAGCATTGGCTCCTGACCAAGCCGTTTCTCCGTGGTGTTGTGTCGTTTGCGCTGATGTTCGTCCTCTTGCTCGGAGGCTCCGGCAAGAAGATGCGTTTCGTCGCATTCGTCGTAATGTGTGCCTTCACGGGCATGGCGGGTGTTGCGTATTACGCAGAGCAGAACGGCTTAAGCGTCAACACTCTGTTCGGCGAATCCTCACTTGTGACTTCGGTGGTTGGTGCAATCGTCAATCTGCTAGTGCTGTGCAGCATGATGTTGAATCCCAAAATCAGAACGCTTCTGCGCTATCACGGCGCTGAGCATCAGTGCGTTCACGCAGCAGAGAGAAACATCGAAATCACTCCCGATTCGGTGCGCGATCTTCCGCTTGTCCATCCTCGCTGCGGGACGGGCGTCTTCGCGCTATACCTCTTAGGTTCGACGACCATCGGCGCGATGCTGCCGCCAATGTCTTTCCTCAATAGTACGGTCGTTGGGCTGGTCATGATGGTGATTCTGTTCAGCATCATCTATGAAATCATCATCTTGAACGAATCGGAGCGCTGGGGTTTTCTCGCGCGACCGTTCATGCAGCCGGGAGCCTGGCTGCAACGACTGAGCGTCTGGAAACCCGACAGGAGTCAGCTGGAAGTGGCTTGCGCCGCCAGCAATGCCGTTCTCGAAGCAGAACGTGCATATCACTCCGGACTTAAGAATTAAGTACGGATAAAGCATCTCATTGAGCACAGGCACGCTCGAGGCACTGTTTCTGTGCACGACGCGTGCTCTCCATCGGACCTGGGGGCAATCATGCAAGCACTAAAGCTTGCTTTTGCCCCCAGGTGATAGTTATACACCGGACCATCTTCGCGCGGATATTAGGACCAGGCCCGGCGCACGCTCATCTCACCGACGCAACTACTAGTTCTTTTAGTATTAACAAGCAGCAATGCAGCAATGCAGCAACGTACAAGTTCAGTAAACCCCGGTCGACCGGCTTTCCAGACCAGGTGTAGGGGGCACTGAGGTCTTACATGCATTCGAAGAGGAACGAGGTTGAAATTGTATAAGAGGCCGACAAACGTAGCCCTTAGGTGAATCAGAGTCTTGAGCATACCCGTTGATGTTCAACTTAAGAACCCATCATAGATTTAGTGACGGTGATGTGAACGTCCGGGACTCCTTAGGTCGTTTCAACATTTTGTTGATCCGCTCGAGTTCATCGATTCTTTCTGCAGAAGCCTATGAACACAGGCTTTGAGGAGTAAATGGGTAGAAGTAACCCTTTCAACGGATTGTTGAACCGACCTAAGTGATTTAAAGGTCGTGCTTGTCGCGGTAGGGTGAAATTTTAAGCAGCAACTGGAAGCCGAATATTCAATGCGTTACTCAAAACATGTCAACGCAGACTCTCGGAGGCAACTCCTGATGCCACCAAACACGCCATCGGAATTTCGAGATGATTGCCGACCACGTACTTTGCAGCAGCGCTCGTGACGGCGTCCTTCACTGCCTGAAAGTCTTGTGAGTTTTGCGCACGAAGCAATCCGCCGGTTCTCGGTGTGCCACCATAAAAGGCGGTGAATAGATCATCAACAGAATCAAGGTGCCAGGACATCTTCACTTTGTTGATTTGAATGTGCTGAAATCCGGTTTCCTTGAGGACACGTTCGCACTCTGATGGATCTCCAAACCGGAAGAACGGTGGACCCGGAGGGATAGGAACCTTCGCATCTCCGTGTTTTTCAATTGCATCGAGAACCAAACCGAATGCAACAGATTCGTCACGGCTGGTCCAAGCGCTAAACGCAAATCGAGTGGTCGAATTCTTTTTGAGAACTCGATGCGCCTCTTTCAGTGCGACTTCCGGTGATTCAAGATGGAGAATGCCGAAATTCATGCAGGCGGCATCAAAGGTATCGTCGGGAAACTGCAAGTGATGCGCATCGCACTCTTCAAACGTGATATCCGGATTCAATTTTCGCGCAGTTTCGACCATCACCGAAGAAAAGTCGACAGCCGTAACCCGCATGGCGCGCGCCGCAAGCTCGCGCGCCACGTACCCCGGACCAGACGCGATGTCCAGAACTGCCATACCGGGCTGCAATTTCAGCGAATCAACAAGCGAGCTAATCGATTGCGAGGTCAACGCGCCAAAATAATCATGGTACTCGTCGGCAACGAGCTGCCAGCCCTCGTGTTCAAATTCATGGAAAGTTTTCATCATATCCATTTCGACCTATCCACAAGATGATATACGAGTCGATGACTCGCTGTCTTTAGAGAAGTATTCTTAAAGCGGCTGCCTCGGCAATTATTTACTCAGAAGGTGTGATTTGGGTATAAGTTAAATGGATTCTTTGCGGAGCACTTATTCAATTGGAGTTCCAATGAGCGATCAAAACCAGCCCAACTTCAATCCACAGGAATTAAAGAAAGTATCGGATCACGTAGCAGATACTGCAACAAAAGCAGCTACCGAAAACGTTACTGCTGAACAGCAGGCAAAGAGCCATCAAGACAACTTCGGAAGTTTCAGTGACGGTATGCCCGCAGTCGACCCATTCGGCATCGACTTCGGTGATCATGTTCATACATCTAAGAATACAGCTGGAAACGACAAAATATCATCGTATGGTCGTGCTGAATTGCTCGCCTGGAACGGTAGTAAGGACGAAGCAGTCACAGACACCACTAATGCAAGCACTCACACCATGGACGGTGGCATAGGCACTCAGATCGCCGATATGAGGCGCCTCGAACAAAAGCCCAATCCAACAGATGACGAGAAGAAGGAATTGCAGCGCTATCATGCATTGCTTTTCGAACTCAAGTTGATCATGTCTCAGCCAGATCATGTGAGACAGAAAGTCGAATACAACGCATTAGTAGGCTCCAGTTGGTTAGGCGGGGTGGGTGCAAGCGGAATTTTTCAATCCACGATTGACGACGGCGGAGGCTCATCAAATTCGGCATTCCATAAAGCAAACGGAGCCCTGGGAGGACGGGTGCCCGACTTTATGATCCACTCCCATC
>JBGAHZ010000079.1:0-25279 GCA_044225915.1 Obscuribacteraceae bacterium (SeqCode)
CATTGCCGTTGTTCCGAGCGGCTAGCGCTCCACCACCGGATAGAGTGAAACCAGTGTCAACAATCATATCGCCTGCTGTCTGGTCAGAACTGTAAGTTGCTAAACCATTTGCGTGTGTCGAAGTGGAGTTTGTGAGAGCGAGGCTGCGATTCTTGGTCTTCAGTACGTTGGCATCGTCTGTGGTGTTGGCATTTGCCGTGAGCAAGTTTGCATTGTTGGTGGCGATGAGAGATGGATCAAAAGAGACAAGCGGAGCTGTATTTGGTATCACCGAAGTAACAGACGTTTGCTCGGTGTGAACAACGTTGATCGGCATGGAAATTGGCGCTGTCAATGTTGGCGGATCCGCTGTAATCGTAGCACCGTTTCCGACAAAGATTGTTGCTCCGGTTGTTGAGAGATTGTTGAAGATCACGTTCTTGTTGGTTGCATTTACATCTACAGTACCGCCACTGACTATGCCACTGGTATTGGTACCGAAAAAGGCAAAGTTCTTAGGCGTTGCCGTGACGTTAAAACCAGCCAGGCTCGTCGCGCCAACTCCTTTCTTCGGCGGAGTCCCAATCGCGATTACGACTTGCCCACCCTTCTGCTGAGTTTCGATCGTGGCATTACCGGAAATCTGGATGCCTCCGAGAGGATTGGTGACGTCTAAACTCGCTAGCGTCAAAGGTCCGTTGTTAGCGGTTATCTGGTTAGAGCCAATGGTGAGAAGCCCAGAGTTGACGATCAGTGAAATTGCGCCCTTGTCAGTCGAGAAATCGGTAATCACACTCAGCGAGTTTGCCGTAGTGAGACTGAAGCTACCACCCGCATGAGCGCTGACTAACGTTACTGCTCCGTTATTTGTGTCGAACACATTAACAGAACCGTTGCTACTGTCTAAGCGTAAGAATGCAGCATCCACTGGCATTGCTTTCTTGCCGATTGAGCCGAACTCGGAGCGCAATTCGAGTTCTTTATTCGACGTGATTGTGATTCCCTTGCCTGTCGCGATTGCGCCTTTTCCGCCAGCCTGTAACGACACAAATTCCGAGTTGGTGGCACCATTTACGGCTACGGTGATTCCGCCACCTTTGTTGCTTACTGTAATTTGTCCACCGACACCAGTGGCCGAGAGGCTTCCTTGAATACCATTCTTTTGTGCTTTGAGCGAGTCGATTACAAATGCCTTCTTGTTGTTCGACTGGAGGAAAATTTGTCCACCACTGCCAGTGCCGGAAGCGTCTGCGTTGAGATTGCCGGTCACGACAAGACTACCTGTTTTGCCACCAGCTTCGCCTGCACGAAGAGAGATTTGTGCTCCATCGAAGTCGCCGGTCGCTTGAGGCGCAGCCGTGAGGAGTGCAGTGTCGACGACTGTAAGGTTGCCACCTGCAGTCACAGTCAGGGTGCCACCATCGCCGCCGTTCAGTCCGCTCTTGGCGCTCAGGCTGGAGAGGAAGATTCCTGACTTCGGCACCTTTGTTGGACTTCCAATGAATACTGCAGCATCTGTTCCAAAAGCACTAAATTCTATGCTGCCACCGTCACCGGTGTCAGCTCCATTAGCGCTGAGTGCGAGGGGATTGCTTGAGGTGTTACCAGGAATACTTACGAATTGACCGCTTAAGGTAATTCTCCCTCCGTTCCCCGAACCCGTTGCATTGGCTGCGTTTAAGAAGGACGTGTCGAGTAATGTCAACGTGCCTAGCCCGGTATTGATGCCGGCTTGAACACGGATTTGAGCGCCATCACCTGTGGTACCGGCTGCGATGATACCATTAGTATCGACTGTTATGTTTCCTTCGCTTTTGACCTCCACCTCTCCGCCGCCGCCCGGTCCGCTTGCGTCAAAACTTACGTCACCGGCATCATCGATAACTATTGCGGATTTCGTAGAGAACGAGATGGATCCACCGTCTCCAGCTCCCGTACCGATAGCCTTTAATTTCAACGTGGTGCCGCTGATAATTACCGGATTATTTGTATCGATGTTGATCGAACCGCCGTCGCCCGATGTGTTCGGTAAAACGGAAATCGTGTCTGTTGTGGTGAGATTGAGCGTATCGGCGAAAATTGATATTGCATTCGCAGTCAATGCACCACCAACGGTTACCGATTTGCTCGAATTTGCATCCAATAAGATTGATGAGTCGCTGGCCTTTATAACACCTGTTGTGATGTTACCCGGGTTTGCGCCGGTTCCTGTAAATACTGATCCACTTACGAGACCGGCTTGGAGTGTTATCGGTCCCAAGTTTGTTGCATTGGAAGAGATTAGTGAAACGCTGCCGTCCTTGGTCGCACCCGTGGTATCAATATTGCCTACTGTAATTCCGGCACCGATTACCTGAATGTCGCCACCTGTTCCATTAAGTGACGTGGTGGTCAGATTTCCTAATGTGATCGATCCGCCTTGTGAGACGGCTATGATTTTGCCGGCATCGCCATTTGCCGCGGTGCTGCTGGTGTTTACGGAACCAGCCCCAGTGATGGTTATGCTTCCACCGCCTGCGCTGGGACCAGTAAGAACAAATGGGTTTTGCGTCACTTGCTGACCACCGCTAGATGGTGTCATGTTGAAACCAGCTATAATCGTGACGTTGCCACCATTCCCGGTGCTACTCGAGGTATCGATAATAAAGTTGCCGAGGTTGACGTTGCCCTTCGCTGCAATGATCAGCTCTTTGCCGCTGAAAATCGCGTCACTTGTGAGCGTGACCGCGCCATCGGAATTGATAATCGATACGCCAAGGAAAATCAGTTTATTCGCGGTTAGCTGACCATTTGTTTCCTGTGTATAAGTGTTCGTAATCAGTTGGATGTTGTTGGTCCCGACATATGCCGAGTTTAGTTTGGAAGTCGTAGTGCCGTTTGCATTGTTTATAAACACATCACCGTTGAAAGTCATCGTGCCGTTCAGATTTAGGTTGCTGCCTGACCCGGTACTGATTTGAATTGCTGCTGGGGTGCTAGGAACCCCTGGTAGTCCGGGCGGAGGTACAGTACCAGTGATAGAACTGCCTGCGCCACCGACCAAGTCCAGATTGCCTGTGCTATGAATGGTGACCGAAGCTGCGTTGATGGTGCCGGTATTTTGTAGTCTGGGCGTATTGAACGTGACGTCTCCAGTGACATTAATCGTATTCGCGTTGACAAGCCCGGTTATCACATTAGTCGTCGATAGCGTTAAGTCTAGAGAACCGCTGATATTTGCTCCGATCGTTAATGCCGTTGCGCCGTTATCCAGACTAAACGCACCATTGCCAGCCAGTTTCAATGCATTAATTGAGCTGATACCCATAGCTGCGTTATGCGGTGTGACGCCACTGAAGTCTACTTGCAGTATATTCCCGATTACACCGCCAACGGTGATGGGTCCGTTTGCAGCAGTGAGGGTGACGTTGCCTTTAGTTGTTGTACTGTTGGATGATATACCGCCAGTAGCTGAGATACCGCTGGATCCTGCGGTTAATTGCACGGTTCCGCCGGTGCCGTTTGTGTTGCCATCCGCCTTAATTGCGTCGACAGTGATACCGCCGACGGTATTGCCGCTGCCGGCGCTCAGCGTGATCGGTCCACCAGCACCACCTATGGTACCAGGCGACGTATCAAGTTTAGCGATTATTGCTAAGTCGTTCTTCGCTGAAATATCGAATGAGCCGGCCGATGCCCCTCCTGATTTGAAAGTATTACCTTTCATATCTATCTGGACGCTGCCGCTTGCAGCAATCGTAACAGCCTGAGGAACTGTCACTCCGGAACTCGTTAAAACTTGCACAAAGCCAGTTCCAAAAGAACCTGCGTTTGCAGAAAGCGTCAATGTTCCGTTTACATTGATTGTCGAGCCTCTGAGAAAAATCAATCCATCGCTGAGATTTCCGGCGGCTGCCTTGGCCGAAATCGATAAACTACCGGAGCTAACTATCGGTCCGGAGTTGGCGTCGATTGTTATGTTTCCTGCGTTTGCGGCTGTGGAATTGTTGAATGATAATGTACCGAGGTCGATGCCGCCGATACCTATATTGCGGATGGTGATGTCACCGCCGTCACCACCAACGGAGTTGGCGAGGATGAAGGGTTGTCCGAGTAGTGTACTCCTGTCCGCATTGATTGTGACATTGCCGGCACTACCTGTTGAGTTCGAATCTGTAAAGATTGAGCTGAGTGCATAGGTTCCGCTTCCTGCGTCGATAAGGACGTTGCCACCGTTTCCTCCGCCAATTCCTTTCGCTACTAGTGACCCTGCAGCGAAGTTTGCCGCGGCTCCCGAATGAAGCGTGATATTACCGGCGGTGCCAGCAGCGCTGAAATTCGAGTCGACGTTTTTTACCTGCAAATTTCCATTGCTGCTAGCAAACACATTTGCATCTGCTCTGATGTCACCATTGATTTGAATAGAGCCCGTCGTCAAATTAGTTGTGACGAACGAACCGGCATAGCTGCCATCGGTTTTTGAGATGCCGATATTCGTAGTCGGTGTGCAGGCGACAATCGCGACGTCGCCAGTGCCATCCAGACCACCGGACGTTCGTACGCTAAACGAGCCGGTGTTTCCAATTGATACTGCGTTGCCGCTCAAGGCACCACCCACGATCGTCAGATCGCCACTGGCAAAAGTCGATGCGCCATCGGTGACTATGCCGTTGTTTCCAATAGTGAAATGCCCTCCCAATCCACCATTGTCTGCAAACGACACTATTGTGCAATCGCCTCCGGCTGCTCCAAATCCTGTAGTTGAAATTGCTGACAGACTTAGGTCGATATTGCTGGTGATGTTTGAGGAACCAACTATATTGATGATGCCTGCAGTTTCGCTGAAGTTCGCTCCTGAAATCAGAACGAGATTGCCGCTTTGAGTATTGGTATTGTTGGTAGACAGCAAGGCACCAGTGGTGTTCGTGATTGAACCCGCTGTCACCAAAATGAGTTCTCCGCCTTTAGAACTTATAGATCCACCAATTCCAATGTCTCCTTTGGCGGTTGCGATTGTTGATTTCGCATTTACGGCCCCGTTCAACGTTAATGCTGCGCCTGAGGCGATCCGCACGTCTAGAGCATCGATCGTACCAACAGTTACAGTGCCACTACTGAGTACACTTGATGGAATAAGCGAATTTCCAGAAGTGATAGATCCGGTAATGTTGAAAGTAATTGGATTTCCATCCGACGAAATTGGTTGAGCATTCGAAATCGTAACCAAGCCGGTATTCGCTGCAGTACCCGAACCATTGTTGGTGTCAATCGCACCGAGGACTATCGCCGCCCCAGTCTTATTTCCTGCGATAATCGATATGTTTCCGTTGTTGCCCGTTCCCGAGCCAAATGCATCTATATGGGAATCTGCTCGAAGTGTAACTGATCCTTTCGAACCATTTGCAGCAGCAAACGCGGCAATCGTGACATTCCCGCCATCACTGTTGCCATTCCCGATAGCATCAATGAAAATAGGACCGCTCGCGTTAGTGAAGTTAACGTCACCACCAGTAGCGGAGGCACCATTTATTGTCACCGCGCCGTTGGCATTTCCGGTGAAGTTGCCGATGCTTTGAGCCGGCAGCGGATTGTTTACTTGGGTCGCTGTGGATGTAATGTTCGCTCCAGCGATGATGTTGATGTTATGACTCAATCCCGCACCATCCGTAGTGTTAATTACGAAGTTTGCTTGGTTGGTTGTGATATCGCCACCGGCTATGATGGCCAGATCCTCACCGACAAAAATGCCGCCGCCGATTACGATGTCTCCGGTGTTGTAGTAGGTCGGGTCTCCGGTTAAGCACTGACTACCGAGAACCAAACTGCTTGTGTTTGTACTGACATGCGCTGCCAAACCAGATGAGTTGACTGTACCTGTCACCTCATTCGCAGTGAGATTGGCTGTGGCTTGACCCGCATTCAAGTTCAATTCTTTCGAATAGAAATTACCACCGTAGACGATGGTGTCGGCTGTACCGTTGAAATCTGCGGCTCTTACTTTGATCGCGCCGTTGGTGGCAGAGACTGTGCCGCCTGTGTTATTGACGAGAAGAACACCATCAGTCGGTGTTGAAAAAGCGACATCACCTGTAGCGGCGCTCAACAATCCGTGGTTGTTAGTATATCTGCCCGCAGAAATTTCTAAACTTCCTGCGCTCGTGATAGATCCATCGTTATTAAAATCGCGATCCGCCCTGACCGACAAGTTCAGTGCCGGATTCGTCTCGCTAGACTGTGAAGCGATTAAAGCACCGGATTCGTTGTTGATATCGCGCGCGCCAATAATTGCCGTGTTCGTTTTGGCGTTCGATGATGTCGCAATAATCGATCCGTAATTAACCACGTCCTTTGTTACGCGCACACCATCTGCGGTGCGGGCAAAGTCGCCGGTGACGGTGACATCTTTCGGTACTACTAGTTGTGATGCTCTGATGGTGGCACCATCATCACTGATTAAATTCAAATTGACGCTTCCGCTCTCGGCGGCTCCGTCTCGGCTTAGTGACAGACCCTGCGAACCGGTCGCTAGTTTCTGGTTTAGCGCTGCAAATTCTGCGGCTGTAACTTTGCTTCCGGTCGTGATTGTTTTTTCTGCGCCGCCTATAGTGATAGTGGTCGAGCCACTAAGTACATTTTCTCCTACGGTGATGTTGGCGTTGGTCGAGGAAAAATCGAGCGACACGCCGCGCGTTAGTCTCCTTGTGTTTCCAGCATCATTTATGTAGGTGCTGCCGGTAGGACGCCTGGTATGAAAGGTTGAAACTTGGCCGGGAAACAGAACGGCGGTATCGCCGCGCTCAATCAGGGTAGCTACTGGAGTTACATTGTTGGGCGTGTTGTAGCGACTGTTGTTCGCTGCGGTCACGTGCCTGTTTAACCACGCCTGACCTCTATTGGTCGCATGAGCCGCTATGGATGCTTGTCCATTAAGTCGCTCCGCGCGGGTCTCCAGCCGCTGCTGACGGGTCTCTAGTCGCAAGGTTCGGAAGTTTTCTCGCGCGTTGCGGATGTTCAAGTGCGCCGTCTCTCGGTCTCCATTTGCATACGCACAGCCGGTTGAGGTCAGTGGCAGAGATGCTGCCACAAACGAGGCAGCAAGCCCCTTGAGGAAGAACGACTTGGAGCTTGATGATGTCATGGTATTCATCCCGAAAGAAAGTTTTCCACTGCGAGCTGCCGATGCCATCTGCGACACGAATTGGTGTGTCGTTGCAATCGCATAGTGCGGACCACCGGAAGATTAGCAGGAAACGCTCATTGTTACATGAGTCTGCGTTACTCTTTCAATTTGTTTTTGAGATCTTCCTCACGAGGCTGCTAGCCGGTGATAAAGTACCTTGCTGCTATGTCGGGTATCGACCGGAATCTTTTTGACTACTTTGACGGATGATAATTGGCTCCAATTCAATCGGTTCTTGAGTGTCCATGTGTCTATGGCGTGGAGTTTCTCTGCGGATTCTACAAACAGAGTGGTAACTTCGTTGAGTGTCAGGCACGCGGCGTGGTCAACATGAATATCGAACAACGCTGCGGCTTCGACACTTAATGCGAAACTTGCGTCCAGATGGTTGCCATCGTTACTCGAACTTTCGTTTCTTCGAATCAAACGTCCAGTCAGCCAGAGCTTGCCGGAGTTGTCTAAGTATCCGACATCACCGGTGCGATGCCAGATTTCGCCGTCGATTTTCACTTTGGTGTCTTCGTCGCCGATTCCACGATCGTAACCCTTCACCACGTGGTCGCCTGTGACGATGATTTCTCCGACCGCGTTGATGGGGAGATTTTTCAGCTCGCAGATGTGGCGAAGGGTTGAAAGTCTGTCACTGTTATTGAGCTGGTCATGCTGATCTACAAGTGGCTCTATGCGAATCTTGATTTGACGTACAGGAAATCCCACGGGTAATCCGGCACCGGATGCGATGGCATTCATGTCTGATTTTGTCAAATCTGCGAAATTGATTTTCGATATTGGCTCGGCTTCGCTGCTACCGTATACGTTTATCAGGTCAGCGTTGACGCAAACATCCTTTGTGCTTTCCAATAGTTTTGGAAAGACCGGACCACCGCCGGTAATAACGGTCTTCACTGATGGTAGTGAGATCTTGCGACTCGCGCACTCCGATACGATTCGCTCAATGAAGGCGGGCGAACCAAGTATGCGTTCGGGTTGAAACTGTTTCAGTTGGTCGACCACGCGGTCAATTTCCATGTGTTTCAAATCTGCTAAATTCGCATCAGGCAGAATTGTGGTTACGCGTGAGGCTAAATTGGCGAGCACGAATACAGGGAGAGATGTTAGCTCTTTCGAAGACTCCGTTAAACCACAATTTGATGAAACAGCCTGTAGTTGAGTTTGAAGAAATCGATGGCTTCTCACTATCATTTTGGGTTTTCCGCTCGTCCCACTGGTTAATGTCACAAGCGCCGGATGATCAGTGGTGACTTTCTCAATGGGGGTGGAACGCACGCTGGAGCTATTGCATCCGAGAACGAAAAATCTATTCGTGGTTTTCGAAACTTCGGTTTTCTGACCAAGAGATTTCCAGCCAGGAAGAGTGAGTCCGTCTGAGAATTTCAACTTGATACCTCGCACAGACGGCAATGCCAGCGCCGCGAGAAATCCTCTTCCTGCGGCGATAACCGCTCTAGGTGCAGTGCTTGCAATTGCGTGATTGATTTTTTCCTTGCCTGCAGCCGCGTCAACGATCAGCACGGTCGCGCCGACTCGGAATACAGCAAGTATTGACGCGTACAAGTCTATACTCATCGGCTGAAGCATCAATACAAGATCGCCCTTTATCAGACCGGCGGCTCTTAGAACTTTTGCTTTGTGTTGTACGCGTTCAGACAAAGTCTGGTAGCTGACTGATTTACTCGTGTTTCGCGAGCCTTGAATCAACGCCGGGAAATTGGGATGTCGACGCGCTATGTCTTCAAGTGTACTGGCGAGATTATTCTCCGTCGAGTATTTGGGCACCACTGCCGCTTGCTCTTCAATTTCTGCGTGTTTTTCAATCGACTTTTCGTGAGTGTCAACCGGTACGTTAGAAGAATACTCTTCGAGGAGCATGGTAGGTTCAAATCTTGTCAGGTTGGTGTTCATTAATCTGTCTCTCTTGTATGAGTTGAATGTTTATTTCTTCGTTGTCGACGTCAATCGAGGTTTTTTCCGTACACTGTGTACCGTCTAAAAACCCGGGCATCATGGATGGTGCTGTACACACTCGAGGTGTTGTCATCCTTGTAGAGCGCGTGAATGAGGTTCGTGAAACCGAGCTTTTCAGCACGCGAATGACATTCGGCCATTAGACGCCGGCCCAGTCCTCGAAATCGATCGTCTTGTATTCTTCCGATGGTTTTGACCACTGCGGTCTTTACGGTGCAATTACTGTTTGCCGGATCGGGAACAGCCATAACGAATCCGACGGGCTGATTCGAGTATTCTGCAATCAAAATCAAATCCGGCACGGCAAGAGGAAGAAGAGGTTTGTATCTAGCGAGAAATTCGAACTCTGAAATTTCGGAATACAAAAAGTTGTCGGCGAATGCATCGCAGGCGATACCATAGATGTCGAGTAGTTCGCGTTCGAAATGTTTCAGGTCGATTGGACGAATTAAAACATCAGCTACTTCATGAACTGAATCACCACCTGTTTCATTAACGAAGTCAGGCTTAACATCAAGAATTGAAGAGCTGTATGTAGCAAGTGAGGTAAATCCAGCATCGAGAAAATGTCCAGGATAATCCATCGGATTGTGAGGTTCCAAAATGAATTTAGGAACGTCTGATGTGCCGCTCACGAATCGGTATCTTCGCCACGTATTGCCGTCGACTGGTCCGACTGCGACTTCGCAATCAAGGCGTTTTAGCAGTTGGCATGCGAGTCTCAGCATCTGCTTGCTGACATAAAAGTCTTTTGCGAAATAGTGCCCGATGAACCCGGACGTTTTTTCGTTGACGAGCGGTGTTTCGCAGTACCAGATCGAGAAGTGTCCAACGACTCTATTTGCTTCATCGAATCGGACCCATGATTCATCCGGCGAGTCCAGGCGCATATCAACATGCGGCAGGCTGCTGATGAGGAACGCTTGATACGACTCTTTCAATTTGGAAGTTTGCATGTCAGATGTTCTGAGAAACCCTAATGCGCTGAGTTCTTCACGCGCGTCTTTCAGCATGGGGTCGGTCGTTTTCAGTTTGATTCGACTCTGGTTCATCACAAATATCTCCGTGTAGCCTTTCACATTCGGCTACCTTTATTGTGACGTCAATGACTTCGGCGTGTGCCGGCGTTCAAACACTTCCCCAACCGTTGAGCCTTTGTTTCGGTCTAGTGAATAAGGAATGGAATGAGCCCGAGCAGCGATGCGAGAGCTGCAAATGAAGCCTGTTTCCACCAGCGGGATGGTCTTGTGAACGGTTTCAATTCAGTCGAGTTAGCCGCGTAAAATAGAACGGTTGGGACGCCGATGCAAATTGGTGCCAGGAAGACCGTGAGCATTATTGTCTGCGCCGACGGATTGATGAATATCATTGGTATCGCCATCAAGCACCAGGCTTTCAGGATAGCGTAAAGCAGCGTCAGTACTCGGTGTTTTGAGAAGTTTGTATATCTCAAATGTGCAGTCGCGATGATTGCGGCATGTGCGGCAAAAGTTAGCATGTACGGAAAGATGAATTTCTCGCTGTTGCTTACCATCGTGATTAACAGCCAGATAATTCCGACGGAAGCAACTGATATCACTGCATAGATGCTGTGTGTACTTCTGATTTGACGAAATCTTTCAGGCAGTAGAAAGCGATAACTCAAGAATAGCAGAAGAGGCATGATCACCCATTCGATACCACCGACGGTGTACGCAAAATAACAGAAAAGAGCGGATCCAATAATTGCTCCGCCATTGAGTGTACTGTTTCGGCGTGTGGCGACGAAGAAGATCGACAGAATGAGAAGCAGAACCAGACGAAGGTTTAACTCTGCCAGTCCTAATAGTGCGTGAGTTTTTAAAACCACGAACGCACCAACAGGAATGAAAAGGTTATCCAATCCTTTCCATGCGATTGCCTCGAACATCATCGCTAATAACCCAAGGATCGAAGCGATTGCGAACGACTGCTCGAAGACCATACCGCTAAATTGCATCAACGGAAAAAGCGTTGCAACGAAGGCGACAACTGCGAAAGCAAGGCTCCCTTCAAACGATTTATCACCTTCGGTGCAACCATATTTTTTCTTGCCGAAGCGTTGACCAACGAGCGCTGATGCGGTGTCGGCAAAAGTCAAAATCGTGATCGGAATCAAGTAGTTGAGCGTGTTGCCGTTAGCCAGTAGAAATGTTAATCCGATGGCAAGCGGAAAGACAATTTCTCCGATGCTCTCTCGTCCCTGTGCGCAGATTACGGGCGCCCAGTCTTTCATGTTTGATACTTTCAGCACCGCGATGAACAGACTGGAGATGATACTCAGCGTTAGCACCGGCCAGACGTCGTGAAAGATAAACGGAAACGAGAGAGTGACCAGACCCATCACGACGTGCAACAGTTTGCGAATAATTTCCGGATCGGAGACAGATTTTTGGAGTCGGCTCAGCATATGGATCATCACTATTAGCGTGACCATGACTGCTGCAATTCCGACCCAAGGACTCATGCTGCCCTGCCCTTATTGTCTTCAGTGTCCTCACCGCTCTCGGATGGGACGTCGGCGTTCGAGTTGTCGACTCGCGATTCCTCAACTACGAAGCGGCTGTAGAAGAATGTTTTGTTCTCTGCGAACAGTGCTTTCGATAGAGCTGTCAACGGTTTCATTTCTTCGACTCCTGCTGCTCTGGCAGTTCTCGGCGCCATCATGTTCCAGTAGACCACTTTTGCTCTTGGATCGGACGCTTTACCAATCAGTTTCAACATTGACTTGTAGTTGTCTTCGGAGACGTACTCGAATACATCGCTAAGATTGAACGAGTTGAACTTTTCGTGAGGACGAGCCGAGAGATACTCTTCGAGTGATAGTTGATACCATTCGAGTTTGTCGATGTTCGATTTAATTGCTTCGAAATTTTCTTTTCTCAGGAAAAATGGAAGCGCTGAACCAAATTCGCCTTTGAGAATCCAGTGCAGATACGGATTGTTTGTTGGGTTTTGGTCGACGAGTGCTTTCTTGACCCACTTGAGCAGAACCTCCGGCATTCCGCCCTCTGCGTATTTGAAGAAGCTTGGATCGCGACCAAGCAGACCCATCACGAATGGCGAGAAGAACAGTTTAAACATTGCTCGCCATTTGGTGGTGTTCCACTTCGTGTCGAAGAATCGAGCGCGCTGGTCTTTAGATTTCCATTGAAGAAGTTCATCAACAGTCTCTTGTGAGTGAACGAGAGGCAAAACGAATTTGCGAAACATTGCGAAGTATCGTTCGAATTTTCCTGTCGATGCTACACCGGTTTCAATCAACTCTATGTGTTCCCGCCAGTAATGAAGCGTGTTCGAAGAAAGATGAGTTTCGATCAAGTGGAACAAATTCAACCTGTTACCAGGTCTGTAGCCCAGGAGAATGAGCATGTCTTCATGGGACAGGCAATTGAAGGCGACTGCCTTAAGTTCGAGCAAGGCGAGTTGTGCGGCATTTAGATCGAGTGCCACCACTTTGCCTGGATGCTTCGCCAACAGTGCTAAAGTGTTGTCGCCAGCGGAGGCTATAGAAAGGCAATTGTCGCCCGGGTTTACATTCATCGCTTCTAACACAATGTCGGCATCTTCCCAACATTGCGCATACCGGATGAATGAAAATCCTGCTTTTGATTGAATTTCACTCTTCATGGCCACGACCTTTCTTGATTCCGCATTCGCAGCGAGAGCGACGACTTCTTGCGAAGACGTCACTCTCACTTCACCGGTTGCACCGTTGATCTCTAGCCATTCTCCAGTTGTTACACTGGTTGTGACATTGCTTACTGAGACGATGGTCGGTATTCCAAGTTCCCGAGAGACGATGGCTGTGTGCGAAAGTAAGCTTCCGTATTCGACAACGATTCCGCTAGCTTGAGCGATCACTGTAATCCAGCCGGGATCCGTGCGTTTTGCTATCAAAATCTCGCCCGGTTTTAGTTGTTGTTGATCCGGGTCGTCGATTACTCTCGCGTAACCACGCACGATACCAGGGCAGCAACCCAATCCTTTATATACGACTTTCGAACCTGCCGCACGGTTCTGTAATCCATTGGCGGGCACCGTCTCGTTCTGAGAGTCTATGTCGGCGTCATCCAAATTTGTTTCGTCCGAAACCGCAAATCGATCCGGCGGAGCGGGCAAGGATTTAAACCGTTCATTCTCTTGCTTCCGCGATTTGACAACAAGGTTCAAATCTTTTCCAGCAGATGTGTTGTTTTCTATGTGACCGAGAATTTCTTCAGTTTCCAGAAAGAATATGTCTTGTTTGCTGCACAATAGATTGGATGCTTCGAAACGTCTGCCTATCTCGACGAAAATTCTGCGAACTAGTCCAAACACGCGAGTCCGCATGAAGCGAAGATTCTCTCGCTCTCTAATCCGTGTTCTTGTCTGACCGAGTATTAGGTTAAAAAGGAACAGTTTGATGACGTTGTTGCCCAACGATTTGATTGCAAGTTGTTCTGCCTCGTTCCTATTTGTTTGCGCTTTGTTCGAATTCCGTTCTCGATCATCGGACTTTTCCGAGGCCAGGCGTATGATGCCTGAAATCAAAGCTTGTGGGTTGTCGACAACGGTTGGACTTTCGAGCTTCAGCTCACCGGCACAACGGTCACCGAATTTTTCGAGATACGATTGGTAGTGGTTATTGAATTCAGGATACTCCGGCAGTTTGCTGTTGATGAATGAAACATCGCCGGACTTGAGGATCACGAGTAAATCAGGTTGGCTCGCTGCCAGTTCACCAAGAAGCTGCATCCGAGCAACAGGTTCCGTGCTTACGATTCCGGTTTCGCCGCAGAGCAACTGATTGTGCAAACCATCGATGTTTTTAAACCATTTGCTGCATACTGCACGCAGTAGACCAAATGAAATCATCGCAAAAAAGTCATTTACAATCGGAGCGTCCCAATGGAGTAAAAGGTCTTTCTCCAAACTGCGATAAAGTTTTGCAAGCTCGACTGTAGACAGTGAGCCAAGATTCGCAGGTACGCGAGAAAACGAATGCTCAACTCGACGGTTGAAAATTTTGATATCGTTTGGAAGTCTCATCCACTTCGTAAGAAGTTTCGGAACGAGCAAACCAACTGATAGAGCATCAGCAAATTTTTCCGCGGGTGGCATCGGTTTATCAAACTCCGCCAGAAAGTCAGCCGGCAAGCCGGCTTTGACGCCCATCATCTGCTCCATGAATCCGCGATTGGTTTTGAATCCGGGAAACAAGGACAACAATCTGTACCAGTTGATCAAGTTGTAATAAATGCGACCACGAACAAAACCAAGCATGCGAGGAAAGATGAATGCGTTTTTCTGAATGGCAAGTTCGCTTACGCCCATAAACCGACAGAACTCTTCATACACGTGTTGGTAGGCTTTTCGCGCGAAAGAGAACGTCAGTGGCGTCGTCATGCCGGGATAACTTTCGCCGATATTACTGTTGTCGTAGATCACTTGCGTATTCGAGATCGATTTTTTGTTCGAGTCAGTCGCTCTCAATGTTGTTATCGGGCGGGATTGTAGAATGTAGAGTTTATCGTTTTCATCGATTACCCATTCGATGTCCTGGGGACAACCGAAGATTTGATTGGTTTGTTTGACCAATGAATCGATTGCCATAATCTGATCATCGTTCAAGAAGCCCAGTGATTCATTAGTTCGCGATTCGATCGATAAGTTCTTAACCCTATATGTAGCAGCGTCGACTTCGCCTGATACGAGCTTGTCTCCGAGACCATCCACGGAGGAGATTACAACCACATCGAGCTCGCCGCTTAATGGATCAGCACCGAATGCGACACCGGCTGTTTTCGCTGCGATCATTTCCTGAATAATCACGCATGGAGCTTCAGGTGGTGCGCTGATACCATTGAGGCTGCGGTAGGCGATTAGCTGTTTTGTGAAACCCGACCGCCAGACTCTCTCAATTGCTGCTGCCAGATCATTTCTCTTCACGTTTAACACGGAAGCAAACTGTCCGGCATAAGACATTGTTTTTCCGTCCTCATCAACAGCGGACGAACGAACGGCAAGTTCAGTTTCACTAGCGGAATCAAACAAGTTTTCGATCTCGTTTGAACTTAGCACCTCCGCATTCGCGTTAATACCATGGGCGAGAGCTACTCGTTGCGTTGCTGACAGATAATCCCAGTCTGTACGGATTTCTGGTTTCAAACTTTGCAGGAAGGCTTCACGAGTCAGCACAACAAATTTCGGAACAGCCAGTCGCTCATTCCTGAGTCGAATTAGATTGTATGCCTTTCCTCCCACTATCGAGCGATCAGGCGAGGATGCACCGGTTTCGCATAGACTTTTGGTAGGCTTGACTGAGTTCATTGTTTTTGTCCTTCCGATTAATACGTTCATTGAATGATGGTTAACCATGTCCGAGTGTCGATACCAGAAGTGGTATCAGACCGATGATTAGATAAGTTGATAGAGTCCAGATGCCTGAGAGGGAATCCAGTCGCTTGGCGGTTAGTGGCGTACTTGAAGCCAGAAAATTCTTGCCGCTGTTCCAGCACGTTAATAGGAGAATCGAGAGCACTGCCAGAGCGATTAGTCCTGATTGGATTTGGATAGCTGTTGCGACAGCAAACAATCCTGAAAGCGATATAGCGGAAAGCCAGACGCGGACAGCGGTTTCACGTCCCCATAATCTGCTGTATGTATCCGTTCCTGTAGTTTCATCTTGAGGACTGCGGATTTTTCTTCCGAGTTCGATGACCATTCCAAGGCAAAAGCTAGTACCAAGGAAGTACAGAAGTGTGATTGGTGGTTCAATGTTCGAAACCATGAAATGGCATGACGTGATGAAGAGATCTGTGAAAAACAAAATGCACATGTGCGTGAGCATGTAAATAATCGGATGGTCGCGCAACCAGTCTCCGATGAAGAACTCGCGGGTCATGAGTGCCATGTAGGTCCAGGCGAGCACAAGTGGAACAATCAGATTCGCGCTCAGCAACAAGACGGCAGTGAGCTGAAAGAGAGCTGCAGCAATCGCCAGGGTTCTCAGTTCCTTTAAGGAAACGAGACCTCTGGGCACCGGACGTTCTGGATGATGGATTGCATCGTATTCGAAGTCTTTGTGCTCATCTGCAACTCGAAGCTGGAAAAACAGAAGCAATGTTACGGAGAAGGCGACCAGGAACATCTCGATTCTGAGCGGGTTCTGTCCGCCTGTGAGCAGGAAACTGAGTGACAGTCCTGAAGCTGCGAACGCCGAAACTAGGATGGAGTAACGAATCAGAGGGAACCGTTCCTTCTGATAGGTTAGCCATTTTTGTAATTCGCTCTTCATCGTTTTGTCCTTTAAAATCGCAGCTCAATCCAGCCCGGCAAGGTGTTACCCTGCCAAACTTTTGTTTTAGCTCCGCGGTACTTGCCCGACATCCCTAATGTAGATCTTCTGGTACCAAATGTTCCGCGGTTTCAACACTTGAGTGAGTGATTGGCGGAAAACAGTCGATTTAAGGCAACAGTTGCGGGACTGTTTGGGGTATATCGAGACTAACCATTCGTTTTTGTCCGAAAGGAAGGTTGAGCTGAGATGTCAGCCGACACACTATGCGTCACCTGTGGCAAGAAAGTCAGGGCCGGTCGAAGCGGCTCGCTGACGCAGTGGCTTTTTACTGACGACAGCTGTGAATGCGATGGTAAGGTCAAGTCTCTGAAGCTGAACGAACAGGATTTATCCTCAGGAACGGATGAATCGCGCATGTGCGACGTTTGCGGGAAGCTCAGAAGCGATTCTCGGCAGGGCAGTTTGACTCAGTGGGTATTCGGAGCGGAGCGATGTCGCTGCGATTTTGAGAAACTGAAACCCGGTGATTTGTTCGACGGCTCCAGCCAGTCGGGCGAAAGTGATGTAGTTGAGTTTTCCAGCGAACTTGATCCGGACTTGATCGACATCCTCGAACTGGGAGAGATCGATTATCACGGCTATTCACCAGATAGTTTTCCGTTCGAGCGTTATCGGATAATCTCTGAGAAGGGGCGCGGCAACAACGGTGTTGTCTACGAAGCCTGGGATTGCTCTCTGCGAAAACGAGTTGCAATCAAAACCATGTTCACCTATCAATGGTCGAATGAAGAGCTTATGCGTTTCCAGGCAGAAGCGCGCTCAGCGAGCAAATTGAATCATCCAAACGTGCTTCAAATCTTAGATTTCGGCGCGTCCCCTGGCGGGCAACCGTACATGGTGATGGAGTTTGTTAACGGCAAAACATTGAAAGAGACCATCGACGAGGCCGGCGGTATTGAGAGCAGTGAAGCGTTGCCGATGTTTGTGCAAATATGCGAAGGTATCTCCCACGCCCACAGGGAGGGCATCTTCCATCGAGACGTGAAGTGCGGCAACATCATGATTGGCAGGGACCGAAATGACGAGAGCACGCTAAAAGTTATCGACTTCGGAATTGCCTCGCTTGCGCATGGTCATGCAACTGCGATGACTCTCAGTGGTAATCAGGCGATCACGATCGTCGGAAGTCCGCTCTACATGAGTCCCGACCAGATGCATGGTCTCAAGTTTGATGAACGATCGGAAGTGTATTCTCTCGGCTGTGTGATGTTTGAAACCTTATGTGGAAAGGTGCCGTTCGACGGGGATTCCGTCATGGCTACGATGAACATGCACGCAAGTTCTCCAGTCCCGGAATTGCGAAAGTTAGATGGCGAGCCGGTTGAGTGCCCTCTGCGACTTCTTAACGCCATTCGAAAATGCCTTGAAAAGGATCCTGATGACCGATTTCAGAGTGTAGATGAATTGCGCGATTGTCTGGCCGACATCCACGAAAAGCTAGCTTTGGAAAAAGTCGAAGAGAAAGTAGCTCGAGAGGCGATAGCTCAAGCGAAACAAGAGAAGCTCAATCGCGCAGCCCGAGCCACTAAGTCGGCAACCCTGGCATTCGCCGCGGTTGCGACAGTTTCAGTAATCGGATTTTCGGTTTACAAAATGATATCCGCTGTACCGACACCAGTAGTGGTGCCGACCAACACCACCGTAGAAATTTATGACAAAGAGGATACTGGAGAAAAGTATTCTAAGATTCCATCGGAGATGTTTGACGACATCAAGTCAGAGCGGCTGAGTATTCGCTACCTGCCCAAGCCGCACCGATTGCTGGTTGACGGGACAGGGAACGGCGACAAAATAATTGAGCGCGTGATTAAAGCAAAACTTTTTGTCAGAGATCTCGAGTTATTCAACATTTCTCTGTCTCCGGAAGAATTCCAACGACTGTCACTGGTTAAGGGACTGAGAGAACTTAGCCTGACCGATGTAGATGTGCCCGAGGATCCCAGTTGGTTGGGAAAACTTCCGAAACTGGAAAGCCTCAGAGTCACCGGTATGAACGCTAATGTCGAGTATCTGAAGGTGGTTGGAAGTTTGAAAAGACTGCAATTCTTCGAGCTGGATGAGTCGACTATCCAGGCAGAAGGATTGGCGTTTCTCAAGCCTTGTAATCTCGATAAACTAAGTGTCAAAGCTGCTCCGTTGACCACCGCTCACGTCAAAGAGATTGCCAAGCTCACATCGCTCAGAAGTTTATTCATAGGTGACAGTGGTATTACAGACAGTGACGTGCGGGAACTGGGAACGTTGTCGAACATGGTTGCTTTGGGCATCAACGGTTTACCACTAACCGACGATACGTTGCTCTACCTGGGCAAGAAAATGCCGGCTTTATCCGCGCTCTATTGTTTTCGCTGCGACAAACTAACCAGCAACGGCGTTCGAAAGTTGTGCGCGATGCTGCCCAACGTGTCAGTGATGAACGATCAAAGTTCGGACATTCAAAAGAGCTTCGCACCGGTGGAAAATTAGCACTAAGCCATAAAACCGTTCTTGTAAAGCTAAGGGCGACGCCATGCGTCGCCCTTAAAGTTCAGTGCCAAAGCAATCTTCAATAGAGCAGGCACATCAATTAACTAGCCCATGCGTCTTTCTTTGGCGGCGGATTGAACGCGTGAATTGATTGAAGCAGACCTATACAGGTCAAGTCCACAATCAGCGCCGTTCCGCCATAGCTGAGGAAGGGCAAGGGCACCCCTGTCACCGGCATGATTCCCATAGTCATTCCCATGTTGATAAACGAGTGGAAGATGAACATGCACATCAGCCCGACAGCCATGGCGCTGCCTGCAGGGTCACCTCGGCAATTGAATGCAATGATCAATGCGCGCACGCAGAGGATCGCATAAGCGATTACCACGAGCACCGTGACCTTGAATCCAAGCTCCTCTCCAACAACTGCGAAGATAAAGTCTGTGTGTCTTTCCGGGATGAAAGCGCCCTGACTCTGGTTGCCTTTGCCAAGTCCGGTGCCTTTTATGCCACCGCTGCCAATCGCGATCAAACTCTGAAGAATGTGATAACCAGAGCCTCTTGGATCTGACCATGGATTGACGAAACTGGTCAGTCGCTTTTGCTGATACGGTTTCAAATGTCCCCACAGTTGTGGGCGAATCATACCGATGCCGAAGTTTGCGGTAACCACGCCGAATATGAGAATCAGACGAATCAGGATATTCCAATTCTTTCTGCGCCAAAAACAAAGCAGAAAGAAAAACAAAACGATCAGGAAATATTGCCACCACTCCGGATTGACCGCGTTGAGAATCAGGCTGAGACCGGGACTGCCGAGTAGAATTATGTCCGCAATCGTGGCTCCGGACCAGAATGACATGCCCATGAAGACGGCAATGAAAGTCAAAGATGTGCCAAGGTCGGGCTGTTTAAACACAAGGATCGCTGGTGGCAACATCACCGCCAGCGCCTTGAAAATGTCAAAGAAACTTCGAACTGGAAAACGTTTAAACCACGCAGCCAGTGTCCAGATCACAACGATCTTCGCTATCTCAGATGGCTGCAGGGTAATGGGACCCAGTTGAAGCCAACGTTGCGCACCTTTCGCTTCATCTCCGACAAACATAACGAGCAGCAGCAAGCCAAGGTTGCCCACATAGATGAATGGTATCACCCATGGTTTCACCCAAAACGTGTATGGAATGCGGCTGAACAGGATGAGCGCTACTCCGCCGGCAAGAAAGAAATCGAATTGCTTTTGGTAGTAGTTGGTTGTCAGTTCAGAATAGTGCAGGACACTGAGACCGGTATATAAAAGGAACCCGGTCGCGCCAAGAAGCCACAAGTCGATCCCTGCAGTAAACTGCAAGATCGACTTAGCGAAATCATCAAATGATGTCCTGCGAAATGTGGTGTTCAATCAGTCTCGATAATCAGCACTTGGAGCGAAGTAGCGGGAAGTTGGCGACCAACGCCGCTCTGCGATCATATTGTTGCAGATCGAATTGAGTCGTGCTCTTATCGAGCTCGAAATATCTCGAAACTACGGCCATGAGTTCTTCCTCAAGGCATTCGAGTCGGCCGGCTGGGAGTTCCAGGCGATCGTAGGTGAGCATTGACCGCATGCGGTCTTTGGCGGTTGTTCGAACCGTATTCGGGCGAAAGCGCGCGAATAGGTCAGTCAAAACTTGCATTATTGACTACCTCCTTAAACGCGCACGGGGCTGAAGAAATTTACGATCCTGTTGATCCAGGTTTGATTTTGGGCCGAGAAGTCCATGATTGGAACGTCTTCGCCTCTGAGCCTGCGGGCGATGTTGCGGTAAGCCAGACCGGACTTGCAATTGTCGGTTCCGCTGACCGGTTCGCCTTTGTTGGTGGAGACGATAATTTCTTCGTCCTCCGGTACGACTCCGAGGAGTTCGACCGAGAGAATTTCGAGCACATCTTCGACTGACATCATGTCGTTGGCTGCGACCATGTTAGGGCGGTAGCGGTTGACGACAAGTCTATATTGCTCGATTTCATCCTTGCGGGCTTCGAGCAAACCGATAATGCGATCGGCATCTCTGACCGATGACATCTCAGGCGTGCAGATTACAATCGCTTCGTGGGC
Organism: Obscuribacteraceae bacterium (SeqCode); assembly: GCA_044225915.1. GTDB lineage: Bacteria > Cyanobacteriota > Vampirovibrionia > Obscuribacterales > Obscuribacteraceae > JADYXR01. Next base: position 21,049 of record JBGAHZ010000079.1, read on the forward strand.
ACCGGCGACCGCGTTTTGGAAACCTTGTTCGATACCGGCGGGACTGTCCACCAGGACGAATTCGAAGATGCTGCTCAATTCCTTGCAGAGCTCTTTCATCTGATCCGCAGACACTGCGGACTTGTCGCGGGTTTGCGCCGCGGGCAAGAGGCTGAGGTTGGGAAGGCGTTTGTCTTTGACGAGCGCCTGGCGCAGCTTGCAACGCTCTTCGATAACGTCGACGAGGTTGTAGACCACGCGGTTTTCCAATCCCATGAGGATGTCGAGGTTTCTCAACCCGATATCCATGTCGACAAGTGCGACACTGGCGCCGGTTGCTGCCAGGGCTACGCCCAAGTTGGCAGACGCGGTTGTCTTACCGACACCGCCTTTTCCTGATGTTATGACTATTACTCGACCGCTCATTCCTATTACCCGTGGGAAGTACTTCTTTCTATTGATGGACTAAACAAACAACACTTGATGGACTAGTCGAGGCGTGATCTGACGACTCGAATTTTGCCGTCCACCATGCGCGCCGTTTCCGGCCCATTAGTGGTGGCATAGTTAACTCTTGGTCTATCAGGGGCTCGCGCAATTGCGTGCGCGATTCTGATTTGAATTGGCTGAAGTTTCAACGCGCGGATCTCCGCATTGACGTTGCCGCCGATGCCCGCGTGGGCTACGCCGCGCAGGCTGCCCCAAACAGTGATATCGCCGTCCGCCATCACTTCGGCACCAGGATTGATATCACCAATAATGACGAGGTGTCCTTTGTGGCTGACGGTTTGACCAGAACGCAAATTCTGGTGGATGTACAACGTGGTCGGACCATTGTGTGCGGCTACTCCGACATCCATTGCATCAGTTTCGATTTCTTCTTCGATTTCGAATTCCTCTGCAGTCTCGACATCATCTACTGATTCAACTTCCTCGGCCGTGCAATCTACATCGACGTGGGTGACGGTATCACCGTCAATAGTGGCAGCCTGGGCGACCGCCGTATGCACCGGTTGCGCTTCCAGCATGGCAGCGCCTGGTTGAATGGTCATCACTTTGATCTCGACATGCGGTCCTGTGATTTCCTGTTCTTCTCTAGAATTGATTTCTTCGTCCGTGGTGCTGACTACCGGCTCGACCACATCAGTCACCGTAGGTGGTACCTGAACTGCTTTCATTTCAACAGTCGGGGCGTAGAGTTTCGACTCTCCTGCCGGTGCTGCTGCCGCTACTGACTCGACCTTCTCCGCCGTTTTCTCAACGGATTCTGACTTTGCCGTCTTTGTCGCTTTTGCTGGTTTAGTCGATTCACCTTCTACTGTTTGAATCTTTTTTCCATCCAGAGAAACCTTTCGTTTCGGTTTGACATGAGGATAGATCGTATCCAGGTGATCGCTCTTGCCTTCGAATTCCTCGCGTGCCATATCTTCTAACTCATTGATGGATTCAGGAAGCGGGTCTTTGGAACCTCCGCGTCTGGTGACGGCATCCACCATTCTCATTGTGATGGTGGCAAGCGGATTGGACTTCTGACGTTCCTCGTCCACTTCCGTTGTTGTCACTTTGGTTGCATCGATGTTCACCGCAGGCAGTGTCATCGGTTTTCCAGCTCCCAGAGGGATGTTACACGCTTTCAAAGCGGCGATTGTCTCATCGCTTGTCGAGTAGACACCAGCCGGAGTGATTCCGACACTCTTCGCCAGCGAAAGAATCTGCTGCAAGTCGTCTTTAGGGACGGCCAATGCTCCTAGATTGATAGATACCTTCATCCCCTGCCAAAACTGGTTTGAGACCTGTAAGGTGGAGCTGAGATGGTCGAGCGCATCTTTTAAAGTGGTGCAACCACTTACGTCGATGAGCACTCCCTGATCCGGTTGACTGATAATAGCGATTTTAGACATGCAAATACTTTGGCGTCCGAAGGGTCTTGTATGCTCGGCGAACTTATGTAACGATTCGCCACAGAGAGAATCGTATTGTCTAGAAAACCGCTAGTCAAGCCAATCGACATACAAGGCAGATATGCGATGGTATGCATCTACGGATGACATAACCGTAAGGTAGTCAAATTTCAGGGCCGCGTCCGGCATCCCAGAAAGATGAACTTATTCAGAGAATGGGGGTAGTCAAATGACAGGTGGTCAGTTTCATAGGGCAATGGGTTTGGTGGATGCTACAGCCATCGTAATCGGCTCTATGATTGGCTCGGGCATATTTATAGTAGCGGCCGACACGTCTCGAAGTGTCGGCTGTACCGGCTGGTTTTTAGCGGCTTGGATATTTGCAGCGTTTCTAACTGTTACCGCAGCCACCTGTTACGCAGAGCTTGCATCGATGTATCCGGAAGCGGGTGGACAGTATATATTCCTGCGCGAAGCTTACGGAAAGCTGCCTGGATTCTTATATGGATGGACTCTCTTTATGGTTATCCAGAGCGGAACGAATGCTGCCGTCGCGGTGGCATTCGCGAAGTTTCTTGGAGTTTTCGTTCCCGTCATTTCCGACGAGAACAACCTTCTGACAATACAAAACTGGCATTTCTCCACGCAAAAACTGGTGGCGCTACTGGTGATACTGCTTTTGACCGCTATCAACTGCGGTGGCATTCACCTCGCTAAATTGATTCAAACAAGCTTCACGACAATAAAAGTGGTGGCATTGTTTTCATTGATAGTTTTGGGCATCTTTGCGACCCAGTCGCATCACGGTCTTGATTTAAACTTCAATGATATGTGGACGGCCAAGTCCATCAAGGGCGAGATCCTAAGCGGCTTGCCGTTGCTGCTGGCATTCTCGGTGGCTCTAGTCGGTCCGCTTTTTGCAATGGACGCTTGGAACAATGTCACGTTTTCCGGTGGCGAAGTAAAAGATCCCACCAAGACTTTGCCAAGAAGTTTGGTAATCGGAACCCTTCTTGTGTGCGTCCTTTATACATTGACCAACGTTGTTTATCTTCTGCTACTGCCTCTGCATGGATCGGAGAATGCTCCATCGGTATTAGCTCGTGGAATTCAATGGGCCGCACAAGATCGTGTCGGTACAGCCTCGCTGCAAGTAATCTTCGGCGATGTTGGTCAGCGCATCATGGCCGGTGCAATTATGATTTCTGTTTTCGGCGCATTGAACGGCCTGATTCTTTCAGGACCACGCTTGTATTACGCAATGGCAAAAGATGGATTGTTCTTTAAACAGGCCGGCATGTTAAATGCAAAGACTCACGTTCCCGTTTTCGGTCTCGTGCTTCAAGGAATTTGGTCGGCAATCCTAACCACCTCTGGAAGGTACGGAGACCTTCTGGACATGGTAGTTTTCGCCGCTTTGCTGTTTTACATTCTTACTGTTGCTTCCGTTATCGTATTGAGGAAAAAGGAAAAAGATAAAGAGAGACCGTTTAAAGTGCCTCTATATCCGGTGCTCAATTGGCTCTATATCATTTGTGCATCTGTCGTGGCGCTGGCTCAAATTGTCGCAAAGCCCGGCTACAGCGGATTCGGTTTGTTGATTATATTCCTGGGATTGCCGGTCTTCTTCCTCTGGCAACGCAATGCTACAGCGGCTCCGGAATAGAGCAACAATCGATCGGATTGCAACGAGTTGAGTCTAGATGTCGGAATCGTATTCGTTGACGCGCACAGCGATCGTTCATGCTTTTTGCACTGTGTTCGTTCTTGACGGACGCGTAGAGTGTGTTGGTTAAACGCGCCGTCGAGTTCTGCCGTGCGGTTAAGAAGCGTGCAGAATCTGGTATCTAGCGCACCGATACGATGGGAAGCGTGAAGAAAAATTTGGCACCTTGTCTTGGTTCACTTTCCGCCCAAATTTTGCCACCATGAAACTCGACGATCCTCTTTGCGATCGATAGTCCCATTCCTGTCCCTCCAGCATCACGGTTCAGTTTTCTGAACATTTTGAAGATCTCGTGAGACTCACTTTGCTCAAATCCGATGCCGTTGTCTTGCAAACAGAATAGCCATTCATCAACCCGCTGTTCAGCCGTGAATTTAGCTTCCGGTTGTGACCTGGAGAACGTCAATGAATTCGACAGCAATTTTTCTAAGAGGATTGCCAGTTGCCGTGGCTCTCCTCTCATCTTCGGTAGGTCGCCTCGCTTAACCACTGCCCCTTTAGACGTGACCTGCGGTTCCATGGTGCTGAGAGTTTTGTCAAACAACTCGTTGATATCAACTTCTTCGAAAGTCAAATGCGGTCGGTCGATGCGCGCGAATAACCAGAGGTCATCGATCATCGCGCG
>JBGAHZ010000080.1:0-25182 GCA_044225915.1 Obscuribacteraceae bacterium (SeqCode)
ATTCAAAACACTCAAAACAGAGATGCCGCGGCCGTTCAATTGAAATTGGATGAAATCATCATCGCTTTAGAAAACGCAGACAATAGCGCAGTGCAACTTGAGGACAAAACTCAGGAAGAATTGGAGCAGGCGAAAAGTCAGTATTTCGAGATGGCTGAAAAAGCCGGAGAAGAAATCGAAGAGAAAACCGAGCAACTTGATGCATGCGAGAAGAAACTTGATCACGTAAAACAGAATCGTGCGATTCAACCAGAGAAGGTGAGCGCAGACATGGACACCCAAGACCGTAAAGCCTCATAAGATTCGGTTCGCGATTAAACTGGCCAAACTCGCGGAAGGCGAGTCCTAAGGGTTTACTCATCGTAGTGGTCTGTGCGCAAGTATTTGCGCCACGTGCTAAGCCTGTAATTAAACAAGAGGATGAAATTTATGAACACGGAAATAAAGCTTGTGCGGGGATACAAACCCGAGCCTGACCCACAACCGGATCCAGCGCCCACACCTACTCCAGAACCTGCCCCACAGCCAGAACCGAAGCCGGCGCCCAATCCGCCAGCGGCGAAATAGTCAAAAATAGCATTGACACCGCCTGTGGTGCTTCGCAAACCACCCAAAGTTTCAGGCAAGTAGGAATTACAAACTGAGCAAATTTGCGCTAGCCAAAATACTGGTACTGCAGGCGGTCGGTGCAAAAATCAAATTAACCAGTCTTGTCGACGGGCTTCAAAAGGTGTGGAGCCGACTCTTCAATGATTTGTTTCATGCCTTCGATTAGAAGTGGCTTCTCAAAATAGGCGTTCATGCCAGCTTCAATACAGCGATCTTGTTTGGCGCCACCACCAGTGACTGCGACAATAATTGCAGCAGTCCGGTCTTCATTACGTTCAAGCTCCCTGATTTTACGGGTTGCTTCAATGCCGTCCATTTTCGGCATTTGAATATCCATCAAAATCAAGTTGTAAGAACCGGACCGAACCTTTTCGATCGCCTCGATTCCGTCGGCCGCCGTCTCTGCGACTATGCCGAGCTTCTTTAATTGAAAAACAAATGCGAAACTGAGAGGACCATTGTCCTCAACGACCAGAACAGTTGCGTTCGAGCTCATGTTAACTAAAATTCGATAGGAACGAAAAGACCAGTCAAATTCTATCAAATCAGGCTGTGGCACTCACCATCTGCACTACCACCTATTTGGGTATCACGTGATGCAACACAGCGGAATTAGATCTGGCGCCGCTCTTCGTGAGCATTCGGTGAATTCGAAATAAATACAATCAGTAACAAAACTCCGGGAGCGGCCGTATATCAAATAGAATGCGATAATTACATATCAAGGAGCGGCGCGAATCGTTCCGGAAGCTTTCGTTTTGGAGTTTTTATAAATGTCTAAACAGACAATTTCCACGCTTTCTAAGCTGCTCACGAGTGACACCGATGAGATGTACTCAAAATGGATCGAACAACAGATGGCTGACAAAACCCGCTCTGCAGCCATATCGGATAGTGCTATAAAAACTAGTTCCAGTGAATTTCTCAAACTGTTTCAAGAAGCTTCAAAATCTGACAACTTCGAAGACTTGACGAAAAATGAATGGATGCCGGTCCTGGCAATGTTGACCGAACTTTCCGGCAACAGGGCATTACAGGGATCAACACCAACGGAAACCGCCAATTTCGTCTTTTCATTGAAGCAAATAATTTTCGATAAATTGAATGAACAGGACGGCGGAGCCAAAGGCGAGATTGCAACAGATGCGCTGAAGGTAATCAAACTTTTGGATAAACTCGGACTCTATACATTCGAGGCTTTTCAAAAAACGCGCGAGTCCGTCATCAAAAGACAACAAAAAGACATTATGGAAATGTCGACTCCTGTTATCAAAATTTGGGACAAGATTCTGTCGGTACCACTCATCGGTATGCTAGACAGTGCAAGAACCCAGATAGTGATGGAAGCGCTACTCCAGAAGATCGTCGAAACCGGCGCGAGGATCGCGATCCTCGACATTACTGGAGTTGCGACCGTCGATACACAAACAGCACAACATCTTATGAAGACTGCTGCAGCCACGAGATTAATGGGTGCCGAATGCATCATTAGCGGAATCAGACCGCAGATTGCACAAACAATCGTGCACCTGGGCATAGACATCACCGATGTAACCACTAAAGCAACTATGGCGGACGCCTTGCGAGAAGCGCTCGACCGCGTAGGCTATCAGGTAACTCAAACCAATACGGAGTATTGATGGAAAGAATTCCGATTCTCAAGCTTGGTGAAACGCTGCTTGTGACTATCCAAGTGGATTTCCACGATCGCAGCGCTTTGGCATTGCAAGAAGATCTAACTGAAAAAATCGTTGCGACTGGCGCAAAAGGCGTTCTCGTCGACATCTCCGCGCTTGAGATGGTTGATTCATTCATGGGCCGTGTGCTTGGCAATATTGCGAAAACATCGAAATTACTCGATTGTCATACCGTGTTGGTTGGCATGCAACCTGCTATAGCAATAACAATCACAGAACTCGGGATTTCCCTGAGAGGAATTCACACCGCTCTCACGGCTGAAGATGGTATGAGTTTGCTAAAGAAATTGCTTACAAAACCAACCGGAGCCAAAACCACTCGTGGTAGTAAAATCGCAAGAAGATAGGGACGTCAAAACTGAAGAAGATATAGTCGCTGTTAGAAACTCTGTAAAGCGAATCGTGGCACTACTCAACTTCAGTTTAGTCAATCAAACGAAGATCATTACCGCCGCAAGCGAGCTCGCGCGTAATACGATTGAGCATGGAGGTGGCGGTAAGTGCTCCCTTCAAATCGTCGACGACCCTTCTAGAATCGGCGTGCGCATGACATTCGAAGACCAGGGACCCGGCATCGCAGACATAGATCAAGTTCTGGAAGATGGCTTCAGCACAGGAAAAGGCATGGGTCTCGGGCTGGGTGGCTCTAAGCGTTTGATGGACGAATTCCAAATTGAATCTACTGTTGGCTCCGGAACCAAAGTGTGTGCGACCAAGTGGCAAGAGAAAATTTAGTCGGACAAGCTACGTTTTTACAGCTTTGCCCGCTTAGCACCGAAGAAGACCTTATTAGCGCACGAGCAGCGAGCAAGATGCATGCGGTGGACTTATCATTTTCGATTATCAATCAAACGAAAGTAGTTACTGCCGCTAGCGAACTCGGAAGAAACGTATTGGAGCATGGTTTGGGAGGCACGCTGCGGATCGAGCGCGTGAACCATCTAGACCAGTTAGGTCTGCGCATGATCTTCGAGGACCGCGGACCGGGCATCGCCGATATGGACCTGGCGTTGACTGATGGATATACTTCAAAGAATGGCTTGGGTCTTGGGTTGACAGGCTCAAAGCGTTTGATGGATGAGTTCGAAATCGAATCAAAAGTTGGCATTGGCACTACGGTTATAGTCACGAAATGGAAGTAACTGATACAGACGCATTCGATGTAGTGGAATCAAGCCAAACAGGCGAGGTTCGACGACGTGCGGCTTCGATGGCTGTTAGAATCGGTTTTGATGAAAAACAGCGAGACCATATCGCGCTCATAGTGACCGAACTCGCGACAAATCTGATCAAACATACGCCATCCGGAGGACAGATACTCCTCCAAGAATTTTCCGCGAATAACGCAACCGCGATTGACTTGTTCTCGATCGATCGCGCAGGCAATCTCGACGCAGCGCAGTGTTTGGTAGATGGTTATTCCACAAGCGGAACATTAGGCACCGGACTTGGTGCCATCAAAAGACTGTCCGATGATTTTGGAATATGGTCCCGACCCAATATTGGCACTGTTGTTCACGCGCGAGTCTGGAGAAGTCCCCCTGCAGCTGCAGCGAAGTTTGCCGTCAGTGGTTTATCTGTTCCAAAGAAAGGGGAACTTGTCAGCGGTGACAAATGGTCTGTTATTCAGCAGGGTTCAGTCGCATACTGCTTGATGGTCGACGGACTGGGGCATGGAATCGAAGCTTCCGAGGCCGCAAGTTTAGCAAGAAAACGTTTTCACGAAAACTTTTCCTCCTCGCCTACAAACATGATGAAAGTGATTCACGCGTCATTGCGTGGAACGCGCGGAGCGGTCGCGGCAGTGGCTAGAATTGATTCAGAAAATGAGCATCTAGACTACTGCGGACTCGGCAATATAACGGGTGTAATATCCCGTGGAGCCGAGCAAAAACATTTGGTATCAATGAACGGAACTGTGGGATATGAAGCCAGAAAGTTCATGGAATTTAGACTGCCGTGGTCACCAAGCGCAATGCTAGTTATGCATACGGATGGACTATCTGTTAAAACCAGCCAGGCTATTGTTGAATTTGGAGTGGAGTCCGAAGCATTAGTTGCTGGAAGTCTTTTCCTGCAATATGGAAAATCGATTGATGATGCGACCGTAGTTGTAGTCAAACAGTTGAGGCAAAATGGGAAGCAGGACTAATTCCAAAATACTATTATCATTGCTGTTGAAAAACGAGAGTGATGTAATGCTCGTGCGTCGACGAGCCAGACAGATTGCGCATCTTCTCGGTTTCAATTCTCATGATCAAACACGAGTTTCGACAGCGGTAAGTGAGATCGTTCGTAATGCGCTGGTTCATGCCAAAGATGGACGCGTTGACTTTTGCATTTCTGATGCGATAGTACCGATTCGATTTGTTATAGACGTTTCCGACAAGGGACCTGGTATTCAAAAGGATTCAGATCCTGACAGTCCTGAGCAAATTGGGCTCAAAAGCGCCAAGCAGTTAGTCGACAAAATGGATATTATCACCAGCGGTGATGGCACTACCGTCAGGCTCGAAAAGAATCTGACTTTGCGCACACTTCCGTTTTCTCCTCAGGAGATCGATCAGATTGCAAATTCCTTGACTAAATTAGTTGCCGCCAACCCGCTCGATGAACTACATCAACAGAATCAGGAATTGTTGGTCGCGTTGGATTTACTATCGAAGAGTAGGACTATGCTCGACGATCTTAATGTCGAGTTGAAACAGAAAAACGATGATCTCACTGCAGTTTACGCCGAAATGCAACGGTTGAATGCTCAGCTCGAAGAGAAGGTCAAAGTTAGAACCGCGGAACTTGAATTTGCTCGAGACGAAGCAATAGTCGCCAACGCGCTCAAATCTCAATTCGTCGCAAACATTAGCCATGAGATTAGAACTCCCATGAGTGGGATTCTTGGATTGACGGAGCTGCTAGTTCAAGAAACTGAAGGAGAGCAACGAGAAACGGCCAATTACATTCTCAACTCAGCCACGGCACTGATGGTATTAGTCAACGATTTGCTCGACTTGTCGAAACTCGAATCTGGCAAGTTAGACATTATTACTGAGCCTTTCAATGTCGAGGTTCTGGTTCAGGAAGTGACGACGGCATTCAATGTAATGGCGTCACAGAAACATCTGACGTTGACACACAATGTCGAAAAAAATCTTCCTCAAACTGTTTTGGGTGCTGTAAATCGTGTTCGTCAGGTGTTGCAAAACCTGGTTCAAAATGCCATCAAATTCACGGAGCGAGGCGGCGTTGACGTCAACGTGAAAGTGCTTAGAAGGGATGACCGCTTAACCTACCTAAAATTCACCGTCCGCGATACCGGTCCCGGCATCTCAGAAATCGATCAGAAAAAACTATTTCAATTATTTGTTCAAGTCGACGGCACAACCACTCGCAGACACGGTGGAACTGGTCTGGGACTGGCCTTGTCGAAAAAATTAGTAGAGATGATGTCAGGTTCGATCGGAGTAGACAGCGAGGTTGGTGCTGGTTCCTCATTCTGGTTTATCATCCCAGTGCAAGAAAAGGTCGGCACTTGATGGCGGACCAAAGCAAAAATATACTGGTGGTTGAAGACGACGCCACGCTTCGATATCTTGCTAAGCGTCAGATTCGCGCACTCGGAATAATCTGCAAACTCGCCACGAATGGTGCGGAAGCCGTGGAAATGGTTAAAGCTGAAGATTTCGACTTGATTTTTATGGACGTGCATATGCCAATTATGAGTGGCATACAGGCGACACAGGAAATTCGGAAGTTAGAGTCGGAGAGAAATCTGGACACATATGTGCCCATTGTGGCAATGACTGCCAACCCAGATAGAGAGCAGTGTTACAACGCCGGCATGAATGACTTTGCGTTTAAACCATTGTCACTGGAGCAAATGAAAAAGCTAATCGATCGGTGGGTTGCGCGGGATTAGTTCTGAAAACAAACGATGTTCGGTTTCCAGATAATCAACACGTGCACAGACTTCCTCAATTAAAAAAACTGTTTTTGGTGTTGATTATGCTCTCGATACTCTCGGCATCCTGAAGAGCGGTTTCGGCTTCTTCGTTGAATTTTTGAGCCATACTAGAATCCTTTGAATGATCTTCGTACCGCTTAGCCATGCGCTTCGAAAAATTTGCACGTTCCTTTAGGGCACGGGATGCAGACCAAAGGATCCGCTCGATGTTTTCATGTTGTCCGGCCCAGAAACTCTGCGCCGTCAATCGATGTCCCACGATACATTCGAAAAAATCGTTCCCATTACTATCCAGTTTCTCCTGCAGTGGTCCGCCACAGTCAGGACAAATGAAACTCGGAATCAATGGAATCTCAACTGTCGCTGACAGCTCAAGCTGGTCCTCTTGTTCATCAATTGTTGAGTCGTCTAGCGGCATCTTGCATAACTGCACCAGACATGGTGCAATTTCCGCTAATTTCAAGATGTGGTCAACAGAAACATTTTGAATGACGCTCTCAGGCATGCCTGAAAAAATAGCTTCTCGTGGATCTTGAACTATCGTTGTACCACCGCCAGCTTTTATCTCCTTCATGCCCGCAGTTCCATCGTCGAGCAAGCCACTAAGTATGATACCAATAACTAAACCATCAAAATTTCTGGCAGCCGATCGAAAGAGTGTATTAACAGCGGGTCTATTTCGGTTTTCTTTGGGTCCACGGTCGAGTTTTATTTTTCCATCTTCAATGGTCATGTGAAGATCCGCCGGAGCTATGTATATTTTCCCACCAACAAGAACATCGCCATCAACGCCAAGCTTGGCCACCAGATGACCTCGACGACTTAGGATCTCGGGTAGCCTTCCACCGCCCGACGGCGAAGTGTGAATGGTAATACAAATGGGACATTCAATCGTGCCCGGAATATCCTTAACAAGCTGGATGAGTGATTCGACTCCCCCCGCTGACGCCCCAATGACAATCAGTTTTTTGACGATGTGCTTACTTTGCACGCTGCTGGACATCGGTTTGCTCCCTGGATAGCGATCGGGCAGCAAATGCGGTCCGCTAGTTAAAACAATGGCATTACCTACAATGTAGCAAACCTGCCGAAACCCAGCCACTCAAATTTACTACTTGTGAGCGCCTGACTCCGGCATTAAAACCCGCAGAGCCAATCGGTCGATGCGTCTTCGTCTCTCGGAGGCTATTTTCATTTTCTCAAATCGTCGAACGCCAGAAGCAACGTCTATGCAAGAGCAGCTGGAAACTTGAGATAAAACGTAGAGCCGCCCTTCACATTGGGTTTTGCCCAGATCTCTCCGCCGTGGTTTTCAACGATTCGCTTGCAGACGGCCAATCCGATGCCATTGCCCGGAAAGGTATTTTGTTCCAATCTCTCGAACATAACAAAAATTTTGTCAGCATCCTCTGCATCAAATCCGATACCATTATCGGCAATGGCTATGACCCAATCATCTTTTTCCCTACTACAAGAAATTTTGATCACTGGCGGAGCACCGCTGCGAAACTTTATGCCGTTGCTCAGCAAGTTATGAAACAGCTGGACAAGCTGATTCTCATCGCCCAGAATGGTTGGCAAGGTCGATTTGCAAATGATTTCTCCGGTCACCTCGTGGAGTGCAGGTTTTAAATCCTCCAGTGCCACGCCGAACGGTTTAGAGAGAGAGACCGGCTCCAGAGGTTTTCCTCTGGCGGAAATCATTTTGTAGGTCAACAAATCTTGAATGAGTGATAAGGCCTTTGTTGCAGCTCCGGAAATGAAGTCCAAATATATTTCGCCGTCCTCTCCCAATTGGCCTTCGAACTTTTCCTTTAGCATTCCGGAATACAACGCCATAATTCGCACGGGTTCTTTGAGGTCATGAGCAGTTGCCGACGCCCACTGCTCCAATTCCGCATTTTGAAATTCCAATTTCTTAGAGTTTGCCACCAGTTTCACTTCTTGAGCTCGGCGGACAGAATCGTCGCGAATGGACCACCGAAGCTCAGTGATTTGGCCGGTTTCGTTCCAAATCGCCTTTACTGATATTGCGGCAAAAAACGGCTCAAGTGCTCTTGGGCGAATAGTTAAACCCAAATATTGCACCTTGTCGAGATTGATCGACGAGCGAGCAAAGTGCTCAATTAATCTGAAGAAATCTGAGTGGTCTGAAGGCGAAATATAAACTGTCAAAGGTTTTCCTATCAACCTTGTACTCGCGACGCCGAGCATCAAGGAGGCGGCTTGATTGCTGTGTTTGATCGTGCCACCACAATTGGTGATCAGATATCCATCTGGAGCAAATTCAAACAGTTCGCGATACTTTTGACGTTCCAATTCCAGAGTTACACGCGCGCTAATCAACGCTTCGTTCTGTAGCCTCAGTTCCTCTGATGTAGTTTTCAGATCCTCCAGTGCGGTAGAGAGCTGTTCTACAATGTCAGGTTCAGAATTATTAGCTTTGGGCATTCCCATTCTCTTCCATCAACAGAACAATTCCTTCAATGTCTTTCTGTTGACTTACTAATCGAGTGATCGAGATGTGACATGAGATCGCTCTTCCTCGACGGTTTACGGCAGCCACAGACAGTTCTTTCACTTCTCCCCGCTGCTTTGCGAACTCAACTAGCGGAGCACGCAACTCTTCCATTGGCAATCCGATATCCAAATCAAATAGTGAGTGGTTGTGCACTTCAAACGACCTTAGTCCCCAGAGGTCTTCCGCCTTAGGATTCCAAACCAACACCTTAAAATTGTTGTCTAAAACAAGTACTGCACAGCGCATACTCGCGAGTATCGAGTTCAGAAAGGTGTTGGCATGGTGGAGTTCCGCAGTGAGTTGCCGCTGCTCCGCATTTATCGTCTCCAATTCCTCATTCGTCGATTGCAACTCTTCATTCATGGTCTCCAATTCTTCATTGGTAGATTGCAATTCTTCATTGGTTGTCTCGAGTTCTTCGTTTGTAGACTGAAGCTCCTCATTGGTCGTTTCTAATTCTTCTTGCGCTGACTGTAGTTCTTCATTTGCTGTTTCCAATTCGCGGTTTGCGCGCTGGAGGTCCGCATGGAGTCTAAAGGATGCGCTAACGTCAACGAAGGTGATTGCGGTACCAATAATGGTGCCTTCATTACCTTGCAGTGGAGCAAGATAAACATCGAGATAGTTGCTGCTGCCATCAGAATTCCGTCGTTCAATTCCAGAGAGCTGCATAGGATGATTGCCGACATTGCACTGCTCGATTACGGAGCGAAGTTCCACCGGACGATATGAGAGCTCCAGGTCCTGCAGTGGTCTGCCGATATCTTTGTGACTCAGAGAAAACATTTGTCTGCCGCGTTCGTTCGCCATCACCAGGGCGCCGGCGGTGTCCACCACGATCTGTGGAGACCAACTGACTTCGTATGCGCAGTCCTTAAGAATCAGTTGTGAGCCAAATCGATGGACAGCTTCAGAATCACCGCTCTGTTCCATGACCATCAGTCGGTCGCGCAAATCCGCTCGTTGAGACTTAAGAAACACACGATATCTCGAATCCGCAGGCAAAAACAGATTTGAATGCGTCAAAAGCATTTCTGCTTTTCCCAAAAATAAATACCCGGTGTCTAATAGTGCAAAATGGAATCGAGAAAGAATTCGCTTTTGCGTTTCCGCGTTGAGGTACATGAGCGAATTGCGACACACAAGCAAATCAAGCTTGGAGATTGGCGCATCGTGTACGAGATCATGGCGTCCAAAAATCACAGAGCGTCTCAGATCGGGTCGAAATGTGAATTCGTCGCCATTTCTGCCAAAATACTTTTCGCGTCTCTCCTCCGTTAGATTTCGAAGACTTGATGCTGGATAACAGGCGGCACGAGCCTGAGCGAGAGCTTCATCATCGATATCCGTCGCATAGATTTTCACGCGCTCCTGGAATTCATCCACACCAATTGCATCACAAATTAACATCGCAAGGCTGTAAGCTTCTTCACCCGAGGCACAGCCGGCACTCCAAACCCGGATGTGATCAGACCCTCCCTTGATCGCAAGTATCTTTGGTAATACGTCGGTTTCGATATATTCCCAGGCTGGCTGATCTCGAAAAAATCCAGTTACATTAATTAGAATCGTGTTGAAGAGATTCGTGAATTCATGTGGATGAACCTCAAGATAATCGACATAATCGATGAAATCATCTACGCCGATGACTTCCATCCTTCTTTTCACTCGTCTTGTCAGGCTAGTTCTTTTATAGCCGGTGAAATCGAAGCCACGGGTCCGCTTCAAATAATCAAGCAATCCTTCGAAACGGGGATCCACTTTAGTTTCGTTCATTAGCTTTGGCTCTATCGTAGTTCAGGCGGCTTTGGTACGTCATTAACCCGGAAATGTAGCCACGCTGACGCTGCGATGTTACGTTCGATTAGGGTGCACATATTCTACATCGTTTGGCAGATTTGAGGCGCCCGACGGGTTCTATCGTTGAAACAATAATAGTTGTCAACGCCATTAAATAGCCCGAACATTTTGAGTTTCCTCAGCCAAAAGACAACCCAAAATCGTAAAGGCTAACTGGACAATTCCAATTAGCCTTTGACGAGCTTTAGGGTTTCAAGTTACTCATTCATGATCCCGGACATTTGTCATCTGGGAATGATTGAACTATCTAGACTTCTTCGTGGCCGTTTTTTTCGCAGTGCCACCACGTTTGGTGGAAGATGTCGTTCCCGATTTTTTACTTGTACTTTTTCGAGTAGTTGGCTTCGTCGCTGTTTTGGCGGATGGCTTAGCAGTCTTCTTCTTAGTTGACGCTGATGTCTTGGTTTGTTTTTTAGTAGCGGTCGCCGCCGATTTCTTCTTAGTTGTTGAGGCAGATTTACGACCGCCGGTTTTGCCGGACGAGCTTCTGCCGGAGCTAGGTTTCTTAGCACTCGCTGATTTGGACTTTCCTTTTGCAGCGGTGCTACCACGCTTAGCTTTTTTCGGTGCCGCGGCTTGCATTGCTTTCGACTGCAACGGTTCTACCGACTCAAGATCAGAATACTCTTCTTCCAGTTCCAGCTTACGCTCAGCCATCTGATCGGCAAGCTCCGAAAAGTCAACGTTTTGAAGCTGTTTTCGCATTTTGGGGAAGGCTTCTTCTTCCTCTTCTTTAATATGATGCTTCACCATTTCTGACAACACTTTAAACTTCGCGTCGAATTTTTCGTCGTCAGGACTCATTGGTTTCATCTCTGTGATCACAAAATCTACACATCGATGTTCTTCCTCTGCTTCCAACTCGAGGTCATCATCAATTTCTTTCAAGAGCGGATACACAAGTTCTTCTTCAAGCTTGGTATGCACAACAAGGGCTAAAACGGTCTTCGTGAATATCTGATATTTTTCGTCTTCATCCTCTGTTTTTTCAAACGCTTCGAAGTTGCGCTTCACAAGTTTATGGTCGTCGATTAGCATCTGAAACGGATCATTTGCAGATTTCTTGCCTGCAGATTCCATACTCTTCTCGGTCAAATCTTCGCGTTCAATGCTCCGGCTTACTAGTTTCATAATTTTCCATCCTTAGTTGATAGTGACAAAGTCAGTCGTCCCGGACTCGAAACAGTCGCGGGTAATTAGGTCGTGCCGACCGTTCTTCAACTTTGAAAAACATGTTTGAAATCAGCACCAAAAAATTTGTAGCATTTTCGCATCCGGTTCGTGCTGTTCATGCGGCTTTGTCAGTTAGTTAAGCTCGTCACGCAATTTGAAATTTTGAGATAGAGACACATTACAAAAATATCCCTCACTGTCAGTCAACGAGACGATAAACCTAAACGAGCGATGATGATGATGATGATGATGATGATGGAAGTTTAAAATGAATAGTCGTGGTATCGCATTTAGTTCGCCATATGTTCAGCACTCGACATATAACTGTTACAGTCGCCTTTTGGCGACAAAGAATCATCCATCAGAGAAACTACAAAACAATTTCTAGCAATCAATTATTCAGGTGCGAGCTTTTTTGTAATCGTTTTGAGATCTAAATAACAAATGCCCCTATCGGGCTCCAACCGATTACGAATTAACTAAGAAATGAGAGGGAATCGAAAAATGATACCGATCACTCATATAATGTTGGTAGAAACTGACACAATGTGCGGAGCGGGCTCCTGTGGCAAAGACAAGCGAAAACTTAAATAACAACTTGTCCGCCGGATTGGCTGAGGTGCTCAAGCAACAAAGATTGAATCTCGGATTAAATCAGACAGAGTTGGCTAAACGAGCAGGGCTTAATCGCAGCTATGTCAGCGAGGTTGAACGAGGCTGCCAGAACATAACTATTGAAACTTTGAGCCGGTTGGCAAACGCACTCGAGGTATCGGTTCTGAGCCTAGTAGAACAGGCAAATCGAAACGTTCGTTCGCTTGTGCGACCGCTCGAAATTTTGCTGATCGAAGATAACGAGGCCGACATTTATATCCTCAAGCATTCGCTCGGAAAACTAAAAGCACCCACCAACCTCAAGATCGCAAGAGATGGTAAGGAAGCGCTGGAACTCATTTCCTCGATGAGCAGCGAAAATTCTGATATTCCTGATTTGATCTTGCTTGACTTGAACCTTCCTAAACGGAGCGGACATGAAATACTCAAAAAAGTAAAAAGCGATTCTCGATTTAGCCAGGTTCCAGTTGTGGTCTTATCGACGTCGAACGATCGCAACGATATAGAGAAAAGTTATGCACTCAATGCAAATACATTTATCACCAAGCCACTGAACCAAAAGGACTTCGAGAACGCCATTGCTGTCGTTATCGAATACTGGTCGGTGATTGCTGAAGTAAGCGGCAGGTAGCCTGTTGTTCGCGACTCACTGACGAACAAGTCCTAACTGCATGTATTTTGCAGTCGAAGAATACCGAAGCGCATTAGCCTCTATTTCTCAGACGATTTCTCAACACTCAATTCTTGTGTACGACTGTCGTCGAAATCACGATCGATATCATGTCCATTACTTCCGTTATGGCCATTGCCGTTGGTTCCCTCAACAGACGCGTCATGTCCGTTTTGTCCGTTTCGACCTAAATATTCAAAACAATGACTGCATTGCTCCTTCACTGTAAAAGGAATTTCAATGTTCATCGACTTTTGCCAACTCTGTCCCAAATCTTTCAAAGCTTCCAAGACATATAGCAAGTCGCGACCTCGCTCAGTAAGAGCATATTCGACTCTAGGAGGTATTTCCTGGTAAGCCGTCCTCGCGACGAGACCACTTTCCTCAAGCTCTCTGAGACGCTGAGTTAAGGTCTTAGCGCTGATTTTGCCTAGCGCGCGTGAAAGTTCTGATGGGCGCTTACCGCCGCGAGCTAGTTCTCGAACGATTCCAACAGTCCAACGTGACCCAATGATATGGATAACGAAATCAATTGGGCACCAGAGGTGCGGTCCGTCAATTTTGTTCATTTGCGTCCCACGCCTTCTGACAATAGCAATATAGCAACAGATTCCCATTCAGTGAACACTTTAACCAGAATTGTGTTGGATATAAGCAGACAACTTGGTGAGCCCTGATGGAAGATCGTGGCCGAGCATGGGAAGAGGGATTTTTTGCCCGAGCAAGACATGCGAAGGATTCGTTACTTAATTAGCCAGTACATGGGTCTTTCAAGGATCGTTGCTTAACATCATTACTTTCTATGCTGAGCTGCTGATCGCAGCAGCGCAATTCTTTCCAGGCGGTAAGCGCCATATCCCCTGAGTAAGCGCTTCAGCGCTACTCGGACCTATGATATGTTTACGACAGATGTCGGATATAGACAGAAGTAGAGGTTTATATCCAACAAGCAATTTTGCCGAAGAGGACAGACCTATGATGGATTTGGCTGACAAAAACCTGGTTTGTCAGGACTGCACTAATATTTTTTTGTTTTCCATCGCAGAGCAAGAGTTCTTCAAGGAAAAGGGCCTTACCAACATGCCCAAACGCTGCGCGATCTGCAGAGTATCCGCAAGGTACAAGCGGAACGGCACGAATTTGAGTTCGTTACATGATGCGATTTGTATCAAGTGTGGGGCACCAACTGTAGTGCCTTTTGAACCTGCCGAATCAAAACCAGTTTACTGCCAAGCTTGCTTTATCGAAGTAAGGGCTTTAAAAGATCGCGAAAGTCGACTGGTTGGATAAATCGTTCCAGCCAGACTTCCAGCAACGCATCCCAGTCACAGCAACCATCATTACCTTGGCTCCGACAGGGTAAGAGTGTGCTATGAGACTAACTGACTAGATCCCTCGCCTACAAGGACAGGATCAAATCCGGCTGCGTATTCATGTGAGTGTGTTGGAACACTCACGTTTCACTATGAGAAAACTAGATGTGCACCACCTGTAGTGCTCGATAGTTAATGGCCGGACACTTTGATACCAGGCATAAGCGAACTCGTTTGTAACTTGTGAGATAGTGTAGGGCTATTTTGTAAGTACTGTCAGGCAGGGGTCAGAGTTGATACGCTGACGTACACATTGCGCTCCAAGGAGATATGTTTTGACGAAGAAGAGTGAAAAGCCGGCGCCAAAATCAAAGGTTGCACCATCACAAGCGAAAGCAAAGAGTAAATCGATTAAACCGAGCAATGATAAAACTGATCAATTGAGCAAATTCACCGAAGACTCCGATGGATCTTTTTTGACCTCAAACCAGGGCGTTAGAATCAACGACGACCAAAATACGCTGAAAGCTGGGGCGCGTGGTCCCTCGCTGCTCGAAGATCATCTGATGCGCGAAAAAATTATGCATTTTGATCACGAGCGAATTCCCGAAAGAGTCGTTCACGCTCGCGGAACAGGAGCTCACGGAGTATTTGTCTCATCCGGAGAGGGAAGCAAATATTCCAGTGCAGGATTTCTGAAAGAAGGAGTGGAAACTCCTGTGTTCGTGCGCTTCTCAACCGTTGCCGGCTCGAGAGGTTCAACGGACCTCGCTCGTGACGTGAGAGGTTTTGCGACTAAATTTTATACTCAAGAAGGCATCTTCGATCTAGTCGGAAACAACATGCCTGTTTTTTTCATACAGGACGCGATCAAATTTCCGGATTTTGTCCACGCAGTCAAGCCGGAACCTCATAACGAGATCCCACAAGCGCAATCGGCCCACGATACCTTCTGGGATTTTATTTCACTCGCCCCGGAATCAATGCACATGGTCATGTGGGTAATGTCAGATCGTGGGATTCCACGCAGTTACAGAACCATGGAAGGTTTTGGAGTACATACATTCCGGCTGATCAATGATCAGGGACAATCTCGCTTCGTGAAATTTCATTGGAAACCAGTTCTTGGAGTGCAGTCTGTCCTATGGGACGAAGCCGTAAAAATCTCCGGCAAAGATCCGGACTTTCATAGAAGAGATCTCTTCGAAGCAATTGAGACTGGCGCATATCCTGAATTCGAGCTGGGCGTGCAGGTCATTGATTCGGAAGAAGAAATCGCGTTTGGAATAGATCTATTAGATCCGACAAAGTTAATTCCAGAAGAATTGGCTCCTGTTGAAATCGTTGGAAAGATGACTCTCAATAGAAATACAGACAATTTCTTTGCCGAAACAGAACAGGTGGCGTTTTGTATTAGCCACATCGTACCTGGAATCGATTTCACCAACGATCCTTTATTACAGGGTCGTTTGTTCTCGTACCCCGATACGCAATTGAAACGACTTGGCGGACCTAATTTTCACGAGATTCCAATCAATAAATCACTTGCTCCGATTCGCAATAATCAACGAGACGGTCACATGCGGCAGACCATCAATCCAGGAGCGGTGAGCTATAGCCCAAATACCATCGGCGGTGGCGCGCCTTTTCAGGCATCAGTCAAAGAAGCCGGATTCGCCAGCTTTCCACAAGATATCGGAGGCGCTAAGGTGCGCGCTCGCAGCGAAAGTTTCTTCGATCATTTCAGTCAAGCAACTATGTTCTATGCAAGCCAAACTGAAATCGAGCAACAACATATCATAGAGGCGTTTAGATTTGAGCTTGGAAAAGTTCTGGATCCCGCTATCAGAGAAAGGATTGTCGCGATGCTCGAGTTGGTGGATTCAGGACTAGCGACAGCCGTTGCAGCAGGGCTTGGAATCGCACTTCCCGCGACTCCGAATGACCCCATGAATCAGATCGTCCCGGCTGATACTGATCCGGACGACTATCAATCTATCGAAAGTAAAAAGAAGGTGTCCCCATCACCAGCACTGAGTATTCTGAAAAACATCATTCCTGGAGCAGCGACCAAGAAGGTGGCTATTTTACTTGCTGATGGTTTTGACGAGGCGTCGACAACTGTAATGATCGATGCCCTGACAAAAGCTGGAGCCATGCCTAAGATCGTAGGACCACGCTCTGGTGTGCTCGTTGGTTCCAAAGGAACGGAATTGGAAATTGACTTCGCAATTAAAACAGTGGGGTCAGTTTTGTTCGACGCGACAGTTGTAGGTGGTGGTCAGCCCAGCGTGGACGCATTGAAGAGCGAGTCGTGCTTTACATTGTTCGTTAACGAAACCTACAAGCACTTCAAACCCATAGCGGCAATCGGCGAAGGATCAGACTTTATCAGTCAATGCCTGCTTAAGGCGGGTCTGGAAGATGGTGGCAAGACCAAGCTGCTCAGTCAGAAAAATGGAATTGTCGCATCACCTTCAACGACTAAAGCAGAGGTTACTGAAACTGCGGAAGCGTTTATAAAAGCACTGTCCCTTGGACGTTGTTGGGATAGGCTCGGAGCAGACTTAGTTCCAGTCTAGTTTGATTGACTCTCAAGAATCAGGAATTTACCGAGTATGGTGGCAGATGCTGCCTCCATACTCGGTTGCCTATAACAACAAAATAAATGTTGAATCTAGAACAGATGTCCTACCGCGCTTGACAGGAAAAACCTAGTCTAACGAAGAATCGATCCTAGTTGTTTTCAGGAAAAATTTTGTCAACCGCGCGTTTTGATGCTTGCTCGCAAAAATCAAGACCTGAGTAATCAGGATTGTATCCACCGATGTATGGAACAGCCAGTAAGAACACACGGTTGTTCGATTCACCATCCACGTTGACGACTCGAAAATTGTCGTCAATTGCGATCCCGGGCACCTTCAGGTAATATTTTTTTCCTACCTGAACAACAAGACCAGGATCTTTTTTAAGAACCTTTTTGGCTTCTTCTTCGGATTTAAACTCTAAACGCGCACCGCAGACAGTGTCATTACTGACCAACGACAGAAACGGGAAATCGTCGATGTTGAAATGTTTCTGACCGATACAATCGATGAAAGTTTGACACTGTTGACGATTTATTTTTGAGCCATCTTTCGTGATGTAAAAAATATTCTTCGAATCGTCCACTTCAACGGATCCGCCATCTCCGTCAATAACCAGATCTAGACATTTAGCCTCGTACAGCGCGAGTAGCGTCTCACAGGAGCTCTGAGGAATAAATGCAATAACCACTGCTATCAAAGGCATTAAACTATCCTTCAAACGAATCATATCTTCCGCCGAAAGATATTTGGCTGGATAATTTAGGGCGAAGCTAAGCGATGCGAGCATTTCCTTCCATGGCACTGGCTCCTCATCACGAATTGATTTAAGCGACTGCACGTATTCTTTTCGCATGAGATCAAAAGCCGGAAGTCGATCACGATATGACATCATTTCATCGACGAACCGCTCGATACTCATGTCCTTGATGTGCGCGTAGAAGGCAGGCGAACTCTTCGCCAATGGCTTCTTAAAGCCCTCTTCAAATAAAAAATCAAGTTCAAGAAATCCGCCATTATCCTTCATATTTTTTGCAATCGCATGATCGTCAAACAATGATTTCGAGTCTATATGAGGTTCATCCATGTGCACCCTCAGACTTGGCAGAAGACCTTCCCGCGAATGCATTTCGATGAAAAAATCTGGTGTCGCATCATCTCGCTCAAAAATATATTTGTTATCCCGCCATAGAAATTTCCCGTTGTTTTTAGCAATCGTTTTTATGGCGTCGATAGCGGTCAGCGAACTGCCTCGAATCACAACCTTGTGATTAAACTGATTTGCTAATTTGCTCGGCGGATACGGCGAGTCAAAATAACCGTGCGCGATATCTTCATACTGCTTTTTCCAATAGTGACCTGTACAGATGACTGCATAATCAAATTGAAACTGCTGTCCTTCCGCAGTCCTAACTTCAACCAGATTTTGACTCGGTTGGTCGACAATGTCATTAACATGAGAGTTAAAGTGCACTTTCACGTCAATTCCATTTTTCTCTGCTTTTTCAATTAACATTTTGAACTGATCTGACAGATAGTGCCCGAATAACAGTCTCGGCACAACTTTTTTCTCGTGAAATTTTTCCTTAGTGATACCGAATTCAGCGAGTGTTTCGTCAGGTACACGGAGGATCCAATCGTCCAACATCTGATTCATCTCAGGCAATTCATCAGCAGAAACGTTGGTGACGTGCTCGTGTGATGCACCCGCAGCGCTGTACGGCATACCACGTCCTATTTCGGATGATGCCTCGAATATTTGTATGGCTATATCTTTGCGATCGAGCGCCACCAACCGTTTAAATACCATTAGTCCGGCTGGACCAGCGCCAATAATTGCAACTCTAATCAATTTGTTCCTCAATCAGTTTCTGTACCACCCTCGTGGCTTTGTAATTGCGAGTGCGAAAGTCCTGGAGATGTTCGAACAAAATAGAAAACGCCGTCTACACTCGCGTTTATCGATTCATAGCTCGATCAGCGGATGACCATGCAATGCACGGATGTGCGCAGACGAAAGCTTTCTAATTTGGCATCCCGTGACTAGAAAAAAAAGTTCGCACTTTGCTAAATTTCACGGCAACGATTTTTTTCGATGAGCTATAAAACTGTCAGAACGATCAGGATGAAAAACGAACAAAGATAACTGCGCCTCGGACGACTATGTCACCGAGGCGCAGTTTGCATTTGGGAAGTTAGAGCACTCGCCAATTGCCATGTAACTCGAGATTTTCACTAGACTGATTATCGACTCCCCACACTCTGAAGCCTCCGCGGAAAGCGGTTTGATTATGTCCTAGACGAGCTCCTGCGGGCAGCGAATCGATCAGCTTGGCATTGCCACCACCGACCACGACATAATCAGCTACGAAGGCGGCCATCAAGTCATGAACAACAATTCTCACTGCCTCTCGCCACTTTCTAAGTCCAAGTTTTTTAATGGAACGTTTAGATAGAAGTTCACCAATCGTCTTTCTGGAATTCCATCGCAGACCGCCGAGTTCGCAATCCAGAATTACATGATCCACGATGAGTGTGGTACCTAATCCGGTGCCTACTCCGAGAAACAACATGCGTCCGCCTTCGTAGCTTCCAACAGCTTGCATAGCGGCGTCATTAAGTATTTTGACCGGTCGCTGAAACGCTCCGGCGAAGTCGAATCCGACCCAGCCCGGGCCGAGATTGCCAGGTTCTGCGACGGGTCCATTAGGTCCGACCAGTCCGGGAAAACCAATTGTTATTGCATCAAATTCCCAATCAGTCGTGAGTTCATTCACGACCTTCAACAAGTCCATTGGCGTGAATTCCGGTCCAGTAAGAGCTTTGCGGGCTTCCAGCTCGCCATTCAAAAGCATCTTCACTTTTGTGCCACCAATATCAACAGCCAATACGCGCAGATTTGCCTTATCTGAATCCTTAATATGATCGAACTTAGCGTTCACTTGAGCGAGGTTTGTCGCAGACTGTTTTTTCTTGGTGGACTTATGCCGCGGCGATCCTTTTCCGGAGGTTCTAACCCCACGGGATTTTGAGACTTTTGGTTTGCTTTCCGCGCGACTAGCTGTTTTGCGTTTAGGTGATTTAGTTGTTGATTTCTTGGTTGCCATTATCCACTCGCTGTCTTTGGGCTCGCTTTCAACGTAGCGCAATCCTGTGACACCGAAGTCTTTTCTGAACTAAGTTTTCGCTAAAGTTTCGAGACGTGCATGGACGGTGTCGCATCATTGGTGCATTTGTCCAACCAGTCGTCCAGAATTTTGGTTATCTCCAAATTGACCTTTTGATGTTCAACTAACAGATGACCTTTGTTGTGCAGTACGACAAGTTCCGTTTTCTTCGAAGACATTCGTGACACCATGTCGGGCAATTTATTTGTTTTTTGAATTCTATCCTTCTGTCCGGCGACGATGAGAATCGGCATGGATTCAGGAATTTTATCGAGCTGCTGAACGGTTCTTCGATTGGTCACAGCCGCCTTGATCAAATCCTCGACACTCATCACTGTTGTTGTTTCCGAGTCACTCAGACAGTTCTTGACCAGAGCCTTATTGTCTGACAACAGTGGTTGAAGATATGGAACCAGGTCCAGCGGTCGCTTCGGGTGTGACAATCCCTGGAAAAAAGTTTTGACCCACAACGGCCGCGGATGAACGCAAACTTTGTATGACACGTTGACTAAAATAGCGCCGTCTATCAACTCCGGTTTCGTTGAAGCTTGCCAAAGTGCATAGTTTGCGCCGATGCTCTCGCCCAAACAGAAAATTGGAATTCCGGGATTATCGCGTCTCAATACTTCGAGCATTCGCGAGATATCTTCTTTGCTCTGCGTGAAGTGAATCGCTTTGTCAGCACCGTACTTCTCTGCGTCGTGTCGCCACTCACCGAAACCGCGCAGGTCTATTGTATAAACAGGATAGTTTCGCTCTGAAAAATATCGTCCAAGAGATTCATATGCCAGACCGCTAAAAATCAAGCCCGGAACAGCCACGATAATCGCTCGAGGTGATTCGAATCGATCGTCTGACCATGAATGAATAGGTAAATTTAGCTCTTTTCCAACTTTTGTTTGTCGCTCGAAAACACACTCCGCGCTAGCAGATGAGCAAAAAACACCGAGCAACATTATGATTGCGGCAGCAAAAAATGCTCTGAATGATTCCACCTGGACACCTCTGGTAAAAGCGAACACGCCTTAGCAACTGCGCGGCGCACGATCAAAAAAACATCGTTAAGTTCATCAACTGCCATTCTACGCACTACTATTTCCGCCTAAATTTTTTCAGGCTAATGTCAAGAAGCCCAACTACTGCCGGGACAATAAAATAGGTCGTGAAAAGTGCCAGCCACAGGCATCTTTCACGATGCATATCCGCAAGCAGTCCAGTAAAGCGTTAGTAAATTTCAAAATACTCAGTTGAGTAATTTTTAGCAGGAATGTCGAGGCTTGGACTGCGGCGAACGATTCGAAAGATACGCGAAAACAAAAAGCCGCCCGACTTAGAGGCGGCCCGATGTTTTTCGTGTTTGGCTGTTATGCAGTTTTTCTTACTTTGGGTTTCGTTTTAGCAGCCTTGACCATCTTTTTTGTCTTTGCTGCTTTCGGAGTCTTCTTAACGGCTTCCGTAATATCCAGCGTACATTCCATTTTAGGGAGCGGAAGTGCTTTCAATTCTTCTTTTCTTGTCTGAACTTGTTCAGCCAAGTCTTGTAAATCAGCATCGCTCTCGCGCAGTTTTTTGAACATTTCTTTTTCTTCTTCGCGAATATGATGATCTACGAGTTCACAAAGAACTAATACCTTAGCGTCAAATTGATCGTCATCGGCGGACATTCGGATAACTCTGCCATCAAAAACTTAACTACGCGATGCTCGGTCTCCGCCTCGTCGACGAGCTCTCCACCTTCTTCTGCTTCTTCTTCAACCGAAGGATAAACAATCTCCTCCTCAACGGTACTATGGATATGTAATTCGGTTAGAATTTCTTTGACGATTTCTTCTTTGTCTGCACTTTCCTCTGCCTTTTTAAATTGGAAAAACAGATCACGAACTTTCAAGTGGTCTTCGTGTAGCAATTCAGTCACTTCAAGCAGCACAGTTTTCTTGCCTTTCATACTCACCTCCAGGTGTCTCTCAGTCTATGGTTTTGTAGCTCGCTTTAAGGAGAGCGGTGCGTTGACCTGTACACCGTATTTAGTACCACTCGTTTCGCAAGAACAGCACGAATGTGCGCAGTTAATGACACAGCGCCAAATGAAACTTCCTCGAATTCGAGCTAGTAAAACATCTTCTTAAACTTTCGGGCGGCAGCACGCGGAATGATATACCAGAGTGTTAGTAGAAGTAAAAATGCAATTCCGCTGACCACAGCAGAAACAAAAACATTCTCCAAAATCATTTTGCTTACGAGAAACGTGTCCAGACAAAGTGACAGCACCAGCGGTATCATACCGAAGCACAGCATTTTACTGCTGTAATCGACCAGGGTTTGAGAAACAGTATTTCTTTCTACCTGACGATGATATGCGGCCGGAGCCATCAAAAAAGCGATCGCAACTATTGTCAGAACGATCGCAATCATATGGACGCATTTATCGGGCGATGAAAGATCATCGAATCTCGCGTTGAAAACCGCGATTAACTGGAACCCAAACAGCGCCTGGATTCCAGGAAGAACCATTCGTGATTCTTCAAGAATATTTCGAACTACATCCTTGAGATTCAGTTCTTGAATCTCTTTTCTGTCCTGTTGCCTCTCTGACAAGTTCGTCTCCATCACACCACCCTCGTCAAAGCAAATTTCATGCACGAAAAACGAAAGCTAAATTACTTAGCTTCCGTTTACTTTTTTCGAGTTACTTTATAGGAGTGGTTGGAACCGAACCATTAGTGCTCATCGGGTTTTCATCGAGAGTCCTGGTCTCGGCTTGAGGGTTTGGTGTCAATCCCCTCTGTCCGTCGCTGAGAGTCACACGGTTGTTCACCGAACCTTGCGGAGAATGTTGCTGAGGCTTAGGAGCAGCAAAGAATAAATAACCCACAGCGAACAAACTTACCGCAAGCATGAGCGCAGTCAATGCTGCCACTATTGGAATACCACCCCTATCTTCACCTATACCACCGATTTTGCCGGTGTTTGTTGTCAACCTTGCTTCTTTGACTTCATTCGTTCGCATGTAGCCTCCTTATGCCGGCGTCTGCCGGTAAAATATTCGCGTCTAGTCGGCGTTGTCACGCAATAGATTCGAGTTGCTGATTTTCGTAGCAGTCTTTGTCGATTATCGTGCCGTCTTCGCTATGTACAAAAAACTTCGAGTGCTCTCTACAAGCGATTTGTCGCCCGTATTGTTCCGCATCTTCCAGTGATCCGAAATAGGTTTCATCGGAGCCTGCTGTGGTGACTATCCAGTTGCCTTCCTGATGTAGGACATGCACATCTCTACGATGAGGAAAATTCTCTACTTGATGGGTCTCTTCCAATCCATACATTTTTTTCACCATTGACGTTGCTTG
Source organism: Obscuribacteraceae bacterium (SeqCode) (assembly GCA_044225915.1). GTDB lineage: Bacteria > Cyanobacteriota > Vampirovibrionia > Obscuribacterales > Obscuribacteraceae > JADYXR01. The sequence goes on from JBGAHZ010000080.1 coordinate 23,516, forward strand.
CTGGGACAATCGCAGTTCATAGAAGTCCGACGAATTTCCCGACGATAGTCCCTATATAGCGCACGAACATTGGATGTGTGTCACCGCGATCCACGTTCAAAAAAGCTGGAACTCAATGGAAGGACACTGCGTCTTCATCCGCGCACAGAATCGTAGGAGGTTTAAGACCATGGCTAGAGGTAGCAAAGACAAATATACGGACAAGCAAAAGCGAAAAGCTGAACACATAGAAGAAAGCTACGAAGAAAAAGGTGTGAGTGAAGGCGAGGCTGAACGACGAGCCTGGGCAACAGTCAACAAACAGTCAGGTGGTGGCGAGAAAGGTGGATCAGGAAACAAGACATCCGAATCCACAAAAAAGGCGGCCAGAAAATCTTCCGCTAGAAATGCTGCCAAGACAAGAGAAAAAGAGGACAAATCTTCGACCAAGAAATCTAGTGGAAAGAAAAGCAACTCGACGAGCAAGACCTCAACAAAGAAATCATCCACATCTTCGAAGAGTTCATCGTCGAGTAAAACAACTCACGACAAGAAAGTAGCCGCCGGTCGAAAAGGTGGAAAGGCTACGGCGAGAAAAACTTCGAAGACTAAATCTGAATAACATCGAAGTTAAAGTCAAGTTTCTAACTTATGTAGTGAACCTAAGGAGCCTCGCTTCCGGACTTGATTGAGCCGTCTATCACAAACTAAATGCAAATAAAAAGGAGGAGAATTTTTCTCCTTCTTTTTTGCAATTTGCTCACATTTTGTTTTTATTGAATATCTGCTTTTTCAGAAGCCGCGATCTGCTGAGGTCGCTCATCATTGCGATCTATTTTTGAGGCAATACTATGACCAGTTCGGTAAAGTACTTTTGCCACACCCGTGATTCCAAGTTTTCTCGCTGCGGCTCGGGACAAGTCAATCGCGCGACGGGCTCGATACGGTCCACGATCATTCACCACAACCGTGCATTCGATTCCAGTTGCAGGATTCTTCACCAGAATAGGTGTACCAAAAGGAAGTGTGCGATGTGCACACGTAAAAGCATTTTGATCGAATATCTGTCCTGATGCAGTTTTTCGTCCATGAAATTTGGTGCCGTACCAGGAGGCGACACCTTTAATAAATCCACGAACTCTGTTTTTGTCAGGTTCGTCGTCATCCGCGAACGCCGGCTGGGTCACTAACAACGATATTGGTATAACTCCCAGCAGAAATCGATATAATGTTGCACTGGGCACCATTGAAGAATCAAACATAAACGACTCCTGTCCGCAAATGCGGACTCCTCCATTATGAAAATCGATTACGTGACGGATTTGCGAACCATTTGTTCCTTGCATCAAACTTGAGCACAATTTGCGGCAAAGAATACGCTTAGACAGAGCTCCGTTAGAGGGTTTTCGACCTTGAACGAAATGACAGTTTGAGTTGAGACTGTGTCAAAATTTTCGCCTTCAGTCGTTTTCTCATGTGTTCAAGAGCATTTTTCGAGGAGTGAATTCTCGGCATCACATATGGTGCCCTATCACATCTCAAGAAGTGCACGATTTGTCGCATGCTCAGGAAGATGCTTTGGCAGATGGTTTTTCAAGGGCTTTTGTCATTTGCCTTTGACCTCCTCAGGCGGGATATCTGTACGCAACCGAAGGAAGACCGGAATTCTCAAAATGCGATCGTTTGTC
>JBGAHZ010000081.1:0-26058 GCA_044225915.1 Obscuribacteraceae bacterium (SeqCode)
CAGTCTTTCCGCTCGCGGAAAGACCAATGGCTCCCTGACGGTTGCCGCTGATGGTTCGATTATTCAGTATGTAGATATCGTCGACTTCAGCGTCATCAATTATTTAAGTACTAATGGAGCAATTGACGTTCGCAAGCAACTTGGAAACAGCAGCTCGGCATCCATCTCCCTAAAAGCGGCTAACGAGATTTCTACCGCGAACCTTCTTGTGGCAGATTCACTTTCGCTATTTTCTACTAACAGCAGCATTGGTGGCACACGCGCACTCAAGGTTTCAACGAGTAACCTCGCGGCGACTGGTACTTCGGTGAACATCCAAAATGTGCGCGATACAGCACTGCTTACTATCCAAAACTCAAGTGCGAGTGATTTTTCGGTAACTTCACCAACCGCAATTAAAGTCGTAGGCGATATTCTGTCCAATAACTCAGTCACAATTGAAAGTACTGCTCGCAACAACTCGGACATTAGCATTCTAGGCAACATTACCGCTAGCACTACAGACGGTGTGATCTCAATCAAAACCAGAAATGGAAGTATTGCCAATGATCCACTACTGGCTAACTCGCTAACAGCCTCTCAAGTCTCCTTTGAAAGTGCTGGACCAGTTGGATCGGATACAGCAGCCATTCGCGTAACCGCCGGCGACGTCCTGACAAAAACCAAAAGCGATGTGTTTATTCGCAATTTTCAAACTGGTGATTCGCGATTGTTGTCCTCAAGCTCCCGGGGCACAGTCTCAGTTAGTACGGATGGGAACCTTATCGTCAACACTAAACTCAAGTCTGCAACTACAATTCGATTAACCACCGAGGCGAACAATGGCAACATTCTATTTAACGAGAGCGTAGGTGGCAATAAAACACTATCAATAATGTTACACGCTCACGGAGCGGGTTCCATTGACCAGACCTCATCGAAGCAGAAACTCGTTGCACAGACTATCGAACTATTGAGCGATAGTGGTGACATCGGTGCCACCATTTCTCCATTAAACGTAAAAGCAGTAAGCCTCAAAGTAAACGACAGCACCACAGGTGGCAACAATGTCTACATCGCAAACAGCTCAAATGCGGAGTCAACTCTACAAAATTCATTCGCGAATGGTGCGTTCAATATATCCACTAAGAAAGGTTTGATGGTCAATAACTTAAAAGCCGGATCAATTGCCATCTTAACCGGCGGCGGTCTACTCAAAGTTTCTGATTCAGCTTCCCTTGAGACTATTAACGGCGGCATAGTGCTAAACAATCAGGGCACATCGAAGTCTACGAAGATAGAATTTGGAGCAAATGCATCAATTTCAAGTTTCGCCATAATGCCAGCAAACGGGAAGATCCAAATTGTTACTGGTAATCAGCCACCTAATCTCGTAGTCGGTACTACGCCATCCAATGTGGTTGTAACAACTCCGTCCACTGTGTTCTTCAACAATGGAATCAGCGCGCTCCCACCAAACAACACTCTTACCGCAAAAAATACGAACCTGGTTTTCGACACTGGAAAGTTGGCAAATACTGCAATCCAACTGAATGGGAACGTGAACATCGTAGCGAACCCATAGGTTTCAAAGGATTCTTGAGCTTTCACTCTCTTTTGACGCTTCGTCGATTCTAATAGCGTCGTGGATGTTTTTTGAGGGACGCGCAAATGAGCACACTAGAAGCAAGTGAGCATCGTTAACTAGATTGAACCTTCGTATTTCTAAAATTCGTTGATCACATGGATCCAGTGAGTTTGTCATATCACCCGATCAAGAATCTTATGGAAATTGTCTGTCCGACTACGAAACCCGAAAGCATGGAATTGCAGCCTTTGTTCGCTTGACTACTTTGCCCACCTGATCGAATTCATCATCTTCAAACCAGCCGTTTCAAATTTTGGAAAATCAGCCGCCTTTGCTGAGTACGAAATTTGCCCAACCGATCTGTAGTCACCATAATTGTCAAACGCGATCTCGTGCTTCCTGATGACAGGTTCATTGGCATCCACAGTCTCTCCTTCAGTTTCCACCACTGTGCGTCCATTCCACACAACAGTTTTCGCCGAATGCAATCGAACTTGTTTCGGATCTGCTTGATCAAGGTGCGGTGCTTCGCGTAGAAATTCAATTTCTGAATTATTCAGTTTGTGAGGTTGCCTGGTGAGCATCTCTCTCCATGCGGCTTGGTGGATTGGCTCGATTAAGCGACCGTCCCAATATAGACTGAGTGCCGCACTTGCTTTGGCAGATTTGGTCACGAACTGGTAGTCATATCCGCTGTTGCCACCGAACGCCCATTTCGAAACGCGGCGCGTTTGTTTCCAGTTCGAATCGATCTTGATTGACTTCAGCGGAATGTTATCTGCGGACAAACTAGATGTGGTGCATTCAAGTTTAGACTTTGCTGCAACAGGCTGCTCTCGAATTTCTACAGCATGTGGTTTTATTGCCTTCGCAATGTAGTTAGAATTCCGGTTGTGTGAATTGCTGTGAGCGATTGCACGGACGCACACGACTGCAACTTTGTCTTCAGTGTTTGCTGGTATCGATTCTGGTGGCAGATAGACTGGCATTCATCAATCCTTATGTCGATTACTCAGGATACTTTCTCAATAACTCTGCCGCATCCGCTATCCACTTAATCAGGTGCGGAGTTTGTGAGTCTCCTGAGTGCGATTCCAGGTCTTTTGAGAATCCGGTTCATTTATCGACTCCAGATTTGAATTCGAACGATCGCCCTTGCTCTTAGGTTCGGCGGCATCAGAAGGCTGGTTGGATTTGACTTGGTCACTCATCGATTTGCGCTCGGCTGCTCACTTGATTTATTGTAAAACATTTATCGACACAGCATAGGTCTACCTCGGCTTGATCGAAACACTCGAGCCATCCCTACCAAATGTCAAATCAATAGCGCAATGAAGAGTTCCATTGCTGTGAAGTGGTAGCCCTTGCGAACCCGCCGCATAGAGCGCCAATTCAGTAAACACTTTTCCAAAACCTCGCGCACCCTTAGTCGAACAGATTTCTATATCCGAGACTTCTCCACTAGGTTTTAGGCTGAATCTCCCAGAAGCGGAGAAATTATTGTTGGCCGGATCCGACCTTAAGCATTCCCTGACGTCATTCTCTAGAATGAGAATGTGAGGATAAAATTCTCTCCATTGAAATCGCTTCTGTAAGTCGTCTTGATCACTGCTCAGATGATTTTCATAAATAAGCATGAAAGCAGAGAAAACATTTTTCTTTAGCAGCGCAATACGGACGAGTTCTAACTTCAGAGTTCTCAACAACGAAGTGCGATCTGGAAGTTCGCTGTATCCAACAACGATCTCAATCGATTTTTCAATGCAGGCTCTTGCATCATCAAACTTTCCCTGATCCTGATAGAACGATGCTAGTCGAAAGAGAATTTGCCACTTTGCTCCCCTGATAATGTAATCTCGCACACTGTCTGGCTCCGTACCGTTCTTCAGCGCCTCTAACAGCAGTTCTTCAATTTGTTCAGCTGATCCTGTTTTGCTGATCTGAAGTGCACTCGCTAAATCGGACAGCGATGATGCGATCAATTTCTTGTCACCGAGTATTCGCGCCTCGGCCACCTCCGCCTTCGCAGCACTCAGTGCTTCGGTTAAACGACCGTCGTGGAGCGCCACTTCGGCGGTTGCGTGTTGTTTGTTCCAATTGGTAGCCTGGCAAAACGTTAAATGATTTGATATGAAACCCACAGGGATCGCCCGCGTGTCCATCGATGGCACTTCAAATTGACCTGTGCTCAGGCTCACATATTGCGGCTGAGCAAACTGAGAATCTGCGATGCAAAAGCGCGCGTATCCAGGCGAACCTTCTTGTGGGAAAAAATCAATAATCATCATTGCTTGTCCGGCAGTTTGGTCTGCGAGTCGCAGCGTTGAACTTTTTCCATCGACGAGTCTGAAGGAGACTTTGTATTCATACTCCGCAACTACAGGATTGCACCTCCTGACTGATACTCGTAATTCTTTGACTTCACTCGGAACCGGTACGACAACTTCCTGCCAGGGAGTTTCTCTGACCTCATATTCAGTGTCAATTGATCTCATTGAAAAGGCATCGCTATCTAGTTTCGATTGAGGATTTGCTTGGGAATTCAAAATTTGATCAGTGTGTACAAGCGATTCGGAATGAATTGTACATCCGGCAAACACAATCGCAGACACCAGTATCGTGCTGATTCGCCAAAACAAATTTGCTTTGTGATCATGCATAACGTCTCCTTGCGGAACCAGAGCTTCCGCAGTGCAAGTTGCAGCAGGTTCAATAATTATAAACAGGAGTACTCACTCGAATGGCTGAACGCGACCATTTAACCCGTCTGCGTAAGATTTCATCGAGTAGTGTAAATTGCGAATTGGAACTAGGTTAGTTGATAAATTACGATAACTCTCGTGTACATCCATTCCCTGCACCAAGTGGTAACATGAGCTGGTATGCCGCAATTCAAGCACTCGATCAAGTTTGCCAATTCATGAACCGACGAACCAGTCTTTATCTACGAATCACTCTCATCGGATTGATGTTCGCCGCCGGAGTTAGCTTTTCCAATTTCGCAGTAATCCTGCCAAACTGTGGACTGTCGACATTCAGTGCGGAGAAGTCCATCTACGAAAAGAATAGGGCTGATGCGAATTATTCATATAGATTTGCATGCACACTTGATGATCTTAAGAAGACGGTATAGCTGTTCGATAAATGTATAAGCTATAAGCCTGATGCCGACTTATTCCAAGCGCGCGCAAATTGTTTATGGGATTTGGATCAGAAGGAGGCAGCGATTCGAGGTTGGACCGACGCAATTAATTTAGCGAGGAATTACTGGCGGCTTTACCGCGAACGAGCAAATGCTTATCTGGCAATGAACAACCTTTCTAGCGCGATATCGGATTTTGAAGCTGAAGACTTTGCCATGCAAACATGTATCGGGATGGTCAAGTTCAGAAATTCATTGGCATCGGCGAAGGACTGAACATCGAGAAGTAGCATACCGGTGTTAGCTGATGCTTACCGAGGGTCGATTGACGGAAGCTAAATTGATTGAACTGATTGGCAGACCCGGGGATATATAGGTGAATTGGCTAAACATTTGGCAAAGAAACTGGCGAGGACTGGACCTCAAAGAAAGGACCAACGTCATATGCAAAAATCGGAGAAGGAAAAATTGGGCTGCAGAGCTTGACGAGTATTTTGGAAAGGGACGAAAGGAAAAATACACATATCGTAGTTGTTGACGGACCAGACGCTCCAGGTAATCTGAGAATTCGCGATCCTATCGAAGGAACTCGATACGAAATGAGCATCAAAGAATTCGAAAAAGCCTGGGATGGAAGAGCTGCATATCGTACAGTGAATAAGTAATCAGAGAGAGAGAGAGAGAGAGAGAGAGAGAGAGGAAAAGATGTCAGCATCAATCGACGAAAAATTTCTGACCAAACTTCGCGATGCCGGATTGCACGTGTCGGAGCCCATACCTGCTTTTAGAAATGGGGTTTGGGTTTGTAAGCCCATTGCGACACCAGGTCATAACATACCTGGCTACGAGGGCGGCTACATAACTATTGGCGATGGTGCCGGATGCCCGGACATTGATGCCCCGATGCTCAAGTTTATGCATCTCGAAGATAAATGGCAGGTCCACGGGCAAGACTCTGCTGGCGGGATGGGTCCTGCGGATTTTATCAATGAGTGGTCTACTGCTGATGAAGCGGTAAAGGACATATTGGATTTCTACTTTGGAGATCCTTCGCGGATGGCAAAGAAAGCAGCCGAGAAGGAGAAGATCCGAGTTAGAACAGAGTCATCCAAATCTGATTGATACTGTATATGGTGCTTGACGTTTTTGATAATGCGATCGGCTGCTAAACGTCGGCTTGCGGCTACAACTGCAACTGCATGTGTGATTCTCAGCTTCCACACCGTGCTCCTTCGCTGAACATCCAACTACAAATCAGATTTACTCAAAACACGACCCGATGTCAGTCCCGCAATCGAAATCAATCCCGCATCATGCAATAATTTTGCCTGTGCGATGTTGTAATTAATTATCGCTTGTGCTTTTGAAACCCGAGCTTGAGTATAATCGCGCTGTGCCGAAATGATGTCGAGGTTAAGTCCCAGACCGCTAGCTTTGCGTAATTCCGCCAGTCTCAACTGCTCAGCCGAAGAGACGACTTCATCATTCGCCTCGATAATATTCCGCTCCTTATCTAAAATTTGCAGATAGGAATTTCGCACTTCAGTGCATACCGTTTGTAATTCTTTCTGTGCCTGCAGCGCGGCCTCGCGCGCTTCCCATTTAGCGCGCACGACACTCATTGAATCAACCGTGGACAAGCCAGCCAGACGCCAATTTGCTCTGACTGCAAAAACGCCCAGCGCCTGAACATTGGACGGTGGGCCAATGCCGTATGCTTGTCCACTAAGAGAGACTGTAGGTTGTAAACCTGATGTTGATACCACTAAAGCCTTTTTCGCAGCTAGCCTTAGCTGCTCATATCGCTTCAGTTCCGGCCGGTTTTCTATCGCCATCTGCAAGACCTGGTTGATAGTAAGACGCGGATCGACTAACCGCACTTTTTGCACCGAAGTGGTGGCAGGTTTTAAATCGCTACCGAGGTCAATGTTGAGTGTGTTCGCCAGCGTGATCGCCGCAGTCCGCCTTTCGATCTGCTGATCGACCAGAGCCTGGCGATCTCTCGAAAGCTGAGTTTTCGACTGCAGAACTTCTAAATTTGTCGCCAGTCCGGAATGAAAACGGGCTTGATTTCTTCGCAATTGCTCTTCTGAGGTCTTAACCGCATCGATTCTAATTTGTAAGACCGTCTCTGCGAGAACAAGATTGTAATAGTTTTGTGTGATGGTCAGTAGTGTATCGCTGAGCGTAGCTCGTTCTTGATGGGTTCTTGCACGATATGTGTTACGCGCTTGTAGCGCACCGAAAAGCACGCTGCCACCTCTATACGCATAGAACTCACCACCAGCATTCATTAGAATAAATGGTCGATTGACGGTTACTGTACTGTCCTTGCCACTACTGGTGATGTTGGATGAAATTGAGTTTCCCAAGGCGCTATTTGCAAGAGCACCGCTTCCTGAGGCGAAGAAATTGAATGGCAGACCGATATGACCCTTCGCTCGGAATTCGCTGAAACCAGCCGTGGCATCTGGCAAGAATTTACCAAGTGAAGAGTAAAACGAAAATTTACTCTGTTTGGTCTGGGTGAAACTAATAGCAAGATCGAGGTTGCGTTCCAATCCGATATCTAGTGCGTTTTTCAGAGAGATTGGAGCTGATGTATAGGCGTCCAGGCTAAACGGATCGAGATAATTGTCGACTGAAATTAAAGACTCCAGCCGAGGCGCGCCGAGAACGATTTCCTCACCTGATTCACCGGCACCGGAGGTGGTGCTTTCAGGTACCGGGACAGAACGGCCGGCTGCGGCGTTCGGAACAGAGATAGCGTCAGCCGATGCACCGGTCGGTGCGGCAGGTGGCTGTGAACGACGGAATTGTTTCACCTTATTTAAATGATTCGCGAAGTCCGAACTAGCATTTGCTTTTGCCGGAAGGTTTTGATTGGCGGGCGATTTTTCTGGTCTCAATTGATCCGAAACATTCATTTGCTTTGAAACATCCGATTGGAAATTTTGACTTCCAACAGGATCGATCGTCGGCCGGAGCTGAACATCTTCCGCGTGACACGACTGATACCCAAACTGCAAAAGGCATGATGCTGCCAGAACTGCGAATCGACCGCGGTCGTAGGCTTTTCCTGCCAGTATCCGATCATGCCAATTCGCATGATTTAAAGCTGTCACACTCTTAGATCTAAACATGTTAACCAAGTTGTTTCCTGAACCGCCCCGCACTAAAAGACAATAAAAGCACCGCTATCAGAACCAAGATAGCGATATCCTTCCAAATCACATCCAGTCCCACTCCCTTCAGAAGAATATTGCGGACGCACTGAATGTAATACCGGAGAGGATTCAAGTAAGTCATGTACCGGAAAAGATCCGGCATACTTTCGATAGGCGAAAGCGCACCGGAAAGTTGTATCAAAGGCAAATTGAAGAAGAACGAAGTGAGGATCGCCTGCCGTTGATTTTTGGAAATTGTGGCAAGGATTATTCCAATCGAAATTACGACGAAAATGTAAATATTGGAAGCAAACATATAAGTGAAAAAGTTTCCTCGAAAAGGAACTTGAAATATAAGGCGCCCGATACCTACAGCTAGAAGAACTGATCCGTTAAGCATCACAAGCAGTGGCACGATTTTGGCGACCAGTATTTCCCAGGATTCAGCAGGAGTCATGAGCAGCTGTTCCAGGGTACCCGAATCTTTCTCTTTGACCAGCGTCACCGAGGACACCAACGTCCCGCTCAATGTCAAAACTAATCCCAGCACACCTGGAATAAAGAACCAGGATGCAATCAGACCCGGATTGTACACAAAGGAAACATCGGCCTTCACAGGCGGTGGCGCCTGAGGTCTCAGCAGATTTCCAAAAGTTGAAATCATTTGCGCCGAGTATCCCTGAGCTAATCCGGCGCTGTTTGCGTCGACGGCATCCAAAATTAGTTGCAGCCCTGCCGGACGCGATTGGCTTATTCGCCTGTCGAAGTCGGGTGGTATCACCAGACCGGCGTCGAGTTTTCCACGTTCTATAGCTGTTGTCAGCCCGCGCAAATTATTAGAAACCGGCTCAATCTTAAAAACTCGATTTTCAACAACAGCCGAAATCAATTCTCGGCTTTTATAGGTTTTCGCCTCGTCCACAACTCCTATGCGCAAGTACTGAACTTCAGGATTTAGCGCTGCACCATACAGGCAGATTTGAACGATGGGTGGAAACATCAACAAAAAGAGTTGTTGCCTGTCTCGCAGAATTTGCTTAGTTTCTTTTACGACGAGAGCTCTAAGGCGCTCGCCTAACATCATTTTTACGACTCGTTCGAAAAGTTTCATACTGTGAGTTGCATTTTTCCGATGTTTTTTCTAGCAATGTTGAAGAAGAAAAGAGCGCCAAGGGCGAGAAAGACAGTCAAATACCAGTCATAAACCCATCCTCCGCCACGAACGAAAGAATCGCGCGACAATTGAACAAACCACCGCGCCGGTACAAAAAGCGTCACATACGAAAGCGGATAAATAATGTTTCTGACCGGATAGAGATAACCGGAAAGCAAAAGCGCTGTTGTAAATCCACCCGTCGCAACAGCTTGAACAGCCGAGCTTTGTGAAGTGGTTCTAGTACCGACCATGGTGCCGAACGACACAGCGCTGAGGATAAACAAAAATGTGCCCACCATGTAGGGGGTAGGATCTCCTACCAATTCCACTTGGAAGCAGAACACGGAAACGACAAATAGAAATATCGCTTCGGCAATTCCTACGAGCATGTAAGCCAAAACTTTGCCGCCGATGAATTCGACTGCAGTAATGCTGGATGCGTACACCTGCAGAATGGTACCCGATTCTTTTTCACGCACCATAGCTAGTGCCGCGAGCAACGACGGATAAATCCAGAGGCATACCGCAATGGCGCCCGGAACAACGTATAAACTCTCTTTCCGTCCAGGGTTGAACCACAACCGAATGTTCGGTTCGATAATCGTCTCGTTTTCCGTAAGGCGATTGTCTGCTATGAATCGATTGGTTGTTGCAAGAATACTATTTTTTATAACGCGAGCATTATTTACGTCCGTCGCATCCACTATTACTTGATAGTGCGCCTGTCGACCACTTGTTAGTGTTCTCGAAAATTCCGGCGGAATGATGACGGCTGCTTTTGCCAAACCTTTGTCCATCGCGTATTCCAGAGGATGCGCTCCTTCCCACCGATGAGCGTCAAATTGAGAGTTGTTATAGATTCGATCAATCAGTTCAGCACTAAGAGTTCCTTTATCAAAATTTTGCACAACCAGAGCAATGTTTTTGATTTCCAATCGAACGCCATAACCGAACAACAACAGACTTAGCAGCGGCAACACAAACGCAAGCGCAACCGTAAGCCGGTCTCGAACGAACTGCTTAAGCTCTTTATTGCATTGAGCAATCAGCTTTTTCATTGATTCTGCCCACTTGCTCTTTGCACGATACCGATGAATGCATCTTCGAGCGAGTAGCCGATATCTCGGTATCGAATTACGTCGATACCAGTACTTTTTAGCATCGCTAAAATATCCGGCAGTTCTTTCTCGGGTTGTTCGAGCGCAAGATGAATCGAGTCAGCGAAGATCGCCACTTTCCACGCTGCCACCTTTTCTCGAATGATCCGAGCAGCTTCCTGTGTTTTATCCACAACGATTTCAACTAATTTGCCTGGTTGATCATTCTTGATCTGTGTGGGTGATCCCTCAGCTACAATCTCACCAGCAACCATAAACGCCAAGTTTTGACAATGCTCGGCTTCTTCCAGAAAGTGAGTAGTGACGAGAACGGCTGTCCCGTTGCGCGCGAGCTGACGAATGTATCGCCACAACTGTCGCCGCGCCAGTGGGTCGACTCCGGAAGTCGGCTCATCGAGAAACAAAATTTCCGGTTGATGCATAATCGAAGCAGCAAAGGAAAGACGCTGCTTCCACCCACCCGGCAACGAGCCGGTGAGAAGCGACTCTTGACCTTTGAGACCACAACTCGACAGAGCCCAATCGATTTGTTCGCGGCGTCGACTTTCCGGAACTTCGTACACACCACAGTAAAAATCCAAATTTTCTTTCACGCTGAGATCATCGTATAGTGTGAACTTCTGACTCATATAACCAATTCTTTTTCGCAGGGCCGAACTGCGAAGATCGCTTTTTGCTCCGGCTAGAACCATCTCGCCTTGACTTGGTGTCAGCAATCCGCAAAGCATCTTGATTGTCGTGGTTTTCCCCGCGCCATTAGCACCGAGTAAACCGAATATTTCTCCATATCCGACCTTCAAACTTACCGATTTGACAGCCTTGAAATTGCCGAATCGAATACCAATATTGGTGGCACCAATTGCAACTTTTCCTTTCTGGGTGTCGGAGTTCGTGTGGTTGTGAAATTTGTACTCGGCATACGAAGATTGTAAGCTCGTACCGGAACGTAATGTGCTCACAAATACGTTCTCTAAGCTGGGCTCAGAGACATTTATAGTGGTATCGGATATGCCACCTTTCGTCGCTAAATCGGTAATAAATCGTTTTCCACTTTCTACATCGGGAGTTAGGATGTCTAGCCGATCTCCAAATTCTTGAACGTCGGTAATAAGTTTTGATTTATTGGCACTATCAGCCAGAGCGACTTCAAGTTCTGCTAGTTTTTTCGAATGCACTTCCAGGCGGTGCATATCGAGATTAGCGATCAGATCGCGCGGAGTACCAATTTGTTTGATGATACCTTCGTTAATAAGAGCAACACGATTGCAGCGTTCGGCTTCGTCCAAATATGGCGTAGCCACAGCCGTTGTAACTCCTTCTGCAGCAACCTCTGCTAAAACGTCCCAAAACTCCCGTCGTGACACGGGATCTACACCAGTCGTCGGCTCGTCCAGGAGCAAAATATCAGGTGCAGAAACCAGCGCACAACACAAGGCAAGCTTCTGTTTCATCCCACCGGAAAGCTGCCCTGCCAGCCGCGTTCTGAATTTATATAAGTCCATCAATTGCAAATATTTTTTGCTTCGTTCGTTGTATTGTTCTTTCGACACCTCACGAACGCCGGAGCTGTACACAAGGTTTTCTTCAATGCTGAGGTCTAAATGCAAAGAGAACTGTTGAGTTAAATAGCCGATGCTTTTTCTTGCAAGACGCGGAGTCTGTCCTAAAACATTGACATCACCCGAGGTGGCATCCATCACGCCGCCAAGCACATGAAACGTGCTTGTTTTCCCAGCACCATCCGGTCCAATCAGTCCAAATATTTCTCCACGTTCGATCGAAAACGAAATGCCTTTGACCGCTTCAAAATTGCCGTATTTTTTGACAAGGTCATTGACAACAATTACGGTCGAAGTAGAACTGCGACTTTCCGATCTCAACGATGTAGTCAACTGTTTTTCTCTCCCGACTTAGGACTGATATCTATGTCAGCATCAGCTGGCATGCCGGGTTTCGCAAAGTTATCAGGATTATCGATCATAATTTTGATACCAAAAACTTGTTTGATTCGATCATCCTTGAAGTAGATATTCTCAGGTGTGAAACTTGCTTGCGGATCAATCTGAATGACTTTTCCGTGAATCTCTTTTTTAGGATCCGAATCGTAATAGACAGAGGCTTTCTGATTAATTCGCACCTTTCCGATCTCACTGTCAGGAACATACGCTCGCAGAAAAATTGTGTCCAGGTTGATCAGAGAAATTACTGTTTGACCCGCTGCAACTACTGCTCCAGGTTCAACAGTTCGCGCGGTGACTACTCCATTGATCGGACTCATGATCGTCAAGTAATTGATATTCGATTGAATTTCATCGATCGTCGCTTTAGCATTTTTCAATTCCAGTTTTGCTCTTTCGAGCGCAGCTTCGTTTTGCGCAACCGTTTTCACATTCGATTCTTGTTGGCTTAAACGAATTGGTGGGTTGAGCGCGTTGCTCTTTGCCTGTGTCAAAGCCGCTTGGGCAGCCGATATCTGTTTGGCAGCAGAGGCAACGGCAGCTCGTCTTGCTTCGACAGTCGCAGCAGTCGACTTGAAAGTACTGTGTGCCTGATCTGCTTCATCTTGAGTAACCGCGCCTTCGACAACGAGGTCGTCATATCTTTTTACTCTGATTCTTGCCAGCTCATACTCGGCTTTTGCCTGCGTCTCCTGCGCTAGAGCCTGAGCGTATTCCGCCTGTTGTGCTGCCACGTTTGCCTGAGCTTGTTTTATTCGACCGGAGGCATCTTCCTTGGCCTGATCGACGTTCAGCTTCGACTGGTTTACTTGCTCTTTCGATGCAGCGAGCTGTGCCTCGGCTTCTTTTATAGATTGGGTTGCTTGCTCGTATTTCGCTTTTGCTCCACGCAATTGCGCCTGAATATCTTCATCGCTCAGCTTGACCAGCAGTTGTCCGAGCCGCACTTCCTCACCTTCTCGATTGGAAATCGACTCGACACGACCGGCAATTTTGGCACCGACATTGGTTTCATAACCTTCCAAACGGCCACTCACGCGCAACCAACCAGGTTTGCCCTCTGGCTTATGACGCATGAGAAAGAAACCGATCAGCCCGCCGACGATCAGAACGATGAGAATAATGATTATGGTCTTTTTAGGATTTTTCGAACCACGATCATTTCCCGGAGGCTCTGTTTGTGCGGATTTCTCATTACCGGCAGTGGAGACCGGACCAGCAGTTTTACCGCTGCCCCGTCCCGCGGAGCTTGAATCGTCAGTTTGTTCCATGCAATATTCCTGGAGTTGATGTAACATCTTATCATACCGATCGGTATGATTGTAAGTGACCCGAATGAAGAAACCGAACAATAGCCCGTCAGCACCAGCAGTTCAGCCCCAACGCCGTCGCAAAGTTGAGAAACAACAGCCCAGCGACCAGCGTGACCAAGAACTATCCGCTGTATCTAGAAGGAAACGAGCTCAAATTATTGAAGCGGCGCTCGACACTTTTCTGGAACTCGGTTACAGCGGCGCCAGTATGAATCTGGTCGCTGAACGCGCCGGTGTGATCAAACAAACAATTTATAGTCATTTTCGAGACAAGCAATCTCTGTTTCGCGAGGTGATTGCTTCATTGACTGTCGATTACGTGCAAAATGCTGTCCAACAGCCCGAGATTCTTGATCAAAAATTGCCTGTGATACTCAGAGAGATCGGTCAAACGATTTTGTCCAGACATCAAGATCCACGGCATGTTCAATTTATTCGAACAATGATCGGCGAGGCCGGGCGCTTTCCTGAACTTGCCCGGCTTTTTACGGATGCGACAGTACGTCCGGTTTTGACATTAATCGTTCACTTCATAAAAAAACAGGACGACTACAAAATTGATGATCCTGAGGCATTCGCACGAGTCTTTATAGGTGCGATCGTCAATCACTGCTTGCAGCAGTACATACTTCATGGTCGAGAGCTTTTGCCGTTTGATTCAGATAGACTGCTTGATCAGCTGATCTCGATGTTGGAGCTGCACCGTGCGCGGTGACTGGGAAGGCGTACGGCAAAAGTTTATGCCAACGATTTCAAGCTCGATATGGCAAAACTCCAGCGTTCAAAAGCTCAGGAAATGTAAACGAACAGATTTTGGCTTTATCACCACAGGCTTCTCACACAACCGCTCACAATGGGTGTCATAATTCCAATTCCACCAAAGGAGAAATTGCGATGAGACATCTGTTAGCATCATCCGCAGTATTGTGGATGCTCCTGGCGAATTCCGCCTTTGCCGGCAATATCGAGCAGATCAACAACGACGCGGAGGCCGCAATCAACGGCGGTGATCTAACCGTAGCGCAAAAACTCCTTGTTCCTGAGCTCAAAAACATAGCGAACACGCAAACTGTTTCGCCTGATCCGCAAATCGAAAAACTTCTTGCTAACGTCGAGTTGTGGAAGCAGTCTTATGAAAAGCAATTGAAGGAGGCGACCGAGAAATACATTCGCGAGGGGCAAGCGAAGTATCCCAAACAGAAACAAGATTTGGAGAATGAAACAAAAGCTCGGGATGCCAGATGGCAAGCCGCAAAAGCGCAGGGCAAGGCGTACGATCAATTCAACAAAGAAGAAATGGCGCGAAACAACAGCCCGGAAAAACGCGCCGAATACAACAAAAACAGATTGGAAAATGTAAAACGTTTGGAGACTAACATCAGCCAAACAAAAGAGCACATGGAGCTGCTTTCCGCAGCCGCAAATGCTAGAAAAAAGATTTATGGAACTGCGGATGCGACTGCCGGTGTTTATGAGAAGTCATTGAAGCAGGACCAGTCGATGTTGGAGATGTACAATCAAATGCATTCGTTCAGTACGATCGAAGATCCGAAGAAGGCAATGGAAGTTGCATTGACCCCTAAGCCGCTGGATATTTTCAAGAACGGGTTTACGTCGCCTGCGACACAAATAACCGGTTTGAAGGGAGGCGGTTACTCCTGGCTCGGGCATGACGTTTGGGTGCGCTTCAAATCTTCAAGCGCGGTGCAGCTAAAATACGCGACAGAATACATGCCGATTCCTCTTCCGAACGACCGAACCGACCTACTAAAAGTTTGCCCCGAGGATCGAGCCGCTCTTATGGAAATCGCCAATCTCGAATGCAAGAAACGCAGCAAAAAATCCGATGACCGCTACCTTATCACCAACAAAAAACGCGGACTATACTGGTATCGCGCGTGGGGCGGCTCGTAATATTGATCTATCAAAACGAAAATATCAATCATGGACCTACAACGTAGTCAAAATATGGCACCAGATGATTCGAGATTTTTCGAACTATTCGACCAGGCACACTGGTCGGTAAAACACGGCTTTCGCCGCCGTCTACGAGGCGACTGGAAAAATGCCGCTCGGATTGAACCGTTGCCGGAAGGCGTTGACGATGACGTACGGTCTTTTGCGAAAAGCTTGAGGGATTGCTTGCCTCCAAGCGAGCGCGAACCACCGCAATTATGAATTTGTGGAGATTGTCTTCTTTATTGATAATTTCCTTCCATCTAGTGTTTACTCTCAGCCGCATATTTGACATCGATTTGAACGGGTACCGAAGCTGCGACTGAATTTGGTTATCTCAAAATACATGAAGGCTTCGATCTATTTGCCACCATGAATGGTGCTATTAAGTTCCACTTCATTATTGCCTTTAATAGGCTCGGTGTCAGCTTTTCGTTGTTCAAGAATATCTCTTAATGGTGTATGGAAATATCGGCACGTTTACTGTAGAGGCGGAAGCGGCAATACAATTTCGCCACCACCAGTGTCAGGAGAGCGGCGTGGTCGCCCCCTGAGAGGTCATCAGGATCATTCGGAGGTGGCCACCAACCAGTCCGGTCTGAGCCCCCAGAGTTCTGTCCACCCCGGCTCCCGTACGTCAGGGCGCATCGCCTCGAGATAATCGATGCCATCCTCAGTGATGACCAGAACCCGTTTGCCTTGTAACAAATAACCTCGCTTTAACCAGACGATTGCCGTTTCAAACTCCTCTTCGTTATCGAGACTGAGTGGTTCCCGAATCACGCTGTGCGAAGTACCACCGCTGCTGCGGCTACTTTCTCTATAGTCGAGCAGTACCCAGAGAATCGCAAGTTGAAGATCCGGCAGTTACTCCAAGGCATAGGACTTACTCCGGCAGATCAGATGTGTCAATGGATGGGCTTGTAACTCATCTTAGCAGCCGGTCTAACATCAAAAGCGTCCCTAGTCCCTTTTGTGATGGCATAAAGATTCTGCGGACGCAAAAAAATTTAACTGCGTTTTTGCAGTGGAGAGAAGTTCCATCGTCGCCGGACAAAGACTTTCAATTCCGTGGAGTGCGTGTTGTTCTTAAGAACTCGAAATTTCGCTTAGAATGAACTCTTTACCTCATTCTCTGTGTAACGCTACCAAAGCACCGTTTCCGGAACGCAACTGCAATCTGGGTATAACCCAGTTACTGCACCCGCAGTGTTCTGATGGAAGATCAAGATTCGACTCTGACTCCACCGTCGGACCTCGAATTTGACATCGTTCAGCGTCAGCCTAGAGGATATGACACAGCCTCTTATTCTTTACTGGAATCGGCAAAATGCTCCAGGAGTTGAAGACAGAAGAAATGGTGTTGGCTTATTAGTTTGCTTTTCCTCGCCATACTAGCCATTCCTGCCATTTGGTCCACACATGTTGTCACCAAGATTGCAGGAGTAATTCTATTTTTATTCGGAGCAGTCTATTTGGTTGTCATAAATTGGATTACTCCAACTCTCGCAAGGCGCGACTTCACCGAGTCACTCGACCCAATCATTGAAATTCGCAAAGAAGGACTGACGATAAGGTGTCCTCTAAGAAACTTCGAAAATATTCCATGGGATGAGATCAAAGAAATATACGCGTTTAACTTCGTCTGGCGATTTGTTGGTATCGTCCCAAATGATCTGGAGAAGACTCTCAAACACGTGAGTAAAGACAGTTCCATACTTGGGAGCAGTCTTGAGGCATCAATGATGGGCACGAGTAATACGGCTCGATTGCATCGGGCGTGTCAACCCTTTCTTAGGATTTTTGGAATCCACTGTCCGGCGATTCAGATACCTTCGCATTGGCTTCCTTTAACTGCTGACGAAATCGTTGAGATAATGAACGCAAGACGAACTCATGCTCTACGAATGCAGTCAGAAGATAGCACCAAGAAACTGGAATCGAGCTAGCACCAAGCACCTGTATCTGCGATAATCTGTGTTCCGATTCTTCGACGCTTCACGAATCGCACTACAAGTCGCCACCAGGGTGACAGAATGATTGAGGCATGTCCGTGAGTGAACAGATAAGGCTGGACGATTTTCATGAACGTATTGTCGTCGACACATTTGCCGGTCAGTCACTCAACGATCAAGACTACTTCTTGTTGTTTTGCTTACTGCATAACTACAAGATTGAGGATGAGACCTAGAATGTTCGAGGGCTTTACCAGATCGTACCAGTTCGTATTCGCACATTCCTTTCGACGACGGCTCAAAGTCAGGAAAGACAAAGTCTTATGAAAGTTCAAAACACACTTTCTTTAAGGGTTCCTCTCATGCGGGCACTGCCGATAGTGCTGTCTGTTTTACTAACTTCTTGCGCAAAGACTAACAAAATAATTGGCGCGCATGAGACTCAATGGAAACAGAAAGAACTTATTATTACCTATTCTTGTTCAGCCCCGCCGACCGAAGAAAACGTCAAAAACGCTTCGAACGAGAATTTCAACATGATTCCAGCTTCAGAAGAGGCTCTGGATTTTGCTGCTAAACATAACATCAAGGTGATGCTGGAACATGGACGGCTGACTCCAACAATCGCCTCAGATCCGGAAAAACTAAACGAACTTGTTCAGGTGATTGAACGAGTCAAAGATCATCCGGCACTCGAATGTTATTACTTGTTTGACGAACCGGTCGCCAAAGACATCCCGAAGGTATCTAAACTAGTTTCTCTTATCCGAGAAATAGATCCAAAACACTTCTGCTTCGTTAATATGCTGCCGGTACAAGGAGTCCCTGGCTACGCTGTTCCAATAGAACCGGGCGTTGATCCTTCGAAGACGTATGCGAAGTTCCTGAAAAATTACAATTAAACAGTAAAGCCTGATTTGCTCAGTTATGACTTCTACAATTTTTTGCGGACGCCAGCAGGCGAGCCAAAAGATCAGGGAGGATATTTTGCGAATCTAAGTTTGATCAGAGATGCAGCAAGGAGCGCGCAAATTCCTTTTATAAACATCGTTCAAGCGTCGACCATGCAATCAAATTGGCGGCTCCCCACTGAAAGCGATCTCCGTTGGCAGGTCTACACAACGCTTGCATATGGCGGCAGAGGCATCAGTTATTTCTTGTACTGGGGTCCCACCAAATATGGTGGCATTTATCAGGATGGTAAAGCTAATAATGCACTGCTTAAACCGATCATTAAACTCAATAAAGAAATGAAACTCATGAGCCCTACGCTCATGTCTCTTGATTGTGAGCAAGTATTCAATACGGATCCAACTGCGACAGCGAGGCCTACTATTCCATCGTCGTCTCCAGTTCAACTTCAATCGCCAGGAAAGTTTGTATTAGGACTGTTTTCACAGAACAGGGAAATCAATCACTTTATGCTGGTCAATGCTGATTATCAGCAATCCGTCAGTGCCAAGATTCGCGTTCCAGGTAACCTTTGCGAACTAGATCGCATGGATGGAGGCTGGCACAAAATCAGGAGCGGTGATTCTGGGGTATACGAATTTTCGCTCGAACCAGGAGACGGTCGACTGTTTCGATTTGGCAAAGACCAGATGGAATGACAGTAAGACCCTCATGCATCGGGTTGCGAATAGGATAGTGATACCGCATGTGGTGATGCTAGAAGCTCTAGACCACATCTTACCAATTCACGTCGGGAGAATCGGCAAGTTCATATCTAGTGGAAAAGTCTGGATCTTGGCGACGGCTTAAGGGTTAATCTGGTGCGCACGAGAACTGTTGCCCACAGCGTCACCCCCAGCCCTAACAGTCCTTTAAACGCAGCAATTGATATAGTTGAATCAAAAGGAGGCAGCGCCGATGCACTGCCTCCCGATTTTTTCGTTTGAGCCTTTTTAGGCCCCTAGGTCATTTGATTTAGATTTTTAGTCGGTCTAGTTCTCCTTCAAATCTCTATCAATGATTTCGCTTTCAGTTCTGTTCGCGTATCCAACAATTGGACTATCGAACATTGGACTTTTGAACTATTGGACTGTCGACAATTGAACAAGGACTATCGAACTAATCAGTCTGTCGACAATTGAACATCGGACTATGAACTAGACAAGACAATCAGATATCGACTGTCCATCAAATCGAACATCGAACTAATTTTCTAACTAAATGAACATCGGACTATCGGACTAGACAAGACAATCAGTTATCGATTGTCCATCAAATCGAACATCGAACTAATTTCTAACTATTTGAACATCGGACTATTGGACTAGACAAGACAATCAGTTATTGACTGTCCATCAAATCTAACATCGAACGTCGAACTAATTATCGAACTATTTGAACATTGAACAATAAGACATCGAACATCGAACTTTATCGGAAATCGAACATCGAACTGAACGCGACGGGGAATTGCTTCCCACAAGAAAATTTATAGCAAAAACGTTCCGACCGCGCAAGTAATTTTAGAATTTTTTTCTAGCCATTTTCGACTTCTGGCAAACGATTCCAAGGTTTCGTGATCAGTTAGATTCGTGAAAGAATTCGAAGCGAATTCACGAGATCCAACCGGAATAATTGAATTCCCTTCCATCTGACATGCTCGATGGAAGAATCAGAAGCTGACGGAATGTTTATCTCCGATTCACGACGCGGATCATATTTATTTTTCTCGTGAAAGAACAGAAATATCAATGTCCATATTCGCCGCGTTCAGACCGCTTTCGTAATTTCCCCACTGAGGGTACGAATTAGCCACGCCTGAAGTCCAAGATGGTTTCGCTGGTGAGAGGAAACAACGAACATGATCGACTTGAATAAGTTCAACGAGGGCGAAGATGCTCGGGACGGTGAGAGCGGTCCCGCCGGGGAGTTGGAAGAAGGTGTGGTATCAAAAATCCTTAGAGAGACCCAAATGGTCGGAAGAGGAGTTGGTGGCGCATTTCTAGATACTGCCAATAATCCTTTGGAGAAGGCTCCCGAACTGGCTTTGGCTGGAGGCATGGGTGTCGGTCTCAAAGCGTTGCAGAAAGCCGGAGCGAAGGGTCAAGTCATCGCATCCGTCGTCGGGCTGGGAATGGCTGGAAAAATGGCATACGATGAATATATGGGTAACAGGTGGAGCACTTTTGGAGCCGCGTTAAACGACAATTGGCAATCTTCGGTGAATTTCGATAAAAACGTGATTGCTACAAAGGAAAGTATTGGTGCTTTAGCCGTCGATTCCTCGGTTTCAATGTTAGGTTTCAAAGCTGCTGGAAGCCCAGTTGGCAAACGAGTGCTAAACGGAGAGATGGGTTCGAAGGTTGCGCTGCGTGCGAGTATTGAGGCGCCCCCTCACCACAGCTGGCTGAAGGGCGTCGCCGAATCACCAGCGAACCCTTCATTGATCGCAGAGATAAGAGCGGCTGCCAAAGGCAACCCGAGCGATCACGGTAGTCTCTTTGGGTCTCATAGGCAAAGCGGCTCTTCCAGCACTAGCTTTCTTCATTCTCTCGATGTAAGAGCATCGAGAGATCCCGCTTTGGTCCAAAGAATAAGAGAAGCTGCTGCAGGCGAACGCTTATCGAAAGTCGAAACACTGCCAACTAAACCAGGGGAAGCCCGTTCCGCAATTGGTGGCGCGTCTACTCATGCGGAAGTTCCGGCGGAAGGTCTTACTTCGCTCAATCGATTTAGCCATGAAATGTACCAACGGATTAGTGCTCGCATCAAAGGTTCATCGGGAGTCGAAGACGGTCTCTTGGGGGCGCGTGCGTTGGAAAACCGTTCCGGGATCAGTGGCTCGCCTCACCAGACGGAAGTTCCGACGGAAACACTTGCTTCGCTCAATCGATTTAGCGATGAAATGTACCAAGGGATTAGTGCTCGTATCAAAGGTTCATCGGGAGTCGAAGACGGTCTCTTAGGGGCTCGTGCGTTGGAAAACCGTTCCGGTATCAGTGGCTCCCCTCATAATATGGAAGTTCCGCCGGAAACTCTTGCTGCGCTCAATCGGTTTAGCAATGAAATGTACGAAGGGATAAGCAAGACTGCCAGGAATACTGACTGAAGATTGGGCGCACCTGCTGCAGACTCTACGGCGGGTCGACTTCCACAGAGTAATATAGATTGATTCCTCCTCCTGCCGCCCCTAAGTCCTGAGCAAATGGCTGAATATGCAGCTGATCGGCAAACATCCGAAGACAGAGCATTCAGTAAGGGCACACGTTTAGCGAGTCAGACCAATCGCGCATGAAAGTCGAAAAAAACGCCACATCAAACTCGTGTGCCAAATGCGGAAAACCAAGTCGAGTCGGCAGCTCCGGAACCCTTACCGGTTGGATCTTCGACGCGAAGCATTGTCGATGCGACTTGTCTCGCCTGGAATCACTCTCTCAAACCACAACCACTCCAATCGTTTGCTTGAACTGTGGTAAAGCGCTTCAGAACAACAAAAAGGCGACCATCACCCAGTGGATATTTCCTCGCGACTGTTGTTCGTGCGGCAACAAGCAAACCCCGTCCGGTCTTCCCGGCTCCAGCTCAGTGGGTCCGCTCACCACTCGGTCTGTTTCAAACAGCACCACAACGGTTGAAGCACCCGAAATCGTTCTTTTGCCTCAACAAGGTGAGGTTCCGGAGCGCTATCAGCTGACGAAAGAGGTTGGACGCGGAGCAAAATCGGTGGTTTACGAAGCTTTTGACCAGATGCTCCACCGCAAAGTTGCCATCAAAATCATGGACAAGGTCGCCCTGGATTCATCAACGTTGGTAAGCTTTCAGAACGAAGCCAAAGTGACTTGCCGCCTGGATCATCCGAATATAGTTCGAGTCCTGGACTTTGGCGTAAACCAGAACAATCAAGCATTCATGGTTCTCGAACTCGTTTCTGGTGTGACATTACGTCAGCTCATCAGTGAAGAAGGACCGCTCGACAACGAGACAGCATGCGAGATATTCAAAGGACTCGCTTCAGCCCTCGCTCACGCAGAAAAGCAGGGAATTCATCATCGAGACCTGAAACCGGAAAATATAATCATTCAAGGTGGGCAGCCGGAGCATGTAGTGCCAAAGTTAATCGACTTTGGACTGGCGAAAATTGCAGAATCGGCCAGCACCACGCTCAGTGTCGGTGGTATCAAGTTGGCCGGCACTCCGGCTTATATGTCTGCGGATCAAGCAAATGGTCTTGTGTTCGATGTTCGTTCCGAGATTTACTCATTCGGTTGCGTGTTGTTTGAGGCGCTAACCGGTCGACCTGTGTTCTCCGCTGAAACTTCCCTGAGACTACTCGCACTGCACCGAGACGAAACACCTGATCGTGTCATTGACTTGAAGCCTGATATCGCTCCGGAGCTGGATGCAATTGTTGATAGATGTTTGCAAAAGTCACCGGATGATCGGTTTCAAAACTTTGAACAGATTGTAGATCTGCTCGAAGGCAACGACCAAATCGCAAAAACAGTTGAGAACCGTCCAGATACAAGTGGAAGAAAACAAAACAGATTTTCATTGGCGTTAATTGTGTTGCTTGCATGTTTTGGAGTGGGTGCAATTTTCTTGGTCGGCAATCAGAGCACCAAGCGCGATACCAGTGCGGTAGCAGAACCGTCGCCAACAACTATCAGAAGCGTAGGCATTATCAATGACATGGCGGAAAAACCTCAGGTCGTTCTTAGTAACAACGGAACCCACGTCCGACTACGTGGTGACTTCGAGGCAAAAGACTTTTCTCTGATTCCACTCGACAAAAAGTTGGTTGGACTGGATGCTTTGGACGGACAGCATCTCGATCCTGAGGGTTTCCAAACAATAGCAAGACTGCCGCTTTCGTCGATCTGTTTAACCGGATCCGATGCGGACGACCGGATTGCCCACTGCATTGCCGGCATGAAAACAGTTAACCGTCTGCTGCTGAAAGAAACAAACATAACGGACAATGGACTGATCGAAATTCTTTCATTGCCGTTGTTG
Source organism: Obscuribacteraceae bacterium (SeqCode) (assembly GCA_044225915.1). GTDB lineage: Bacteria > Cyanobacteriota > Vampirovibrionia > Obscuribacterales > Obscuribacteraceae > JADYXR01. The sequence goes on from JBGAHZ010000081.1 coordinate 23,297, forward strand.
AAAGAGCTTGTCATCGACCGATGCAATATTTCCGACAAAGGAATCTCGGCGATATCGAAATGCAAAAATATGACTCGTCTGTCGATCAGCGGTATCAGCGGTTTGTCCGCGACCGGATTGAAAGCGCTGCGATCATTGCCTATGAACATTTTCGTTTGCTGCGATAACAAGCTCACTAATGAAGGACTCCAAGAAATCGCACAGACGCAAGCATTTGAGCTCGACGTCAGCGGCTGCGATATCGACGACGATAAAGCAAAGTTTCTTTTATCGAAAACCAGTCGCGTAAAAGTACTTACTATCTCTCAGAATGCAATCAGCCTACAGGGACTTGCTACATTGCTGCGTTTACCGTCGATAACGTCGATAACGCTATCGCCTGCACCTGGATTGACTACTGATTCAATCGAAAAACTCAAGAGATCACTGCACTCGAGATGCAGAGTCAACGTCACCGGCGAGACGCACAAGCTGCCGAATATTGATTTATGAGTCGCCGCACCGTAACATCAAGGGCTTCGCGTCGCGTGAGCACAGAGAAAGACAAGCGTCGGAGAACACCAAACTAATTTGGGTTCATGACGAGGTCATATTTCGGCTCGCGCCTTTTGTTTTGTGCTGTCTTTCTCCGCAATCTGAAGCTTCGGAGTGATTTCGACTTGTAGTCCGTCCTTCCATTGCTTGTGCTCGTCGGTGTAATAAAGGTATGTGCGGCTAGCCGGACCGGTGTAGGTGCCCGGAACGGCAGCTACGAGACTGAGTGAAACCTCGACTTTCGATTCCGGTTTCATTCCTCGCCAGTACAAAACAACTTCGCGGCCGCGTACTTCATAGGAGTCAATTTTCCCTTGTTTGACCAATTCTTTGAGTTGATCGTGGCGCGGCTCCAAACCACCGGGCAGACCGATGATTGCCACCGGACTTGGTACCAATGTTTTCGATGAGTTTGATAACGTGACATTGGCTTCGGTTGAAGTACCTTCAACTAATTTTGAATGCGGCATTTTTACATCGAGGTCCAGCATACATTTTGTTGAGGATGCTGGAGTGAGAGCATTGTAGTTGAGCGCGAATGAATATGGCATCGGAGAACCGCCATCCATAACGAATTCAAGCTTGTGCTCGCCAGGTGTTAGTACGCTGTTTAAGTCAGGTAGCTTGAGCGCGCTCTGAGCTGATTTATCAAATTCAACCCAGTCACCGACCTGTTGCCCATCGACTTTTACGCAGACTTTGCCTGGTCGTTTTGGGCGAGCCTTATCGGCATCGTAAGCGATGATAGAACGAAGTGCTAAAACGGTTGCTTGGGTGGAACCATATCGTCCGGATTTGCAGGAGTCTGCCAGAAACTTGATGCTGCGTTCTACATTGTCGGTATACGAAGGATCGCGCAGCCACGCCAGAGTAGCCAATGCCGTTCCTTCGACTTCTAGCGATTCGCCACCGCTACCAACAATAGAACTTTTGATCCCTTCGACACAGCCGTTTGTTTTTTGTTTTGCGGCTAAGCGAGACATTAATACTTTCGCCTCAGTTTTATCTCCGGCTAAATAAAGTGCGTTGGCGGCAAGTGCGACGACATAACTATTATCACTCGCGGTTGCGGCGGTCTTCAACGAAGCCAATTCTTTCTTGAGGTCCGCGGGCGGCTGACCACTCTCAAGCAATCCCCAGACGATATAGGCATTCGCGCAGTCTTTATCTTCGATCCAGCTGTGTGATGATCCGAGACTGCGTTTAAAACCACCATTACCGTCGCGCCGTCCTAAGAGCCAGGCACGAGTGGTATCAATCATCGATTGATCGACATCACGCACTTTTTTCATGTCAGTGAAGTGAAGCAAGCCAAACGCGGTGAGCGCCTCGTGACCAGGGTTTTGACCGTACCACTCGTAGCCGCGATCCGGACACCAAAAGCTCACAAGCCTCGTATAACCGGTGTCCAGTTTTTTCCGAGAGGTTTCGATCAGTTTGGGATCGACACCACTATGAGTCATAAAATATTGTTGTGCCATAGTGAGTGGATAGCTGGTCGAAGAAGTTTGCTCGAAACATCCGTATGGATCCAATATCATCCGCTCGAGAGCCGCCGTCATGTTTGCCAGCGGTGATGGATACACGGCGGACTTCGAATGCATGCTTCCATCGGCGATCAATTTTGGAATTGTCACCGTATGAACGGCTGGTTTTGCAGGATCAAGTATGCCACCAAATGCGGTTTCGATTGGAAACCCAAAGGGTTTTACTGATATCTTTCGATAAACCGTATCTTGGAATTCCCCAGCTTTTGCACACAGGGTGAAGTCTTGAACGCCCACGGCAGAGCCAATTTGAATAGGCTGAATCCATCGAACGCGCTCACCGGCTGCGATACCACTATCAGCGTTTTGTTGTTTAGACAATTTGAAGTTTTCAGTTGGCGTTACCGTTGCAACGGCGTTTGAAAGTTGAGTCTCCGTCGCATTGATCATATTGATGGGCAAGAGAATTTGATCTCCCGTCGTCACTTCCAGTGGCAATTTAGCCTCCGTGTAGAACGGTTGAACAGACTCGACTCCCGCGTCAGCAGTGGCGACGGCACCATCGGCGCTGAAGGCATCAGCAGTCACACGAAACTTTGTTACGCTGTGATTCAAGTCAAAGGCGATAGTCGCTTCGCCTGTTGTTGGGTTGGTCTTAACGCCTGGTGCCCAATAGACGGTGTCAGTAAAATCTTTTCTCTCAGAGGTTGACGAACCCGGTTTTGCCGCCGGAGTTGTTTG
>JBGAHZ010000011.1:0-205208 GCA_044225915.1 Obscuribacteraceae bacterium (SeqCode)
GGGAGGGACATTCGCTTCAAGCGCGTTCCTCCTCTTTCTTACATTTCAGAGGCCTAACTGTCGGTCAATTTAACCGGCTAAAACCACTCGTGCAGCGCGCTACGGCGAGGAGTCGTCGCGCTGACAACACAGAGAAACCACATGTTTCGAAAGGCGATTTATACCATAGCGACAGCCGTCGGAGCGCTTGCTTTCGCGAGTGCCGCGACCGTTGCCGCGCCGGTCTCGAAGAACCAATACGAGGCTGCATACGATCGCATCGTTGACCAGGTGCGCGACTCGTACCTGGCTGACCACAAGATCGATTGGGCACAAGTGAAGGCGACCAACGGCGCCCACATCAACAGCGTAGATGAGCTTCGCAAGGCGGTCGCCACTTCGCTCAAAGCGGGAGGCAATCTCAAGTTGCTCTCGCAATCGGAAGCGGATGCCCTCGAATCGCGCCTTCGCACCAGCGTCGTCAGCGCCGGACTGAGCCTGGACCCGCTAACCCTGATCGATCGGGCTATCCGCGTCACCGGGGTATCCGAAGACTCGACGGCTGCGGACGCGAACCTGAAAAGCGGTGACGAGATCACTGCTGTGAATGGCGTCATCGTCGACGGCAAACAGCTCTACGACGTCATCAAGCTTATCGGTGGCGAAGTCGGCACCTACGTCAAGCTCTCAATCATGCGGGACGGTCAACCACTGATGGTCTCGGTGCAACGCGATTTGGACGGTCGCATCGGCGCTCAGGTCGAACCGGTTTCCGAAACCAAAGTGTTCGTCGTCAAATACATCGACAAGGAAGGTCCGGCTGCAAAGGCTGGGCTGAGCAACGGCGACACGATCATCGGAATCCAGGGACAGACAACGCAGACGCTCTCGCTCTCCGCCGCACTTGATGCGATCAATAACGGACGCGCCGGCACGACCGTCACTGTTCGTACCAAGCGAGACCTGAAGGTGTCCGACGTCAAAATCACTCGCGACTATATCCGCAGCGAAACGCTCGCTTTCGATATGCGCGGGTCGTACACGTCTTCCTACGGGTACCTTTTGCTGACACTCAGGGCGCTGGATGACCCCTGGTTGCTTCAGTCGCTCGACGCCTACATTTCGTACTTCGGTTCGGAGGACATTCCGGCAAGCGGAATGGTCATCGACTTGCGCAACACTCGCGGCGACAATCCCGATCTGGCAGCCCAGATCGCCGCGCGGTTCGTGACCGATGGTCCGTTGTTCAGCTACAGCGCCGGCTCCGGTTCCAACCAGTACAAAGTGGACTACGCCGTTACCAACGGACAGCTCACCAAGACCTACACGGGAGCCGTAATCAAAACGGAGACCGTGCCGCTTCCCGCCGACATGGTGCGCTACTACAAAAAGGTCGTCGTGGCAGTCAACGGCGACACTTCCGGCACCGCCGAGGCGCTCGCCCTTGCGTTGCAGGCTACCGGACGCGCCACCATTACCGGTGCTCCCACGGAGGCCAAACCGGTCCTCTATTCGGACATCCGGGAAGCAGTGGATGCTAACGAAACTCTCGTTGTCACCGCGCCCTCCAGGCGTCTTGCCAAACCCGACGGCAGCACCATAACTGGTGTCACACCGGACACTCGGATTTGGTACGATGGGGACATCATCGACACTGCGCTCACCCAGGTAGACGGACAAACCTGGCGCAGTGTCGAAAACCGCACGACCATCGTCGCCATCGCGGCTGCGTTTGTTTCTCTGCTCGTCGTGGGCATCATGTTCCTCGTCAGTCGCAAGACCAAAGATTTGCCCGAGCAGGAAGCAGAGAGGGATGAAACACCAGAAGAGCAGGAAACCCCCGAGCAGAAGGCGCAGTCGCGTCGGATGGCTCTGGGAACGCTGCTGGCGCCTCTTCTGCTAATCGGCGCATTGTTTGGTATCAAAACCTGGTTCGAGTACTCACGAGGCGCACCGGCAGGAACTCACGCCGAATTGCTGGTGGTCGCGTATGTCGACGATAGCACCGCCGGCAAGATGCAAGCCAAAGTCATCAACGAGCTTGCCTCCGAGTACAAGGGTGACATCAAGTTCCAGGTGATCGATGCTTCGGTCCATCCGGAACTGGCTGTTCATCCGTACTTCGGCAAGGTCGATTCATTCCCGCGCATCAGCCTGCACAAGGACTGGGTCGATTCAGCCGGCAATCGCAAGTCGGAAAGCCAGGGTCTCAGCCCACCGATGACAAAACGCGATCTCGTCCAGTTTATCGAGAGCCGGTCGAAATCGCTACAGGCCTATTGGCCGGACGCGAAGATCGAGCGCACGCGTCGTTCGCACCCATAATCAACCGCTCAAAGAGCGCCTTTACAAGACGCTCAGGCAAACCGCCCGCGAGACAGCAATGTCACCGCGGGCGGTGGCGCCGCACAGGACGACGAAACCCCTGCCGATGATAAAACGCGCGGTATTAGCGGACTGGGCGCTTACAGAGCACCTCCTACAAGAGCCTCATAAACAGCGGTTCACCGGCGTTAGCTTCTGAACTTTCCTTTTACTAAATTTCTACTCCTCTATATAGTTTCACGTCCAAGCAAGGACACACGGAAATAAAGGCTCGGTCACGTTTTCGCCACAGTCAGTCACCGATCAGCCACAGGACACTTCTACAATGCCTAAATCGGCCTGGCTATGAGCTCCCATGAAATTAGACGCATCAGTCATCAACGATAAGTCACCAATTGCCGTCGCCACTCCGTTTCCACCGGACAACAGCCGGAGCGTTTACGCGAAACCTGACGCCGGTACTCACGAAGCAACAAGAAAAATTTTGGGCGATGGTTTCGAACTTACCGGAATCAAAAACCAGCCTGAAGACGGAAAGAAACAGTCCTTGAAAAAACTGGCTGGCGAATTCGACGAGGCCTGCAATGGCGGTTTCTTTGGACTGGGAATCGAGACGGACAAAGCGAAGAAAATTCTAAAGGAATTAAACGCCGATGAATTCGTTGAGTTCGATCAAATCTTTGCCACCGAGTTTGGTGCAAAGCACGCCTCTCCGGGTGAACGATGGGGCGTACAACGCCAGTTGGAGTCAGAGCGTTCTGAGATCTGGTCTTGGAATAAAATTCAAGACCGCGATTACCGACTTCTGAACAACTTGATCGAAACCAAGAAGAACGAGGTTCCGACGGAGTTTCGAATAGACGGACAAAAGCTGCTCAAGACCGGCGGCGAGTTGCACGTCGGAGAACTTACCAATGTTCGTCTGGCAAATGGACGTGAATACGGAGTCTACATGCCGAAAAACGCGGATTCGCGGGCTGTTGTTATAGTCGGTTTAAAAGGCGCGGGAATCGGTGAAACCAAAAACACTCTGGCTGAAGAGAACGGAATAACTCAGTATGCTGAGAATTATGGAACCATAGTAGTTTTGCCGCAATCAAAACCCCGGCAATTCAAAATGGCAATGGGAATGTCCGTGACCGGAACAACCTGGAATGTTCCGGGCTATACCAACCTTCCTGTCGAAGGTGCCGAGAATTACGATGACCGCGCCTATTTAAACGATGTCCTCTCAGACCTTGGTCGGCGTGCTGTGACTTCGACAAAGATTGGACTGCTTGGTCACTCTGATGGAGCGCGTTTTGCCCAAATCTATGCGGCTCAGCAAACTGACCGAGTGGCAGCAGTTCTGGCGATTCACGGCACAACAATGGCTGGCGATCCAGCGCCTGCCTCGGGCACGCCAATTAAAATTATCCACGCACTGGGAGATACTATGCTGCCCTGGAACGGTGGACTGGGGCGCGTAAGCGCCAAGGTCAACGCCGCACTAAGCCTAGGAACAAACCTGGCTAAGTCCACGCCCTACAAGCAACCCGAAATCTGGAGGGCGGCCAATCACTGTAGCGATAATCCTGAAGTTGCGCAAACCGCCGATGCCACCACTATGAGCTACCGAAATTGTCAGGGCGGCGAGGTTATCGTTGAATTGAAGCGCAATGGCAATCATTCAATTGATGATCGTCTCAATGATGCAGCAGCTAATGAACTCTGGGATTCTTACACCGGCAAGAGCGCCGGAAGTGAGATCGGAGACGGCATGCGGTGGCTCAAAGCACACGTCATAGACTCGAGCACCACGCGACGAATGGTGAAAGCGCCATAAAGTAATTAGCAACGGTAACGGTTCGAGCGCACCGCTATCTAATGCGGGCTGCCGGAGATTATCCGCCTGTATCTGTTGCCTGCGGGCGCGTGAGTGGTATAACGATTCTGAAAGTCCTCCGAAAGCGCACGGCGGTAGAGGGTAGGTTACTTGACCAAGATCCTGATAATTGAAGACGATGAAGTTCTCAACAAACTTGTCGGAGACTGGCTTCTTGGCGCCGGTTACGATGTCGAGTCCGCTTTCGATGGAACGACAGGTATGGATATTTTGCGTGCAGGAAGTTTCGATATCGTACTTCTGGACTGGGATCTGCCCGAAAAAAGTGGACTCGATATTCTGCGCGAGTTTCGCTCCCGCGGCGGGAAATCGCGAGTGATCATGCTCACAGCCAAGAACCACCTGTCGGATAAAGAATTGGGGCTCGATTTGGGCGCCGATGACTATTTGACTAAACCATTTGCACTGAAAGAATTGGCGGCGCGCATACGTGCCATTCTGAGAAGACCAGCGGAAGTAATCAATGATGTTCTTGTCGCAGGCGATATTCAGATCGATCTCGGCAAGCATCGATTAACCAAAAATGGCGTGGATATTCACCTCCAGCCCCGGGATTTTTCGCTGCTCGAGTTTTTAATGCGTTATCCCAATCAGATCTTTAGCGCCGATGTTCTTCTATCCAGAGTTTGGTCGAGCGACTCCGAAGCGTCGCCGGACGCTTTGCGCACATCCATAAAACGAATTCGTAAGGCGCTGGATGAGCAAGGCAATGACGAGTCCAAGTCAATTATCAAAAACATCCCGCGCGTGGGTTACACTCTCAGGATCGATTGAAAATTACCGTCTGAAGAACATTGACTCGACAAGCGCTGGCCGATTCTGCATTTTTTCGAGAACCGCTCCGACCTTCTATAGTAGTCCGCTTCAAAAACGTAAAATTTAAATCTGGGGAAGGGCGAGCGCTCTTCCCCAGATCTTCAGGCATTACCTGTGGTGGCAACTCTAAACGAAAGCATCCCACCAGAATTCTGGTAGTCGCGCTTGTCGTGCTGACAGCCGCGAATTTGCCTTGGGAAACAAACCGCGCCATTGAGACGCAGCCAGGTCGACACTACACAAGTCTCGACGAAGGACGGATGTTTCCTCAGCAAAATCAAACACACGCACCAGACGCCGTCACCCAGAAGCATCAACACAAATGGAGCGATGGCGCTAGCCGCTTCGCTCAAACTGTCGTGATGCCAAAAGAGCGCAGCGCCGGCAAGGGCCAGATTTTTGCTTACGAAAACGAACAATCCTCCGGTTCCGAAGACGAATTTGATGATCGTCAGAGTGCTGTTCCAAATCGAATCCAACATGGTGGTGCTCATTGGTTGGTGGTCACTGGGACCCACAGCAGAGCGCTGCCTAATGAGCACCGACGGTACTCATTAGGAAATGTTCGATTTCAACTTCATGAGGTACCTCCATGAGGGAATTGGTATGTCAGTAAGCAACGCTCAGGAAGAGATTCTCCATGAGCTGCTGAGATCTTGGGCGATAGCGATGGTGCTATCGACTCGACTGTTACTGCCCGCATTAGCTTCCACGCCGAGAATTGTCATTCTCAATGCCACTGCTTGCCAATACAGTGCGCCGGCGAGAAGCGGAATGAGCAGAGCGTATGCACCCAGATGAATCCAGACGGGATAGCGCGGGGGCTTGAGATAGCGCGCCGGCCAACCAGAACCCCAGCGCAGGTAAGCGTAAACCGCTATGCCGAAAACGGCGCCACCAAGGTGCGCGAAATAGCCGATCGACGAAGCGGAGGAAGCATATTGCTGGTAAGCAGGAGAGCTCAGTTGTTCAACATAACGCAGGGCGAAACTCCAGGCAGACTGCACCACCTGTGATATCACCAGCAGCAGCCAGAACGGCACCGAATTCGGAAGGAAGACCGGAACGTTCCAAACCGGCACCACCACAAGCGGCATCACACGCGCACGCGGGAAGGTGAGCAAGTATAGTGCGGCAATCGTCCAGACCGCTCCCGATGCGCCCACGATCGCGGCATCGCTTGTCATATCGACAAGACACTGTGCCGCAGCCCCGATCAATCCGCCACACAGGTAGAGTGCGAGGAAAGTCGAACTCTTAAACCGGCTCTCGACACTGCGACCCACGACCCAGAAAAAAATCATGTTGCCGGCGAAGTGCTGCAGGCTATCATGCAAGAAGATCGAACCGAGCATGCGCGCCAAGATTTCTGCTAACCCGGAGTTCTGCAAAAGGCTTGGAATCAGCCCGAACGTCAGGTAGAGCCAATCCTTGTTGTCTTGGTTTTCCAGCAATAACAGCTGGCTGAGCGACGAAACCGACTCGCCTTGCAACAACACCACACGAGTAATAACGAACACGTAAAACGTGGCCGCGATAATCGCGTAGGTCGCCCACGGACGTCTGTTTCCGCGATCGATGTTGTCCCCATAGGGGAGAATCAGAGGTGACCAGAACATAGTTTACTCCTGTCCTGATTTCGAGGAGAGGCGGCTGACATAGATGAGCCGCCTCGGGTTTAACGAAACGGGCAGTCCTCGAGGACCGTCCGTTTCTGTGTCAGATCACGCGCCAAGCACGCCGCGCTCGATAAGGAGGTTCCTGGTCCTCACTGAGAGTTCACCAACATCCAGACGCTGAAAGACACTGCTAAAGCCGTTGTAAGCGGCCAGCAGATCCTTGGCTTCGGCGAACTGTTGTTCAGTAAGCCGATAAGCGTTATTGAGCGCAAATACTGTCGCGGCGAAACACTCCATCACGGCCGTCCACTTCTTATCGGAATGGGCGGCGAAGTCGAAGGAACGCAAACGCGTCACCACTGGCAGTACCATTACCACACCCGAATGTCTGCTCGAATCGAAACCGCGTGGCGGTACGCAACGCCCACCACAGAGCAGTCCCCAGGCGGCGTTGAACATACGATCGCAGCGGTTGATCTCCGGACCGACGTCAAACAAAATGACATCGGCCGGTTTAGCCGAGTAGAAATCTTGAACCAGACTGACTGGTCTCATCGATTCCCAACTCAACGCTCCATCATACAGAGTGAGCACTTCTCCGGTTTCCAGTTCGACTTTGCATGGAGCAAAGAAACCAGGAATCGTGCATGATGCGCAGATCGCCGCACCGAGATCAGGTGTCATTCGCGACAGTCGGACAAATTCTTCGCCCTTCTCTCTGCGAAACACACCGTCAATCGTAAACAAAATCTGGGCACCGGAAGCGTCCGTGGCCATCGTCCAGTAGGGAAACGCGACGGGCCAACGCCGCTGGAATTTGTCATCCAACCAGCTGGCAAAACGTCGCATATGGAACTTGCCTCGGGCAGGCAGTTCTCCTTTGTACCGGCTCTGCCAGCAGTGTTCGAGCATTACGGATGTCAGCTTGCCGTCTTGATCGAGAAGGCTTTGAAAGTCGAGATTCATTGCCATCTCGACAATCTCATCGATCGAGAGACCTTCAGCAAAGAGGCATAGCGGAATCGATCCGCCACTGATACCACCAACGGTGCTGAAGTTTCTGTAGCCAAACCAATCAAGAGCCAGAAGCAGACCGATCGACCCGGTGATGCTTCGACAGGCACCAGGACCGGCGATCAAATGAAGCCCTGCAGAACTTTCGCTCAAACAGGACGAGTTGCTTAGACTAGTCATGTTACGGCCTTTCATCAGAGGCAATCGGGGAGCCGGTCCCCGACTGCCGCGACGCCAGGCTACCGCGGTGCAACCGCAGGATTGCCCGACGATAACTCAATGTTCCTCATCAGGCATTATTTGTGGAACTAAACGGCTCAGGACCGCAAAGCCCATCGCCCGATGAAGAATCCGCCCAGAGCAGAGATCACCATGGCGCCGAGAGAGACAAGCTGCGCGTAGACGCGCTTGTCTCCCAGACTGCGGCCAAGATCGGAAACCAACTGCCCCGGATCGTTCATCTCACCGGAACCGGTAATCAGTTCGCTCGGTAGTCCATCGATGTTTTCGACGAAATCGACCATACCGTTGATTCCGCCGAACGCATAGAACGCCGCCGCACCGACCAGCATCACAGAAAGAAGAAAGATCAGTTTATTGATCCAGCTCCCGCGCGTCCAACTCGCAAGGCTTCCGAATTCCGGAGCCATGCGCCGACCGGCGATGCCGAGCGCAGCGCCGGCCATGAGAGCGAACAGCGACGCCAGCGTGACCGTGCCTGAGGGAGCAAAGATCGATATGACGATAAGCCAGCACGGCACACCGAACAGAATGATACTGTCCTTCAGACGCGAGGGTTGATTTTGCATTTGATTGGTCATTATGTTGTTCCTTTTGTTGCGACATCCGCAAATCGGAGCGCTTGTTACTGAGAACTCGCAGCTCGAATCTTGGCTTGTAGCCTTATTCTTGGCGAGGTGTATTGGAACTTGTTTCGGGGACCGATTTGATAACCGGGCCCCGATTCTCTTTACCGAGCCTTCAGATCCGGTCTGCCCGCATCATTGCGAATCAGGCTTCGCAACTCGAGCAGGTTCGGATCGGTCGGATTCTCAGCAGCCAGTTTTTCCAGCAACGGAACTTCTCTGGATGTTTCATTGGCCAGACGAGTCGAGGCGACCTTATCGGCGTCCTGGAAGTACTGGAGCCATTCTTCGTCGTCGTCAATCACGAGACCTTCAGCGTGGAAGAGTTCCCACAACTCACGGATCTTGTGCTCGCGAACAGTTTCCTCGTCGAGAAGCAGCTTGGCCAGGGCGATGACAAAGGCGAGCTTCTGGCGCAGGATAACATCCGCCACATACTGGCCGGCGAAAGCCAGATTGGCTGCCTCTTTGTCGAGCTGGGCTTTGGAGACCTCAGACTCCATCGAGATACCGCCTCCACGGCCGACCATCAGGCCGACATTGGGGTTTTCACGTTCATCCTGCCCGATAAACATCGGGGCAACATTGACTGTGCGCTGTCTTCCGACAGAGAAGCCCAGATGCATGACCATGCCGCTGACGATTTTCTTGATCGTCTGGAAGTCGCCGCTATGACCGGTGGAAGCGGTTCCTGTCAGGTGGTATTCGGCAGCCTTACCGGCTGGACCAATCGCCAGCATTCCGCAGAGCTCGACGAACGTCTGCGAATTGTGGTCGCCGTCCGGCTGGGCGACAGTGATACCGGCGGCGCGCCCCTTCTGGATGATCGACACCATGCGGACCATATGCGAGTAGAAGGCGTCGCAAGACAGCTTCCCCTCCTTATGCATCCGCAGGCTGTGATAAAACAGCGTGAGCTCGACGACGGCATGACCGGCTTCGTGAAGAGCCGTGCGCAGACGCTCTGCGTAAGGCTTGACTCGCGAGTAGAGGTCGCCGCCCAGTTGCATTTCTTCGACCGCGGCGAGCAGGTCTCGAAGCTCGATTTCACCGGACACGACCTTGCGACCGAGTCGCTTTTTGGCAGCGCGCTGCGCCCGCGAGGTCATGAGTTCATGAAGTCCAGCACCGGTCATGCCGGAAGTGGCGCGAGCCACGGCAGCAAGATTGCTCAACGCATTCGGAGAAAGAGCATTCTTCAGGGGCTCGCTCTTCTCCAGCTCGACCTTGAGAATCTCTTCTCTTCCTCTGGTATCCGGGGGCGGAACCTGGATCTCGTTGGAGAAGCGACCCGGCCGTTTCAGCGCCGGATCGAGAACGTCAGGTCGGTTGGTCGCGGCAATAAGAATGATTCCCTCGTTGCCCTCGATACCGTCCATTTCAACCAGCAACTGGTTGAGCGTCTGTTCACGCTCGTCGTTGCCGCCGCCCATGCCGGCTCCGCGATGACGACCGACAGCGTCAATCTCATCGACGAAGATGATACAGGGAGCGCTCTTCCGAGCTTGTTCAAACATGTCACGCACACGGCTGGCGCCGACGCCCACAAACATTTCCACGAAGTCCGAGCCGGAAATCGAGAAATAAGGAACGCCTGCTTCACCTGCCAGAGCGCGCGCCAGGTAAGTCTTGCCGGTGCCAGGCGGTCCGACAAGAAGATAGCCGCGCGGAATCACACCGCCGATCGCCGCAAAACCCTTTGGGTCCTTGAGGAAGTCGACGAGGTCTTTCATCACCGAGACGGCTTCGTCGATACCGGCCACATGCGAGAAGTTGACGCGAGAGACCTGAGGCTCGATCTTCTTCAGATTCTTAGCCTTGCCGGTGTCGGAGCGATCGCCCATCATCTTCTGCTGCTGACGCATCCCCATGAACATCATCAGTCCAAAGCCGACCATCATGAGGATATAGAACAGGTTTGGACCGGATAGAAACGATTCTCCTTGATGAGCGCCTGTCGTTTCTTCCGCACCACCGGTGGAGCCAACAGCAACGTCATGTTGCAGCGCCAACTCGGTGAGTTTGGCTTCCTGTCCGGCAGGAACGCCAGACTTGATCAGACTGCCGTTGCAGTCACACAGGACGACGCGAACCCACTGATTCAAGGTGGAGTCCCATTCGTCCTGAAATTTGATCGCATAGTGTCGGTCGCCGACGGCGATCTTATTGAAGATCTCGGAGTAGTCCGTCTTCGAGTAATAGTGCGGTTGATCCTTGGCTGTGTGAACAGCGGCAGGGGTCGGCATCAGTGTGTACCACCAGACAAGCGCGACCACGAATACAGGATAGAGCCAGCCCCAACGCTTCAAGTGCAGAACTGTCTCGGGATGCTCCTCGCCCCATTTGACGAGGTTGGTCCATTTGTTTTTCAGCCATTTCATGGTGATTATCCTTGAGTTGGCACCACTCATTTCGAGCGGCGGCGAACAACAATTGCGACGTCGCGCTAGTTAGCAACGGACGCCGCTGTTTGAGCTCAACCCCGTAGGGGTTGAGTAGCTTCATCTACCACGACGCAGTCGAAGGCGATCTATATGTTTGCGCATTCGAAAAACGACGCGGCCAATCCTAATGATGGCAACGAAGCTGCGACCTCTAAAAATCCAGACAGTCGACATTAGCATCATCAGGCTTGCGTAAGGCAGTATGCGAACAATGTATCAACCCGAACGTTGTTCGAGTTAAAAGCAATCCTATCTAACCTGTCCCATTCAAGCCTACGGACGGTTCTCACAACTCGGAAATTGATGGCTGTAGAACATCGCACCGCTGACGGTATCAATGTACAAGATGTGGAGAGTCGATTACGAGATTGGGTTGGTTGTTTCCCGAAAACGGAGGATGGCGGATTGCTGAATTCCAACTTGCTACGAATCACCCGAAGAAGTCAAACAGCCGTTCAATGCCTGCGAACGCCCTCACAAACTGGCTTTTCCGATTCCATCGGCGAAATTACCGAAGCGCAAAACGTCTGACTCCCAAACTTCTTCAATGGCCGATTTCACTTTGGACCACCATTGCCTTACGACAATGGTCCCATTCAACCGGTCTTCACGCGAAGAAGTTCAGACACAGTTCAGCCACAACTCGCCATCAGATGGTCACGGTAAATCAATATGATGACGACACTGGTACCAATGGCAGTGACTGCACTGCACTCGCTCTTCCAACTGCATAGAGGACTACTGGATGACTTGCATTAGTTTCAACCCGGACCCGACACTTCCAACACCGCTGTATAAACAACTTTCAGACAGTATCGAAACTGCAATCAGGAAAGGTCAATTGAAGCAGGGCGATCGTTTGCCGCCCACAAGACAACTATCAACCGATCTGAAAATTGCCAGACGGACAATCGTGCGGGCATACGACGAACTACTCAACAAAGGATATCTTGCCGGTAAGATTGGCGCAGGGACCACCGTCAGTCACACCGCGCCGGAGCATACTTCGTTGTTACCGTCGGCACCACCAGTCGATCGCCTCGACAACCTGACCGCACACCTATCGGCATATGCAAAATCGCTGATCGACCAGACCGTCACTGAATCGGAAATCAGCGAAAACGAATTCAACGACGATATCGTACTGCAGGACCTTTTGCCAATCAGACAGTGGCGACAACTCATGACTCGCAACTGCCAGAGCGACAAACTCAGCCTGGTAGACAACGGTCTTTACGGCGCCGGTTATGAACCTCTCCGAGTTTCCATCGCCGAGTTTCTAGCGCGCACAAAAGGTGTAATCTGCCATCCCGATCAGATAATCATTTTCCCAAATCCACAAACAGCAATCGAACAGTTAATCAAAATTGTTGTAGATCCGGGCGATCGAATAATCGTCGAGGACCCTAGCTCCCGATACGTATACAGTCGCCTAAGGGCGCACGGTGCAATTATAGACGCGCTGGGTGTAGATGATCACGGAATGATTACCGATAACCTCGACTCGATAGCGGTGCCGAAGATCGCCTATCTGACGCCTTCCTGCCAATATCCAACAGGCACGATTTTGTCCCACGAGCGTCGCTTGAACATGCTCGAGTGGGCTCGAAACAACGATGTGCTTCTTATTGAAGATGCCTCGGCCAGCGACTTTCGCTATGGCGGCCAAGCAACCGCTTCGCTTCAAGGCCTGGCTCCGAACAACACGGTCTACCTGTACGGATTTCACAGAATGCTGTCGCCATTGACCAGTGCCGCCGTTTTGGTGGTGCCAATGCATATGCTTACTGCCATACAAGCTGCCAGATCGGCCGTTCGCCTCAACACGGACTTGCTGGAATCACAGGTGCTGGCTGATTTTGTAAGCAGTGGCTATCTCGATGCTCACATTCGCAAGGTCAGACGAATTTTTCAAGAACGCAGACAGCTCATACTATATTCGCTTGCTACCTGCTTCTGGAAAGCCGTTACGATATCTCCGCGAACATCGGGAATGAATGTGCTTGTACGTTTCAACGACGACTTCGAAGAACGCATCATTGCCAAATGCGCTCAAGCTGCGGATTTGCCGATTAAAAGTACGCGCGCGAATTATATTCACGCTGCGCCCGGCAATGAGTTTCTGATTCCATTCTCGAGTCTATCGCACGCAGAACTGGCTCAACGACTGGAGAAATTTGCATATCTGGTAGCAACAGAAGCCGACGACAAGACCGACGATCCAATCGATTGCACGCCGGAAGTCTCGCAATGCCCGGTCATAATCTCAACCGACAGCATGACTTATTCCTTCTGACTGCCCTGCGATTCGAAGTAGTTCCACTCGGGCAAACCTAATTGTTGAGAATGTTCAACATCCTTTTTAGACAAGTCCGTTTTACCGAGACGCGCATAAGATCGCGCCCTGGAACCGTACGCACCCGGCTCTCCCGGACGTAATCGAATTGCATTCGTAAAGTCTTCCACGGCCTTCTCGTGCTGATTCAAACTGGCACTGCAACTGCCTCTGTCGAAATAAAGCCAATACTTGTCCGAAGCCAGTTTCATCGCCTGCGTCAGCAGATCACGAGCATCAGCATAACGTCCGAGCTGGCATAAAATGTGCGCTTTCAGGCGCAAGCGTTCTGAATCCGGATTTATTGCGATAGATCGATCGATTGCAGAAAGAGCGCGAGTATTATCCGAAAGCGCAGCATAGTTTTTCGCCAGGCAATCATTGCAAAAGACGTTAGTGTTCAACGCGGGCTCGAGTTTGCGAGCTTTTTCCAGGTCGCTGATGGCGCGGTCGGGCTGCTCCAATTGGGCGAATGACATTCCTCGCATAAGAAATAGTTGAGCGTTGCTGGCCCCCTTTGTGAATGCGTCATCGACTAGTGCCACCACATCTCCGAAGCGTTTTTGAAGAAACGCCGCATTCGCCTTATTGAGTACCGCCTGCGTGTCGACTGTCTCACGGGCGGCAGCAGCCTTGCGACGTGCCAATTCCGCTCTCTTCCTTTTCTCAATCTCCTTCAACTTAGCCGTTTCTGCGTTGTCGACATAAGAAACAACTGTTCTATATCCACCAATAATCAACAGCGTAACGGCCACGAGAACGACAGCAACAGTCATGTTGGGACTTAGTCCGGAAATCTGACTTTTCGAAAGTGATGGATCACTCTGAGTTTTAAGCTCATTTAATTCGTCCTGCGCAAACTGCAGCGGCTGATTATCATTTACCAGTGCCAGATCGCAAACCAGCTGATCGGCATTCTGATAGCGCTTCTCCGGAGACTTGGAAAGACACTTTCTTACGATCGCTTCGATCGCGAGCGGAAACTCTTCATCACTCTGCTCGCCAAGCCGAGGAATCGCCGCCTTAGCATGAGCAAATGACAATTCGCTTCTGGAGCCGCTATAGGGCGGTCTTCCCGTCAACATCTCAAACATCGAGCAACCAAGACTATAAATGTCGCTACGCTGATCGACGCCTGCTCCTTTAAACTGCTCCGGACTCATGTAGTAAGCCGTCCCCAGAGCAGGAAGGTTTTGCCGCTCATCGCCGGAATCGATCAATTCGGCAATACCAAAATCAAGTATTTTGATTTCGACTGTGCCGTCGGCTGCCGGAATCAGCATGATATTCGCAGGTTTGATGTCTTTGTGAACTACACCATGGCTATGTGCGTAATCTAGCCCCGCAGCCATTTTTGAGAAAATCTCAAGCGCCCGTTCTATTGCCAACGGACCGTTCTGCGACAGCACCGCAGCAAGCGTTTGACCGGGCACGTATTCCATCGCGTAAAAGGGCAAATTGCCTTTGTGAATACCGAGATCATAAATCTGGCAAATGGTGGCATGAGTTAACGCGGCTATTGTTTTCGCCTCGTTCTGGAACATAGTCCAATTGACGCTGGTTACCAAAGATGGTGCCAGAAATTTCAGAGCACACGTGCGATTCAGCGCCAGGTGTGAAGCAAGATAGACTATGCCCATACCGCCTCGCCCAATCAATTTTGAAATTCGGTAAGCTCCAACCATATCGCCTGAATGCAATTCCAGCATGGCGCAAGCGTCTTCATATGAAATCAGCCTGGAGTCCCATCCCTCCGGAAATGCTTTTTTCGGATCCGCCCGATCCAATTGTGGGTTTAAACCTTCCAGGTCATTAGCATTCGGTGCTCTCTTGTCGCGATTATTCAATGGTTTTTCAGCCGAGCACTGGCAACAAAGTTCATCGAAAAGCAAGGATGTGATACTACCCGTAGCACTAGCCTTAACCAATCCGCAATGCGGGCAGCGAGGCATCTCGGCCGCTGAAGAGTGCTTGTCCGCAGGTTTTTGAGAATCACAAGAACAATAGGCTGATTCGAACATCAGCGCCGTGATGGAAGCTCCGGAGTTTTCAGACTTCGGCTTTCGACATGCGGCACAAATAATGTTGCTTGGATCCGATTCCATCTTGAGTAGTTGGGCGATAACAGTAATATCTTACCTGGTTCGGGACAAGCATAACCGGCATAAACGTGCAGTTCAGTATCAATTCATCGATACTGATTTCGCAGTGCCTAATTCGAGCATCGTGCACCAAATAAGATACCAATGACAGCTCCGCTAACACGCCGGCGAAGTAGACCAATTAGAGTTGCGCGAACCGCAGCAATCGGTGTGCTAAAGTGGAGCGACGAGAGGAGACTGTCGTGGAAAGAACAGACCAAGAAATCGAGCATTGGAGTATCGAAGAACTCCGCCGCGAATTTTTGGCACAAGCACTGGAACTAGCGCAACTGAGGGAGACTCAGTCCAACGTAATGTCCCGCGTGAGGCAGTTCATCACTGGGTTTCCATTCGGTTTAATCGTGCTGAAGATGGATCAGCGTGTAAAAGCTGTCAATAAAGTAGCGATTGAACTGTTTCAATATCCGGAAAGCGCCATCGCAAAACAGCTGGTCAGTACATTATTTCCGACGGTGGATCGATTCGACCCCGGCAAACCATCGATGCGGCTGATGGCGCGCAAAAAAAGCGGCGAGAATTTCGCCACCGAAGTGTTTGTAAATGCGCTTGAACTGGGCGGGGAAGAGCTCCTTTTCATTAGTGTTCAGGATATAAACGAACGCCATCGATTGGAACAATTGCGCAGCGACCTGATGGCAATGGTGAGTCATGATTTGCGAGCCCCGCTATCGTCGCTTCGAATAACCCTCGAGATGGTCAGCGAAGGCACGTATGGCGATCTTTCCGCTCGCGGAAAAGAACTGATTTCTCAGGGCGTGACCTCGGTGGAATACTTGAACTCGCTGGTCCAGGGGCTGATCGAATCAGAGGAAGCCGAAACGGGCCTGATCGAACTCACCTACCGAGAGACTAGTATCGGCGCAGTGGTTAGCAAAGCGATCGCAGCTGTTCCCGTGCATGAAGGAGCAAACGCACCTGTAGTGGAAACCGAAGTGACAAACGATGCGATAACGGTCGATGAGGGCCGAATTGTACAGGTTTTGGTCAATTTGATATCGAATGCCGTGAAGTATTCTCCGCCCGGCTCACGAATACTCATTAAGGCGGGCATCGAAGGTCTTGGAGCCAAGTTTCAAATAATCGACAGCGGACCCGGCATTCCGGTGGAGATGCGTTCGGTTGTTTTCGACCGGTACAGACAGCTACAGCAACCCGCAAAACTCCGGCGGCGCGGTTTCGGACTTGGGCTGGCGATCTGCAAAGCGTTGGTTGAGAAACACAAAGGACGTATCTGGATCGAAGATGGCGAGGGTGGCGGCAGTGCCTTTTGTTTTTCAGTGCCTGTCGCGCCCTAGATGTAAATATATGCGGCAGGGCGCGGCCTGAATAGTCAAGAATCGATTAGCCCAAAATTGAAACCCATGCCCGGCAACAAGCGGCCCGCAGGTCTCTACTGAGCGAAGTGGTGCGTACTGGCAGCCAAGACCCAGACCAGGAATACAAGACCCAGGATGAACCAGACTTTATCGGCATTACTAATGGGCGTCATTCGAACCAAACTCCAATTGGATGTGATCGTTAACGGCGAGACGACTAACAATATATCGTAAACCGACCCGCTTTAAATTAAAGTGTTGCAAGTGAGATGTGCTGCTGGTTTATCTTGCACTCTAACGACACCAAATACGATACCGTTTTGCAAGAAGGTCGGCAAGCCGGCGCGCGCGTGTTCAAACTACCAAAGCCAGGGATAGGCTTTGCCTTTGCGCAGGATGAAACGCTCCATTTCTTGATCGGAAACAGCACCCATGATCGAATCTTCGAACACTTCAAAAGCCTGCCAGACTTTCTCTGAAAATTCGCCGTTTACAATTCCATGCCCGTAGCTGGGCTTGATGGTCAGCCAACCGACATTAACCAGGGCAGCCATGTCGGCATCGGATCTCATCAGTTCCAGGTCGAACAAATCGTTCATCAGCGCGTAAGCTACGACCAACTGCGCACCGCGCGGGAGCTGGAAAAACGCATCTTTGCTGACAGGCACAACAGCTTCTGTAGTCATCGTACAAACAGTTCTCATTAGGTGTAACCAGCAGCATCATATCAATGTCTTACTGTTAGCGGCGCTTGACTTCAAGAAAACTATCAGAATCGACTTGATCGCCGGAGTAAATTGTCAACGAATCCGAATGCATCACAGACTAACTGCAGGCCGATTCTTTCAATGGTTTCTTCAAAAGAAACGGGGTCACATAAGAATTATCGGCTTTGGAAATTTGCTATAAATTGGCAGAGTTTTCCGGGTAAGAAATCTTTGTGGTGATTGAGGCTTAAACGTGTCGGAAGTTTGGGATAAGTTACGAGCGAAAGCAGAAGAGGCTCAACGCGATAAGAAATTGGCTGAGGCGGAGCTTTTCTGGAAAGAAGCACTGAAGGAGTCGGAAAAATTTGACCGCACTGACAGGCGAACAGCCCTCACGCTCGAGGGTTTGTCGGAAGTCTATTGGCATCTAGGCCGGTTCGCCGACGCGACAAACTGCTGCCGGCGCCTGATGTCGATCTACTCCGAGATTTTCGGAGAGGATCAATATGATGTCGGAGTAATCGCCAATAACCTGGCCATGCTGCTTCACGTTCAGGAAAAGTACCAGGAAGCCGAACAAAATTATCAACGAGCACTGTCCATCAAGTCGGCCCGCCTCGGCAAAGATCATCCTGATGTCGTCAAACTGCTGGGTAACTATTCAAACCTTTTGCGAGCCTGTAACCGCATCGAAGACGCAGAAAAATTGCAGTCCGGAGAAACATTGATCACCGCGAAGAACTGGTCCAAAACCAAAGTTGACCAGCCACCACCTGCCGTAAGAAATGGGGGGCCGCAACAAACCGAAGGACCGGCGCCAACAAAAGTCGAACCCGGCAAGACTGAAAATCTAGCCAGCAAGCTACCGACAAGAGAACCGAGAGAACCGCTTACTGTCGCCGTGTCGCGTTGGGAAAACCTTCGAAGATTGGCGGAGTATGCGGATCAAGAGCGTCGGCTGGCTGACAGCGAAGCAATTTGGGCGGCATCGGTAAGGTATTTTGAGCCGTTTGCCTCGGAAGATCCAAGACGTCTGGCATACGCGTTGGATTGTTTTGCGGATGCGCTCTGCGCCCAGGAGAAGCACAGTCTCGCTGAGCCATATTACAGGCGCGCAATCGACATAAAAGTGAAACATCTTGGTGAACAACATGTTGTTGTGGCACGCTCGTTAAACAACCTTGCACGGCTCTATTACCAGCTTAACCGCTTCCAGGAGGCAGAGCCGTTGACCAAAAAGTGCGTGGAGATTTACGAACAGATCTTTGGAAACCGGCATCCTGACTATGCTACAGCGTTGCATAATTTGGGAACCCTTTATCACATTCAAGTTCGTTTTCGTGACGCCGAGCCGCTTTACCGAACGGCATTGCAAATCAGACAAGAGACGCTTGGACCCGATCATCCTGAAACTAAGGGACTGGCAAGAAGTTTGGCTAACCTACTGAGAAGCACTGGTCGCGAAGACGAAGCGAATCGAATTCATGGACCCGGCGTCGCCGTTATCACAGGAACCTGGAGAGCTTTGGCAATTCCGGAAGACCAACAATTGCTTTCAGACAATTAAGTGCGCGCGAAAAAGTTTTCGAGGTATCGCGTTAACGAGGTTCCAGATGAACAAGCCGTCGCGTGAACCAGCCTCCGTGCAAACGAGGTTTCGCGTGAACGAGGCGTCGCGTGAACAAGCTCCCGTGTGAACGAGGGGCGATGCGCGTCGGCTTGCTAAGAACTTTCGAGTTTTTATCAATCTTGGTTGTTCACTCTGGTCAAGGTGCGGACGCAAGCCCCGAGGCGCATTCGACGGAACTTTGATGCCAAGATAGCAGAGCACTGCCAGGCGTTAATATCACAAGCATTCAGTTTTAGCGGCTCCTCACTATCCTCAGCCATCCTTTGACGGCTATGGTGAAGTCCTATTGTTTTCCATTTAAAAGATTCCATCTAACCAACACCAATTGATCTTCTCGTCAGTTGCACATACCAGAATCAGTTTCGACTGACCGGTTGTCGCAGCTGCAACCTTTCACCTTTTCTCTCTGACCTTCGGTCATGAGCAACTAAGGATGGGCATTATCATGACTCACACAAATTTTCCTCATCCATTCGACCAATTCGTCTGGTCTGGTGGCATTGAAAACACGTTCGTGCCAGATGCTCGGCCAGGGCTGCGTTCGCTCGAAGAGTATGAACTGACACAGCACTACCAGCAGTGGCGTGGTGATTTCGATCGGGCAGCTTCTCTGGGCATCAAGGCATTGCGCTGGGGTCCCCCCTGGTATCGCACAGAGCCCAAACCAGGCGAGTTTGACTGGGAATTCGCGGACCAGGCGATCGACTATCTCGTCAACACTCTGAAGATCACACCGATCATCGATCTCGTTCATTATGGTACACCGGACTGGCTTGCAGGCGGATTCTCCGATCCTTCCTACCCCGAGCGCATTGCCGCGTACGCAACGGCGTTCGTCAAGCGGTACAAGCATCTGGTGCGGTTCTACACCCCGTTGAACGAACCGACGGTTACCGCCGACTTCAGCGGTCGACGTGGTGAATGGCCGCCTTACTTGAACGGAGACGAGGGCTACGTCCGGGTTCTCCTGCAACTGGCGCGCGGCATCCAACGCACTGCAACTGCAATTCGGGAAGAGCAGCCGGAAGCAATTCTTGTAGCCGTCGAAGCGATGCGTCGCGTCAAGCGCGTACGCCCGAAGGCGGCTCGTGCTGCACGTCTCCGCATTCTGCAAGAATATCTGCCCTACGATCTTTCGGCCGGGCGCGTTGACGATCGTCATCCCCTTCGGTCCTGGTTGCTGGACAGAGGAGCCTCTCAGGACGCTCTTGAAACCTTGCGTCAAAACCGAGTCGAACACGATATCTTCGGAGTTAATTTCTACCCCTGGTCTTACGCTGAGGTGGATATCGACAACGATGATAACGTCAGGACAAAGGACGGTACGTGCGGTGGAGAACAGCTGTTTCAGGTGCTTAAGCACGCTTCCAGGCACAGCGGCAAACCGCTGATGATCACCGAGACGAGCGCCACCGGCACACTGGCAGAACGCAAGCGCTGGATGCGGCAAACCACAAGAGCCGTCGCAAGAGCCCAGGCTGCTGGAATCGATGTTCGGGGGTACACCTGGTATCCGTTGTTCACGATGATCGCATGGGACTATCGGACTTCCGAAAAACCGGTCGACGATCACCTGCTTCATCTCGGACTCTGGGACTGCCAATTCGACAGCGAGCGCGTTCTGGTGCGTTCGGCGACGCCCATGGTCGAGACATATAGATCGCTGATCCAACGCGATTCAATGTGATGAAGCCGCGTGGGTGCTGGGATGGAGAGCTTCTCCTCCCAGCACACTTCGCGGTTTTCATCATCTTCCATTTATACTATCTCTTATCGTATTTCGAATCAAAAACGAGAACCTGAAGAAATGAGCCTGCAGCCCAAGTCTTCAGATTCTCGCGAAACTGATGTCGCGTGCGCGTCAGCTATTACACGCGACTATTCAATTTACTTTTGCGTCAGGATCCAGTCAGCCGCTTCCTTGAGAGAGGCGAAGATTGGCGTTCCTGCCGGGACGCGCTTCTTGTCCTTCGATTCGGCACCGTCCGGTCCGGTGAGGACGAGAATCCCGGTGGCACCAGCAGCGGTACCAGTCGCGACATCGGTATCGCGGTCACCGACCATGAACGAACGCGCGAGATTGATCTTGAACTCCTTCGCTGCCTCGGTGAGCATGCCGGGAAGTGGCTTGCGGCAGGGACAGACGATCGACTTCGAGTGCGGACAGACCTTGATGGCGTCCGGCTTGGCTTCGTCACCGAGCAGCTCGAGCATGCGAGCGTGAATCTCAGCCAGTGCCTCGCGGGTAAGAGGATGCGCCGGCCAGTGAATCGAGCCGTCCAGCTTCTCGCCCAGCCCACCCTGATTGGTGGCGACGATCACTTTGAACCCAGCCTTCTTCAAGCGCGCGATAGCATCCTTCGCTCCGTCGAGGAGCTGGAAGTCACTGGCTTTGGTCACGTTGATGCCGACGTTGATCACACCGTCGCGATCGAGAAAAACGCACCGTTCCTCATCCGCGGCAGGTGCCTCCTCGGTCTTGGCGGCCGGATCGAACGTCGCGCCGAAACGATCGGTCGCGTCGATGAGCGCGGACATGTTGCCCGGCTCCTTAGCCGAGTGACCGGCATCGGGAACGATGACCAGATCGGCTTCGGGCATGGCGCGATAGAGCGCCCATGCCGACTCGATCGGGCAGACGACGTCGTACCGACCCTGCACGATCACCGTCGGAATGTGGCGAATCTTGTCCACATTGGCGAGCAACTGGCCTTCGGTCATAAAGCCCTTGTTGACGAAGTAGTGGCACTCGATGCGAGCGAACGCAAGCGCGAAGGTGCCGTCGGCGTAACGCTCGACGAACTTCGGATCGTTGTGCAGCTTGCTCGTCGAGCCTTCCCAGATGCTCCAGGCCTTGGCGGCAGCCACTTGCACAGCGGCGTCGGTCGAGGTCAGGCGCTTGTGGTACGCCGCCACCAGGTCGCCTCTCTCCGCTTCCGGAATGGCGTTTAGGTAGTGCTCCCATGCGTCCGGGAAGATGGCGCTGGCGCCGCGCTGGTAAAACCAGTCAATCTCCTGCTGGCGAACCAGGAAGATGCCTCGCAAAACCAGTTCCGTCACCGCTTCTGGATGCGTCTCCGCGTATGCCAGAGCCAGAGTGCTTCCCCACGAGCCGCCGAAGACCTGCCAGCGCTCGATCTTGAGGTGCTTACGCAGCTTCTCCATGTCCTCGACCAGGTCCCAGGTCGTGTTATCGACGAGCGAAGCATACGGCAGACTCTTGCCGCAACCACGCTGATCGAAGAGGATGATGCGGTAGACATCGGGGTTGAAGAACCCGCGCTGAGACGGATCAGTGCCACCACCGGGACCACCATGCACGAAGACAGCCGGCTTGCCGTTGGGATTGCCGCTCTCTTCGAAGTAGATTTCGTGAACATCCGAAACACGAAGCAAGCCGCTGTTGTACGGCTCCTTCGAGGGATAAAGCGCGCGCGCGGGCTTCGCTGCTAATGCGTGTTCAGTTTCCGAATTCATGTTATTTCCCTTCGTGTTGTTAACGTTAGCAGGTTCACGCCGTCTGAAGATAGCGTGCCCAGCATTCATACGTCCCGCCCTTCGAGCGGTGCTTCATAATCAAAAACGACATCCGGTTGCGCGGGCGCACCGGCTTGTTCAAGAGGCGCATGCCGCACTCACTCAGGCTCTGATCGCCCTTGCGACCATTGCACTTGTGGCAGGCAGCGACAAGGTTTTCCCAACTCGATGGTCCGCCCTTCGAGCGTGGAATGACGTGATCGAGCGTCAACTCGACATTCTTGCGACCGCAGTACTGGCAGGTATGCCGGTCGCGGGCGAAGATGTTTTGACGATTGCAAGAGATTGGCGAGTACGGCACGAACACCTGACTGGACAGGCGAATAACAAGAGGCAGCGGAAAGTTTTCCGTCAGCATCTTGCCGTTGTGCTCAACCACCTCTGCCCGATTTTTCACGATAAGCGCAACCGCTCGTCGCCAGTCGCAAACATGCAACGGCTCCGATGAGTTGTTCAAAACTAGTACAGCAGACATGGGTTGAACCCTTCCTTTCGGCGGCACGCAAAAGCGCACCTGGTCTCGTACACACGCAACGAAAGTCGCGAGTGCGGGAAAGAAAAATTTGAGAATCAGCTCCGGGCTGAGGAATCAGTGGGTATCTAGATCGATGAATTTAAAGAAGAGATCTCTTGGAGACTACAAAGAGCTTTTAACTAAGTTCTCGCTTTACTTCCCCGAAAATTAGTATGTTTATTAGAAATAATGGTGCGCTAGCACAGCGATCGCAGAACCCAAGTTCTCGCGATCTCAGTTCAATTTTTCGATGGTAGAAACTAAACTGTTCTGAATGGCAGGAAGAGTGGGCCCAATCGCTGTTCAAAGACAATCTACCGCACTCCCTCTTGGCTAGCCCAACCTCGTCAATTACTTCCTTCCCGAAAGCCCAGCCGTCCTCCGCTAGAGTTCTGGTATCGGTGAACTCCGATCCTCCGGTTCAACAACCTTCGCCGACATTACTGCCATCAAACCTGCCACTATCAGCAGTGCCCCGACAATCATCTCTCGACTCAATGCTTCGTGAAACACAATCAACGCGAGGACTGCCGCAAAAACAGGCTCCAGCAGGGTCGACAGCGCAACCACATTTGGCGAAAATGACTTCAACGACAAATTCATTCCGGTATGCCCCAGAAGCTGGCTAAAGATAGCCATTCCGAAGATTCCGATCCAGCAATTCGGATCTGCCGAAGGCAACTTTTCTTGAAATATGAGAACTCCGAGCCAGAGGAAAGCGGCTGCCCATGCGTAAGTTCGATTAACGATTACGAGCGTTGAATAGTTGTCGCTTACGTTTCTCACCACGATCAGATAACACGCAAACGCAAAGCCTCCTAACGTGGCAAGCAGCGCGCCAAGATTCTGCTCGGCTTGAGTGTTCGTCAACGCCTGCGATGCACCACTCGTAACCGCAATAATGGCACCAGATATAGTGGCGACAAAACCAATCCAGAATTGTTTCAATGGTCTGCGTCGCAAGAAAACGAGGTCATAGAGCGTGGTCCAAACAGGAGCGGTGGAAACCAAAAGCGTAGCGATTGCCACGGACGTCATACTCAAGGACGCAATCCACGTAGCGAAATGCACGGCCAGTGCCAAACCGCAGAATAAGAACAAATACTCATGCGCTCGCGGCACCTGCTGCTTCTGTTTACTGCGAGCACTAATTGCAAACAACACCGCTGATGCTATCGTCAAACGCAAAGCAGCCACCATTACGGCTCCAGCTCCGACAAGCGCCAACTTCGCAAAAACAGCCGCAGCACCAATAGCCAACTGTGATCCGATTAAAACCGGAGCCGCTCCAAAGAGCACTCCCATACGATTAGATTTTGACATTTTCATTCACCAAATAAGGTCTAAAAGACCAGCAAAAGGGCAATACGCTTTTGTTTGGTTTATTGAGTCGCTGATGATTACTTACGTTTTCTCGCTTCGATCGATGGAAAAAAGTCTTCCACCACTGCGAGCAGAAAAGAACCAGATGCATGAAGTCCAGCAAGATTCGAACGCGAATCTCTCTCGAAAACTCTATGAATTCACAGCGCCCCAATCTAGATAATGGGTGGTGAAAGCGATGGGTTAAAGAAATGCATGGCTCATCCTGTTCAGTAATCCAGTCATTTTTGCCGCATTTTGCCACCTTGTCAACAACAAACAAAGTTATGCAAACACCTCACGCATAATAGTAGCGATCACTGCCGGACATCAGAGATCCGCAATTCATGCAGCTTAGTGTGGAGCCTGCAAAAAATTTCTTAAACAGCCAAGTTGCCGGCATTAAAAAGTATCCACAACATCAATCAATGCTACTTCGCATAGTAGTTTTGATTCTAACAAAAATGGTGTCTGAGAGCATCGGCGTGAAGTGACGAATCACTTCACGCCGCTACCCTTGTGGCGGATAGAATGCGGTTTGGTGTCCAGGAATAGAACACTGCATGCAATCTGTACCGCTCAATCAGAACGTCATCCGGAAGCAGATTCCGGCGCCTCTGAGTTTGCACTTCCTGGAATACAGGTAATCAATGCGAATGTGATTTCGCCCGGAGTCGAACTCGACACGGCCAAAACCAGGAGAGATCATGTCGCCGATGCGATCGACGGTTTCTTGACGACGGGTCGCAAGCGGTCCGTGGAGTTCGTCGCGAGGATTGACGCGATAGCGCCAGTCGTCGCCAAAGGATCGCGAACGCTCATCGCGGGGACTGACAAGATAGCGCCAATCGTTGTCGCGCGAGTCGACGCGGTAGCGCCAATCTTCATCGAACAAACGGAAACGTTCGTCGCGCAGAGGCAACCGGAACTCAGCACCATCTGTAGTGGCATTCGACTTGCCCTGCGGTGATGCGAAGACGGCCGAATTCAGACGGTCACGCTCGAGCGCACTGGGCGATTCGGCGGGAGTGTCATCCAATACGGGTCCCACGACAGGACTCTTGGGAACGGCAGGAGCGCCACTGACCGACGGAACTGCAGCGTCCGGAGTAGCAGAGTCTGAAGACACGGACGGATTGACGCTGGAATCAGTCGGAGATGCGAAAGCGGGGGTGCCAGCGAAGAGCATCGCGGCACAGGCAGGGAGGATGAAACGAGACAGCATTTTTTTCTCCAAAATCTACGCGCGTGCGAACACGAACGTTGCTGTAGCGGAACGCAAAGGGTTTCGGATACTAGTTGCAGCGATTAGACTTGGTGCAGCGATTAATTAAGTCTGACTAGCTTGGAATTTGAAGGTTTTGTGGACAAGAATTTAAGGCTACAATTCATGCAAGTCGTCTGGCAATATTTGATTGCATAATTCAGGCGATTGATCGGCTTGGACTAAAGATCTACAGTGTACTCACCTAAATTGGCCCAGGCTCTTTCATTCCAATTGGTATTGGCATCCCGCTACGAGATTCGCAAATGGATTTCCCTATCGTTCTTGATTTAAAGTCGTCAGAACCGCTGTTCATCCAACTCTCCAAAGCACTAAAGGAACGTATCGTCTCCGGTGGTCTAGCTCCTGGAGTGGCACTGCCACCATCCAGAGTGCTCGCCGAATCGCTCGACGTGTCTCGCGGAACCGTCGTGAAAGCTTACGACGACTTGATTGCCCAAGGTTACCTCGAATCATTGACTGGAAGCAGCACGTTTGTGAGTAAACGAGGACAGCTCGATCGCGAGACGCAAAACGAAGCCGAGTGGAATCGCAAAGCCGGTGCAGAGACAAATTTCCGACTCTCCAACGAGGCTCGCAAGCTTATGGAGATGAGCTTATCTGAAGGAACCGCCGGGTTTCAGCCCGAGTTGAACTTCGGCGCACCGCCATCAGATTCTCTACCACTGCCGCAATGGAAAGAAGTTTTGACGGCACAGTGCCGCAGACAGCAGCCGCATCACTTTGACTGCACCCCTGAGACCCTGGGTTCTTACAAACTGCGCGTCGAAATCGCCACACATCTTTCCAGATCGAAAGGATTAAACTGCCAGCCTGACCAGGTTATTGTGTTCCCCGGTCCCCAACGCGCTCTAGCAAACATCGCCAAGATCCTGATCGATCCGGGCGATGTCGTCGTCGTTGAAAACCCAGGCTTCGGCGGCGGTCGCGACACGTTTTCCGACCGCGGCGCGCGATTGATTCCTGTTTCAATCGATCAAGACGGGATCAGTGTAGAACGCTTAGAGGCTATTGAGGAGCCAGTTAAACTCATATACGTCAGCCCTTCGTTTCACGATCCAACCGGAACTATCATGTCACTGGACCGCCGAAAAGCCTTGTTAGAATGGGCTTCTCGTCGGGACGTCATCATCGTGGAGGACGGATGGGACAGCGATTACGTTTACACCGCACCTCCAATTCCCTCACTGCAAGGCTTGGACCGAGAAGATCGCGTCATTTACTTGTATAGCTTCTGGAAAGTTCTCTATCCCCTCACCACCGTCGGCTGCGCAGTCGTGCCACTATCTCTGGTGCCTATCTTCGAGCGTGTCAAGTTTCTCACCGAGCGCCAGTCCCCCATCCTCGAGCACTACGCCCTCGCCGATTTTCTCCACACGGGCGCCCTCTCCAGACACATCAAAAAAACTAAAATTCAATACGAACGCCGACGCAAAGCCATGATTGAAGCCCTCTATCGCGTGTTTAAAACCCACGTGGAAATTCCCCGCCAGAGCGCCGGACTTCACCTGTGCGTCCGTTTCGCCCCCGCCCTCCTGCGCAACGGCATCTTAAAAGCCGCCGAAGAAGCCGGTTTCCAACTAGTCAGCACAAAGGCCTACTATGCCAACGGCTCCCGCGATGACGAATTCATGACCCCATTCGCCGGTCTCACCATCGAAGAGATCACCCAGCGAATCGACAGCCTCGCCCGCCTGATGAAAATCCCAACTACCGAAACATAGTTACAGGTAGATAGAACACGAAAGCGACAAACATCAATGCGAACATAAGGACAAGCAATAATCGCGCGATGAACTGATCTTGATACACTCGATCCATTCGAACAAAATACTCAGATAGAATTTGGCAGTAACTTCGCCACATTCGTTTTTCCTGAATCCCTTCTAAAATGGACGCCGACCTCTACTCTAAAGCGTTCAACTTGTCGTCGAACGAAACAATCACAATCGGGCTCAGAACCCTGGTTGCGACATACCAGGTAAATACAAAAAACAAAGGTATCTCAACTACCTTATGAGAAGATTCGAGGTACGGATAGAAAAAGCTAGCCACTACAACTGCGCAAGAAACAACTACCCATTGACAGACTCTAACGATCAGCTGTTCCTGGTCTTCTCGCTTCATTTTTTTAAAGTACGACGAGAGTACAAAAAAATAGTTTTTCCACATGGCTCGAAATCCAACTCCGAAGCTTGCAGAACCTCTCCGTTCAAATTCCCCAAAACTAGCCAGTCCCAAAGCGGTCCGCCGAGGAGGACGGCCTGAGCCACTTCTCGAAACTTCCAACTGCTTCTCCGGAAGATGCTTATCCTCTTCGTTTTGAAACATAACCCGCCTGGTCCGTGCCTTCGACAGTTGATTCCTCCACCATAACACAAGGTGGAAACACATACTCATTCGGAGAGGCACACCTCTGCGAAGCAAGAAGCTTTTTCCGCAGCTTCGAAACCTGGCGGTCTTTGGTCAGGATTCGGACAGAATTGGCGAGCATTATGTAGCTGTGGCTCCACACCGCTCCAAAGTCATCTCACTTCACCATCAACTCCCCATCACAAAGCGCGACTCGACTTGATCGCGCGCTGCCTGCTCACGGAGATTACCAATATGTTTCAACCAGAAATTGCTTCGACAAGTTTAAAGGCGACGCTAAACGCGCCAGTGAAGATACCATCGAAAAACTGTCCACGGATGCGCTAAGTCTTTTACGAGGAGTTTAAGCCCACGTCATTTCAGACTGCGACATCTGATGCACTCCTTTCGACACTTCCAAAGCTGACAATAGAAGGCGTTGATGAATCACCAGCCGAGCGGGCTCGCCGTGCTGTTCTTGGGCTGGATAACGGAAATTACTCCGACAAAATCAAGGAAAAACCAGAGCAACGCTGGCAACCCGGTCCTCCGGACAACCCGCTCAACCGCCCCGTTCCCGGCGAAGTGCCTCCACCAGCGGGCGCGCATCCACCCGAACAACCCGGAGTGCAACCGCCCGAGCAGCCAGGCTCACAACCTCCTGAACAACCAGCCGTGCGCCCTCCTGACCGCCCGATTCGCATAGACAATCCTCCAGCTAATGCTGAATATGGACCGGACGGAAACATCATCGGCGGAACCGAAACGCTGCCAGACGGATCCACGCGCCAGGTGCGTTACCGCCCTCCGTCGGAGATTAACGGAGAATTGCGCATTGTCCCACTGGAAGAAACTGTGACGCGTCCCGGATTCGCCACCACCCGCCGCTACTTTAATGCTGATGGCGAGGTGCAGATTATCGATCAAACTACATTCAACGGCTTCGTCAGTCACTTCACGCGACGCGATGACGGCACCTTCGCCGGTACTACCGTCAATGACGGCTATTTCAGCACAGGCATCTACAATGCTGATTTGACTCCACGCCACGAAGAAATCTCTTACCGAAACGGAGAAAGAATTGCTACCGATTACGATGGAAATGGCGGTTCCGTTCAGGTTCACACAAGACGAGACGGAACTGTAACCACTACCTGGCGAGACAGAGATTCCGAAAGAAATAGAACGCAACACGTCGATGGCACTGTTTCCACTCAAGAGAGAAGAGCAGATGGATCGTCCATCTTTCAGCGAACTTCAAGGAGCGGCCAACTGATTCAAAACATTGTGCTACCAGCTGAGTTAGGCGAGAATTACGTCGTCGCCAACCGCCCGGACGGTGGTATCGATCTGCATTTTGGAACTCTCACTCCGGATATAACAGAAAACCCTGATGGCACCCGTTCGATCAGGGTTGGAAGAGAGCATGCTCATCGCGCTAGAACAGTAGAAATTGGACCGATGGGGCAGGTGCTCGGCGAAAGTTCTTACTATCCGGACGGATCGCGACGCGAGTCCATTCGATACAACCATCAAGACCGCACTCGTAATGTCTATCGCTTCAATGCTGACGGCTCTCTTCGCTCCAGAGTCACTGGCGAACCACTTCCTTCACGCCCCGTTGTCTACAATTGAGCGTAAACCGTTTTGAAAGAGCTGCCAAAGCCAGAAGCAACACAACGGTAGGAACGCTAACAAAGCGTCCCTACCTCGCTGCAACACAACGTAGCAGCCTGAGCGCTTACCAGGCGCCCAACAAGAACCGCATGAACACTGGGTCGTCGGTATTCGCTAGTGAACCTTCACTTGAACTCCGACCTCTCCGACCTGTAACCTTCTCGACCTCCGACTCGCTATAGTATAAAAAGAGAAGAGACGAAAGCCGGAAAAGAGGTGGTTTTTACCACTCCTTGTTCCGACTCTCGAAGAGCGTTCGCCAGACTGACACCACGGGTGGTGATATCAGCCTGGCGTCTGCACGCTCTCAAGCAGTGATGCGAGACCGCGATACCCAATTCGGGTTAGCCGAGGAACGGGCTACCAGTCCGGGCTTTCTCCTTGAGGAGATCGCAGGGCTTGTAGTTTTCGCCGGCCACCTTGGACAGGTACAGCAGCTTCTGGTACGCAATGGGCGTGCCCATCGCGTCAGCGTAGCTGAGCGGACCACCGATGAACGGAGGGAAGCCGGTGCCGTAGATCATGGCGAAGTCGAGCTGGCTCGGATCCTCGATGACGTTCTCCTGCACGGCCAGAGCCGCTTCGGCGACCATCGCGAGGAAGAGCCGGTCCTGGATCTCGCCTTCCGTTTTGCGGTTGACGGGAGCCTTGATGGCGTCCGTGATCTCGGGGTTGAGCAAGAACTTCTTCTTGCCCTTCTTCATGAAGCCCTTGCCCTCCATGACGAACCGACGGTCGTTCTTCTCGTCATAGAGATAGATGCCCTTGCCACCCTTGCGGCCGAGGAGCTTCTTCTCCTCGATCACCTTCAGGATCGGCGGAGGCGACAGCCGCGCACCCAACGCGCCGTTGAGCGTGTTGATGACGTGACCGGCGATGTCGAGACCGACTTCATCGAGCAGGGTGAACGGACCCATGAGCATGCCGAAGTTGAGCGCGGCCTTCTCGATGTCGACAATCGGAACGCCCTGCTCGGCCATGACGATGGCTTCGCGCATGTAGGGCGCCAGGATGCGGTTGACCACGAAGCCGGGGGCGTCGTTAGTCAGGACCGGGAACTTGCCGAGCTTGGCGACGAACGCCTTCGCGGCAGCCAGCGTCGCATCCGACGTGGTCGAGCCACGCACGACTTCGACGAGCTGCATCTTGTGCACCGGGTTGAAGAAGTGGATGCCCACCGCATTCTCCGGATGACGCGAGGCCGGAGCGAGGGTTTCGTCACCCTTCTTCAGCTCTTCGGTCATGCCGCCCACCGAGAGGGACGACGTGTTGGTCGCGAAGATGAAGGGCTTCGAGATCGCCTTCTCGCAATCCGCGCGGACGAGCTTCTTGACGTTCATCCGCTCGACCACTGCTTCGATGACCAGGTCGCAATCGGCGAGGTCGGCGTAGTTCAGGGTCGGCTTGATGGCCGACATCATCACGTCCATCTCAGTCTGGCTGAGCTTCTTGCGGTCGACGAGACCCTTGAAGAGACCACGGATGGTCTCCATGCCCTTGTCGAGCGCGGCCTGGTCGATGTCCTTGAGAACGACTTCGTAACCCTTATAGGCAGCCGCTTGCGCGATGCCTGCGCCCATGACGCCCGCGCCGATGACGGCGATGGTCTTCACATCGATGTTGGGCGTGACGCCTTCCATCTTCTTGGACACGGACTGTCCGCGGAAGATGCCGACCAGGTTGCGCGACACCTGCGTGGTGGCGAGCTTGGAGAACGCCAGCGACTCCGCTTCGTAAGCCTTCTCGAGGTCGCCCGACAGAGCGAGCATGACCACCTTGAGTGCCTCGACCGGAGCCGGGTATTTGCCCTTGGTCGCCGCATAGACCGCGCCCTTCGCCATTTTGGCGAAGATGCCGCGACCGAAGCTCGTGCCTTCCAGGGCAGCAGCGGAGAGCTTCTTCACCATCGCTTCCTTGAAGCGAGGCACGTAGCGCTTGGGCTTCGAACCGGTCAGGATCTGCTCAGCGCGTTCGACCAGGTCGTCCTTGGCGACGATTTCGTCGACCAGACCCAGGCGCCAGGCCTTGTAGCCCGACTCGGCCTTGCCGGTCGAAATCATCTTGAAACCGGCCTGACCGCCAATCAGAAGCGGCAGACGCACGGTGCCACCCCAGCCGGGGATGAAACCGAGCTGCACTTCCGGCACACCGATCTCGGTCTTCGGATCGGAGCTGGCGATGCGGTATTTGCAAGCCAGAGCCAGTTCGGTGAAGCCGCCCAGGCAGGTGCCGTTGATGGCGGCAATGGAGTTGAGCTTCTCGAGTCGGGCGAAGAGAGCCTTGCCGATCTTGGAAGCCTCGTAGATCTTGATGGCGGGCTGACTCTGCAGCGCCTGAATCTCTTCGACGTTGGCGCCGGCACCGAAGTTGCCTTCTTTGCCGGAAACCAGGATGACACCCTTGGCGCCTTCGCGCTCGATGGTGGACAGCATTTGGTCAAGCTCGGCCAGAACCGTCGAGGACAGCAGGTTCATCTTGCTGTCCGGCAGGTTGATGGTCAGAACGGCGACGCCGCTCCCGAGCTTGCTCAGTGTAATAGCCTTGGACATGTTTATTCTTTCCTCTTGGTTTATAAAACCAGTTAGAACCCCAGTTACGAGGGCAGCTCGATAAGAGTCGCGATACCCATCCCGCCGCCGATGCACAGCGAAGCGATACCACGCTTCAGGCCGCGCTTCTTGAGCTCGATGGCGAGAGTAAGCGGCAGACGCGCACCGGACATCCCGATCGGGTGACCGAGAGCGATGGCGCCACCGTTGACGTTGACCTTGTTGCGGTCCAAACCGAGAAGCTTCTCGCAGGCCAGGTACTGAGCGGCAAACGCTTCGTTGATCTCGATGAGATCGATGTCGGCGAGCGTCAGGTTGTTCTGCTCGAGCAGCTTCGTGATGGCGGCGACGGGACCCAATCCCATCTGCTCCGGATCGACTCCGGCGACCGCGTAATCGACGAGCTCGGCCATGACGTTGAGGCCCTGCTCGGCGACTGCCTTCTCAGAGGCGAGGATGACGGCGCAAGCGCCGTCGTTGAGACCGGAGCTGTTGCCGGCCGTGATCTGCCGGGTGCCGAGCACCGGACCGAGCTTCGCGAGACCTTCGGCGCTCGACTTGCGAGCGTGTTCGTCACGCGAGAAGTAGCCCCGGGAGCCAACGGCAATCGGGTCGATCTCCTCGTCGAAACGACCGGAGGCAATGGCAGCACCGGCGAGGTTCTGCGAACGCAGAGCGTATTCGTCGGCCTCGGCGCGCGAGATGTTGTACGTCTCGGCCAGGCGCTGAGCGGTCTTCGCCATGGCGACCGTCTTGGTGTCGTTGATCAGCTTCAAGGGGGCGATGCCGTTGTCGGCGAGCGCGAACGGAGTCGGACGCGGGCCCATCTTGGCGATCTTGAACCACTTGGAGATAAACCCGTTCCAGCGCAGATCGCCGGGAAGCAGGTAGGGGATGGTGGACATCGATTCGGCACCGCCGGCCAGCATCAAGTCGGCCTTGCCGAGCATGATCTTGTCCATGGCGCCGTTGATGGCTTCCATGCCGGACCCGCACTGGCGCTGAACCGTGACGGCAGGAACAGTAGCGGGAATGTTGGCAGCCAGACCAGCCACACGCGCCGTGTTGGGCGTGTAGGAGCTCTGATAACCATGACCGAGGATGATGCCGTCGAGACGACCGGCGTCGATACCAGCGCGCCGAATGGCGTGGGTCATGCTGTGGGTAGCCAGCGTATCCACAGGAACGGCTCGCAGGCTCTTGCCGAACGACCCGATCGGGGTACGGCTGCCAGCCACGAGAAACACTTTGTTTTTCTTGGAACTCATTGTGATTTCGTCCTATGCTGAAGTGCTAGTAAACAACGTCCAGCCAATCACCGCAGTGAAGCGGCGACTAAATTGCTGGACGCAGATCGGATTCAAAAGATGCACTCCTGTCGGGCTTGAGATGCCCCTTAGTCGGACTTGACGCAAGTCCATACTAAGCTTATCAGCTTAGCACCCGTCAGCCGCACGCCAGGACCGTCTGGTAAACGATCCGTGGCATGCGGCGCAGGTGGTCAGCTGTTAGAACAAGTCGTGCTTGGACAGGAGGCTTTCGACCTCACGGGTGACGTAACCGACCTCGCCCTTGTTGGCGAGAATGGCGTTGTACTTGGAGACGAGCTCCTGCGCCTGCAACAGTCGGTCGCCCGTGAGGATGCCGGCCAGGGCAAACTCCGGAACAGCAGAGACGAAGCCGCACATGACCGCTTCCCACTTCTGGTCGCGGGTGAGGCTGAACTGCAACGAGCGCACCGAGGTGACGTTCGCATCGACCCACACCAGTCCGTGAGACTTGTTGTAGATCGGGTCTTCCACGTTGGGGACGCAGTCCTCACCGCAGATCATCTTCCAGAGACGGGTGGCGCGCTTGGAACTCTTGCTGTCCTCGTCGCCGACATCCACCGCGATGATGTCGCGGGGATTGGCGCCGTAGAGACGCATCGGCACACCGGCAGGCACGCGGCTCTCCGGTCCGAGGGCGCCATCGAACAGCATCTTGTTCTTGTACTCGACAGCCGAGATGATGCCGGGAACCGCGCAGCTACCGCGAACGGCAACACCGAGGGGACCCGGATCACAGCTCAGAACCCGCAGATGGTTGTCGGGACGGATCTGGAACACACCGTTCTCCGAGAACACAATCTGCGCATCCTCAGCAATCGCCATCGTCCAGTAGCCCTGAGGCCAGGTTTCCCCGTCCTTGAGAAAGCTTTCGACGAAGTCGCCGAGTTTCTCGGAAGTGAGAACCCCGTGGACCGGTCGAACTTTCTCGTTACGACGCTGCATGAAGTAGGCGACAAGAATTCGGAAAAAACTGGCGCGGCGAGTGAGCAAGCTGGAAAAGTCCATGTCCATTGCTGTGCTCAAACAGGTCTTTGCGTCCATGCCGCTGGCGAACAAAACTGTGGGGACGGAGCCACCACTGATGCCACCAATCGACTTGAATCGCTTGATGCCGGCCTGATTGCAGGCGAGCAAGACGCCCGCACTGCCAAGAATCGCTCTCGAACCTCCGCTACTGCATACGAGGTGGAACTCGCGCTCAGGCGTGGTCGGAGCTGAATGTACGTTCTTATTCATAGAACTGCTCCTTGTAAGCAGCCCGATATGGAGCCCCGAACGGGACCACTAGCGGCTGATTGCTACCTCTCGCTCTTCGAACAGACGAAGAGGAGGGGACGGGATGGCTGAGCTTGGTTGAGGATGATGTTGGAAAAAGTGTTGGGAGAAACTTCCGACAGGCTTGGGTTGAATGAATGCAGAATGATGCTAAAAATCTGAGTCTCTATATATCAAGTACTAATTGGTACTTGGGTTCTCCTCTCCCGATAGAGATATAGAACTGAAATTGCTATGCATTTTGTAAAGCTGTGCTAAGCAAGAAGGGCATGAACAGTCGGTTCTTGAAAACCGCCCCAGGCGGCACAGCGAGTGATATTAAACCTGCTGTCAAGTGAAAGCGGGCAAACTCTCGAATCAGCTTCGTGACGTAATATCACAATCAAAACCCTCCACTTGGCAAGGTCTTGAGAATATTCCCTTTTCCGGTTTGATACCAGCCGCGACACTACGCATAAGCCTTCAGGTGCCTCGTTGAGCAATTGAAGACGCACCACCAATGACACCACCACCTGACAACCAGGATTACACTTATCGCGAACGCGTCAACTTGATAACCGTGTTCAAAGTGAGCTTTTGGCCTAGCTCGGACAATGATTGAGCGCAAAACGGCAGAATGCCCATGTTTGGACCGTCGATAGCTAGCGTCTAAGTGATCTACTTGAGAACTACTGTTCATCACAATCTCGTAGACCCTGAAGCTTTTTGACTCTTGAGATTTAATAGCCCGATCAGCTAGTTTCCTACTGTTCATCAAAACGTCACTTTCATTTCTCCAGCCGAAACAACTTCAATTTCCTCGGCACTATTCAAACCACCCACGTCGACATCTGAATGATGCCGAACTGATTGGTACGGCTGCCGGTAAATGTTTTGCACCGCCGGTGGTGGCTCACGCGATTCTGAATCTCTCAATCCGGAGAGACAGTCGCGCGTCGTCTGCTGCCACCTAACAGAAGAAGGCACGGGCCTCATATGAATTCAACGAATCCTCTCGTGCGCCAGTTCTGGTCGCATGTTTTCAACACGCCTGACAAGATTGCCGTGCTCGTCAAGAACGAAACTCCCGAGCACGACCACCTCTTTGCGCTGTCAGCCGGCTATCCGGGAATGGGCGCCGCCTATGTCCCTGACCGTCCGACCCATCGTGGTGTCACTTGGAAGGAATGTGGTCTGATTGTTGCAGAGATCATGAGCTTCCTGAAGCAGCATGGTTTCGACAAGAGCGAACGATCCGCTATCCTCGCCTGGAACCGTCCGGAGTGGGTTTGGGTCGATCTCGCCATCCAGTCGCTGAATGGCACTTCGGTTCCGATCTACCCGAACTCAGCGGCCGAGCAGGTCAACTACATCCTGCGCGACTCCGGCGCCAAGTCGATCTTCGTCGACGGTGCCGACCAGGCGGCCAAGACCGGTGGAACCAACGGTGTCGTCACCTTCCTGTTCGCCGACGCCGTCAAGAATGCGATCGACTTCACCGGAGCCACCCAGCGTCAGCCCTCGTCGGCTGCCACCGGCATGCTCCAGGCGGTCAAGTCAGCGTTCGTGCGCGCCATGACGACCAACGATTTCCTCGGCATCAAGGGCGACGACATCGCCACCATCATCTACACGTCCGGTTCCACCGGCGTGCCGAAGGGTGTGGTGCTGACGCATCACAACATCTCTTCGGCGTGCCAGGCGCTTGGACGTCACGGCTTCACGTTCAACAAGGACGACATCTACCTGTCGTACCTGCCGCTCGCCCACGTGTACGAGCGCGTCAATGGCACGTCGCTCTGCCTGTGGAACGGCGTCACTTCTGCCTTCTGCAAGGTGGAAGAGATGGCCGATGTCGTCAAGCAAATCCGTCCGACGGTGCTGCTCGGCGTCCCGGCTGTCTGGCGCAAGATCAAGGACAAGGCTGAAGCGCAGCTCCACTCCGCCACCGGTCTCAAGAAGATGATCGCGGGCTGGGCGATGAAGCAGAGCAAGCCTGGTCTGAAGCGCACGATCGCTGATGCGCTCGTGTTCAGCAAGATCCGCGCTGCCCTCGGCGGTCGCGTCCGCATCATGCTCTCCGGTGGTGCGCCGATTGCTGCCGACGTCGTCAACTTCTTCGACCTGACCGGTTTCACGCTGCGCCAGGGCTACGGTCTGACCGAGACGACTGGTGGTATCGCCACCAATACCATCGACAACAACCGTCCGGGTTCGGTCGGTAAGGTCGTGGACTGCGTCGACGTCAAAATCGTCCCCGATGCCGGCGACACTTCCGGATCCGGAGTGATCTGGCTCAAGGGTGACTGCGTCACGCCTGGCTACTGGCACCTGCCGGAAGCCAACGCGGCGTCGTTCTCCGATGGCTGGTTCAACACCGGTGACCTGGGTCGATTCGACAACGACAAGTATCTGTACATCACGGGTCGCAAGAAGCGCCTCCTGAAGACGGACGGCGGCAAGTACGTCGCTCCGGAAAAGCTCGAGAACGCCTTTGACGGCATCGACGAGCTCGTGCAGTACGTCGTTCCCGTCGGTGATGGCAAGCCCTTCATCGGCGCCCTGATCTTCGTCAATCAGGACAAGGCGAAGAAGCTCCTCGGCGACAAGGGCGTGTCC
Organism: Obscuribacteraceae bacterium (SeqCode); assembly: GCA_044225915.1. Classification (GTDB taxonomy): domain Bacteria; phylum Cyanobacteriota; class Vampirovibrionia; order Obscuribacterales; family Obscuribacteraceae; genus JADYXR01. The sequence continues at coordinate 37,579 of JBGAHZ010000011.1, forward strand.
ATCCCGACTGCCGACGTGCCCGCGTTCTTCGCGTCGCACCCGGCCATCGTGAAGCGCGTCCAGGAAATCGTCGACCAGGCCAACAAGAGCCTGGAACGCTGGGAAACGATCAAGCAGTTCAACATCGTCCCGATGGCTGCTTCGGTGGACAACGGACTCCTCACCAACAAGCTGTCGATCAGGACCGAAGAGGTTCTGAAGCGTTACGGCGCGCTGGTGGACGAGCTCTATACCCGCCGAAAAGAAACGGAGTAACCGACGCGTTCGGTACTCATCGGACGAGATTCGTGGCTGGTTTTTTCGAAATAGCTGCGAATCAAATCTGACGGACGAAATGATTGTTCAGCGGCTCAACCTCTTCCGGTTGGGCTGCTGGGCAGTTGTTCTGAGGAGCAGCGAATCGCGGGCAGCAAGCCCGACTTCGCTGTTTCTCTTTTTCCTCGCCCTTCTACTATCTCTTCTCGTTGTCGATTCGTGTCAGCTCATATCCAAATTCGATCCAACGCTCCTTCCCTTTAATCAAATTTACCAACCGTCGTTGCAAACTTCATGCAAGGCGCTAAGACCAGCCTGTACTGTCAGTCTTCACTACATCCCTCGAAAGTGTGATCTTTTGATCACGAGACCAATTGATGTTATTTCCACCTGAAAGCGGCAATATTATTAATACGGGACGAAATAGGGGACACCACTTATGAGCGATTTGATTAACAACTGTTTTTCCAAGATCAAGAAGCTCTTCAAAGAAGACGAAACTGACAGCAGTAAGAACTCACGAATCGAATCTGCAAAAATTACATCAAACCGATTGAAGTCACTCCAAAGAATGCGGATGAATTCACCGACTACGCCGGACTACAAATTGGAAGGCATAGAGGTCACTGAAACTCCTACGAAGACTACGCGAAGCCAGCCTGCCAACGGCATAGACAACGTAGACCTCGATTTCGGAATGAAGATCGGCAAGGCCTGATCTATCAATATTCCGCTAAACATCAGTGAATTAACTTCCTGGAGTACAAACACCATTCACAGATGCATTGAACAAAGCCTCTCGAGCTACCACGCAATCAGCCTCCCGAGCTAGGTTCAGTAAAAGCCTCAAGAGCTACGTTTAAACCATCCAGCAAATGTTTAAACCAGTCCCTTGAGCTGCCCGCCAACCAGATTACTGGTATCGCGGGTGACATCACTAGATAACAAAGAGGGCGACGCATATGCACCGCCCTCTTCTTATTTTTTTGTGGTCAGCAATTAGTTGTTGCTGGATTCTTCGGCTTTTTCGCCGTCTCCATCAGACGATTTCTTGCTGGACTTGCTTACCTTCTCGCTTTTGACCTTTTCGGCTTTTTCACCGCCATCTTTGCCGTCAGTTTTTTCTTCCGGCTTCTTAACCATGGCGGATTTGTCGAATACAACCGTGTCGCCTTCGAGTCTGGTCGTGATTACATCGCCTTCTTTGAAGCGACCCATCAAGACTTGCTCGGCAAGAGCGTCTTCGAGCATTCTTTGGATTGCTCTACGCAACGGTCTGGCACCATATGTGGGGTTATATCCTTCTTTTGCAATCAGGTCTTTGCAGTCGTTGGTGACGACCAATTCCATGCCTTGCGATTTGATACGGCTTTGCAGATCGGCGGACATGATGTCGACGATGCGACGAATCTCTTCGCGAGTCAATTGCTGGAATACGATGATTTCATCGATACGGTTGAGGAACTCAGGTCTGAAGGTCTTCTTCATCGAGTCCATAACCTTATCTTTGATCTCTCTGTAGCGAGAGGCGTGTTCGGCATCTACGGTTTGAACCTGGAAGCCGAGCGTCATTGCAGACTTGTCGATGAATTGTGCACCAACGTTTGAGGTCATGATGATGATCGTGTTCTTGAAGTCGACCGTGCGTCCTTTACTGTCGGAAAGGCGACCGTCATCAAGGATCTGCAGGAGTACGTTGAAAACGTCCGGGTGGGCTTTTTCAATTTCGTCAAACAGAATGACGCTGTATGGTTTGCGACGAACCGACTCGGTGAGCTGTCCGCCTTCCTGATAGCCGACGTATCCTGGAGGAGAACCAATCAACTTGGAGGTTGTGTGGTGTTCCATAAATTCGGACATGTCGATCCGGATCAAATTGTCTTCTGAACCGAAGAAGTAGCCGGCAAGCGCTTTGGCGAGTTCCGTTTTACCAACACCGGTAGGTCCGGAGAAGATGAAACTGCCGATTGGGCGAGCTGGGTTTTTCAATCCAACACGAGCTCTGCGGATCGCTTTGCAGACTGCGTCGACTGCTTCGTTTTGACCGATGACTCGCTGGTGGAGTACATCCGACATATGGAGCAGTTTTTCCGATTCTGCTTCGGTTAGTTTGAGAAGCGGAATGCCGGTCCAGGCGCTGACTACGTAAGCCACTTCTTCAGCGGTTACGAATGGTTTTTCAGTTTCCTGTTTGGCTTTCCACGAAGCTTGAATTTCGCGAATCTTTTCGGAGAGCTTGGTTTCTTGCTCTCTGAGCGATGCGGCCTTTTCGAACTCCTGGTTGCGGATCGCCATTTCTTTATCGCGACGAACTTTGCGGAGTTCTTTCTCGACTTCTTTGCCTTCCGGCGGAAGCGAGCTCGCTCTCAGGCGTACGCGTGAAGAAGCTTCGTCGACCAAGTCGATTGCTTTATCCGGCAAGAAACGATCGGTGATGTAGCGATCTGACAGTTTGGCTGCTTGATCGATAGCATCATCGCCGATTTGCAAGCGGTGGTGTTCTTCGTACTTAGGACGCAATCCGCGCAGAATTTCGATGGTTTCTTCAACGCTTGGCGGATCGATGATTACTGGTTGGAAACGGCGTTCCAATGCGGCATCGCGCTCGATGTGTTTGCGATACTCGTCCATCGTGGTTGCGCCGATGCACTGCAATTCTCCACGGGCAAGAGCCGGTTTCAAAATGTTGGCAGCATCGATTGCACCTTCGGCTGCGCCTGCGCCGATCAATGTGTGCAATTCGTCGATTACCAGCATGACGTTGCCGGCGGTGCGAATTTCATCCATGATCTTCTTCAAGCGCTCTTCAAACTCGCCTCGGTACTTGGTACCGGCAACGAGCAAACCGATGTCCAACATGACGATTTTGCGCTCCGACAAAATATCCGGAACGTCGCCGTTGGCAATTCGGATCGACAAACCTTCGGCGATGGCTGTTTTACCAACACCAGGTTCACCGATGAGAACAGGGTTGTTTTTCGTACGTCTTCCAAGAATCTGGATAACGCGCTCAATTTCTTTTTCACGCCCGACCACGGGGTCGAGACGGTTCTCCTGAGCGGCTTGAGTGAGGTTGAGACCAAACTCGTCTAGCGTCGGAGTTTTACTTCGGCCGGTGCTTGTCGAAGTGGAAGCGCCCGATGTGGATGCTCCGCTCTCTCCAAGCAACCTGATCACGTGGCTGCGCACCTTGGTCAGATCTACGCCGAGGTTCTCGAGAACTCGTGCTGCCACCCCTTCACCTTCACGGATGAGACCTAAAAGCAGGTGCTCGGTTCCGATGTAGTTGTGGCCGAGTTGCCGGGCTTCATCCCAGGACAACTCGAGGACTCGCTTGGCTCTTGGTGTGAAGGGAATCTCCACAGCAACAAAACCGGAGCCTCTTCCGATTATCTTCTCGACCTCAACGCGGGCATCCTTCAAGTTGACTCCCATCGACTTGAGTGTTTTGGCGGCAATTCCAGTGCCTTCGCCAATCAACCCGAGAAGAATCTGCTCAGTGCCCACAAAATTGTGACCAAGTCTTCGCGCCTCTTCTTGCGCAAGCATAATTACTTTGATCGCTTTTTCGGTGAACCGTTCAAACATGGCTGTTTATCTTCTCCCAGAACCAATGTGATTACATTCTAACATCCGAGCCGCAGTATGAACGTGATGAGAAGACTATTTCGAAAGCCTGATAGGTAAAGACTTTCTGAAGATCCACTTAAGGTAGTCCTCTTCACATCGCCGCCCAAAGGCACGCGCATGCATCTGTTAAATAGGCAAACAGAATACGCTGAAAGCATAGCGCGATCTAGTGCCTGCGTTGATTAGTTACGTCGCTTAGCGAATGAAATTGTTCCGAGGTTGACAACAGCTCGGATTGAATAGAAACCACAAGACCGGCATCTCTGCCGGTCTTGATTACGTTTGCTATTGAGACTCAGGTCCTGCCTGAGGTCTTCTCTATGCTTTGCCCGCAGGTGTGGGTTCTGCTGGTGCCGCAGGCGGACGGGCGCCGGCATGGATCTCAGTACCGGTAGCCAGTTCTGCAAAGGTACATTCCTTATTCGAGCATTGAACCTGGTCGCCCCGTTTCAAAGTCTTATATAGAAGTATGGAGTTGCAGGTAGGGCAAGTGTTTTTGCCGTACGGTCCACCCGAGATTACTGGCGAATACCAGTATGCTGACGTGCACTGATTTTGCGAATAGTTGCTGCAACCATAGAAGATTTTGCCGCGACGCGACTTCTTCTCGACAATGGCTCCACCGCATCCTTCACGAGGACACATGACGCCTGTGGTCTTGAGAATCGGACGTTGCTCTTTGCATTCCTCTACACTGCAAGCCAGGTAATCGCCGTAGCGACCATAGCGAATCAGCATGTCGGAACCGCAAGTTGTGCACTTCTCTTCCGATGGTCTGTCTTCCGGAACCGGGGTTCCTTCCTTGGTCAAAGCGATCTTGGTTTTGCACTCGGGATATCCGATGCAACCGAGGAATTGACCGAAACGCGAAGAACGAATAGCCATCTGCAGTCCGCAAGCGGGACAGATGTGGTCGGAAAGAATAATCACCTTGTTCATATTCTCTTCGGCCTTCTTCAGAGTCTCGCCAAATGGCTGATAGAACTCTTTGAGCATGCCGTGCCAGTCGACCTGATCTTCTTCGATTTGGTCCAGCTTGGTTTCCATATTAGCCGTGAAGCTAACGTCGACAATATTGCCGAAGTGCTCGACCAGAAGTAGATTGACTGCCTGACCGAGTTTTGTCGGAGCCAGCGCCTTGTTGAGCCTCTCCACATACTTACGATCGATAATTGTGGTTACCGTCGCAGCATACGTAGATGGGCGGCCGATACCGAGTTCTTCAAGGGTCTTAACCAGGGTTGCTTCGCTGTAGCGCGGAGGCGGTTGTGTGAAGTGCTGACCTGGCTCGATGTCTTTGAGCTTGAGCTCCTCGTTTTTCTTGAGCGCAGGCAGATTATCCGTGTGCTCGTCTTCGGCCTCGCCGTCTTCACTGGTTTCTTCGTCTGATTTCGTTTCGGTTAAACGATCGTAGACAACGGTGAAACCATCGAATTTCTTCTCGGTAGCCGAGGCGCGGAAGGTGGCGTCGCCGGCTTCGATTTCAACGCTGGTGGTCGACAATTTCACTTGCGACATCTGGCTCGCCATGAATCTTTGCCAGATCAACTTATACAGTTTGAACTGATCTGAAGTCAGATACTTCTTCACGTCTTCCGGTGTTTTATCCGGGTATGACGGACGAATCGCTTCGTGCGCATCCTGAATGTTTTTGCCTTTGCGTGTGTATACCCAGGGCTTAGGCGGGATGTAATCCTTGCCGTACTTGCTCTCGATGAAAGCGCGCGCATCGTCCTGTGCTTGCTGAGCAACACGGGTCGAATCCGTACGCATGTAGGTGATCAAACCTGTGTCGCCGTCCGGTCCTAGCTCGACCCCTTCATAAAGCGACTGGGCAACCTGCATGGTCTTCTTAACCTGAAAGCCAAGAGCATTGGAAGCTTCACGTTGCAGAGTCGAGGTGATGAACGGAGGTTGAGGTTTGCGCTGACTCGACTTTTCAGTCACAGAGCTGACTTTGAATTCCTCGCCTTCAATCGCTTTGACGATCGCTTTGGCTTCTTTTTCGCTCTCGATCACCATCGAGTTAGCCGTAGGCTTGTCAGACGCAGCGATCACGCGTTTATCTTTCCACTTATGCAATGGAGCGATAAACGACTGTTTCGCTTTTGGCTTGTTGAGACTGGCTTTGATGGACCAATATTCTTTTGGATCAAAACTTACGACATCCTCTTCGCGTTCGCAAATCAGTCTTACTGCAACTGATTGCACGCGTCCGGCAGATCGTCCGTTTACTTTTCTCCAGAGCAGCGGGCTGATTTTGTAGCCTACCAGTCTGTCCAGCACGCGGCGTGCTTGTTGGGCGTCGACTAATCGCTTGTCGATTTGTCTTGGCGACTTAATCGCGGCCAGCACGGCGTCTTTTGTAATTTCGTTGAACTCGATTCGATGCAGCTTGTTCTTCGGCAGATCAAGCAGCTCCGAAAGGTGCCATGCGATTGCTTCTCCCTCGCGGTCAGGGTCGGGCGCGAGGTAGACTTTTTTCGCTTCCAACGCGTGCTCTTTGAGTTCGGCAACTATGGGCTCTTTCTCTCGCAGAACTTCATATTGAGGTTCAAAATTCTTTCTGACGTTAACGCCCAAACGATTTTTAGGCAAATCGCGAACGTGACCGATGCTCGCTTTGACAAGGAATTCCTTACCAAGAATCTTGCTTATGGTCTTTGCCTTCTTAGGGGATTCAACTATTACTAGGTACTTTTGGCTGTCTTCCACGTTCTCTACCTTATATTTTGTCAAGGTGTGTTTTGGGGGATGAGTATATCACGGCATCCCGAATTGAAAAGAAGACCGGATATGCTGAATGTTCCAGACTGACATCTGCTAAACGGTCACATAGCTATCGTTTTACTTTAGCGAAAAGAATTTCGGCGGATTTGTAACTTTGAAAATATATATAGAAAGATCTCTATCATTATTTGTGGTCGGAAATCTTTGCCCGGCCAGCAGTTAGCTTCTCCAGAAGGGTTGAGGACTGCCTTCCTGCCGATTTCAATATAAGAACCCTCTGGTCGTCTCGACTGTCGGGACCCTCGTTCAAAATTAACGACATATATAGATGGTCGATCGATTCCAGATAATTGTTTCCGTCGACCAAAAAATATTCCGGCCACTCCAAAATTAAAACCGCGCGATTCGATTCCGATATCTCATCGAATTCTGTAGCTACTAGATCGAGTGATAGGTCATCTTCCTGTCGCTCAGCCATTTCCATGACGCGGTAAAAATCGAAATGATAAAGAGATAAACGCCCGGAATGATATTCGTTCATCATGGTGAACGTAGGACTGCTGATTACTTCCTTAATGCCGAGCGCCTTTCCGATGGCTTGAACCAGAGTAGTCTTGCCCGCGCCGAGATTTCCGGAAAGCGCGATTACGGAACCGCCGACCAGCGCGTCTGCCAAATCCCGCCCCAACTCCAGCGTTGCGCCGAGATCATCGAGCAACAATTTTACGTTTGAGGACGATTGCATCTTATTGAACAAAAAATAGTAAGTCTCGATCCTGGATTGGTTTATGAGTTTTGACCCGGAAAATCCCAGGTGGGGTACCTCCTAGACACATTCCCGTTTCCTAATCCTTGCGTGCTATTCAAGTAGCATTCGCTCTATCTGTAGTTAGCTTCCAAGTGAACTTAGTCGCTCACACAAGGGTCATAGGTATACGTCTGTGCTTCGAGCTAGCACCCCATATACTCGATACAATAGGACAAAACTTTTATGCGTCATCCAAGACCGAGACTATTTGGATCATAAAAAACCCCACGGCCACTGTCAAATGATTTTCGGAAATAGTTGAAACTGTAACAATTTTCGGCGCTTGCATTTTTCACGACAGCACCATAGGCGGTGCCTGTGGGCTGTGCGGGGATGATTGAGTTTGAAAGGCTCGCAATGAAAGTACCGCGCTACGGGAGGTACAGCGCCAATTCCTTCGCGGTAAGTTTACACATGCGATGCCGGTCATTGCTAACCTGATCGAAGAAGGTGAATACCAACTATGCAAAGACGACTACTCAACGACAGTTCCGCGAACCTCTAAATGCTTTAAAGCAGGAACTTTGAACGTCGAATTTTTTTCAGCCGCGCTTCGTTCTTCTTCAGGCGCATCGACATAACCATGATCGAGCATTCGCACTACGCTGGAATGAGCGTCGGGAATCGGATTTCGCGGAACAAACGTTGAATAGTTTCTGACGTATAGACCCGTACCAATCGGATTGAGAAGAATGCCAGAACGTCGACTGGGCTGCTGTAACTGTGTTTCCAGAGACTCACAGACGGCATCCAGATCGCTTTCACGATCCATGTACCACTTCTTATACTCGCTCGACTTGTCGTGAGACCTGGACAACTCCAGCTCGGCATGCGCCTCAGCTTCTCGACGGATCTGATCAGCTCGATTTTTGACAATCTCCTGAAGCGTTGGACTGAGCCTCCAGCTCGGCACACCGCGGCTTCTAGCGACGCCCTGGCTGTCATAAAAAATCGGACCTTCATAAAGCTCTTTGATTTGCTCTTCGGCTTCCGCCTTGATGCGATTGGCTTTCGCTTCTCCGGTCTTGACCAGGTTGTCGCTGATGTTATCGGCGTACTGTTTCTTACGAGCCTTCTCGTCCGCTGCTTGTCTGCGAATCATGGCGGTCGCGTTATTCATGTGATGCTCGCGCACCGTCGGCACACGGGCAGGAGCTTCTACCTCGTCGGCTCCCTCCAGGGATTCTTGAGTTTCGTCGCCATCGCTGGTTGGTTTTGCAGATCCGGATCTATCGGGCGATTTGTATGCGGATAACGGCTTTTCGTGCAGCTTTGTAGTCCTGGTTTCCGGCAGCGCTACTTTGTACGTCAGCAAGGCTTGCCTGCAAAAACCGGATACATGACCGAATGGATCGAGCTCGTAGCACCGCTTATACGCAGTGATGGCGTCCTTGTGTCTACCAGTGTGAACTAGCGAGTTGGCTAGATAGTAGTACAACATCGCGTTTCTGGGATCCGCTTCCAGAGCGTGAGTCAGATGATACGCAGCCAGAGCGTATTGCTTGTGTTTAAAACAAATGACGCCCTTGGTGTGTGCGCTGACTACCGAAGAAGCCACGGCCAGCGCCGGCTGCTGAAGGAGCAGATTGGCGGCTAAGACAAAAACGAACCGTCGCATATTCGATCTGGCTCCTGCGTCCTGATTCTATTTTAGTTCTTAATCGCCGTCGTGAATACCCGGTTCTGTCAAACGCAATACACTGAAGCGCGGATCGGGCAGTTTCTTCTTCGGCACGGACGACTTGTAGTTGCGAACGTACAATCCCGTCCCAGTGGGAGCCAGGTCGAAACCAAATTTGGACGGGCGCTCGGTGAGCTGTTCCTTCAAATTACCTGCAACGTCGTCGATTTCCATCTGGCGTTCTCGAGCCCAGGTTGCGTGACTGTCCGCGCGCTCTTTGGCCATCTCCTCTTCCAGTGCGGCTCTGCGATCAGCATCCGCGCGAATGCGCGCCAATTCCTGCTGTGCTGGATCCACACCTGAGTAGCGTCGGCTGCGCGATGAGCCTGACTTTGGAAGCATGTAGAGTCCATTGGCGATGTCCGATTCAGCAGTCAACTTTATATCGGCTGCCTTCCATGCACCGGCTTTAACGGCGCTGGTCGAAAGATTGTTTGCGAATTTTGCATCCCGCGCTTTTTCGGTTTGCGCTTGTCTATCGATTTTATCGATCGCCGTTTCCAGCTGTGATGGCGGTGGCGGTGGAACATACTCGACACTTGTAGGGTTTGCCAGTTCGCTGAATGAGGTCAGCTTGTATGCTGCCAGCGCTTGCTTGCAGTAACCGGCGACACTGCCACCCGGCTCTAGTCGCAGCGCGAGTTTGTACTCGGAGATCGCATCGACATGCCGATCCGAACGAGCGAGCATGTTAGCTAACAAGTAGTGGGGCAGCGGATCCGAAGGATCGAAAGCGATTGCCTTTCTGTAAGCCATCTCTCCGGCAACGGTGCGACCGCGCCGAAGCTCAGTCCGCCCCTCATCGAGGTATTTCGATACCATTGCTTTTGAGTCTAATGATTGAGCGTGGACTGAAAAGGGCGCCGCTAGCGCGATGCCTAATGCAAGGAATAAAGTTTTCATACCTGGACACCTGTTCCGCGTGCGTGAAGGTCAGGAAAATTCGGAATCAAGGTTATCGATGAAGCATCGATTATCGACTGAGAGAAAGCTCCAAAAAAAATAAGTAGGGGAGGATCGACGGTCTTCTATATACTTTGTTCCCGCGTTTGGAGAAATTTTTCAAATATGCGCAAAACTCAACCCTGTTAAACTGGTATTGTTGCTGACTCTGAGCCCGAGATGCCTTATGCGATCGAAATGCGAAAATCACAAACTCATCACAACGCTGGCATTGTCGTTCCTATTAATATCTACAGTTTCGCAGCAACCCGCAGATGCTACCGCACAATTAGACAACGAAGCTGTTGAAACCGAGCCTTCGACCAAAGCACCGCCCGTGGTGCCCACCTCACCATCCGAGGTTGGTCCGGACTCACCTGACGAATCCCCAACAACGCCACCCGGGTTTGCAACCACATCGCGGACCAGTGCGGTTCCTTCAATTCCAGGACAACAAACCTATTCCATCCGGCTGCCGCTCGGCGTGGCTGGTTCTGTCCTGCCACGGCTTGAGAGCGGAAAGCCTTCTCCACCTACCTCCACCTCTGTGATGCCCCGCCATAGTCTCTCGGATTCGCAGGACTTCAATCGACCTGTCGCCTGGAGAGCCACCGCCGAAGCCATTCGCACACAGCCTGCCGGCTCATCTCTTCAAATCGCAACAATCGCAAGCGACTTTAAAACGGCTTATAGCACCATCTTTCGTGAAGCGCCGGCAAGCGGATGGAGCCTCGCTTCACTGTCACTTCCGGCCGGACATTTCTTGATCAAAATACCGAAGTCGAACGATCGTGATGACGCCGATGACGCCGCAGCTTGGCTTGTGGTGCTGCTCAGTCCGGTTGATTCCCGGTCTACTGAAATTAGAATAAAGATTCAATCTCGACGCACATCCACTTATGCCGCACCGGTTTCAAACTTCATAAAACGCTGCCAGATGCAGGCGGCGGGCAATGAGCTTCTGTGAGCAAGTCGCTGAACAAACCATTCACAATCGGCGTAACTGGAACAATCGGTTCTGGTAAATCAAGAGTTGGTGCCCTTCTTAAAGACATGGGAATTCCGGTAATCGATTCGGACATTGTCGTGCATGAACTGTTTTCTAACGACGAGTCGTTGAAAAACTCGATTAAAAGCCGCTTTGGCGATAGTGTCGTTCACAAAGAAGATGGAAGGGAGATTGTCGATCGCGTTGCGCTCGGGAAGATCGTTTTTGCTGACGCCGCTGCCCGCAAAGATCTCGAGAGTATTGTTCATCCCGCCACCATTCAAGAATGTCGACGCAGAATCGAAGCCGAACATGAAAGCGATCTCGTGGCTGTCCTTGTACCATTGCTTTTCGAAGCCGGTCTGGAAAAACACTACGACGAAATTTGGGCGGTTTACACGGACGAGCAAACTCTGCGAAAGAGATTGAGTGCGCGGGACCAACTTTCCATAGAGGAAGTCGAGAGACGACTGGCTGCCCAACTGCCGCAGGCGGAAAAGGTTTCGCGTTCTTCGGAGAAAATAGATAACTCCGGCACAGTCGAAGAGACCGAGGCACAAGTAATCGCGCTTGTGGATAAAGTCAGACAGAAACTGGAAAACTCGAAAGCGGCAACCTGAATCGGCAATTCTTTGCAGCGCCATACGTCGAAACTTTGCGTTAATGTGAGACTATTTAGACGTCAATAGCGGTAAAATTCGAATGAGGGAATAGCTCTAAGAGATATTGCCAACTGGTCTTGCAATGAGCCCGAGCATTTCAGCGACATCATGCCAACCGTCAACTTCATTACTAAACAGATTCAATACAAGATCGTTTATTACGGCACTGGACTTGGTGGCAAAACGACGAACTTAAAATACATCCATAGTCAGGTCGCTTCCAAGGACCGGACCGAGCTAATCATCATGGCGACGGAAACAGAGAGAACTCTCTATTTCGATTACCTTGGTCTGGATCTCGGCGACATTCAGGGTATGCAAGCGAAATTTTCAATCTACACCGTACCCGGTCAGTGGGAGTACAGTGCCAGTCGAAAACTATTGCTTAACGGCGTTGACGGCATCGTCTTCGTTTCCGACTCCAGTCCGTCGCGACGCGATGAAAACAAAAAAGCACTGCTCGACATGATTGAAAATCTGGCCACGTATAAACGAAAGCTGGTTGACATTCCATGCGTGCTTCAGTACAACAAGCGCGACTTGACGAGTGTTTTGCCCATTTCGGTAATGGAAAATGATTTGAACTTGTTGAAAGTACCAGCCTTTGAAGCATCTGCAATCGAGGGCTACGGCGTGTTCAGCACGTTAAAGGGCATTACCAAATTGGTGTGTGAGCTCGACACTAAGGTTTAAAACTGCTGCTCAATTTCTGTTAGCTCAGGTGATGACCGCATTCTCCGCAGAACTTCGCGGACGGCTCTAGCGGAAGATTGCAACTTGGGCATGCTGTTATTCGCACTTGTAAGTGCAAGCCACACTCGCCGCAGAATCTGGCGTTCGGCTCCAGATGGGCTGCGCACTGTGGACACGACGCTCCTGCTTGTTTAGGAATTACCTGATGAAACACAGGCTCTGTCGGTTGCGACGCTGGTTGCGTCATCGGTTGTGTAGCGTAGTTGGGCATCTGTGAGTTGGGATAAAAGCCACCCGGGCCAGCAGGTTGCGGCTGCGGTTGCATTTGTGGCTGCGGAATTGATGGCTGTGGCTGAGGTTGTGGAGGCGCCGGAGGTAGTACCGGTGGCGGTGGCTCACTTTTTGCTTGGGGCCAGGTCGGACTCTGTGATGCAATAAGTTGATTAAGGTCAGGAATTGCAGTGCCGTGATCGGCGGGCTTATGAACGGTAACTCCGGATGCCGGCGGTCCTCCGACCATCCCTGTATCACCAAATACCTGCGGCTGAAAAACTTCTTCTCTCGACGTCTGAGCCGCAGCAGGCATCGGCACGACAGGGGACGGAGTGTGAGTCGATGGTGCAGGAGAAGGCACGCCGTAGACATTTGGAGTCGGCGCTGCAACACCATTCGCTGGAACTTCCTGTGGTGCCGGGTATGGTTGCGGCGGCTGCTGGGAAGCACCACCGGCGAACATCGGCTGCTGTTGCTGCTGGTTTGAACCTGGCGGAAACAGCCCCTGCTGTTGATTGAAACCGACTTGTGATGCACCGGATGCATTATTCGGTGAGGCATTCGCCGGAGGATTGCTTGGGGGTTCTAATTGTGGCGGCGCTATTTGCGCTGGTTCAACAGGCGGAGGAGTGGAATCAGGCGACTGTTGTGTCGGCACCGCCGGTAGTGTCGGTTCGGACGGTGCTTTGTCTTTCGCAGCTGGTTCAACATTGGCTGTTGTTTCAACTTTGGCTGCCGGTGCCAATTCCACTACTGGTTCTGGTTCCGCAGTTGCACCTTTTTTCTTCTTGCCTTTGGAGCCGATTTTTTCGCGCGCTTTCTTACGAAGAATGTCTTGCTGCTTCGCTCGCTCCTCCGGTGACATCTCTTCCAGGATTTCTTTATTGGAACGTACTATCTCTTCGCGCGCCGCTTCAATTTGCGCCGACGCAGAAGTGGCAGCAGGAGCCGCGAAATTGAATTGCTCGTCCACTAACTTGTTAATGTCTTCAGGAGCACCGGCATTTGCTGCAGCAGGTGGAGCACCTGTCGAGGAGTCCTGTTGAGCGGCAGGCTGTGCACGGAGTTCCGCCTCCTGCCGCATGCGTAGTTCCAAATCAACGAGCGCTCGCTGCGTAGCCTTCTCCTGAACCCTTGACAGTGCATCCTGCTTCGCTTTGTCACTGGCTTCTTGTTGCGCCGTATTTTGTTGTGCTTGCAGCATGAGTGCGTCTTGATTGGGATCTGGTTGAAACTGCTGCTGAACCGTTGCCGGAGGCAAGTGGGCGGTTTCTCGTTGCAAGCGAATTTGCTCTTGCTGCGCCTTGAAGGCTTCTTCCTCCGCCCACAGTTGTTCGCGAATCGCTTCTTTTGATTGCTTCTCGGCTTGGCGCTGAGCTTCTTCTTGCTGCCTGGCTTGCTCTCTCGCTTGCATCTCCGCTTCTTGCTGGGCTTGCATTGCGGCAATTTGCTGCATCTCCATAGCCGCTTGCTGCTGCGCTTGCATGGCAGCTTGTTGCTGTTGTGCTTGTAGAGCAGCTTGCTGCCTCGCAGCATCTTCGGATTGAGCGGCTTGTTGTTGCGCAATTAGTTGGGCCTGTTGTTGTGCTTGAAGAGCAGCTTGCTGCGCGGCTTGCTGGCGCGCTTGTTCTTCCGCCTGCTGTTGCGCCTGCATCGCAGCTTGTTGTCGCGCGTGCTCCTCCGCCTGTTGCGCTTGCAACGCGGCTTGTTCTGCAGCTGCTCTTGCCTGTTCTTGCGCTTGTTGCTGCGCCTTGCTTTCCGCTTCGGCCGCTGCTGCTTGTTGCTGCGCCAAAAGCGCTGCTTCCTGCTGCGCGCGCTGCTCGGCTTCTTGTTGGACCGCCAAAATCATCTGTTGCATCTGCGCCTGGCGCTGCGCTTCCGCAGCCTCCGCCTCACGTTGAGCTGCCATAGCAGCTTCTTGATGTGCCATAAGCTCTGCTTCTTGCTGCTGGCGAAGCATCGCTTCTTGCTGGGCTCTATATGCAGCTTCCTGCTGAAGGAGTTGTTCCGCTTCCTGTTGAGCGCGGAGGTCAGCCTCTTCCTGAGCTCTAACTTTAGCCCGTCGCTGTTCTTCCTCTTGTGCACGACGAAGCACTTCTTCTTGCTGGGCCCTGAGCGCTGCTTCCTGAGCTTCGCGCATCTGCTGCTCATGACGCATTCGCAGATACGCATCTTGTTCTTCACGCTTGAGCCGCTCTAATTCCGCTTGTTGTTGTGCCTGCTGCTGCGCTGCGACGTGCGCTTCATACTGCGCTTTCAGCCGGGCTTCGTTGAGCGCCTTCATACGCTGCTCATCAATCTGCCGGAATTGATCTACTTCTGGACCTACAAATGGATTCGTTCCGGTACTTGGATCGACCGGCGTAGATTGCGGATGCGACGACGCACCACGACCTAAGTTAGCGCTGTGTCCGGCAGGACGAATGATCGGTTGCGCACCGGACGCCGACGGTGCACCACTGCCTGGTGCGCTTATCCGCCCACCGAGCAGGTCTGCAACGTCACTGCCTGGTCTGTTTCCACCACCACGCAATTGCGCGGCCGGACGCTGCGTCTGACTTCCAGCCTGACCTTGCGGTGGAGGGCCACCAGGCGACGCGCCTTGATTCCCCCGATCGTCTCTGGCGGCTGCTGGTTTCGATCGATCCGGTTTTCCTGTCATGATCGGTGTGAGCATACCGGAGCCCGGCGCAGCCGGTTCCGCTTGAACCGCCTTCGGCGTCACTTGGGCCTGCAACAAATCAACTGCCTTGCGATAAACATTGATTGGCAATAGTCTCGCTTCTACAAGAAACGGCGAAGGCGGCAATTGCTTCTCTTCAAATGTTGCCGGATACGAGATATAGAGAAGTTCTTTGGCTCTGGTCATCGCCACGTAGCAGAGGCGACGCTCTTCTTCAAAGTTCATGGCAGCATCGGCCGGACAAATGCCCTCTGCCATACCTGTTAGAAAGGCAATCGGATACTCGGCGCCCTTAGCATCTTCGAAACTCTTTACGTGCACCGTGCTTTCGTCGGCCGAAACATCTTTGTTCTGAATAAAGTCTTGTTTTGCTTTGACAAACTCTCGAACCGTAGAGTAAGCCTTGGCTTCCTCTTCCAATTGTTCGACTTTGCGCATCGGCTCATACACCACTCCTGGTGGCACCTTCACAGCACTGTAGATTTCGTTCAGTCGCTGCGTGCGTTTCAACAATCCAATAGTCTGTGATGGCGGAAGACCCTCTTGATGCATCGTTCGGACGATTCGAACCAACTGTGCCAGATCTTCACATGAACTATCCGCAGTGGCATCATGATAAATTTCGATCGCTTTAAGGAACGAGAGGTTGTTAGCCTCAGCAAAACTAGCAATCGTGTTGGATAGTTTGGAGAGCTTTTGGTCCATCTCGCGTGATTTGAGCTGACAAAAACGTTCAAACGATTCACGCGCTTTTGGTCCATCCGGATCCATCACCAGGCGCAAGAACGCCATGACGTCCCCGACTTCATCGGGCAACGATTCGCTCGACGCAATGTCGGATTTGCATTTGATGTTTTTCTTGAACAGAGCGGCTTCTAGTAAACTGGCGTACCGTGGAGTTCTCCACAACAAGCAGATATCGTTGGGCGACTTACCGCTTTCGACCAGAATGGAAACTTCATTGGCAACCCAGTCCGCTTCGGCTTCTTCGGACTTGCACTGCTGCGGACCGATCACCGCGCTTGTGGCTGCGGTGCCGAATCCCGGAATCATATCCTTCATGATCCCCTTCATCGTCAGTGCGGCAGCCAAGCTTCGCGAATGATCGACGATGGCGGGGTGGCTTCTCCAATTCTTATCGAGAATATAGCAACGTGCATTCGGCATCCGAATGGACGTGTCCGCCATCATCCGCGGCAGAGCGCCTCTGGTTTCTGTCACACACTCGTCTTCATCGCCGGCCAGGAAGATATTGTCCTGTGGAAATGCCAGCAAGCGCGCCATCAGATCGGCTGCTGCTGTGCAGTCCTGATATTCGTCGACGAGAACGTATTCGTATTTATGTTGGTACTTCGCACGTACGCCCGGATCGTCGGCAAGAATTTGCGCAGTCAACGAAATCGTATCATCGGGATCGACTTTATTGCTCTTGCGTAGCGCTTCTTCGTAGGCAAGATAAAGTTTGGCGACCAGATCCTCTTCGTCGGTCGTGGCCTTTTCTTTGATGCGTTCGGGTGTTACGAGGTTTGCCTTGTACAGTGAAATGAGGCTGCCTATCGAGTTCTCGTCGATGTCGGCTTCCATCATCTCGAGCTGCAAAGGATCCATGTCCTTGAGTTCTTTCTTGAGAACTCGCTGTAAAACTCGATGCGGAGCCGATTCAAGTTTTAACGGTGGCTTCCGTTTTACAACCGTCGCGTTCTCCTTGAGAATCCGCAGACCCAAATCTTTCCAGTCGGAGAAACTGATGCGTTGCACCGTTTGAGCATCCGTCAAGATCTCGACCTTGCGCTTCAACTGAGCGATCGTTTCCTCCGAGTGGGAGAAAACCAGAATCCGTTCCGGACAGACGCCCTGGGCGAGCAGATAACCGACTCGATGACTGACGCAACTCGTTTTGCCGGTTCCTGCACCACCGGTGACGGCAACGGGGCCGGCACCATGGGTGATGGCAAACCTCTGCGAGTCGTCATCGACCGGTAACTCTGGGATCTTCGGCTGGTCACGCCCGGACATTAATCGACCGACAGCGGACTTTTTCCGCCCCTGCGTCCAAACTTGCTCCACCGCATCTACACAAGCGGTCAGGTCGCCAAGGATCTCCGCTGCGGTAAATCTCAAAATCTTCCAGCCGTCGCTCAAGAGAACAAGATTCTTCTTTGCTTCTCCGCTGTTAGGTACGTTGGGATCGAGAGATGAAAGCACATCGCATTCAATAGCCAGTCGGTTGTCACGGTCGGCGATCGACATGTCGAGCATGTAGTCACCGAGGACCTGCTGCGCGGTGACCGGCAATTGGCGCTCGTTCATCGCATTGAACAGGTTGTACTCCGCCTTCAGCATCGGCGGATGACCTTCGGTTTTTACCTGGCGAAATTGATAGAGATCGATCATTGTCGCTTCGATCAGCCATATCAGTTTTTCCCATGAAATCTTGCGTCCGCCATATTCGACATCCTCGCACTCGGCACCATATGCGATGAATTCATCCATGCCGAGTGATGTCGTAATTACGGTGGCCTTGTTGAAAAGTGCGCGCGGATAAATGACGTAATGATAGAGATACCAGAGCTGCTGCGGAGTGACTGGTGCTTCAAGATCTTTGATGATCGCGACTTCCGCAGCCAACATGTCGAGTTCAAACATACTCACATGCGGTTGATTGAACGGCGTCCCCTGAGTAGCCATCATCCAGAGATGCTCTGCCTGGGCGACGATCTGCTCTCCGATCGTCAAGAACGGTTCAATTCCTCTGGCCCGTAAATTTATTACGGTCGACTCGATATACGCATCGTATTCCGGTGTGAAATCGGAAACGAATAATCCCCTCACGGAACCCGTATACAAAGCGAAGTTGTCGACGAACCAGTGCATGGCGTCTCGACAATCAGTCGGTTGTGGGGGCATTCTTCTTGAACGAATGTCAGGTCGACGTGGCTTAGACAATTTGAGATCTTTCTTCCGGAGGCTTGTTTATATGGGCTGTATATACAAGAGAGTTTAGCCCATTCTCTTGAAAACCCAAAATGTGCCTAATTCAACGTTCCCAACTATCTTGCAGAATATTCAATGTTTTTATGCAGATAATAATTCGAATGACTGTCTGACAATATGCGTTTAGATTGGCAACGAAAGTGTTAACTGCGCTAAAGAGTAAGTATCCTGGGCTTTCCGGGGCCCGGTTATTGAATTTGCGGTTCTTGACATATTTCAGTTCTGCCGGGGAATAGTACAATCACTTTGGGCTCTTTGTTTGGAGTCACTGGTCTCGGATTTTCCGAACCATCTTTACCAGTCAAGCGAGCAAAAAAAACCTCAGTTGAAGGAGAGGCATATTTCATGAGAGCACTAGTATTGACAGCACTTTTGTCGATGATCGCAGCACCGGCTTTCGCCCAGGCCTGCGGAGATGAAGGACGCTACTTCCACCTCAAGCCACCATCGTACTCGTTCCCGAGTCACAGAAAACGTACCATTCACCGCAAAGCCAAAGCTCTGCGTTGGTACAGAGAGCACAACGGCAACGTTCTCGTTTGCCCTGAGTCCTACATCGAAGGAATCACGATTACAACCAGCAAGTAAGCTGTTTGTGATTGCATCTTTAGTGTAGTCAGTGGGTCGAAATCGATAATCGCCGGGCGGCGCAGGTCGCTCACGGACTTGTTTTGACTTTGTCAGAACATTTATCGGTCATTCGTCCTGTAGTTTAGACATGGATTAAATCCAAACTGTTCAAGGTGCCGTTCAATTCGCTCGCTGAATTAGGTTTCGTGTCTAAGTCCTGACTGCAAAAAGTAGCTTGAAAAGCGCCTCCGCAAGAGGCGCTTTTTGTTTGATTGGTAAACGCGAACGCTGGATGCCGCTTCTCGAAGCATGCTGCGTCTTCCTGCTGGAGTTTTATTTACCTGTCTGCTCGCGACTCCAATTAGCCGCATCGAATAATGGATTGTCCCACGGCAATCCGCTGTCAATTGAGACGCCATCACCGATACCCTTAACATAGGTTTTATGGGCAATTGTCAGGCTTGGCTGGACGAGATAAACCCAGGGCAATTTCTCACCAAGCAGTGCCTGGATCTTTTCATAGTATTCCGTGCGCTTGATCTCGGTGTCGGCTCGGTAAGCTCGTTCTACTAAATCATCGAGCTCATCGTCTTTGTAATGCGCGTAGTTCAAAGGACCCTTCTTGCCCCATACCAAGCGACAATCCGGGTCCGGACCCTGGGTCCTGCTGAAGAGAACGGCGTCATAATCACCAGTCGTCAAATACTTATCCTTCATCGTCGAGTATTCCACCAACTCGACGCGCACTCCGATCTTGGCTGTTTGCAAATCTCCCGCTACGACTTGCGCCACGTCCATGAAGTCCTTGATGGTGACAATTTTGAACGCGAGGCGCTGCGGCTTCGCGTGTCCACCGGCTGCTGCAGCCAGTTTCTCAGCGTTTCTATCAAACCAACCATCTTGTCTCAGCTCAAAACCACTGGCAGCAAGGTAACGCTCTGCCTGTTTTTTGTCGTACGGCCAACGGCGCACCATGCGGTTATACACAGGACCGCTTTCAGGAAAATCGCAAGCGGGCACCACTGCAAATCCGGCGTATAGATTGTTCACAATGGCATATTTATCGATAAACATTGATATTGCCTGGCGGAACGTAGGGTTCTTATACGGTGCCTTTTCCGTATTGAACGCGAGGAAAATAGTTCTGCCGCCGGGAAATTTTCTGAATTCGACATCGCTATGTTCGCTTAATACGCCCAGTTCGATACGGCCGTCAACTCGGGCAACGTCTACATCACCACGAAACAGCGCTGCGGAAAGCAGGTTGCCGTCAGGGATTACGCGCCAGACCAGATATTCGCTTTTCGCCCTGGTTCCCCAGTAATAGGGATTGGCTTTAAAAACCAGTTCGAATCCCGGGTCCCATCTGTGAATCAAAAATGGACCACAACCCACAGGCTGCCTCGCTAAGACGTTGGAGTTTTTCATCTCTTCGGAGAACGTAGCGGCAGGCACAATGCGCAGATCCGCGATACGAATCATCAAAGGCAGATTGCGTGCAGATAACTTGAGCACCACTTGCAGTGGCGTCGGTGATTCACAGCCGACGATCGATTCGTAATTGCTTCGAAACGGTGACCCTGGTCCAACGGTCGCTTTAATGGATGCAAGAACATCATTTGCGGTCAGCGGACTGCCGTCACTGAACTTCAGATTTTTGCGCAAGTTAAAAGTGTACGTTTTTCCATCGGCAGATATGGAATATGATTCCGCCAAGCCGGGCATGATGACGCCCTTTTCGTTGTATCGAACCAGACCGCCATGAATCAGCGTCTGCGAAAAATAAGAAGCCGAATCTATACCACGATACGGATTGAGCGTACGCGGCTCCCATGGCATGCCGATTACAATCGTGTTCGAGCGCTGCCTTTTGACGGAGGTTTCATCAGCTTTATCAGAACTACATGCGCCTAAGCCGAGAAGAATGGCTGCTATAGCCACCATCAGTCCGAATCTCTCGGACTTACGACAACTTCTTTGCCGGAATGTTGCCGGCGTTTTCATGAATCAGTACCGGACCGGTTGGCCACTACGGGCCCATTTGCGACAGGTAGTACATGCTGACCAGCATGACGAGCATGGCGCTGGTAACGCCAAGCCAAAAACCAGCAACGAGAATTTGCCATACGATCAAAGCCTGACGTGCAGTAAGACTGATGATAATTCCCATGCGGTTGATGATGTAGAACAGCACCGCTCCTACAGTGAAGGCTAGCGGCAAAAATTTGACCTGAGGTGGAACGTCCAGAGAGACCGCGACCACAAGACTCAAGATACACAGGACAACCAGCGCGATGGTGACGTAATCGGAAAAACGTTGTTTTACGTTTTCCGCCACGGAGGCTTCGTTAATATGCTTGAGCGCCAGAACAAAGTTCTTCATGCCCTGACGACGTGGCGTCTGGACACTCTCTTTATTCGATGCGGGCGCATGGTCTCCCTTTGGTACTTCAGCTGGCTCAGCCACGGTCTAACCTCCAACGGTCCCACTATTTTACCAAGCCCACCCCCACGGTCACAGGAGGCTCAATGGATTCGTACCCAGTAATGGGCATGATCTCCCGTTTTGGCTCGATCCGTGCCGATAATGTTGACGAAGGGATGTGACCGCCACATGTCGGGAATTCATTATCTGACATTATCGGGTCTGAGAACTTGAACGACGAATTGGGCGCTTACAAAGCGTCCCCGCAATTAGCTCTGCAAACTTGGTGTGCAGGGATGTGAATTGACCGCTTTTCTCGAAATGAATGCATCATCGCTGACCATCGAAAACCGCCGTCACAAGGGGAACCTTAGTGTGCGTTCGATTCAACGTCATCAGTTCAACTCGACTATTCTCGCGCGTCATAACAGTCCAGGGCACATTGTTCTCTCGAAGCACATAGTTGAGCTCATATCCCATCTCAGACGGAGCGACCCCAGCGTCTCTGAGTCGCAGAATGATTTGAGAAAAAATTTGCTGCTGCCGATTAATCGTGTCGGCGAATTGAAGCTGTTTTACAAAATCGGTACCGATCTTGTAGATCACTTTATTGTCTCTGCCCGGTGTTTCGCCTTCCTGCTGGGGCAGCTTTTCACAATCGATGATGCCAATGCTCTCCATCTTCAGATCCGTTTTCATTTTATAAAGCGTTAACTCGTTACCTTTTACACCGACACTACAGATGTCTTGCGCGTTCTGCGCTTTGAGTTCTTGATTGATGAGCAGAGCGAATTCTCCGACGGAAATGCCCCTCATTCTGGAGGCTGCTATCTGAAAATTCTGACTGATATTGGCTTCGTAAGGAGAAGTTTTTACAACCCTGGCAAACTCTTTTGCGAGCGTTTGCATATTGAGATAGTCCATCGAAATTAATCGCTCTTGCGGCTTCTCGACTGGCTTCTCAGCGGCTCTATTCTCTATGGCTTGTTTACTGGATGGTCTTTCAACATTCAGATTTCTGACATTGACGAAACGCGACAACTCATTAGTCTCGAAGTAGAAATCCAAAGGCCCGACAATCTTGCTGTGGTTATTGTTTTTATGAAATTGCTTGACCCAACTATGCAAGTCAGGGTTACCGTTCAACCAATCGAATACATTCTGGCGAAACTTCGCATAACCGGCGGAGTCGGTTGGTGGTTGCTCAACTAGATCTGCAAATTTTCGCCAGCGTGTAAGTTGATCTTGAGTCACCGGCTTTCCAGGCTCCGCCTCGATCTTGTACTCTCGAGCGGGCAGCTCTACACCTTGCGGCGGAAGACTGGCCTCTTGTACTATCGTGAGGAAACGCTGATCGTTAGCCCCTTCGGCAATCTTTAGCAGCGCTTGCTTTACCGGCGCTCCTTCCGTTCTAACATAATCGATAAATTGAGAAACCTGTGCTGGTGTGGCTGTTGCCTCAGACGAAGTCATGCCGTCGTTGATCGCTTTTTGCAAAACCGGTGCTAATCCGGGAGGCACTTCCGCTTGTACGATCTTACCTTCACCGGCTACATCACCCGACGCCATGGTGCGACCCGATTTTAAACTGCCATCCGATTTGCTGGATTGATCCGGCGACGGTCTTGTTGAACCAGGACTTTCGGCTAACCGTGCGCGTTCTGCCAACATCGATTCGAGATTGGACTTGGCGGTCTGCCGTTGGTGAAACTCAAGCGGACTACGTCCGTCCTGACCGGGTATACGGTGAGCGGTGCTCAGCGCGCCGCCTACCATCGCCATCGTGTAGGCCCCTTTCGCACGCTCTGCCCCTGTTGCAAAAGTGCCTTTAGTCAGAAGAGATCGCACATCAGCATTCACGACTCCTGCAGGGGCTCCGGAAGCCATTCCGAGCGTAGCATCGAGTGCCACGCGTTTAATTCCGGATAATTCACTTACCAACGGTCGAGCCGCACGCCCAAGGGCGATACTACCGGCGGTGAGGGTTCCAAAAGTTGCTGCGCCAGTCAGACCGTTGTTAAACCGGGCTTTCCAAAACGGTCCTTCCGATTCATGCACTGGTGTCATCAGAAAATCCATAGCAAAACCAGCGAGCGCACCATCCGCCACAACCGCTGCGTTGGCTCTCGACATCAGCCTTCCGGACGAAGCCAGGGCCAGCTCCGCTCGCGTGGCGATAGTCAGTCCTGACGACTTCATTGCGCCGCGGGTCACGGCAAACGGTACGACTATCCCAGCAGCACTGCCTATTTGCTGCGCATGCCATCTCGCCGTTCCAAATTTTTCCTCCGCGGGAGCCGGTACTATATTTACGTAGTCTGCTATTTTCGAACCAGTTGAATGATCAACAATTTGAGCAAGACCAACTACCGGAGCCTGTATTCCACTGTATACCGCCGCATGACTGGCTTCTCCCAGCAAATCGAAAACGCCGGGGGTTCCGCGATCGACTTCTGTTCTCTGGAGACGCAGACTTTCGTCGCGCAACAAATTACTTGCGATTACTCCAGCCGGATCGGCACCACCAGCCGATCTAACTAATAGACTTTCTTCAGGGTTTGCCATAAAACTTTCCTCGGATTCAAATTTTCGCCAGAGTCGGACTAACGCGCGTGGTAGGACCACGCACGAAGACACCACGCGAAAGGCGCATGTAGACTCTCGTTTAAGATGTTGTCTTACACGTCACTTAGTTGAAAAAATCACCGCAGACCATCGGTTGCAATATGATTGCAATCAAAAAAGCGACAAAGGTGAGCTGACTTACAAGCAAGCAAGGCAGGCAGGGGCAGTACGAGGCGTGCGTACACTATTCCAAACATCCAATCGAAATTAATCCGATTGGTGGTCGGACGTTACGCTGCGCTTCTTTCACTGAGGGGGGTTGTGTAGGAGTAGAGCAGGAACAGGTTCCAGAACATCCTAACCCAAGACTGCGATCCGCGCAATATGAATTAATGTGAATATAGTGCCACCACAGGCAATATCATAAATATTCGCTTCAAACCTAATTAACGCCAACGCTCAAAGACACGCATGGATAGTAGCTTTTCGATACCGGTCTTTTTACACAAACACAAGTTCAATTAAAAAAGAAATTGCGCGCTCGGCTACTTCGAATCGCACAAAGCTCCGCCATCTCAGCAGTTCCGAGTCTTGCTTCCACTAGTGAATGTCCCACTGAGTTGAAGCCACGACAAGAAATAAATGTACTAACGGCGGTGGAGAACCAATTCCAGCGATCCATCTTCAGTGGTGACGACATCAAATCGATTGGTGACGCGTCTCAAAGCCCTGTTCAACAAGGTCGGAACTTCCTCTGCCGGCACTCCGATACTCTTCAGTTTAACGAGAGTGTCCTGGGTTATCTTTGTTGCTTCCGATCCTTTAGTGACTGCATTCAGGTCTTCTGCAAATTCTTGAGCAATAATTCTGGATTCTCTCGATACTTCAAGCGCTGAGCCGGCGGGTTGTCCCGCCTCACCGTAGTTAAACTTAGCGATACTCATTCTGTCTGCGGACTCGGCTTTAGGGGCCGGAGGCTCGACTTTCTTGGGCGCCTCGAAAGTAGTTTTGATATCCGTGCCACCTTTGGCGTCATAGAAGACTGAGATGATAGGAGCCATGCCCTCGGACTTCTTCACGACATTTAGATTCAATTGTCCGTCTTCGCCTATTTTCACTTCATAAGGCATTCTGTTCGATCTCAGGACATGATTCAGTTCACCTGGGACATCCTCTACGGCAACGCCCTGGTTTTTCAACTCCAACGCGGTGTTGGCCAAGAGGTACTGTGCTTGCGATTTTTCCCTTGCCGCGCTCAGTGATCGTCCAAAATCATTGACGATTTTAGCAACGCTCGCTTTTTGAAGCGCCTCTGGTTTATAAAGTCCTTGCTCAACTTCTTTCAAAAGCGCGGTTTTGTTCTCTGGCGTCATAGCCTTGGTGTAGGCTTTATACGCATCTACGAACCCCTGACGCAATGGGTGTTGATGGATAAGGGCGTGCTGAATGTCTTTCATGAGTTGCGACGTCTCGCCGCTCTTCGTGTTACTGAACCTGTCTGAAGTCAGGCTTTGCTCGAGTCTGGAGCGCAAATCCGGTTTGATTCCGACGGATTCGCCAGCCAACATTCCTGATTTTGTTGCAGCTAATCCATCTTCCACACCACGATACGGTAATTCAGCAGGCGACTCGACCAAGCTGTAATCAACACTGGCGAGATTATCTACTTTGGTTTCGCTTCTGTGTTTGTACAAGGTCATTTGCCAGTTGCTATCAACACCGACTTGAATGTTGCCCATTCCTTTTTTGGCAAGTGCGTCATTGAGTATCTTGGCGAACTCCGGAACATTGAGCCCCACGGATTTTTCGGCGAGTGCTCTGAAGTTCTCAATAATCGTTTCTTCATACGGACTCTTCAAGGCGTTGTCTGCAAACTCATCTGCATAGGTCCGCATGTTGGCGATATCAGCCATGGTTGATGGCTTTTCGACTCGGGGAGTCGCGGCTTCTTTGGCGACGTCAACAAAGCGCGCCATCTCGTTAGTTTGGAAATAGAAATCGAGAGGACCCGCGACATTACTCCAGTTGTTCTGTTTAGCAAATTGCTGAACCCAGCTATGAAGATCCGGATTAGCGTCCAACCAGTTGAATAGGTCTTTTCGAAACTTCGAGTAGCCTTCGATATCGGTTGCCGGATCTGCGATCATTTCGGTGAATTGCTGCCAACGCGTGAGTTGGTCCTGGGTGACCGGCTTGCCTGGCTCCGGTTCAATCTTTGCGTCGCCTTCGATTACGCGATGTTCGATGCCCTCTAACGGCAGGTATGCTTCTCTAGCCAGGGCCAACATTTGCTTATCGCCGGATTGCTCAGCGACTTTCAACAAAGCATCGAAAACGTCAGCGCCTTCAGTACGAGCGAAGTTGATGAACTTGGCCACATCAGTTGGAGTCGCCTCGGGACCGGAAGCCTCAAATACCATGTCGACAGCCTTCTGAAGAAGAGCTTGTTGTTCCGGTTTCACATCAGCTTTGACTTCTCTTCCTTCAACGTCACCGGAAGCCATTGCGCGACCGTCTTTCAGTTCGGACTTGCCAACCGGCTTCTCGGCAGCCGTTCGACTTGCTTCCGAACCGCCTCGCTTGGCTCCGCCGATCATCGCGGTTTCGGGTGAAACGCCTGTCGCTCTAGATGCACTGGCTTCAACAGTATTCGATTCCGCCGCAGAGCGTGCGCGCTGCTCGAGCATCGCCTCAAGATTGGCTACGCCTGTTTTCGAACTGCTTGTCTTGAGTGCCTTCTCGCCAGGCGAAATGTCTTGTCCGGGGATTTTGTGAAACGCGCTGAGGACGCCGCCTGCCATTGCCATCGTGTAAGCGCCTTCAACGCGCTCTTGCCTTGTCGCCCAGCGACCTTTAGTCAAACGCGCGTTGACATCGGCATTCACAATACCGGCAGGTACACCGGTCGTTACGCCCGAACCTACATCAAATATGAGACCTTTCGCTCCTTTGAGTTCGCCGGCCAGCGGGCTAGCCAGTGAGCGCAAAGCGACACTACCGGCGGTGAGCGTTCCAAACGTTGCCGCACCAGTTAATCCATGATTACGACGAGCAGCCCAGAAATCGCCTTCTTCCTTTTGAACCGGTGTCATCAAGAAATCGTAGGCAAATCCGGCGAGCGCTCCATCAGCCACAACCGCCGCATTGCCCATGGACAGCAATTTGCCGCCCGCCAGAGCAGTCGCTTCGGTTCTTGCTGCAAAGGTCAAACCGGTACTCTTGAGAGCACCCCTGGTCGCAATAAATGGAAGCGTCATTCCTGCGCCTCCACCGATAACCTGTGCGTGCCAGCGTGCCGTCCCGAATTCTTCGTGCTCCGGAGCCGGTATGAGAGCTACCTCTTCGGCTAAGTTCTTAGTAATACCTGACTTGTCAGACAGTTGAGCCAGACCAATTGCTGGTCCCTGCAAACCACTGTAGATGGCGGCGTGCCCGGCTTCGCCTGCTAGGTCCAAGACAGAGGGATTGCTGCGCTCTATCTTATGAAACTGATGACTGAACATAAACTCGTTGCGCAGCGCATTCGCTGTACCGGCATCCACTTCCTGATGCGGAGTCTGGCTGTCTGCGGAGCCAGTCTGTTTGCCTGAAATTAGTCTTTCGCGGGCGTCTGCCATAAAAACTCACGGTTAAGTGTGAGACACCAGCATATGCTTGACTTCCCCCGTCTACAATGGTGATCTTCCCACGCCCTGCTCCGAAGTCCGTAACGCCAAATCTGTAGCCTCTTTCGGGCAGTTCCAAAAATTCCGAGACTTCTGATATTTCGCGCCGGTCATCGGCCGTGCTTAAACCATTGCGGTCACCGGCGGCGTTTAAACCGTTGCGTTCATCGGCAGCCTCTAAACGTTGCGTCCGTTCGCGGCGCTTAAACATTGCGCTCATCGACGGCTCTTAAACATTACGTTCATCGACGGCCCTCAAACATTGCGTTCATCGACGGCGCTCAAACATTGCGTTCATCAACGGCCCTCAAACATTGCGTTCATCAACGGCGCTTAAACATTGCGTTCGTTGGCGGCGGCTCTACCGTTGGCGATCAATTACGGCGTTTGCCTACTGACGTTTAATCGTAGGGGCGCTTTGCAAGCGCCCAGGCTGCTAACACACCGCACCACAGGTAGTATCACCAGAACAACGGACCAACAACTAACTAACTCTTCTTCGACGTTTCTTTTTCGTCCGCTTCGTCGTATTCTTCTTCGTCTTCGCCGTCGAAATCATCGCCATCGTACTCTTCATCATCATCGTCTTGAGCACTGGCTTTTTTCTTGTTATCAGCAGGCGCATCTTCATCGAGTCCGCGATAGCTGATCACGATGTGGCGCTCTTCGCCGTCGCCTTCACTGTCCGAGGATAGTTCAGGAAAGTTCTCTTGCAAATAATTATGGACCAATCTTCGATCGTAAGGATTCATCGGATCGAGTTCGAAGCGCTCGGTGTCACCGTTTAGAACAGCGACAGCACCCTTCTTCGCATTCTCTTCCATCGTGCGACGGCGGCGGGAGCGATAGTCGAGAACATCGATAACGAACGGATTGTGAGTAAGCATATTGCTGCGGCACATCTGTCTGACGACGAATTGCAATGCTTCCAGCGTTGCTCCGTTTCTGCCTATCAGCATCCTAGCATCGTCTGCTTTGCAATCTATTCTGTAGCAAGTGGTCGTGTCGTCCAGTTCTTCTTGCGCGACAGTGGCTTCGATATCAAGAATCGCCAGTATCTTTTCCAGGTAGCTCTGCGCGTTTTCGTCAAATGTGTCTGCGAATTGGTTCATAGCTTACTTCTTCTTTTTCTTCTTCACTTTGCCGATATCAATTGTAGTTGAATCTGATGAATCAGCGCTTCCGGTGCCGTTATCCGCCGTCCCATTATCAAGCTTTGGCTTCTTCGCGCTTCCCTTATTTTTACTGCCGTCTTTGTTGGACTTAAAACTGCTTGCTGACGCGGGCTTCACGTTGGAACTAGGCGAAGGCTTTACATCAATTACGTCATCCAGACCGAGGTCTTCAAGACCTTCAAGCGGTGCGGCAGGTTTCTTCATGAGCAACCAAGTCTGGAATGATTGCACCATATTGGACAGAACTATGTAGATTAGCACACCAACCGGCAAAGGGATAAAGAAAAACGTCCCTGTGGTGATAAACGGAAGCAACTTCATCGTGTCCTGCTGGACGCGGGTCTGCTCGTCAATCTCCTCGCCATCCTTCGGTTGGCTGGTAGCCATGGTGTATTTCTGAGAGATAAACATGCTGAAACCGAACGCGATTATCAGCGCAAGCGCGTCGAAGTTTTGAGGTTTGACCAAATCCAGACCGGATGCGACTTTCCCGAGTCCAGTTACGAATCCGAACGGTTCAGAACTTGCAATACCAGGCACCAGCGCCTCTACTTGATAATCACCTTCCTTATTGAAAACCGCATGGCCATTGTCGTCTATCGTGGCATCCGCAATTTCAACAGGCTTGTTATCTTTTCTCAGTCTCCATCGTACTTTGAAATCAGAAGGCAGCGTGCCATCTACGGCACGAGTTCCGAAATCAAGTGCGGTGCCGACACTCACGTTCGACTCACCAGGAAAAACGGTGACCTTAGACAGGGCACCGGTTCCAGCAGCCACGTAAGGAATGCTGTCGTTGGAAGTTTCCTTCTTGATTTCTTTTGTGTCTTTAGCCGCCACAACCTTAATGTGAACAGGGATTGGCTTATCACCGAAAGGTGGTCCACTGAAAGTTGCGAAGAGCGCGAAGAAAATTGGCAACTGCAAGAGCATCGGCAAGCATCCGCCGACAGGACTGACGCGGTTCTTGGCATAGAACCCCATCAACTTTTTCTGCATCAATTCCGGATCGTTTTTGTACTTCGCCTGAAGCTTCTTCAGCGTAGGCGAAAGCGCAGACATGCGTTGCATCGATTCGGTTTGTTTAGCCACCAGAGGCCAGAGCAAAGCTCGAACGAAAAGCGTCAACAGAACGAGCGCCCAACCATAGCTGCCAGTCCACTTTTGGAAGGCTTGCAGCACAGGAAGCATGAACGAATATGTAAGATCCACCCGGATTTCCTCTTAATTGTCCTTCGGTTCTGATTTCAAAACCGGCATTTTGACCGCTACTTCATCCACTCCGCCGGGATGAAACGGGTGGCATTTGCAAAGCCTGATTAATCCCGCGAAGACACCCCGAAAAAACCCGTTGGCATCTATGCTTCTTGCCATATATTCTGAACAGGATGGATAAAACCTGCATGATGGGGCTCTAAAAATCCGGGTTTTCTGATACAGGCGTATAGCCAGAATCGCTGCTAACCCAGGTAGATGCTTGAAATTTGGAATTTTCATTTGTTACGTATGATTCCAAAACTGACGTGTCTGTTTTACCTGACGGACAGATCGACACGGAACACGACTAATTATCTATGTCTATTGGCAACATGGCTCCGTTATTAATACGGAAATCATGATTTGGTTTCAGGTGGTTTCTGAAACGAATTCTTGCCTTGCTCGCGATTGGCAGTCCGGCTGCCGTTTTGGCGGCGTTCATCCGATTGTGAGCGCGAAGACGGTTGTAGCGGTACGGACCTTCCGGGCTCGTTTTGAGAACTTTGCGGTGGTTTCGACTTTGAAAAACCACCGGGTTCCTTCACACCTTGTCTGTCCTTGCGGTTTTTACTCGAACCTCGGACCAAACAACTCACCACTGCTTCTTCAACTTGCTCGTACGTAGCCTCGAGAGCGGCCTCGTGCGCGACGAAAACAATCGCATACCAGTCCTTCAATGCGATGTCATCACGCTTTCCACCGAACACCGAGGTTCGCATCAAGCGATAGACCTCCCTGATGCGCCGCTTTGCGCGATTTCTCTTGACTGCACTTTTGGAAACTTTCTTAGCTACGACAAAGCCGGTAAGGGGTCTCCACGAGTCGCTCCGCTTACCTTCTTTCGGCAAAATATACATAGTAACGATAGACGTGCTCACAACCATACGTTTGTTGTAAGCACGTTGAAATACGCTAGCGCGGCGAAGTCTCTCGTCCGACGGGAGCACCGTCAGTCCGACCGTTAATTAGACGGCAAGACGATAGCGCCCTTTGGCACGACGTCTCTTAAGAACTTTACGACCGGCTTTTGAGAACATACGAGCAAGAAAGCCGCTGTCCTTTTTAGCTTTTACTTTTGAACCACGCAGGGTGCGTTTC
Source organism: Obscuribacteraceae bacterium (SeqCode) (assembly GCA_044225915.1). Lineage (GTDB taxonomy): Bacteria > Cyanobacteriota > Vampirovibrionia > Obscuribacterales > Obscuribacteraceae > JADYXR01. The sequence goes on from JBGAHZ010000011.1 coordinate 68,673, forward strand.
ATGAGCCCAAGTCTCCTGGCAGTGCGCCAATGTTAAAAATGTTGGCATGTCTTCGGATGAATGGCTATGCTATCATCTCCAGCAATAAAGTTGGCGTCGGTCTGTACCCCAGCCGATGAAAAATTTACATCCTTTAGCTATCTGATAACCGGCACGAAAGATATTTGTGTCGGCATCGTTATCTCGCATGGCGTAAGGATTGTCGTCTCTTGAGGCTTGCGAAATTACTTGCGGGTAGGCTTCTTGTCGATCGACACTTTGAGAAATATCTCAGGAATTGCTAGCGCCGATAATTTCGGTAAGCCAGTGATCATCGGCATCAGGCCGAACTGAGTTTTTCGGAACTTCCGAACTTCTCAAAGGTTTTCAGAAGCGCCACTGAGGATCAAAACGTGCTGACTCGTCGAAAGGCGGGTCAGAATCAGCAGCCCCAGCCTATTCCCACCGGGTCGTTTAATACGATGCAAACCAGAGACGAAGTCCGCTTTTTGAAACCAATCCCGCAAATTTGGAACGACACCCTCAATATATTGGCGAAGACCCTGTCACCGGGCTCGTTCGCCTTACTTGACACCGCTACCGAACTCCGAGAGTTCAGAGAAGGCGTAGCTGTCATTGGTGTCTCCAATCAATTCTATATAAGTTTGCTTCACCAATCCAAAGCCGCTATTCAAGAGGCTCTTCTGAAAGCCACCGGCATTCCGGTAATGATCGAGTTTCTCGTCGACGCCAAAGTCAGCGGTGGCACCTACACCGGCACCTTCGCCGACATCGAGCCCACCCAAACGGAAGAGCCCTCATCGGGCCCTGAAAACGAGAGCACCACAGATATGGAATCTGGGAGCGCAGTTATGGCACCAGCCAGCACAGTTATGCAACCTAGCAGCGCAGTTATGAAACCTGCCAGCGCAGTTATGCAACCTGGCAGCGCAGCTATCGCACCTGGCAGCGCAGCTATCGCACCTGGCAGCGCAGTTATGCAACCTGGCAACGCAGTTATGGCACCTGGGAGCGCAGGCTTCCAGCCTGCACCAAACGCCGCTACTTCAGTTTCCACGCCAGAGTCATCGCACACATCCGCCGACGAAAGTTCCATCATCACCTCCGTCAACGAAACCCTCAACACACTCAAACCGACTCTCGGAGCAGCTTACCCCTCTCCTTATAGAGCAAACAACATCGTCACCCCAATCATTCCGCCCGCGTCCCACTCCAACGCACAAGCCGCACGTAACGCAGCATCACCGCAGATGGGGCGGCTCTCGAATCAGCCGACACGAGCACAAGCTAGACCAAATCAACTGGGTGTATTCGATTTATCGAAGTCCGGCTTAAGTCAAAAACACACGTTTGCAACCTTCGTAGTCGGCTCAAACAACCGTTTCTGCCACTCCGCTGCTCTTGCCGTTGCCCAGAGCCCCGGACAAAATTACAATCCTTTGTTCATATATGGTGGCGTCGGTCTGGGCAAAACACACCTGATGCAAGCCATTGGCTATGCCATTCTCGAACGTTCTCCTGATGTTATCGTTCGCTATGTTTCCGGCGAGCGATTCACTAACGACATGATCAATTCGATCAGAGATCGGAGCACGACCGAGTTTCGTAAACGCTATCGAAACGTTGATGTATTGCTAATAGACGATATCCAATTTATCGAAGGCAAAGAATCCACACAGGAAGAATTTTTCCATACGTTCAACACATTAAGAGACGCCGGCAAACAAATCGTACTTACGTCGGACCGCCCACCAAAAGCGTTTTCGAAGTTAGAAGAACGTTTAAAAAGTCGATTCGAGTGGGGACTGACCTCCGATATTCAGGCTCCTGATTATGAAACTCGTCTGGCCATCCTCCGCAAAAAATGTGACAGCGACAAGCTCCCCGTCGATGATGATACTTTGAACCACATCGCCACCTTGTTCACGACCAACATAAGAGAACTCGAAGGTGCACTAATTCGCGTGAGCGCCTACAACAAAATGACGGGCGAGCGAATCGACCAGCGCACCCTGCACACAATCCTGTCGCCTCATGGTACGCCAAAGACGGCACCAACTCTCACTATTGATAGTGTGATTAACGCTGTCTCCGAATACTACAAAGTAGATCCGGCCGCACTAAAATCATCCTCTCGTTCCGCCGATATAACCCTCCCCAGACACGTCGCTATGCACCTTGCTCATGAACTCATGCATTTGAGTTTCCCGCGCATTGGCGAGGCGTTCGGCAATCGAAGACACACTTCTGTGATGCACGCCAACACGAAAGTGAAAGCGCTCCTCGTAAGCGATCCTAACGTCGCATCTGCCGTATCTCAAATCAGCCGCAAACTCGGACACTAGTCTGTTCGTATGTTTCGAAGTTGCCTGATAGCGCTCGTTTCAATGGCACTGGTTAACGGTGCAGCGCAAGCGCAGACGTTGTCAGATTTAGAAGAGCAATCGAAACCGCCTGTCGTTTGGGACTATAAGACGGCACTAGGTCAAGCACAGAAGATCAACGACGGGCTCGAGTCATTGATCCAACTGGATCTTTTGCAATCGCTTCCTGACTTTCACCGAGCAGGCGCAATTGCACTCGCTGTTCCGAGTAAGAGTATCCAACACACGACGCGCTATTATCAACTCCTGCTAACAGCGCTTGCCATGGGCGATTCGAATACAGGAGCATCGATGGCTCTCGTCTGGGATTCGTTAATGGAATGCACCGGACGCCCTCCGCGAATCGTCGCGAGAGGCGATGAACATCTGTCGGAACTTGCTCCAGAAGTAATCAGAAAAGTTTATACGTCCACCCATAAGCCTGATGAGCAACCAGGATCCAACAACGCAGAAGTTCAAAAGATCGTAGACGAAGATCAGAAAGCACGTGGCGAATTCTCCAATCTCACACAAGCTCAATTGCTCGAAATGATGAAAGCCGATAAAGCACGATTGAAACGCATCAAAGAAATCATCAACTCGAAGGATGGTCTAAAAACGGCAACGGACTTCGCGAATGCTGCCTTAGTCTGCCAACATGGACAATACTTTCTCGACTACGCACTCGCACACGAGCTCAGCATTTGCTCGCTTGTTCTCGGAAATAAAGACGCCTGGTTAGCAGCCGCATCATACGATCGAATGTTAATGTCGGCAAACTATCCACAACGCTTCGCAACACAATTCGACGGCGAAATGACCCTCAGAGAATTCACCACAGACGGTATCAACGATCGTATGAGAAAAACAGTAATGCATAAGACACTAGAGGAAAGCAAAGCACGCCAGAAAGCTAATTGACGGGACAGGTCAATTTTGGTTTGCCTTGCCGATCAGACGCGCTCTGTACACGCTCTTGCCCGATCGGCTCTACCGAAGGTCATCTGTGCTAAGTAGTACTCAGAACGCTCCATTCGAGTGCAATTGACTCTTATGTGGTCTTTGCTCGCGCCTGAATCTGAATGGAGCCGACGTATAAACTTGGAAAATTTTTCCTTCGCACTCTTTGTAGTTTCCCTGATCGTATCAACAGCGGTAAGGTCGATCTTGCCTGTTCGCGTCCTTCGATTCTTCGACAGGCGCCATTTTCTTTTCGTTGCTACGCAGCGTCGATTGATGGAAACAGCACCGCTGTTGGTACCAATACCAATTGCTGAGAAGGCTCTGAGTCGAATTGGATCCTTCAAATTTTGTGACTGCGGTTCCAGGTTTAGTTGATTTTGAAACACAGAGAATTAGTTTCGACAAATGGTTTGTCGAAGATGCAGCAAGATCTAAATTCTTGCAGCATCAAACATTTAGAGGTTTGAACATGCATTTAGAACAAGAAAAAAACATCCGACGATCGGGATATCAATTCGATCGAAACTCGTCCATCGAGTCATCTGCTCGTCGCCGCAGAACGTTGAGCCTGATGCTCGGATTCGCCCTGGCCACCTCCTTTGCCTTGCAATCGGCAGTCCCTGCTAACGCGGGTCAAAACGGTCAGGAAAAACGCGCAGAGAATGCCGCACGCCAAGATAATGATCAACAACAAGCTCAACGCGATGCACATCATGCAGCTAAAGACGCTCGCCAGGACGCCCGCCAGGATGCTCGAATCGATAATCGGCAAGCCCAAGTGCAAGCTAATCGACAAGCGCAGGCTCGCGCAACTGCCGACGCAAATCAGAGAGAAGCGGCCAGGACGCAGTTCCGCAACAACGTCAGAGATGATCGTCGATCAGCTCAGATCCAAGATAATCACCGCAATGATCGAAACTGGAACAACAACAACAACAACCACCACCGCGCGGACAACCATTCCAACGATGGTTGGCGCGATAACCGTGCGGACAACCGTTCAACTGATGGTTGGCGCGATAACCGAAACGACAGATCGCCTTCGCAAGCATATCGACGACCCGCTAACCGCTGGGATTCGTCCTTGAGCAACAAGGCTCGCTATCAAACATACAGAAAATATCGGAATAACTGGAGCGACCAGAGAACCTATTTGAACGCCAATCTTAAGCGTTTCAATCAGCTATCGGCCTTAGATCGACAGCAGCAACAGGCCCTGGATAACCAGATGCGTGCCGCTTATCTGGCATACAACAACAATAACTATAACGGTGCTTACAACTGGGATGTTTACTCAAATCCTCAGTTTCTGGACTACCTGCAGAGAAGCAAGCCTTCGCTGCTGCAAAGTCTTTTGTCCGGCATTGGGTTAGGCGGAACTGACAATTACCTGTATTCTTCCGATTGGAATGATGAACGTTCGCAGCTCGCACAGAATATGAGCCAGATCCATCAATTGGCTGCATCCGGAAGAATTACCTCGGCACAGGAACAGGCTCTAATCAGCCAGTTGAGAACAGAGTTTATGGCTTATCAAAATAACCAATATTCAGGAAATCCAACTTGGACGCAATATTCCGATCCTGGTTTTGTGGACTACTTGAACAATCGGAAGCCATCAATTCTGATGACAGTGCGCGACTACCTGGTCAGATAATCAGTTAGGCATGATGACTCCGGGAGGCCGAAATCCCTCCCGGAGCCTTCTACTTCAATGGCTTGAATAAACTTTAATCAACAATGCGTCTCATGATCGAAGCTAATCTTTCAGTCCCGATATATCTATATGATCGCCGCGGCAAAACCGTCATGAGCAGCCCGTCTCTTGATTTCTCGCAACAAGCATTGGCTTTATGTTTTGCCCGAGATCCGCTCTCTTAGCGACTTTAGTAGTATTTCTCGATCAATACTTGATCGGTACTCGATCCATATCTTGATCGGCACTGATCATCGTATAACTAGGCGCTGTGCGCAGTTTGTAGAAAACTTGTTGCTTGTCTGTAGGCGAACTGAATGTAGATTGTGAGTCGAAAATTCTTTTGTATTTCTCTGTCAGACACGACTACAACTTATCGACAGGCCTGATCGCGTGACAGTGTGCGTTTCAGGACTTTCCTACAGAAATGGGCTTCCCCTATTACTTCTTATTCAATAAATTTTCTAAACTCAGAGCAGACTGATTGCTAAAGAAGGGTAATGATCGAACCGCCTCCAGAGCGGTACCATATTGGCTGTTCCATCAAGCGGTGAGGTAAGCCATGCACTTTTCAGTCCAGAAGGACACTTTAGTCCGTGCATTGAAAGACGTGACAAGCGCTCTGGCAACACGTGTTGTACAGCCAATTCTAAGTAACGTCCTCATCGAATCAACTGATGAATCAACGCTTAAGTTTCAAGCTACAGATTTAGATCTCTGTATTGAAACCAGGGTCCCTGCCGTTGTTCATGCCGCTGGAGCAATTACGTTACCTGGTAAGAAACTTCTTGAGATCATCTCGAAGCTGCCGAACGAATTGGTTTCGTTTCAAATCAATCTTGAGAACTGTGATGTTGCAGTCACTTGCAAACGCTCGAAATTCAACATCACCGGATTGCCCGCTGCCGAATTTCCAAAAGTTTCCGACACGCGTCCGGAACGTTCGGTTTTGATGCCATCAACAGTTTTGAAAAAATCGATTGCTCAAACCGCATTTGCCGCTGCCGGATATGATGCAAGCAGCATCCTTGGTGGTGTGTACATTCTGTTGGATGAAGGAAACTTCGAATGCACAGCAACTGATGGAAGCCGCCTTGCACACAGAAAAGAAGCTCTCACTGCCCTTGTAGCAGCCGCTGGTAAGACAGAAGGCGATAAGGAGACGGAAGGAAAATCCTCGACAGCAACGCTGGAAAAACCAGGCTCGTTGAAGGCAATCATTCCGGCTAAGGCCTGTGCAGAAATCGTCAAATTGATGGATCAAGACAACAGCAAAGGCGTTGCTGATGAAGCGAAGAATTCAGATCGTATTTTGACAGGCGAAGTTCGCATCGGATTGGCAGATGGTCAAATCGTGTTCGAAACTGACAATCACTTCCTCTCCACACGTTTGATCTCGGGTGAGTATCCTCGATATCACGAGCTGTTTCCTACAGAATATAAACATTGTGCACACTTCAACAGAGAAGAACTGGTCCGCGCAATCGAGCGTGTGTCGGTCATGTCTGATGAAAGAACGCACCTCGTGAAGATGCACTTCGAAGAAGACACGCTTCAAATCACAGCCAACACGCCAGACGTTGGTCGCGCACAAGAAGAAGTGCCGGTGAAATTCGAAGGGCAAAGTCTCGATGTCGCAGTCAACGTGCGCTACATCCTCGATGTGCTTCAAAGGCTTTCAGTCGAAGAGATCCGTTTGGAAATGACTGGTTCGCTCAAGCCGTTGATTCTCAAAGGCGTTGGCGATGAGCAGTACAAGTATCTCTTGATGCCTGTTCAAGCGAAGTAAACGCACTAAGTATTTCCGCAAAATTTGATTTGAAACGCTGTGCGAGGTTGCGCTGGCGGTCACGTTGCGGTCACGCTCAATGCATCCGGATGCGCTTCTCATGGTGGTTTTGCACGTGTGGGAGGTTGCGCTGGCAGTCACGTTGCGGTCACAGTTAGCGCTATAGATGCAGTCCTGGTAATGGTTTTGTACGTGTTTGTCGATTGCGCTAGTGACAAAATTAGAAATCTAAATCTGGTTTTTCAACGTGTTTGTTTGGATTTGAGTGATCGCGCGTTTTTGAACAACGTATCTTCACTATGTTGAGAGCACTAAATAGCTTGTCTTTTAGAAAGCTGAAATGGTCGATTTAGTTATTCACCATAACGCTCACTAAACCAAGGAAGTAATCTCACCGGAAATCCATCGACAAACACATCCAAGATTTTCCAACAACCGACTTTGGTTGTTGTGACGGTCCGGTGTGTGGTGGAGTTCTGCAGAGATTGGCGTTATCCCGTTATTTTGGACAACCGATGGAGAATCACATGTCCAAGTTTTCGACGCATAACAACGGCGGCCGCAACTCCAACAACGGTCGCAACAACTCCAACCAGGGCGGCAACAAGCCGAAGCGCAATCACGACGTCTGGCGGCGCAACCGCAAGCCGAACGTGAAGGTCGAGACCAAGGACGAGGCAATGGCTGGCGTTCGCGCTCAGATCCACTCGTCCAAGTTCGTGCCGTCCAACTCGGGCGGTCTGATGTCGGCGACCAAGATCAACGGTCGGATCGTCTTCCCGGACCGTCGCGGCCCGCAGCCGAAGAACGACGGCAAGAACTGGCGCTTCTATATCACGGGCGAGAACCCGAAGCAGACGGTCTTCTTCGCTCGCGTCATCGATGACAGTGCGCCGGCTCCGGCCGTTCGGATTGTCATCGAGAAGTCGGGCAAGATGATCTGCCTGGGTCGTCGTCTGATGTATCTGCCCTTCATCCCGAAGGAGCGGAGCCAGAAGCCGAAGTTGGCGGAGTACCGTTCCGCGACGCCCAACATGGGCTTCGAGCCGCATGATGACCACCGCGGCTTCTTCTACGCCGACGATGGCTATGGCCACGACCACAACGGTTGCGGCTGCGGTCACGACCACGATGACGGCGAGGACTGCGACGGCGACGATTACGGCAGCGTGAGCGCGTTCGTCCACGAGGCGACCGTCTCGATCTGGGACTCGCTGCCGACCAAGCCGGTCAACTGTCACTCGTGCGGATTCGAAGACTGCCGCTGCGACGGGACGGGCAGCGACTGGGTGCCGGCGCGCACCACGCTGAACGTCTTGCAGTGACGCTGATGCCCGTGTGATATTCACGCGGTTCGACGACTACGCTGGGCTCGACTTCGGTTGGGCTCAGCGTCTTGCTTCACTACATCGCGAACTGGTTTTGCGATGCGCGACCTCACAATGAAATCCACACAAACGAAACATGAGCATCTCATGATCAAGACCCTGAAGATTTCCGCCCTCTCGCTCGTCCTCGCCACCGCGCTTTCCACCGCGAGCTTTGCGCACCCGGGCACCGACGACGACCAGAACGCCTGCCGCGGCGACGTGATGAACCTCTGCATGAGCGCAGTCGGCAACTTCATGAACCCGAACGTGAGCGCCATCACGGCGTGTCTCCGCAAGAACATGTCGAAGCTCTCGCCGGCGTGCCGCGCTGTGATGTCTCGACCGGCGAAGCGCTAGGCGCGTTCCTCTGGCAGCTCGGGTGGCTCTTGAGCCGTCCTGTAAGTAAGCTGCAAGGCGACCGCGCCTATCGTTAGCGATTACGTCATACGCGGACTACCACCGTCCATCCGGACGTCCGGCTGGGCTCTACATTCGCTTTGAGCCCAGCGTTTCTGATGTTGATTCGAACCACGACAAGGAGGCGACAATGAGCATCTTTGATGACGACGATGAGCGACGGAGCCGCAGTCTGGCAGAGGCGTTGACGGCGTCGATGCTTCGCGACGTGCTTCCGTTCGTTCCTGCCTGGTCCGAACCGCCCAACAATGCGGACCTGATTACTCAGGCGATTGCGGATGACCTGGTCGGCAGCAAGTCGCATTTGCTGTCCCTCGGCTATGGCACCGATATCGCCACCCCGCTCTCTCAGGATCTCTTCAGCGAGATGCTGCGGCGCGTGCAAGAGTCGGAAGGCTGACATTAAACGTACGCTTTCGGTGGAGGTAATTTCGCCTCCACCGCAGACGAGTCGCTGACAACCTTCGAACAAACCATTCGTGTCCTCATGCCTGTCGACAGCCCAGACCCTTTGCTATTTTTTGTTCAAAACCGTTGATTACTGTATAACATAGTATGCACCGTGGATGGTATCAGAAGGTATGAGCAGCGTAGCTGTGGATGTCGTTGTGATGAAACTAAAACAAGTGATGGAGCGGAAGGTCTCGCTCCACCACTTGTCCGATCTCCGCGGACATCACGTCGCGGAACTCTAGGGATTTCCGTCCGAGGCTTTCTGTCCTTCCGTTGATGCTTGTTCCGGTACAGTCCCGGCAGCGCCATCGGGAGGAGTTGAGGTCTCAGTGGTGGTTGTCGGCGTATGTGGTACGACGAATACTGCCTTCGCCGGTGGCTTGAGCCTGTCGGCGAGAACCTGCGCGCAACCTGCGACCATCTGGTTGATCGTCTTCGACAGTTGCATTGGTCCCGTAGAACCAAAAGAAAAGTCATCGAAGACTATGAAAAGCTCCGCGTTCGGATAGCTCGACACGGTTGTGAGCAAACTCAGGCGAACGACATAGGCCAACGAGAATGGGCTGCCGTCGGCATGCGAAGCCGTAGCAATCACCATTACTTTGGCGTTTAAAAGCGCGTCGCAATTGTTGCCGGGTTCGACGAATTTGACACCGCCAGTAGTGACAATGCTCTTGATCTTGTCAGCGATTGCATCGCGGTCAAGTGCATCGGTGAACGCTGGAATATCTAGATCCAGTCTGAGAGTCCGGAGTCCCCGTAATAGGGAAACCGGAGGAAACGATTGATTAGCCATATTCTTTTCCTGTGAAAAAGGCCGCACCCGCCACAAACAAAGTTGTCGACGAGTGCACAGAATCTTGTTGGACTAAAACGCCTTGTTGCAGCCGCGACAGCGCCAGTGCGGCACGTGTCCTTCCGGCAGCACGCATCCGCCCAGTTCGATTTCGTCGCGAGCCACGGCTGCAGCGTCGCCCGGTGCGGGTCCGCCCCAGACGATCGGAATCACGCGCGTGCCTGCGCCGCAGTCCGGACAGTCGGGAGGCGAGTTCGAAGCGTTTGCTGGGATTCCTTGATTCGCCATAGTTGGTACTCCTGCTTTCGAGTTAGACAAGCAAAGTCAGCCAGTACAGCCCGTTTGTCAAAACGGACACGCAGCCCAATCCAAACGCGGATTGTTCAATGCTACAAAAACTGGTGTGACAACTGCTTTTGGAAAACTGAGAATCACGAGTGAGGAAAGCGAGAACACCAGTTTTTACTCGATAGAACTAGTTCATTTCAAACAAAATGCCGTATATTGTCACGAAGAAAACCTTAAGGCTTCCTGTAGAAGGTCACGGAAGCATGCGGTTCTTCGGCACTAACCTGGCGAGGTTGAATGTTTTGATATTGCCGGGTCGCTTCGTGTGAGGTACGATCCGTAGCTGCTTTGCGGAGAGGATAAAGGCTGTGGTTATGACAACCGTCAACGAAGAAAAAACGACAACGATAAGCACGCACGAAGTTTTCAATCAAGCAACTCCGCTTGTGGACTTCAATTTGTTCTTGTCAGACATGGTTTTGGTCGATGGATTGAAACGGCATCACGGTTCCTGGGCGTACGACAAAGTCAGCGAATACGGACAGCGCATGGGCAGTTCCGAAGTTCTGCAATGGGCCGATCAAGCCAATCGCTTTCCGCCGATTTTGAAAACATTCGATCGTTTTGGTCATCGCATTGACGAGGTCGAGTTCCATCCGGCCTGGCATAACATCATGAGTTTATCGACCGAATTCGGTTTGCATAATCTGCCTTGGGTGGAAAAACGCGAGGGTGCTCACGTCGCTCGCGCCGCGATGATGTATCTTGCTTATCAAACTGAAGCCGGGCACTGCTGCCCGATTTCGATGACTTACTCTGCGGTGCCGGCGTTGAGAATGCAACCTAATCTTGCAGAGATTTGGGAACCTCGCATTGCACAAAACGGATATGAAGGACGATTGATTCCAAGCAGCAAGAAGCCAGGAGTCATCTTCGGCATGGGCATGACGGAGAAGCAAGGCGGTTCGGACGTGCGTGCCAATACAACGCGCGCGGTTCCACTTGGCAAAGGTGGACCCGGTGAAGAGTATCGAATCACAGGCCACAAGTGGTTTTGCTCGGCGCCGATGTCAGATGCGTTTTTGATTCTTGCTCAAACAGAAAACGGATTATCTTGTTTCCTTGTTCCAAGAACCCTTGAAGACGGCACTCGCAATAACATCTTTATTCAGAGATTGAAGGACAAACTCGGAAATAAATCGAACGCATCATCAGAAGTCGAGTTTCGCGATACAGTTGGTTTCCTGGTTGGAAACGAAGGACGTGGAGTTCCAACAATAATCGAAATGGTCAACCATACTCGCTTAGATTGTGCGATTGGAAGTGCAAGCTTGATGCGTCAAGCGACACTACAGGCGGTGCATCATTGCTCGGGTCGATCCGCATTCGGTAAGAAATTGATCGAACAAGATTTGATGTTAAACGTTCTTGCCGATCTCGCCATCGAGTCGGAAGCCGCTACGCTACTCATGTTGAGACTAGCTGAGTCATACGACACCGCCAGTTCGACTGAAGAACAAGCATTTAGAAGAATCGTAAGCGCAACTGCAAAATACTGGATTTGTAAACGTGCTCCACAGCATGTTGCAGAAGCAATGGAATGCCTTGGTGGTGCGGGTTACGTTGAGGAGTCAGTCATGCCAAGACTGCTTCGCGAGAGTCCATTGAATTCCATCTGGGAAGGCTCCGGTAATGTGATCAGTCTCGATGTGCTGCGAGCCGTTGCAAAAGAAGAAGGCGTAATCGAATCTATCTCGTCTGAATTCGGCAAGTCAAAAGGCGTCGACAAGCGCTTTGACGCGTATGCGAGTAAAGTTCTGAAGGACCTCAGTTACGCGAAAAAAGAAATCACCGCGAAGAATCCGACCATCGAAAAATCTGCTAGACGACTCGTCGAGCGAATGGCAATCGCGCTTCAAGCCTCGCTTGTGATGCGTTATTCGCCAAGCAATGTTTCTGATGCGTTTATCTATTCACGCTTAGAGTTGGATCACGGATTTAGTTTCGGTACTCTAAACCCGGAAGTCGAGATGGCAGAAATCGTCTCCAGAGCTGGCGTTTTAAACTAATTCCGAGTGTTCGCTACTACCAAATGATTCAGTGAGCGTGCGTTGGATCAGCTTTAAGCGTTACGCCAAAGTTTAAAGTTGACTTCTTCGCTGGCCTACAGCCATAGTTTAGGAATAGAACGAATCTGACATTAAACGTAGTCAGTTGTACTTGCGTGTTACTAGCGACGTGCTTAAATTGACAGAGACCAGACGCAGCGACCTTGGCCGACGATTGGAGAGCGTAGATTATGAGTACAGCCCCCAAACAATTATATGTTTCGGCAGAAGAGTATCTGCGAAGCGAAGAGACGTCCGCCGTGCGACGAGAATTCGTAAAAGGTCTAGTGTTTGCGATGGCTGGTGCTAATCAGAAACACAATGTTATTGCTGGCAACTTGTACCGTGCTCTTCAAGATTACCTTGACGGTGGTCGATGCATGGCATTTATGGAGTCATTCAAAGTTCGAGTACAAACCGAAAATTGCTTCTACTATCCGGATATTCTTGTGGCATGCGGCGGGCTCGATGACGAGAGCATCTATACAGACGATCCAGTGTTTATTGCCGAAGTGTTGTCGCCGTCAACTGCTACTGTGGATCGTCGAGAAAAACTGTCGAACTACTTAAAGATTCCGTCCTTGCAGCAGTATGCGGTTATTCATCAGCGCAGAAAACGAGTCGAATTACATCAAAGAGACGAAGCGGGCAATTGGACCGAAGTTGAGCTAGTGTCCGGTGATGAGATCAGATTTCTTGGTTTGCCTGGAGATGGATTGAAAGTCGCTGTTGATTTTCTTTATCGAAACACGACTGTGCCGCGAGGATCGTTCGGGTTTTCAGAAGAAATAGATGATGAGTATGTCTTCAGCGCCGAGGAAGAAGCCTTCCTGTATGAGTCCTAGCCTAATCAAACCTGAGCGAAACTCTAAAAACGATTTCTGGTACCAGCAGTGAATTCGCATTTAATAAAGACTCGGGGTTTTTCCTGTGTCTATTGAGTCGAGTTGAACATAATATCGAGGATTCGACCTCAGCCATTCTTAGTAGGTACGATCATGCGCAAACATACAGTTTCGGCACTCTCTGCCCTGGCGCTATTTGCATTTCTCTCCTCTGCGCCTGCAAACGCTGACGAAGAGATCGGTGATGATCCGGTTGCTTCGCAAGCAACCACAGGAGATTTCGGCAATACGTCCGAACCAACGAATGACACACAGCGTGCCGATTCCAAGCCGACTTCCAAACAGAATGTGCGGGGGCTTCAATACGCGGGGTTTGGTGGTCTGGCTGAGATTCATGGGCCGACTGGAAACAACGGCTTGCCGATCACATCGACCGATGGTTTTGTTGAGAACGCCGGTGCTGATGCGGAGCCGATCTTCGGAGGCGAGGGTGGAAACGGACGTCCAGTTTATGAGGGCTTTGACTCTAGCCATCGGATTGAAAGAGGCATTCATGGCGATCGCGCTGAGGGCCTGACGACGGGTCATGGAAGTCCGCTGCCGTCGGCTTCGGGTGGCGATGAGTTCGTGAAGCCGGAGCCGTTTAGCCAAGCCGGTAGCAGTGGTGGTGGCGCCACTTGGTCCAAACCTGCAATAACCGGATCCGTTCCGGATACGAAGCCAGCCGAGTCTGGCTTCTAGAGTAGGTCCGCTAGTTGTTGGTGAACGCTAACGCTGGCACGCTTGTGAGAGATGTGTAATAGCGGTCAGCGCTCCCAGTGTAGCAGCCGTACAGTTCGGCAGTCGCCACTTCGCCACAGCCAGCGCCACAGCTGCATCCATGGCCGTTCTGTCAGCACGTCGAAGTCACGAATTGCTGCCAGTGGCTCTGGGAATGGCGAACCAGAATGTTGTTCCGGGGGCTCCTTCGTTTGCGTCGGCACCAATGGTGCCACCATGTGCTTCGACGAACCATTTGCTGAGGAACAGCCCTAGCCCGGAACCTTTGATGCCTGTTTCGGATTTTTGTGACGGCGAGTACGCTTTGAAAAGTTCTTTTCGCAGGTCTTCCGGAATTCCTTTGCCTTGATCGGAAATACTGAAGACGACGCTTACACCATCTTCGTCGACTGTGATTTTGATTCGAGAATGAGCGGGGGAAAACTTGATGGCGTTGGACAGGAGATTTATTAGCACTTGAACGAGTCTGTCTCTGTCTGCTTTTAGGCTGATGGATTGCGCCGGTACGTCAATCTGCAAATTTCTAATTTCAGCCAAACTCGATAATGAACCTACGGCCTGCTCGATAATGTCTTTTGTCTCGACCTGTGAATATTCAAGCCGCAACTGCTTCTTGCCAAGTTTATCAGCATCGAGGAATGCGCCGATCATGTCGACCTGGCGGCGCAGGGTGTTGCTTAGTGTGCCAAGCTGTTTTTTGTTGTCGTCTGAAATCTCGCCGTATATCTCGGCTTCGATGATTTCAACTGTTGCCATTGCTGATGACAGTGGTGAGCGCATGTCGTGTGCCACCATTGAGATTACTTGCGAGCGAAATTTTTCAGCGTCCTGAATGGTCGCAGCGGCTTCGTGGAGAACCTTGTCGATACTGGAGAATTCGTCGGAACCACCCAATGGTTTTCCGAGTGGTTCTTGCTCGGAAAGTCGTTTGCTTTTTGCGATTAGAATTTCCAAACGCGATAATAGTGATTGGCGAAACAACACGAGCGCAGCGATTGCGGTCAAAACGTTGAAGGCGAGCGCGGTTTGGGTCATCAGTTGCAGAGTGTGCAATTCTTCGTTTTGTTTTTTCACGAGTCGGTCGCGCTTCTCTTCTGATGCTTCGAGGAGCGCGCGGGAAAGATCATTCACCTCGGCGGCTTGCTTCATGAGTGGTTTTGAGCGATAAAGCATAACCATAGGATTGGCTGATTGATCTGTAGTTGCCTTCTTACAGTTTTCACCAACCTTGTCCATGGCGGTGAAGACTTGAGACTGCAATTTGTCTAAGTTGCGCTGTCCATGCTCATCTTCAGGAGGTATTGATTTTCGCAATGAACCTAAATTTTGTTTTGCTTCATCGAAAAATGCAAATGCTTTATCCAATCTTTCCTTGTCAACCGCGCCAGTACTCAAGTAACCAGCAAATAGTCCTGAGCTTTGAACTACATTGAGAACCAATTTATTCAGACTGCGTAAAGCGTTTGATTCTTTGCGCTCAGCCCGGAGTGCGGCGTCCAGCGATTTGCTGGTTTGTTGCATCATGCAAAAAGCCGCGACATCCAGCGTGATTGGGATGACGGCTAAAATTACGGACTTTTGCCAGATTTTCAGAGCTTATCCAGTTTGTGACTCGGCGATTTCATATAAGATTATACGATTCGGCGGGAAACGACCTTGGCAAAAATTCTACTTGTTGATGATGACATCGAGCTGTCTGAGAAGACGAAAGCTTGGCTGGAGAAGGCCGACAAGTATACGGTTGAATATTGCACTTGCGGTGAGGATGGTTGGCAGTTGATCAGCCAGTTCACGTATGACCTTCTTATATTTGATTGGCAGATGCCGGGAATGTCAGGCATCGAATTATGCCGAAAAGTTCGTTCAAATCGCATCAGCACGCCTGTTTTGTTCTTAACGGGAATGACTGCGCTCGACGATGTTGAATGGGGCTTGGAATCGGGCGCGGATGATTATCTGAGAAAGCCGTTTGAACTTCGCGAGCTGTCAGCCAGATGTAAGGCACTTCTTCGGAGGACCGCGCCCCTGAGTGCCGTCGCGATACCGACTAACAACATCACCTTGCACGCAGACAAGCGAGAGTTAGAAGCGGGAAGCTCGACGATTAAGCTAACTAAGCTTGAGACGGGTTTGTTGGATTTTTTGATGCGAAACCCGGGGAAGACGTTTGGTTCTGTCGAGATACTGAAGGCTGTTTATCCAGCCGAAAAGGAGAGTTCGGAGGAAGCGGTTCGTACATTAGTGCGGGCGTTGAGAGTCAAGCTATCGAGTGTTCCTTCGGTAGCAAACCTTGTAGAAACAGTTCCGGGGCAAGGTTACCGCTTGAGCTCGATGTGAGCGCAGTTGGCGAGCAGCCGGTCCACTCCGATGCTGTACACCTGCAGTAATGATTTTGATAAACCAAGACGCATTTGCTCAGCAAATTCTGGTTTGAGCAACTGGGACATCTTTATCAAAATTTGTGGATTGAACAATCCCGGTCAAGATGTGAATAAAGAGCTATTCGCTTACATGTTCCAAAAAAGGTCGGGCGAGTCGACGTTTGTTTCCTTGCAGTGATACTGCGAATCCTTTTGAAGTGTTCGATTTAAAACCGGCACCAGCAGCTAAGTTGGATAACTTCAGTGAGTTTCATGGTGTAGCCAAGAAAAATTGGTTGCCGAGTTTGGAAATTTCCGATTCGAAGAAATAGACATTTCGATGTGATGAAAAAACCTCACGAGAACCTTATGGCAGCAGCAATATTCTGTATTCATCGAAACCAACGCACTCGATACGCAAAGCACTATTCCGTAAACACTTTGAGGACTTACAACTATGTCTCGCGAAAATCAAACTGAAAGTTTAAAACAAACCACTTCCGGCAATTCCGACAACCGAGCTCTTTCCGAAGGCATCTGGCGGGATATGCGCGACTCGCGTTCTGATGTACCATCACTTACTACACCATCAACACTGACACTTAGAGATACTGCGACACCAAAACCTAATGGTGACTTTAACATCGCAACCGGTACTAACCTTGCAGCGAGCGCGCTTCCAGAGGTTGAGTTTTTTGATTCTGCTGCACCCGCGAAGAAAGAAACTGCACCGGTAGAAACGAGCGGTCAGATCATGGATACCACAACTAAGGCAGAGACAGGTTCTGCGCAGCAACAGATCAACGGACCAATTTGGGAAACTCAATCGGAAACTTTGGTAGGCAACTACAACGGTGACAAAAAATAGCCGACGCAGTACGTCTGTCTTGAGTGGAACTGTGATGACCAGCTCGTTTACTGTAGCCTGAATTTCTGAGGTGAGAACAATGTCCGAACGTGCCGCCAAAGCTGCTGCGATCGATCCACAAACTTATGACAAGGCGCGCGAGCTAACCACGCGGATTGAGCGCGGAGATGCGAATGCGCTCCGGGAGGTTTTGGATTACCAAAAAACGAAATCGCCGAAGGAAAACAATTTGTTGTTGACTACGATGGAAGTGAACAACATCAACGATCGTCAGCTCGACAAGCGGCTTCCCAAGCTCATCATCGTGACTGAAAACGGCAGAAAACAGTTGGAGCGGGTTGATCCAAATCCACAAAAAACGGAAGCGCAAGAAGCACAGAAGGCTCAAGTGGCTCAACGACAGGTGGATAGATCTTCGCGATCGGCAGTCAGAGGACAGGTCAGGGGCGAACCTACGAACACCACCGCCGGTAGGGAATATGTTGCGGATTCGACCGCTAATCCAGGAAAGTACCAGTAGCTTTTTAACGCAGCGAGAAGCGTGGGGCTGGAGTAACATCCAGCCTTCGTTCTTTAATTGCGGTGATAGCTGCAAGGGCGCTTGCAAAGCGCCCCTACGATTATTGAATTGAGTCGTTTCGGTCTGTGTTTAATTGTCACGACCATATCGGGTTGTCCGAGGAAGCTATTCTTTTTCAGGAGCCGTCTTTTTAACAGTAGCTGGTTTGAAAACAAGCATGCCCAGCGGCGGGAGGGTCACCGATAAGGTGTACTCTTTGCCGTGCTCATTGGTGTGCCAGGCTTCTACGCCGCCGAAATTGCCGACACCGCTGCCACCATAGGCAGTGCTATCGCTGTTCAGAACTTCCTTCCAGAATCCGCCGGTTGGAACTCCGATGCGATAGTCATGACGCACAACCGGAGTGAAGTTGCAGACAACCATAACGCACTCCTCGTGTTCTTTCGAATAGCGCAAGAAGCTCACGACGCTTTGCTCATAGTCGCTGCAGTCAATCCATTCGAACCCGGCCGACTGGAAGTCCAGCTCATGCAATGCCGGCTCGTCTTTGTACAAGTGGTTCAAATCTCGAACGAAGTTTTGAACGCCCTTGTTCAAAGGATTATCCAGTAAGTGCCAATCTAGACTGGTAGCGTGGTTCCATTCATTCCATTGACCGAATTCGCCACCCATAAACAACAATTTTTTTGCTGGGGTGGAGAACATGATGCCGAACAAAAGTCTGAGATTGGCGAAACGCTGCCATTCGTCGCCAGGCATTTTGTTCAACAACGACTTCTTGCCATACACAACTTCGTCGTGCGAGAGCGGCAAAACGAAGTTCTCGGAGAACGCGTAGAGACCGCGGAAAGTCAGTTTGGTCTGATGATATTTTCTATGGATTGGTTCAAGAGCCATGTACTCGAGAATGTCGTGCATCCAGCCCATATCCCACTTCTGGTGAAAACCTAGTCCGCCTAAATAAGTTGGACGCGATACCAACGGCCAGGCAGTCGACTCTTCGGCAACGGTCATCACATCAGGATAATGAGAGTAGATCCTTTCGTTTAGTCTTCTCAAAAAATTGATAGCTTCGATATTTTCTCGACCGCCGTACTCGTTGGCAATCCACTCACCATCTTTTCTGGCGTAATCCAGATAGATCATCGATGCCACCGCGTCGACACGCAAACCGTCGATGTGATACTTGTCCAACCAGAAGAATGCGTTGCTGGTCAGGTATTCATCAACCTCGTAGCGACCGTAGTTGAAGATGTACGTGCCCCATTCTTTGTGCTCGCCCTGGCGAGGGTCGGCGTGTTCATACAAATGTGTTCCGTCGAACATGCCCAGACCATGACCGTCTTTAGGGAAGTGCGCCGGGACCCAATCCACGAGGACGCCGATGTCGTTTTGGTGGAGTTGATCGATCAAATACATTAAGTCGTCAGGCGAGCCAAAACGGCTGGTCGGCGAGAAGTAGCCGATTGGCTGGTATCCCCAGGAGAGGTCGAGCGGGTGTTCTGAAATCGGGAGAAACTCAACGTGAGTAAAGCCCATTTCTTTTACGTATTTTGTTAGTTTGTCGGCGAGTTCGCGATAAGTAAGCCAGCGATTTTCTTCTTCTGGCACGCGCATCCAGGACGCCAGGTGAACTTCGTACACCGAGATCGGCGCCTCGAGCCCGTTGTTGGCCTTGCGCTTGCTCATCCATTCCTGGTCGTTCCAGGTGTACTTATTTAGGTCCCAAACGATTGAGGCAGTTTTTGGTCGCACTTCAGCGTAGAAACCAAACGGGTCTGAACGCTCGGATGGCGGCTGTCCGTTGTTGGGGGTAATGTGATATTTGTAGGCTTCTTTCTCTTTGATGCCTGGCACAAAGCCGGTCCAGAGACCGGATTGTCCGACCTTCTCCAGTGGAGTTGCGCCGGCACGCCATTCGTTGAAATCGCCGACTACAGAGACGCGGTCTGCGCTCGGTGCCCAAACGCCGAAGTGAGTTCCTCTTTGCCCGTTTTGCTCGATGATGTGCGCGCCAAGTTTGTCATAGAGACGATAATGCGACCCTTCACCAAAAAGGTGAACGTCGTAATCAGTGAGGAAATCGAGTTTGATCATTGTTTTCTCTCAAGCGGCGAAGGATTTCGGCGGATTCGGTATTTTATCTCGCGACCCATTTAATGAAGTACGGGACGGGATGAACGTAACGGGTTCTTGAAGTGTGAACAGAACAGAGCGAACCGTAGAGGGGTTCGAGGGACCGAACGAACGTTACGGACCACGAATAGTGTGGAAACCGGGCAAACCGAACGGATTACGATTAGGATAGCCAACTGTCTACCTTTTTGGCTATGTCACGATGCGGTAACGTAACATCATTACACTGAATCTTGACTACTTATGCTCGTACCCCGATTTGCTCACGTAATACTCACGCCCGAGCCGCTTAAATGATTGAGAACCAGGTCGGCACCCTTTAGTCCACTACTCGACTTGGATCTGGAGAACTAAATATTATGCTGCCTGCCAAACACAGCGCATATCAACGCTTTATTCAGCCTTCCGCTGAACGCATTGAATGCGATCCCGTTCGCCTCCGCACCATTAGTAATACCACCCCGATTTCGCCCGTTCCACTTCATCATGTTGAAGAGTTGGACGCATGCGGCATGTCCTTTGACGTGTCCGATCAGGACGATGTCCAGCGCGCCAAACGTGAAATCGTTTCGATGGTAAGCCATGATTTGCGCTCGCCGTTAACGGCGCTTCGTGTTTCTGTTGGCATGTTTCTCGGTGGAGCTTATGGAGATATGTCTCCGGAGGCGATAAAACGGCTTGATTCGATGGGTGCTAGCGTCGACATGTTGATCCGAATGATTAACGATTTGCTCGACCTGGAGAAGTTCGAAGCCGGACAGTTTCGTTTCTATGTTAAACCGACAAATACAAAAACCTTGGTGAGAACCGCAGTCCAGGCTGTTAACGGTATTGCTGAGGCAAAGAATGTCAAAATCAAAGTGAGCGGCCGAACGTTCAGAATGGCAGTAGACCAGGATCGCGTTACCCAGGTTCTAATCAACCTTTTGTCGAACGCCATCAAATTTTCTCCTGCCGATTCAGAGATCGAAATTCAAACGTTAGTGAAAAACGGTCTTGCCGAATTTCGAGTAATCGACCAGGGTAAGGGCATTGCTGCAAGGCATTTGCGTAGCGTATTCAATCCGTTTGTGCAGGTCGATACGCCTTCTTCGTTTGAGAAAACAGGCAGCGGGCTGGGTCTTGCGATTAGCAAAAAGATTATAGAAGCCCATGGTGGCACGATCGGTGTGGATAGCGAAGTCGGCAAAGGGAGCCAGTTTTGGTTTCGTCTTCGGGTTTCGAAATAATATCTGTTCCTCATTGATTCTGCAGGGAAGTGTTGGAAAAGCACTGGACGTGCTGGTTCGAAATGGGGATTAGCAGCCTGGGCGCTTGCAAAGCGCCCCTACAATTAGCTTTGTGTTGTTGGGAATGCTACAGGATGTAGTAAAACGATAGGAAGCAGAAAAACAAGAGATGTAAGTGATCGGAAGCAGAAAAACAAGAGAGGCAGCTGGGTTGACCCGGCCGCCTCTCCTGGCAGTTTTAAGTTTGTGATACTGTAGATGGTGCGTTAATGCACGGTTCAAGATCGGAAAGCGGTTACTCCAGGTGCCAGGTGACTTGCGAACCAGGCTTGAGGAGACCGTTTTTGATCAGCACGCGGTGCAGCTCGGAGGAGCTGTCCATGGCGCGAAAAACGCGGACGAGAAGGTAGCCGAGTTTGGAATGACTGGCGCGGGAAAGCGCAGGTTCGATTTCGGCGACTACCTCACGGCAATGGGCAATCAGTCTATCCGCTTCGGTCTTGTCGTTTCCCGTGAGAGATTCGGCGAGGGGTGAGACGGCTTCGAGCTCCTGCTTGAGTATGCCCAGGTTGACCTCGACAGTGTGTCGAAGGATTTTTTTGTCGTTGTTGTTGGAACGAATCACGGCAGCAATCGCGATGACAGCGATCACAGCAACTGATGCGAATAGCATCCAGGCGATCATAGTGAGTCCTTGGTTAGGAATTTGCTCATGGGGATCACGAGCGCGGAAACATGTTGTGTTCCCGAAAGTATGCGAGGGGGCATCGAGGATGAGCTTTGGGAGCGATGGGCCGGAGCAGTCGAATTCCGATTAAAGAACGACAGCTTGATTGAGGATGAATGCGGCGCGAAGGCTAGGCTGAATTTCTCGATGTCTGGGTTGGAATTGGCTTTTGGATCATCCTCTTTTCGAACAGTCTGTTTCAAGCGGCAGTCGAAAAGAGGTTGCAAGAGCGTCTAAATTCGAGAGAATGACCGAGCCTGTCGGACGCATGGGAAACGCGAATGATGTTGCGTTCTGTGTCTGATGTTACGATGGTAAAGTAACTCCTGGAAACCTCATTTTTGCGGCTCTCAGCCTGACGCCAATCGGCGTCCGTTTTCTTTTGGAGGCTAGGCGAGCTATCTCATATTTTGGGTTAAACCTAATGGGGTATAGAACCTTAAGTCGAATTTCTGCGGGTGAAGTGCGGTTTTAAATGAGCGAGGTGTTTAAACAATCCGGAGAGTATAAACCTATCGCCGTGTCGGGCAGTGACCCCGCCGGTGGTGACTTGGTGGCGGACATCCAGGAGGATCCGGAAGAGCGTGACTCGCGATGGCAGCGTTATATCGCAGATACGGAACGCTGTATCAAGGATGAGTGTTTTGAGGAAGCCGAACAATCGGGATTGAGAGCCCTCGAGATAGCTGAAGCTTATGGTGGCGACGACCCGCGATTGGGCATTTCGCTGGAATTGCTGTCTCAAATTTACTACCGAGATAGTAGGTTTCACTATGGAGCGCCCGTCATGATGCGGCTTCTGCAGATGTATCGTCGGCGCCTGGGTCAGGATCATCTGGACACAGGAACGGTGACGCACAATGCCGCGTTGCTCTACCATGGCTGGAGAAAGGTCGAGGAAGCAGGTGTTTTTTATCAACAGGCAATGTACATCAAGTCAGCGAAATTGGGACTCGATCATCCTGAGGTCGAGGCTATCAGAGACGACTACGCGCTTTATCTGAAGGACATCGGACAGGTCGGCGGCACGCAAAAGTACAAGCCATTGCCTAACGAGAAGTTGTCTGATGCTCAGGGTTATAATCGCGATTTGCAGCCTGAGAAAGATCGTTTCACTCTCTCGGGACAGTTTGACGCATTGCCGAAGGACTTGTTCGAAGACATGTCGAAGTAGAACACCAGTGCGAGTTTGGGCCGTAAACACTCGCTGTGTCAGTTTAAATCAAATGGCACCACTAGTGGTGACGTGCTAAAACAATCGGCTGTTTACCGCGTTTTTGTCTCAGACGCAAGCTGTTACGATATGCAGCAGTAGAACAAGCTCAAAGCGCAAACAAACGGAATGCTAGGGGCTTTCGCCCTTTGCAAACCGTTTGCTCGCGGAGCGCGGGGCTCAGTTCAGTTGCCCGAACCTTGCCCTTTGCTCAGGTTGGCGTTGCCGTCAACCTCAGGCGGCGACCTCGATGCCGACCTGGTGCCAGGCGTCCTTCAGGTTGGCCTTCTGCCGAGGAGCGATCTTGGCGCAGTGCACCATCGTCTTGTCGGCGAAGTCCTGGAAGGTCGCGTTGGCGCCGACGCGGTCTTCACCGCAGTTGGCCGCGTACCAGATGGCGAACGGGCGCTCGAAAGCGTAGCCGTCCATGGCGATCGCGAACAGGGCGAACGCCTTGTTCACGATTCCGCTGTTGATGTGGACGCCACCGTTGTCGTCCCAGCCCTCGTAGATCCGGTCCATGTGGTCCGGCTGGGGGTCCTTGCCGAGCTTTTCGTCGTCGTAGGCGGTGCCCGGAGCGATCATGCTGCGGAGCGCCTTGCCCTTGATGTCCGGCATGAACAGCCCGGGGCCGACGAGCCAGTCCGCCTTGCTCGCCTTGATGTTGCCGACGAACTGGTCGACCAGCACGCCGCCGACGTCGGAGAAGCTCTCGTTGAGCGCACCGCTCTGGCCCTGGTATTCCAGGCCGGAGGTGTGGTGCGTCACACCGTGGAACATCTCATGGCCGACGACGCTGCGGATGATGAACTTGGCGAAGATGACCTGGTCACCGTTGCCGTACACCATCTGGCGCTGGTTGAAGTACGCGTTGTTGTAGCCGCGGTCGTAGTTGACGCTGCCGATCAGGTCCATGCCGAGGTCGTCGAGCGAATTGCGCTTGCACACTTCCTTCAGGAAGCGGCGAACGTCGCCGTGGAACTCGTAGGCGTCATTGACGAGCGGGAACGCTGCGTACTCGGGGTCGCCCTCGTGGCGCGCCTTCGTGCCGGGGAGGCTGGTGCCTTCCTTGCAGTCGAAGATGCGGCGGTCGCCCTGGCCGGCCTTGAGGACGGCGAAGCGGAGCGCGTGAGGGATGGGGCCGGTGCCGGCGAGCGCGAGCTGCTGGGTGCGCTGCAGGGTGGCGAGGAGGGACAGGTTGGTCGGGTTCAAGCGCGCCCAACGGGTGAGCAAGAAGCCGGGAACGATACCGTCGAAGTTGCGGGTCATGGTCATGGTAAATACCTCTCTTGTGATGTGTGGCTGGGTGGCCTGCCACTGGGTTTGACTCGAGCAACGTCGCGGCCGCCACTTTGGCGTCCGTAAAGTTGCGTCGAGCAGAAGAACTCGCCGATGACGTGACACGCCATCGACCGGCTGCGAGAGCCGTCAAACAACCACACTGCTTGCTTCAAAATCGCGAAAACACCGGACGAACTTGCTGGTTTACGCGTTGAGCGCAATTCGATAATTCGAAACCAGGCTTATAGTCGCGGTAGCGGTGTTTTTAACGGTCCTGAGGAAGAAGTGAAGTCATAGATGCCTTGACCCTAAGATCTAGAAGGGGGATAAATCAAACCGGTTTAATGTTTGCCAAAGGATGTCCAGTGCCAGCTATACACCCGTAGTCAAGAGGTTTTGGCTATTTCTCGAGGCGTCTTTTGGGGATTTGAAACTGCATTAAATTAGAGAGTAATCATTATGCGAGGTTTGCTAGCTTTTGTCGGAACTGGTTTTCAGGTGGTCCGCTAGCAACGCCAGTCTTGCTCCAATTTCGGAAGATAAATCAGGGGTAATATTCAATGCGCAACCTCGCGCGAAGTTGGGAGGTGTCGACAGAGTGATGGGTTTAGTGCATAACCACGGCTAAAAACCCGAGGCGACTCCAAAAGCATTTTTGAGTTAGAGTTCTCCAGTTCTTAATTCAGTTTCTCATTACCGTTTCAAGACCCGTAAACAAAGCTATTCATCTCTCACTTATCTTTGACTGCCTCTTCGGAAGCATCGAGAGAGTCCACCCGTCTGGATGGAGCCGAAGAGAGTTGAAGCGAGGAGACAATTATGTCCTATCTGGTTATAAGCACCAGTCTCAATCCCGAGAGTCGGAGCTACTTGCTCGCTCGCGAGGCGTTTCAGCAGCTCAGCAAAGCAGGTCACGAGGTGGAGTTTCTAGACCTGCGCAAGGTCAAACTACCGCTCTGCGACGGCGCTGACTGTTACAGCAAGCCGAATGTCAACCGTGTGCGCGCCAAGATCGAGAAGGCGACCTGCATTCTCGTGGGTGTGCCGATCTACAACTACGACTGCGGTGCCGCCGCGAAGAACCTGGTTGAACTGACAGGAAGAGCATGGACTGAGAAAACAGTCGGCTTTCTCTGCGCAGCAGGCGGGCGGTCCAGCTACATGTCCGTGATGTCTTTCGCGAACAGCCTGATGCTGGATTTCCGTTGTCTTATCATCCCGCGTTTTGTTTATGCAGATAAACCCGCTTTTGGAGCGGATTCGATCGCCGATGCATCAATCGTCGAGCGAGTCGGAGAACTTGTTGCCAGGGCAATCACGTTGAACGGTGTCAACATCACCCTCAAGCCCTGAGCATCGACAATCGAACGAAAGAAAAACGTCCTATGATGCCGTCGTACCGATGGCTGGCGTAAAGATGTCGGAGCCGCCTGAAGGCTCGCTTGTGTTGGACCTGACCAGCAAAGCGCCTACGGCGAACAAGCTCGACCAGATACCGCAAACCCACTCGTTTCAACGCGAGTGGGTTTCGCGGTTCTGATTTACACACCCAATCTATTCATGCATATAGTGGGCAATAAATAGTCCCACATTAGGCGTCGTAGCCTGTACCTCCGCCGCTCTGCTCGCTTCTGCTCCTTCTCTTAAACGCACATTGATGAAGCTTCGGAGGTGTTATCAATATCACGCAGGTTTGCTGTGCGAGCGGAAAGTGCATTTTTTCAGTGATATTTAAGTGTGCATTCTCACACACTTCCTTGTCGATTCAACTGCGATTCGTTGAACCGCCCAATGGGCTTGGAATGCGTCGTTCGAGAAGGTTCGAAACAATAATTGCTCTATCAATACTGCGTGCCTAGGATGGTTTCGTAAACGCCTCCTTACCGCAGCAGAGCTGATAGTCAGAGAAATCGCTTGTATCAACCAATTCGAGTCAGTTTCGCCTTCTGCTGCGGGAAGTCGATTAATAATCGATTCCGGACTATCCATGGGAATTCGCGCGTTCCCACACTCTCGAATTCAACACACAAAACAAAACGGTGAATAATGGTTATCTTGCTGACGGTGCTCGCGGGGTTCGTTGCTGGGCTGTTCTTCGAGTACTTTCTGCACCGGGTCTATCACAGCCACAACATCGGCACGCACAAGGAGCACCACTCCGACTTCTTCGTCCTGGAGCCGCTCTCCACAGCCAAGCGCGCCCACCCGCTACTCGAATACTCTAAGTACGCGCTGATTGTTTTCGTCGCGCTATCGTGGCTCGCACTGCTAATCGGGGTAAAGTTCTACCTGATCTTCTACGCCGGTATGGTGTTCCACCTGATGGTGATTTACCAGGCGGTGCACTTCCTGTTCCACTACGATCGGTACCTGCCGAAGTTCCTCACGGAGAGCCGACCTTACATCTGGTGGCGGCTGTGTCACATCGAGCACCACTGGCACTCTCCGCGGAAGAATTTCAGCGTGTCCTGCCCGTTTATCGACATGCTCTTCCGGACCTATGCCAAGCCGCGGGACACGTACCGCACTGTGCCACTGAAGAAGAAGGCGACCGCAGGCGTTGCGGCTGATTGAAAGCGACAATTGGTTTTGAACTAGATATTAATTGCACCATATAGCTTAGGAATCGCTAGGTGGTGCGCACTTGTTGCAGAAGAAAATCTCCGAGGGGCAGCGGCGCTCAAAAGGCGCCGTGCGTAGACGTTAGACAGACCAGTCAGAAGATCTTGTCTGTCGATTTTGAGTACTAAACGGCTAGCTTTAAGCTTCAACGAATATAGTCCGTTTTTATTAATCAATATAGTGGAAATCCATGTATAAGGCTCAATCTTGAACAGACAAGCGTTTCGGGATTTTAATGTCATTGTAATGTCTGACCGTTAGTCTCGTTCGAGTGAGCACAACCAACGAGGCATCGCCATGAGTGAAGACCCTAATAAACAAGCGCAACGCATTGAACGATCGGCTTCGCATTTAGACGTAACTGAAACTGCCAGCGCCATGTTTTCCGAGGCATTTGATTCTGCGACGAAGTTCGCAATGAAAACAACAACGACCTTCGGTGAAGATCTCGCTCAGTTCAACAAAAAATTGGAATCAGTAGGACACTTACCAGTAATGCAATTCATGGGCGTGGAAGAGGCAGCACGAGCTGCTACAGACAAGCCAGAGAAGCCTGAGCAAGAAATTAAGGCAGCAATCGACAAAGACTTTTTCGGTCGTGTGAGTGGAGTTCATACAGCCACTTTCGACAGAACAATTAAGTACGACGTTTTCGGCGAAATTTCAGAAGTTACAACGGTGGACCGCGAAACTGGCAAACGAGAAACCTTCCAATCTCGTTGGAATGGGCTTGGTTCCCGAGACACTTATAGCAAGCTCGATCCGCAAACCGGCAAGAGAACTGCCGAATATGACTATCTTAAGGTCGACCGGAACGATGGTACCATTTCGTATGGAAACGAAAAATGGTATGGCGTCATGTTCGGCGAGGATAACAAGCAATTCCATGATGGACGTAAAGTCACAAAAGACCCTAATGGTACTAAGGAATCCTGGCCGGATGGAACTTCTGTACATACCGACAATAACAATCAAGTGGTATCATCCACGGTGCTACGCGACGGCAAACTGGTTCAAGTCAACTACAAGTATGACGAGCGTGGAGTAAGCGAAATTAAGTACTCGAACACTGATGGCACCGGTGGTGTTAAAGAAATCTGGCGCAAGGAAGCCACAGGCTGGGTGAAGTACGACAGCACGGGGATGCCTTTGGAAGGTCGGAACATCAGTTTCGTACAAGTTGGAAAAGACGGGCGGATCAGCTATACCGACGACAACAAAGATGTGGTCGAGTACCGCAACGGCTCGACGAAGTTGACTCCCTTCAGCACTGTTATAGCTGATCCGCAACCGCGGCTGGACCATCCACCGGCAGTGAAAAAGCAAGTTCAGAAACGCGCGCCAAAATAGTGGGAAGGACAATTGACGCTGGCCGGAGTCTTCGCGCTCTTCAACCGTCTTGCTTGCTTGTTTGATTTTGCTATGACAGCATATAGTGACAATTTTGGAAAAAGAAGAGAGAGCAGAACAGGTTTTAAACCGTCCTGCTCCTCTGTCTTCAGCGTCTCAGCGTTTTGCTGGGAAGCTTTTCTTCTGTGGCATTAATTGTCGGGGCGACTCGAGAGCCGCCCGGGCTTCTATTTCAGTCCTCGCACCGGGAAGAGGCGATTCCCTTCCCGGTGGAGGACCTCCTTAGCTGGTCTACATCCCGTCGCGTTGCTCGACGTACGCGATTACCTGCGGAGGCATGGGGACCTCGCGAACAGTCGTCCAGTCGGGGTTGATGGCCGGCTTGACGTTCTGCTGCACGGTGAACTTCTGCTCCGAGATGATCGTCGTGTTGTCTTGCTGCTTCTTCACCGACTCGAGCGTGTTGTCGGTGCGATACTCGTAGCGCGTGTGCGGTTGGGTGAAGTTGATACCGTCGAAGTGAACGGTAAACTCGACCGTGCCTGCTTCCTTGCCGTGAGTGCGGAACATCACCAGGTCGGTCCTGCGACCGTCCGGCTGATAGACCTCGGCTGAGCGCATGCGCAGTTGCCCTTCGATGAAGTAGAGCGTCTGCTCGATGCGTTTGTTCGAGGCGCCGTCCATCACGTACGCGGTCAGGTTGCCGCCCTTGATGTTGCCGAACCAGACGAACTTTTCGCTGATGGTTCCGTCCTTCCGCTTGACGGTGATCGTCGTACGGTTGGAATCCTGCTCGACCACACGGATGGGCGTCTTGCCGTCGGTGTCAAACCAGACTTCGTTGTACTTACCGAACTTCAGGTCGCTCGTCCGCACAGCACGAACGACTTCGCCCGGTCCGTACAACGTGTCGACCCCAGCGACGCCTGCGGTGACGACAAGGACGCGAGCCTTGCTGCCGTCGGCGTTGAAGGCCAGTTCGTTCATCAGCTTCCAGCGTGTGCCGTCGCGCACCATGAGCTGGTCTCGGGCGATGCTTCCGTCGGGGTGAAAGTAGCGCCGAGTGGTGGAGCCGTCCGTTTGCAGGACGACTTCCTTGGTGGTCCGACCGGCGATGTCGTATTCGAAGTCGGTCACGTACGTCACGCCATCGGCAGCCATCACCGACTTGCGGATGACGGGTCTGTCCTTGACGTTGACGTCGACCTTGGCGAACACGACGGCGTCACTGAGTGTGCCATCCGGTCGGTAGTGGAAGTGCGTGGTTGTGCCGTCGGCATTGTCTTCCACCGCAGACTTGCGCGTGTGAGCGCTGTCCGGGTAGTAGTCGACAGTGCGAATGCTGCCCGTGCCCTTCGGCAGCACGAGCGTGACGGCAAACTGCTCTCGAAAAACGTCGCGCCCGAGATCTTTCTCGGGTGCGAGCGTGATTGCGACGAACGCCAGCGCTGCCAGCGCGGTCGCAATAGCTGCTCCTGCTATGGTTCTCTTCAAGAACATGATTGCTCCTTATGCCCATGGCTGTGACACCACGGGTGGTTCACACCACTAGCAACTGCGTTTTGGAATAGCAGCTGCCGGCGATGCTTGAAACAGACATCGAGTGCCTGCTTCGTTGCGTTGATCCTGCGGTTGTCGACCACAGGGGTTCACCACCGTTGCAGGTGGCTGGTAGGACAGAACCGATGAACTATCGTCCACCGGTTCCGTTGTTTTTGTTGACGCGCGGCGAATCAGACGTCGCAGGGGAGGTCGACGTAGTCCGACGGGGGCGTGGGATTGCGGCGTTCGTTGGCGCGGGCGGCGAAGTCGGCATAGGAACCGGGGGCCGGCCTGGACGACAGCGTGACGCGGGTGAAGCCGCCGGTGACGAGGGTCAGTCCGAGTTCAGCGCCGCGGGCGAGACGCTCACGACGGGTGCGGAACGGAGCTGTCACTGCGCGGTTGTAGGAAACGAGGTGAAGGTGAGACATGGTTATTCTCCCGATTTGGGGTTGATGGAAAAGTAACTTGTAGTCCCGGGCCTCGCTTCCGCGCGAATGGCGGTGAGACCGGGTCGCGGCTGGGCACCGGATTTCTCCGATGTCCAACCGACTTTCAGACGAGGAAGGGCACCAGATTGACCGGCAAGTCCTTGACGAACGACGCCACGAACTGAACCGTCTGGTACTGCGAAGTTCCTCTGACCTTGCGGATCACAGGGTCGCGCTCCGGATTACCGAGCACCATTGCTGATGGCGCACGGAAGAACCTGCCGGCCATGACTTGTCCGAACAGATACTTGGCGTACATCGACGCGGTCGTGAAGCTCAACACCTCGTCCGCGGAGCGAACCAGGAAGATGAGCCGGAGCCACACGAGCGCCGAGGTGATGTTGACTGCGATGACCACGAGCAACATCAGATACAAGAACGAGGTCATAACAGCCTCCTTTCTTTCTTCAGAGCAGAGCTCCGAGGTTTTTGGTTGATGAAACTCGCGCTCGTCGATTGCGAGGCAGCGAACTGCGCTCGTTATCGGGAAACGCGACAACTCGACCGAGCGAATCTCCAGTCGAACTGTAGTTTTGAGACTTGAAGACGGACGCTCACCAATGGCATGAGGCCATGGTGGTGTCAGAGGTGGTGGCAGAAAGTGCTTGGTGTTTGAACGAAATCCAGTAGAAAAATAGGCGAGTTATGAACACGACACTACGCTCGCTTATTAGATCTCACAATTGGGCTTTACTAGAGATATTGGGGATATCACCATTAATTATTAGGTTAAAGGCTTACGTAGCTAGCACTAATTAGTGAAGTTCTAGCTGAACCCTGGGATCTAAATACTCATGATTAAAGCCCCGAAGTTTTGCGGTCGTGAGCCTAAGAAAACCATTGGCGCGCTTAATCAGGCGTCTGCGCCAGCTAAGCTAGTAGGTTAACACGAGCTCATCCGGATGTAGGTCTCGGGTCATTGGTTTATATGCTGTAAGGTCGGTTCGAGATCCGCGCGTGCAGAAGAACTAAATCGCCTCGAACTCGGCTTTTTCTTCGTTCAAGAAGTCATCGATTATCGATAGGACCCCTTTGACTTCGGATTCGGCTTGTTCAACCAGATGAGTATCTTCGTCTGAAAGGTCGCCGATCATTCCGGCGGAAAGCATCTCCAGACCGTTCAAAAACGCTCCCAGAGGCGTTCGTAAGTCGTGATTGATGATTGCCATCAGGTCCTGTCGTTGGCGCTGTCCTGCGCGAACTTTTTGCGCGACATCGCAAAGACTCTCGTCGAGAAATGCTAACTCGTCGTTTTTTCCGAAAATTGTTCTGGTAATATCGCCGCCGAATGCGAATTTGAGAGCCTTCGTGTTTAACTCAGCTACCTTGCTTACCAGGCTGAATCCCATCCAGCAGACCAGCACAAACATCGCGACGTTTACAGCAGTAGCCAGAACCACTTGTGTCAAAATCTTATCGAGCAATTGTGTGTGGAGATCGTTTTTCGTACTCAGCCCTTCGCCTTGCTCGAAGAACAAGGAGTACAGATTGTTCTCGACGCGGTTGCCGAATTTCAGAGCGCGCGCATAGTCCTTGCCGGTGTTTAAAAGATTGCCCTCGGTGTATTTGTCGACCACGCGATCGGTAGAGGCAGACAGCTTTTCCATGTCCGATTTTAGTGTTTGCAATCGCGGTCGTTCGGGCGTTGTTGAGTCGCAGACGGCGAGAAGTGCATCGATGCGATCTTGTTGCTTAACCATCATTGGGTGAACATCCATAAACGTCTGCATATCACCCGTCGTCACGGCCTGGATCGTCGATTGGCGCCAGGCCATGAACGATGCAATCAGTTCTTGAATTCCGAGAGTCAGGGCTTTTTGTCTGGAAAATTCCGCTGCACTCCTTCGGACCTGTTGACACTCGATACCAAGATTCAAGACGATACCGCCTTGTATGCATGCGTACGTGATAATTAGAAAAACCAAGTTACGAGTATACTTGCCACCGTATATGGAGCGACGTTTCTCAGGTATCGACGATGTGCTTGTCACTCGCGATGACTGTTTAAACGGTAGTTTAAACCAGAAGCAAGTCCCCTCATTCTCGATGCTCTCGCAGATAATGTCGCTGCCGTGAGCGTTGACGATATTCTTGCAAATCATCAGCCCCAAGCCGCTTCCCGCACGTTGTTTGCCATCAACTGCATCGACCATACTAAATTTCTGAAACAGTTTTTTCTGATTTTCCGCTGAAATTCCGCACCCGAAATCCCGGACACTGAAACGTATACCGTCCTCAAGCACTCGCGCCGACAATTTAATTTGCGATCGATTCGCGGAAAATTTCGAAGCGTTAGACAGCAGGTTCAGAATCACTCGTTCGATCAAGTGCACGTCACATTCGAGTTCCACGCCGGGATCTTCGACGATCAGATCGATTTTTTTACGCTTCATCAACCAGGTTACTGTTTTACTTGTGTGTTCCAATAACTCTGTTGTGCTGGTCAAAGTCGGTTTTAAAATCAACTCTTCATCCGGATTGAAGTTCAAACCGTAAGTCATCGAAGAGAGTAAAAACAGCATGCCCTCGATGTTCGCCTTCATCAGTTTGAAAACATCTCCTGCCTCCGGGCGTGATGAGGCTGAGGAAGCGAGCTCTTCGACATAGCCTTGAACATTCTCGAGAGTAACTTCTTGGACACTCTGCATTTGTTTCAGAAACTCGACTCTGGAATTTTCAGTTTCTGCCACGACACTGGACATGTCATGGAAAGTGGATTCCAGCAATGCCAGCTCGGTGGTTCCGCCGGAAGGTGCAGGGATAACTTTTCCCACCATTAGATTTTTACAGCTATTGGACAAGCGCGAAATTGGCGCAGTGATGCGGGTAATGATGAACCAGGCTGATAGGAGGCAGGCAATCAAGTCAATCGTACCTGCCACTATGCATAGTATCATTGGGTCGAAATCCGACTGCGGGGCGTTTTCCGAAAGAGCCTTTTCGTGGGCAGTTTGCAGACGTGATATGGAGAGCATGTACAGCTTCATCGCGATTCTCGAGTACTCGTTAAAGGCTTGCCTTCGGGTACTGACATTGGTGGTTCCTTCGGAGTAGATTGCGTCGCTGTAGTTCAACATTTGAATCGCCAGGTCTTCGATTTCGGAGACACTGTTGCTTGGTTCTCCAGTCGCTTCCCAGGTCTTTCTGAGCGATTTCGCTTTTTCCCGAATGCTGTGTGATAGTTTTCTGTTTTCTTCGCGCGCTGGTTCTGGGTTTCTCAAGGTTCTGTCCAGCAGGACTCGATGCTGAACCAGAGCTTTTGACAATGACGAAATTTTTTGGCCGATGCTGATTAGCTGCGTCTCGTGAGTCCTTTGCTTATCTGACTTCATCGTTTCGTCAGCTAAGGACATGAGAAAGATCAGATTGAAAAAAACGATGACTATAGATCCGACTGCAAGAGTCTGAACCAGGCGCGACCGAGTTAATTCGTTGAATTGGCCTGCGAATCCGCCCATGATCCTCTTGCTCAAGATTTAGGTGAATGAGCACCTCATCAGAATATCACTGATAAAGAAATGGCGGTTGCAAGACACACGATTTCCAGCGAAAATGGACCAGGGTTTGGTGACGGTCGTAAGAATGAAACTATTGCTGGTTGAAGATGACGAAAACATGGCGTCCACGATTTTGACGTGGCTCAAAGCCGAGCGCTACGAAGTCATGCACAGCTCTGATGGACGGGAGGGGTTTGACCTTCTGAAGAACGGAACCTTCGATGCTGCGATTTTGGACTACGAACTACCTGGACTCACAGGCGTCGAAATCTGCAAACAGTATCGCGCATCGAAAGGTGTGGTGCCGATTCTCATGCTGACGGGGCGCAGTCAGGTCAACGATCGAATTGATGGACTTGATGCCGGTGCCGACGATTATCTGACGAAACCCTTTAGTTTGAAAGAACTATCAGCCCGTCTGCGAGCGCTTATCCGACGACCGGCGAGCGTTGTGTCTTCGATTCTCGAAGTCGGAGAGATTACGCTTGATCCTGTCAAATATCGTGTAGTGAAGCGGGGTGTGGAGGTTCAACTCATGCCTCGTGAATTTGCCCTGCTTGAGTTTTTTATGCGAAATGCCGATGTCGTTTTCAGTGCGGAGGCGCTCTTGCAGCGGGTTTGGCCTAATGAGGGAGATGCGACCCAGGATGCTTTGAGAAATGCAATTAAACGTTTGAGAAAGAAACTGGACGATGGAGACGACGAGGCTTCATCTGTTATTGAGAACATTCCTCGGGTCGGATATCGTTTGAGAAATCCATCCTGAATGTTCAGTTTCAGCCAAGCTCCGGATGAAACTGACAACTAGAAAGCTCTGGTGGCTTGGCGGTGTACTCTACGCCTCGCGTTGCGGATTTCGTCTTCTCCCTTTGGGTCGGTCGTGTTGATCGGTTTGACTGGTGGTGTGTAGACCGAAGGTCCGCGACGTCCTTGAGTGTAGAGATCAATGTTTTGACGTTCGGCAATTTGGTGTTCACGGTCGAGTGGTAATGTTGGTTTTTGAGTTCCTGCGGAGTTTTGTTCGGCACATAGATTTTTGACTTCGGCAGTGTAGTCAATTTTATCGATGATTTGTTGGTCGGCGGCTGTGACATCATCCAGTCGAGGACCATGTAATGAAGGCTTGACCTCGAGAGTGCATGTCTTGTCGGAGTTTGCGCTGTCCGCGGCTTCCTGGTAGGCTGCACCCAAAGCTTCGGGTCTTGCGGGCAATCTAGCGTCGTCGCGGCTGGTCGGATCGACGATCTTGTGCTCCTGATCGCGGTCTATCTGAAGTTCATGCATTGACTGGAAAGGGTCATCGAAAGTGAGAAACCCGGATTGCGGCTCAGCAGACTTAGGGGCTCCGTTGATGCTTTGTGATTCGAACGCTGCGAATACTTCGGATCTGGCCGAGGTGAGCTCAGTGAATTCCTTGGGATGACCGGCTGCTGGATTGAGCGATTCGAGTTGGTTAGTCATCGGATGTTTCTCCTGGATAGTAACGCCGCGCTGTTGTTTGGCTGATGAGACCATAGTAAAACCGGCAACGTATCCAATCGGTGATCGATCCGTAACCAAACTTGGTCCATGAGATTAAACGTGAGCCGAACATTCCAAATGTTTGGAGACGAGCTTGCGTTGTGCGTTTTGCTGGCTATTCATTGGAAGGTTGTTGTTAAGCGTTACTCCTTGCCGAGGCTGGTTAGGTTTTGGGCCGATCGCATGCGCTGTAGAAATTAATAGCGTTTACTAAAACGGATGATCAACGTTTGGCTTTGCGACTTTCCGCAGGAACGTCCGAACAGTCTAAGTATTGCGGAGCTCGTCTGTAACCATCAGGTGCGTCAAATTCTGCGCGACCGTGTTTTGGAAAGCCTTTGGTCAGAAGTTGTAGCAGTTCGAATGCTTCATTTTGGGCGGGCGTTGTCTGTGAGTTCTCGGCTGCGGCTCCCACAAATTTCGTGGCACACTCTAGTGGATGATTCATTTTGTCCTCTTAACTGGCATAGAGCTTATGGAGTAACAGGTTTAAACCCGGAGATTCAATTATTGGGCACCACCACCGGTGGTATCTAGGATTGTTATATCGGCTAAGATTTCACCGGCGGTGTGAGCGTTAACTGTGCTCAATGGGGCCTATTTCGAAAGTGGCGCCCAGGCTGGAGCTGGAAGATCTCTCATTTTGGGAGGTTGTGTGTGTGGCTTGTCGAATGTAGGTGTGAAGCAGACCCCATTTAGTTCGTGTGGTGGGTTTTTCTGCACTGGGGTCTTGAGATTTTCGATATCGAAGTCCAGATTTTTGTGTGTGACGGTCTCTGTATCCGTATCTTTCACGGTTTGGTCTTTTCCAGGTCCTTTAGCACCACCGCCACCGCCGAGATCATTGAAATCTAATACTTCAGGGTTTGAAGGAAGTGCACATCCGTGATCCTTCCGGTGTGTGACGGTTTGACTATCTCCCATTTTTCCTTTGCTGCCATCGACGTGATCGATTTTTTCGCTTCCTGGATGTGATTTACCGCCGCCCCGCGCGCCTTGTCCGAGGTCGCTGAAGTCGAGCATGTGTGGCTCGTGGGGTCTCGCGCAGCCGGCAGCTTTAGCGCCTGCCATCAACAAATCAAATGCTTCGGTTTGAACTGGAGAAGTATCTTTTTGATTAGTAAGTTGTGGTTTGAAGGTTTCGATTGCTGTCATTGTTTGGTCCTCTAGAATCGTTTTAAATCCTCTGTGTGCCTTGGTATTGGCTGACGCGAAGATAGTAAAACTTATGTGGTATCGAATCGGTGATCGAGTTGTAACAAAATTCGGTCAATGAAAAACTCGTTCGTAGGACGTACTCTGAATGGTTTGTTTGAAACTGTTTAGTGCGTTGGATTGGCTTAGAATCACCATCCGGAAGTAAGACTCTGATCGCGAGGTGGTGCTTGGGTTGTATTAGGTTTCCAATTAGTTTCGAGTTCTAGCGGTGGCGTGAACGTGCCGAGCCGGACAGGTTCGCCAGGTCTTGGACCTAGAAATCCTCCGGTGGGAGCCGTGATGGGGCGGCCAGGGTTTGGATAATTCGAATTACGATCATGCGCCTGATACACGTCTCCGTAGTAACCGTACCCGTAGCCGTAATCATCGAGCTGGCAGTCGTTGCCGTAGGCTCCTTGTCGATTGATCCACTTGTTCTGCTCGAATCCATCAGGTATCTTGGATGCATGTTCTTCCTGGCACTGCCAATAGCGATGGCGGGCATCTTCGCTTCGCTTTTCCCACCATTCGCGACGCATGTTTGGGTCTTGTTCGAAGAGCTTTTCTCTAAGTTCTCTAGTGGCTCTATCCTCCAGCGGGTAACGGAGCGATTCCGCAGCCTTTTCGTCAGCTACCAGTTGGGGCTCTGATGGTGACGAGACATTCGACCAGATTTTGTTGTCGAAAGTCAGTTCGTTTGGCTCAAACTTTTGGATCGTTCCCCAGTTGGCTGAAGATGCTGTCAGCGTGCGGGCGTCGGCGAATACGTCTGGGCTAGTCGTGAGGAGTTCTTTTGTAGTAAGTTGGTGGAACTGTTCGAGTGAGTTCATGGTTTTGCTCCGGTAGAAACGAGCCGTTGGGCTGATTGGAGCATCGTAAAATTGTGGGAGTGTCGGAACGGTGATCGAGTTGTAACCAAACTTGGTCCAACGGATTAAACAGTATTTTTTTGCGGAGACGTTCTGCTTAGTTGGATGGGGTTGTCTGGTTGAGCCGGAGAACGGCAGTTTCGGGCAAGAACAATTTTCCTTCGCCATCGATTGGTATTAGTTTCCAAACCAGGTAGTCGCCGACTCTAATCATTGATAGATTTGCCTTTGGACCGAAGGAACTTTTTACTTGTCCTTTGAAAACACCGTTTTCCATCTTGCCGGTGATTGTGGGCTTGGTATTGTCTATGGTGCCGTCCACGCGACTGCCGTGTTGAGACGTGTAACTATGAGAGCCTGTCACCGAGCCATCCTTCTCTGTCATCTCGACGCTGAAATTTTTCTCGGACCAGTTGCCTACCGGTGTGACTGGAACCCCAGGTGTTTCGATCGCCAGTTTTGCTTCGCCAGGATCCACAAAAAATGTAAGTTCCAATTGAGCTGCTTCCTTGCCTTTCCCGGCGCGCCACAAAAAGTCTGCGTATTGTTTGAAGAATTCCTGATTTGCTTCATCGGTAGCTTGTTTTGAATTTAAAAGTTTGAAACCGCGCGCAAAAAGATCGGCGGCTTGTTTGAAGTCTGCCTGTCGTGTTTTGATGTGAGCTAGATCGAAGACGGCCTTTGCCTCCACGAGATTGATTTGTGATTGTGCCGTCTCACCTTGCAGTCCTGTGAGGAGATGGTGGCAACCTTCGATTGTGTTTTGCAAAAATCCTTCGGCTAATTTGTACGATGAGTCTCTTTGTGTTCGGCCGCCGTTTTCTGCGATCGCGATTTCAGAGTCGGCTAATTCATTTAGCGCAATCAAGTACTCTTTCGTCTGTTTGCCGAACGCCTGTTCGACTTCCAAAAGCGCCTTCTTCAGCCGCGCTTCGGAGTGAATCAGGTTGCCTTCCTGTCGTTCGACAACACCGAGTTTAATCGTGTCGAGAGCTTGTTCTTTTGTCGCGGTCTGCAAGGAAAGCATTGCAGGATGCTGATGTTTCAATGCTTCGCTGCCGAGAAACAGCAGTCCGCAAGAGACCAAGATGGTGGCGAGTGCGGCGGGCCAGAAACTTACTTTGCTTTTCGAGGGTGATGGTAGTGTCTGCACGGACTGGCTGCTCGTGCCAGCCTGCGAGCTTTGTTTTAAACGTTGTCTGGCAATTTTCGGTAAGTGCAGGAAGCGTTGAATGCTGGCGAGCGCGGCTTCCATTTCTTCCGCACTGCCGAATCGATCGTTGCGATCCTTGGCTAGCGCTTTTTTGATGAACGCGTCGAGCTGCTCGGTGAGCTGCGCATCGCCGGTTGCCTCGTAAAGTGTCGGTGGTGGCTGCGAACATTGCAACATGAGGGTTTCAATCGCACTCTTGCCTTGAAACGGTGGCTTGCCACTCAGGGCCTCGAACATCACACATCCGAGTGCATACAGATCTGTTCTTGCGTCAATCTCATCGCCACGGCATTGCTCCGGACTCATGTATAACGGACTGCCTAGCAACTCACCGGTCTGTGTCAGGTGATCTATCGAAGAGTCGCTCTCCGGAAGGACCTTGGCGATACCAAAATCCACCAATTTAATGCTGTCCGTTTTTACTTCGCGATCGGTGATCAAAATATTGCTTGGTTTAATATCGCGATGAACGATGCCTTTCTCGTGGCAGAAGCGCAGCCCGGAAAGCACTTGGGAGAAGATTTTGAAGAACGAATCGATGGACAGTTCATGCTCTCTTTTGAGTTTATAAGCAAGTGTTTCACCTTGAATAAAATCCATGGCGAGGTAAAACTGTCCTTCTTGCGTGTAACCAAAATCCGTGACGGAAACCAAGTTTGGGTGCCGCAAGGCGTGAGCTGCTTGAGCTGATAAACGGAAACGATCGGAGATGCCCTGATGGCTTAAAAGATGTTTGTGGAGGACTTTGACGGCGACGAAACGTTTCAAATCAAAGTGCTGTGCTTTATAGACGCAGCCCATGCCGCCCTGGCCGCAAAGCGCATGAATCTCGTACTTTGCTGCAATGACAGTGCCGACAAGCGGATCGTAGTCGGCATCATGTTTTGACTGTCCGATTCCTAGAAGAGAGAGAACCGGTGTTTGCAAGTCGCGGCGCGGCTCCTCATTGCACACCAATTCGACAGGCTCGTTGAGCTGCGCGGCATTACGTTTCTTCTGGTCGCGTCTTCCAGGCATTATTCGAAACTTTGTCGAGGGCGAACGGATCGGGTTTCTATTTGGCATTATAGTCTTAACCCGAATCTGTCGCGCGGACGACCAATTTTGTTTGCTATGGGGGGTTGGGAACACCTCGGGAGGCTGTCTTGCATATCCGGCTAAAGAAGATCTTGTAAAGCAGAGTAGTTTTATCTGAAGTCTGGAATATTAGGCTGGGACCCCACGACACAACGAGGGTTGTAATGCCTGTGCAAGCTGCTGCGTCGGTAAAGCCGGCCACACACAAGAAATCTTTCCGACTGAAAAAAACGGTCGTTCCGAAGCGATATGAGCTGCGGCTGGCGGCCGATCTGGAGGGGTTGCGTTTTTCTGGTCGAGAAATTATCGAAGTTTTGGTGAAAGAACCGACAGACCGGATAGTTTTAAACTCGGTTGATTTGCGTTTTCTCGACGTCTATGTCGAAAACGCCGAAGGGACACGACTGGATGGACAGGTTCAGGAAGATAGAGAAACTGAACTGGTGTCACTGATTTTCGATGGTGTGTTGGGTTGCGGTACCTGGTATCTCAAAATTGCATTTGCCGGTGAATTATCTGAAAAACTGCGCGGCTTTTACCGGAGCTTCTGGGTCGACGCCGCCGGCGAGCGGCACACGATTGCGTCCACGCACTTCGAGCCGACGCATGCGCGGCGGGCGTTTCCATGCTTCGATGAGCCGGACTACAAGGCGACATTCAAGATCTTTCTCGAGGTTGATGAGACTCTGACCGCTTTGTCGAACGGAAAGATCTTGAGTGAGAAAGTTGTATCAAGAGACGAGCGAATGGGGCGTC
This sequence comes from Obscuribacteraceae bacterium (SeqCode), assembly GCA_044225915.1. GTDB lineage: Bacteria > Cyanobacteriota > Vampirovibrionia > Obscuribacterales > Obscuribacteraceae > JADYXR01. Next base: position 109,010 of record JBGAHZ010000011.1, read on the forward strand.
CAGACTCGGTTTCGCCAAGTGTGAACCATGTTGCATTGGAATCGGGGAGCGCGGTCGGCGAACTGAAACCCGGAAAGAAATTAGTCGAGTTCGCAGAAACCATGCTGCTGTCCACATACTTAGTTGCTTTTGCGGTTGGCGATTTCGCTTCGTCTCGGACTGTTTCTGTAAACGGTACGGACATTCGCATCTTCTGTGTGCCAGGCAAGGAGCATCTTACGGAGTTCGCCCTCGGTTGCGCCGTATTCGCTGTCAATTATTACGAACGCTATTTCGGAATTCCGTATCCGGCTCAAAAGATAGATCATGTCGCCATTCCGGACTTCCCGATCGGCGCGATGGAAAATCTCGGTTTGATTACGTTTCGAGAAACAGCGTTACTTGTAGATGAGAAACTCTCTTCTCATGCCGGTTTGATTCGGGTAGCCGAGATCGTTATGCACGAATTGGCGCATATGTGGTTTGGCGATCTGGTCACGATGCGTTGGTGGAACGGGCTCTGGCTCAAGGAATCGTTTGCCACGTTCATGGCTAACATGGCGGTGGATTCATTCCGTCCGGAATGGAAAGTGTGGAATGACTTCGCGCTGTCACGAGCCGATGCGTTTGAAACTGATGCGTTGAAAACGACCCACGCGATAGAGAATCCGGTCAATCATCCAAATGAAGCGACCGAAATGTTCGATGTTATTTCGTATCAAAAAGGCTGCTCGGTCTTATATCAACTCCATGAATTCATAGGCGCCGAGACCTTCCGCAACGGCTGCGCGCGATATTTGAAGGCGCACAGCTTCGGCAATACGGAAACGGAAGAACTTTGGGATGCTCTGGAAGAAGCATCAATAGAGGCGAATCTTGGATTGCGTCTTTCGGTCCGCAGCATCATGGATACCTGGGTGTTTAGTTGTGGGCACCCTGTGGTTTCCGTTGAGCAAGGTGAAATGCCTGGTTTCGTTGTTTTGAAACAGCGACTGTTTCGCTTCGAGGACGAGGGCGATAGTAATTTCGTATGGCCAGTGCCTGTAACCATCAGAGTTTCGAAAAAAGACGGAACGATGGAAATCAAAAAGTTGTTGATGATAAACCAGGAGGAGATCGTCTATTTGGGCGAGGACGCTCGGTCTTACATCGTTAATGCAATGGGCTCCGGTTTCTACCGAGTGGTTTACCAACCGGAATTGATCGAATCAGTTACGGGAGATCTGCACAGACTCTCGGTGTTAGAGCGATTCAATATGATTAACGATGCCTGGTCGACAGTTCGAGCCGGCATTATGTCGGTCGCCGATTATCTCGATGTGGTCAAGCTTTATGCAAAGGAAACCGATCCTGCCGTTTGGCAGGTAATTTACGATTCGCTCGAGCATTTGAACATGCTGCTCGACGACGAAGACAAACCAAACATGGCGAAGTTGATTGCTGAATTGTGCGCTCACAACATGAAGCAGTTAGGCTGGGATTCGCAACCAATGGAAGGTGTTGATGCGCGCAAGTTGAGAGCGCTTGTGATTAAACTCATGGCTGTGATCGGCAACGATGACGTCATTAAGAAACGAGCGTGCCGTCTCTATGAACAATGGCGCAAAGACTCGACACTCATAGACGCTGAGCTGGTGCCGTCCATCGTGCACATCGTCGCTCACGAGGGCGATGAGAAAACGTACTCCGATTTTCTGCGACTTTCTCGGGACGCCAGCACACCGCAAGACACGATTCGATTCCTGTATGCATTGGCACGTTTTCAACGACAAGATCTGCTCGCAAAAACGGCGTCGCTGTGCCTTTCTGAAGACGTGCGCTCGCAGGACGCTCCCTATCTGTTCGCCGCCGTGATTCGTAATCCGGCTGGTGGTGCCTTTGCCTGGGAGTTTTTCAAAGCGAATTTCGACGAGATGAAATCCCGCTTTCCTGACTTGGCGATGCATAAACTGGTCGAGGCACTGTCGGTTCTCGACACGCCGACTCTGGAGTCGGACATTCGCAAGTTCTTCTGCCATCACCACATCGCCACCGGCGAAACCGCGGTTAAGCAAATGCTGGAACAACTTCACGTCAACGTGCGACTGCGCCAAAAAGAAAGAGCCGCTCTGAAAGCGGCACTTGCAAAATAGTTGGGAAAAAACGGGACTGACGGGACTCGAACCCGCGACCTCCTACGTGACAGGCAGGCGCTCTAACCAACTGAGCTACAATCCCAACTAAGCTGGCGTCAATGCAGTATAGCATAACGATCTCGCAGCCCCCGGATCGATAGTGCAACGCTTGTTTACAAACCGTCTGCGACCGGGCTATTGAGAACCCTTGGAAGGCGCCGGGTTCTTGAACTCTTGGAGCGGCGCCGCTAATTTACGAGATTGAATTTCTCGAGCGCTTGGAAATTGTTCAGGGCATTGGCAAAGTTTGAACGGTCTAACACGAATTCTGAACCAGTGGACAAGAAATTAGACTGGAGGCCGATCCGGTAGTGCAATTCACCACGACGAAGCCAAGTCTTGAGTCGAATTGTTGGTGCCACCATTTGTGGTATTGAACTATATTCGATCAACGAACCAGTCTAATTTAAATGTCTATGACTAGAGATTTTTACCGAGTGCTTTTAAAAGCACTTGTGCCCTCATTCTTGATACCATCCCGCGCCCGTGTTCTTTCTACCTGATCACGTAAGTTGACGTTGACTCGTTTGCGCTGCGACAACTAGGGTGCGGCTATGTAATCACTTACTTTCCCGTCAACAGAACTCAGGCAACAATTCAGAATGAACATCCGCACTCTGCCACAGGCTCCACGTGAGCTGTGTGTTGAAACGGAGTTGTGCGTTTGTGCGTTCGAATTGTTTGGTTAGCCGCACTGGGCTTGCAAACCTGATTTCGCAGAACCGAAAGGCATTGTATTGTGACCAATCAATCTTTTGAACCAGAGTCCGAAAGTGGTCTGGTGGCTCACTACGTGATCGTTCCGCCCGAGTCGGGCAAGGTCACGCGAGTCGAGTTTTCACCAGCGTTCCCGGACTATGCAGTCGTGCTCTACGAGGACCGCCCCCCGGTTCTCTACGATGTGAGAACGAAACTTCCCGATGCCGTCCGGCGAACGGTGGTCACGGAAGAACTGCGTCCGCTCCTGCTCAATGAGGAGCTCGCTGTTCCGATCCGTTTTCAAACGCCGGCGTGTGCAGCCGCGTTTCGCCGTTATCCGGGCGGCGATCGAGCAGAGGAAGTCGCTTTTGCTTTTGGAGAGGGCGACACGGCCGTGCATCGCTTTGGCCTCAAGTCGCGGCGTATGCGCCCGCCCGTAGAGGTTGAGGAGCCGATCGCCCTGGCTTACAGCGGGTGTGGAAACCGGCTGGTCGTGGGCGGAAAGAACAGTCTGCTTGCTCTGTATGACGTCCAGGAATCGCCACTGCTCGTCAACTCCGCTCGCGGAGAAGGCGAAGTTATCGGGGTTGACATCAACTACCGTAACTTCGCGTTCGGCATGACTGATCGCAGTTTGATCTTCGGATTCGGCGCGAAGGCGACGGAGAGCCAGTCCTTCCACTTCCGTGACGAGGATGGTGAAAACTCTCACGAGACGATCTGGTCGGCGCTAGTGTGCGATCCGTTCAGCAGCCTCATGTTCGCCGCGACTGACAGTGGACGGTTCTGGTTGGCGCGTACCGAAAGCTTCGACGGCGCGAGCTGCGATTCGATTCCGGGCTCTCGTATTATCGGCGCACAGTTTCTCGAGGACAACTTTCTGCTCGTCGCCTCAGAAGCCGGTGTGGTGCTGCACCAGTACACGCGCGACGACGACGGTCGCATCACCTCGATGGGCAATGGCGACATCTATTCGCTCGACAACGACAAAGCCCGTGTGGTCGGTGCCCGGCACTACACTTACGGTTCCTACCGATGCGTCTGCATCGCGTTGACGTTGAGCTAGCTTAGGTCACCACGGGCGGTGCATCTGGCGAGTGAGTCGCATAAAAATGCGCGCTTAATGCGGTTCGCCGCAGTCAGGGCTTTGAAATCGCGCTGACGCCACTTCGCGTCAGCGCCCTACATCTTCTGCTGAAGGAGCTTCTCATGAGCGCTTTAGGGGCGATTCTGCTACTGGCGGCCATTGCGATCTACCTGGTCGGGTTGTTCTACTCCCCGCGTCGCTACACGCTCTTCGCCGTCTTCGCCGTCGTGTTCGTGCTGTCGGACGTGGCAGACCTGATTCTGGTGGGATCGGACGCGATGACCACGCCGCTGCAGCGGTCGTGGGGCGTACCGGTTCTCAGCTATGTGCTCGGGCGCATGGCGATAATCGGAGGACTCGGCGTTCTGTTCGCCTGCATCGCGCGTGCGGAAAAGGAAGGCGTCCGCAAGTAGAGTTTGAGAACTAAGGCCGCAAGCGGCGGACGCGCGGCCAGGACTAACCTTATCGATCGGACATGAAGTAATCGCGAGGGTGGCGCCTGGCTGCCCTCGCTGTCGTAGAAAATTTTGCTCTCCCGCAGTATCGAGGATTTTTGACCTTCCGGTGGAGCGGCGACATGGTGTAGTAGGAAGGGGTGGAAAACCGAGTAGAGCAAAACCGTTACCGGAATCGCTCTCTCGTAAATCTGACAGTTCATCAGATTTGGACGACGGTCACCGTGCCGGTTGTTTCATCGAGATCGACAACCACCGGGGTGTTTACCGGTTCGTAGTCGATATCGACACTGGCAGCGTTGACATGAATGGTGCCGTTGTTTTCTTCATGACCCCTGCTTTCGTGAACGTGACCGAAGATGTGCAGCTTGGGGCTGAACGTCTCCAGGCGGCGGCGAAGCAGTTCGCATCCGACGTTTTCCTGCGAGCTTCTCGACCAGTCGAGAATTCCGAAGGCAGGCGAATGCGTAATGAGGACGTCGGTGTCATCAGGCACAGCTGCCCATTTGGCTTTGAGTTCAAGGCAGCGGCGGGGCAGGTTGAATGCCCAGAAACGGTAGTCAGGTTGCCAGGGCGAACCATAGAACCTGACACCGTTGATGGTGACACCACCATCCTCCAGGTAGGTGACGGCAGTCAGCATTGCACGGGCTGCTTCCGCTTCCAGTTGAAGCGGCCAGTCGTGATTGCCGCCCACCAGCAGTTTGTGCTCGTGGGGCAGTGCTGCCATCTCGTCGTTGAAGGTTCTCACAGCATCGAGAGGAACCGTGCGTCCCTGACAAAAGTCACCGGCGTGGATGAGCACATCACCTGCCGGAATGACCCACTTTGACAGTGGTTGAGCGTGCGTATCGCTCAGAATTACAAGACGCATAGGAGTTGCCTCCTTTTTTGTTTTGGGCCCGTCCGCAGCCGTGGTTGACGGTCGGCGAAGGGCGGCTTCTCCTGAGGAAAAGCGGCGGCACAGTTTTGATGGCAGTTGAACGCTGCGTGTTGGATCTGCCGCGTGGCAGCCTTGTTCGCAAACGTTGAATTGTCATCATTGCCACGCCGCCGCCGTTTATTCCTCGCATATGTCGTTATTTCGCGTCGCCTTCCGGCGTAGCACCGTCGGGCTTCGCTGCGTCGCCGTTGGGCTTCGCTGCATCGCGGTCGCTACTGGCGGCGTCACCGTTGGTGGTGGCGTCCAGAACGGGTGCGTCGGTGGCGACGGTCGTGCTCGCCGGGTTGCTCGCCGTGTCATACTGCTTGGCGCGCTTGCCGGCAAGCAGGGAGACTCCCGTCAAGCCACCGAGGACGGTGTCGCAGCCGAGTACGCCGAAGCCGGCCGAGAAGGCGTTGCTCCAGCCGGCGAAGCCGACGGAAGCGGGCGCCAGTTTGCTCAGGGCGAACAGGAATACTGCGGGCCACGACATGACCACGCCCAGGAAGGCGAGGAGCAGTGCCAGTGTGACCACGAAGTGCAGCACCTTATTGGTGACTTTCGTCGCGAGCCGTTTGACGGCCCAGTCTGCGACGCGAATCAGAAGCTTGGCACCGGCAAAGAAGCCGAAGACCGTGACCACGGTGAGCAGTGCCTTGCCGACCAGACCTGCAGCCGAGACGGCTTCGGTTCCGGAGAAGAGCACGATGGCGGTGCAGACCAGGACGGCGAAGAGCTGGTAGGTGAAACCCAGTGCTCCCGTCGCCGACAGCTTGTCGCCGTCGCTCAAACCATAGTGGGCCGTCACCTTGTTGCTGGTGAAGAGGCTTTTGATGTTCATCTTAACGATCCTTGGGTTGGCGATTTCTCGCTTTCGGACCACGTCAGGTTCCAACCGGCACCAAAGGTAGTGCCGGCTCAATCCGACGTGTTTCGGAAAGACGCGCTACAAGCACGCCTTACCTTACTTCTTGCCCCAGCGCGTTCTCACGAACTTGATGATCTGAGGCAAGCAAGCCAGACAAACCAGACTGCCCAACGCCAGGAAGACCTTGACGTAGAGCCAGATTCCACCACCATCTGCCGCCTGGGCACCGGCGTAACCGATGTACACCCAGGCAAACATGCCGGGCAGGGCGAAGATGAAGCTGGTCAGGAGGTAAGTCCCGAAGCGTATCCTCGTCAAGCCGAACACCAGATTGAGCAGTGAAAAGGGAAAGAGCGGAATCAGGCGGCAGAAGGCGATGTATCGCCAGCCGTGTTTTTCCACACTCGTTTGGAATTTTTCGACCTTGTCTTCGACCGATCCACCCACCTTGGAGAGCAGCCTGTCGAGCACTTTTCGCCCGAGCAGCCGCGCAAACCAGAAGGGCGGAATCAACGCCAGAAATGCACCGATCATGGTGTAGAGGTAACCCCACCACAGACCGAAGAGAGCACCGCTGGCGATGGCGAGTCCCGACGCAGGAATTCCGGGGCTGCAGATGAACAGCCCGATATAGACAAAGGGTGCCCAGGGACCGGAGTCCTTGATTAGCTTTAGCAAGTCCTCCGGGCTGAACACTCCTTCAAGAAAGTGGCTGGCCGTCAGGTAAATGGCGATGAGGATCACCACTCCCAGACCGGCTTTCAGCAGTAGTTTGAAATCGATGTTCATAGGAGACTCCACCTCGGGTGGAAAGAACGGCTTGCTAGACCACTCTTCTGCACCGAGACATTTTCGGAACGCACCGTTTATTCGGGCGTTCGGATGGCAGAGGGAAGGGGAGGTTGAACTCCCCTTCCCCAGCCGGGTTGACGTTTTTGGCGCGCTTGAGGCGCGCTTCGAGATCGGACGTTACTTCGCGACCTTCTTGACCTCGAGCTGAATCAGCTTGGGGCCGATGCGGTCGTTTTCGTGGTCGTCCGGCGGGACTTCGCCGAGCACAGTGTTGCGCTTGCCGCCCGAGTTGTCCGGGTACGGATGCAGCTCATCCATGTAGACTTCGCGCATCGGACCGACCACGACCTTCAGGTGATGCCGAGTGAGTTCCCATGGGGTTTTCACACCGGCAGCCTTCATGATCATGAGCAGACCGCGTTGCAGCACCATGTTGTAGTTGGCCACCTTGACGTACTTGTCCTGCGGGTCGAGACCCCGACGCAGGCGCGGATCCTGAGTCGCGACACCGACGGGGCAGTGGTTGGTGTGGCAGCGCTTCGCCATGATGCAGCCTTCGGCGATCATGTTGGCACGACCGATTTCGACGGCGTCAGCACCAAGGGCGATGGCAATCGCCACGTCCGAGGCCTTGGCCATCTGACCGGCGGCGATCAGCACGATGCCGTCGCGGACGCCGTGTTCGCGCAGGATGTTGTCGACTTCCGGAATGGCGTGCAGAATCGGCAGACCGACGTGGTCAGCCAGATCCACAGGAGCCGCGCCGGTTCCGCCTTCGCCACCGTCGACCACGAGGAAGTCCGGACCATCGCCGTACTTCTTGCAGAGCGCGGCCATCTCGTGGATTTCAGCGGTTTGACCACCGACGATCTTGACGCCCCAGGGCTTGCCCGTGAGATCCTGCAGCATGCGGACCACCATGAACAGCGTCTCGGGGTCCTTGAACTCGTCCCAGGCGTTGGGGCTGTAGCAGTCCTTGCCCATCGGCACACCGCGCCACTGCGCCAGCTTCGGAGTGATCTTCTCCTTCGGCAACTTGCCGCCCTGACCGGGTTTGGCACCCTGAGCCAGTTTGAGCATGCCGGCCACGATCTGCGGGTTTTCCATGACGCGCTTGACCTTTTCGAAGTCGAGCGCCACGAGCTCATCGCGTTCAGCCAGTTCCTTCAACATCTCGATGTCGAGACCGTTGAGGAAGTAGGCCTTTGCGAGTCGCTTGAGGTCTTCCATGTCGATCTTGTTGGGCGTGAAGTCCACGCCGATCGAGCGGAAGGCGTCTTTCAACGACTTGCGGAAGCCGAACTTGGCAGGACCGATTTCGAGCACGATCCGGCCGCCGCCCACCACTTCGCCTTGCGGCTTCTCGGGTTTGGCGAAGTGCTTGAACGTGACGTAGTGCAAGGCATTCGCCTTGTAGTAGTCGACCCACTTCTGGAAGGGAACGCGCTTCACGACGCCGTCCAGGTGGAACGGAGTGAGACCGCCTTCGCCGGTACCCATGTGGATATTGGCGAGTTTGGCGCCGGAGGCGAGCGCCATGACCGCTTCTTCGGAGAGCGCACCCCAGCTCATGTGGGCGATGTTGATCGGCCACGGGCAGTGATACGGAATCCGGCGACGCGAGCCGATGACGAGCGGAGCGATGCGGTTGCCGCGATGCAGACGTTCTGACACCGGGAAGTTTGTCGGCATGATGTGAATCTCGCCGACCGCCCGGTAGTCACGACCCGTGCCGAAGCCCAGGTTGTTGTTGACGCCCTTGGCGCTGCGGTAGATGAACCGGCGCGTTTCGCGGTTGTACGGGCGCTCTTCGGTGTCGGACATGAACCAATACTGACGCAGCTCATCGCCGATCAGTTCGAATCCATATCGACACCAGCCCAGAATCGGGAAGTTGCGACGCACCGAGTGCTTCCGTTGCAGGAAGTAGTCCTCGATGCCGACCATGCCGAGGAAGGTCAGGACAGCCGCGATCAGTCCGGTCATCGAACTGTCGAAGTGCCAGCCCAGCCAGAAGGCGGTGCCCGAGCCCATCAAGAGCACCGGCAGCACGACTGACTTCTTGAGAGAGAATTCCCAGATCATGATCTGGAGCGGCAGTGCCAGGAGCACGGAGAGTACGGCTACCTGAAAACCACCGAAGTAATACGCCATGACGGCGATAAACGCGGTACCAGCCAGAAGCGTGTGGCGATGCTTCTTCAAGTCGTGCACGCCGAAGATGGCGAGCATGCCCCCAACCGTGAATGCGAACGCAGCGGGGTTGCCGCCGATGTGCCAGCCGAAGAGTCCAGCCAGCAAGCCTGTGGCCAGTGTGAGGATTGTCCAAAACCAGAACATAGCTTAGTTCCTTTTCGTTAGTTGGAGAGCGACAAGCAGCTTTGCAGCAAGCATGTACTCTCCGAAAAGAGCGGCGCGGCCGCACCACATATGGTGGCGGCTATGACGCGCTGCTCGAGACAAGAACATCGACCGATCGCTACCGAACCGGCTATCTCCAGGCAATTCGAACGACGTCTGACGTCGTTCGGTTCGTTTTGGTGTGAGGAGGAAACGCGCAGCGTCGCCTCTTGAACCATCCGAATTACCCTTTGATAGCCGGTCCGGAGCAATCGACCGGAATCGAAACTTACTTCAGCGCGTTGGCGATGAACGTCTGAATTTCAGCCGGCGGGAACACGCCCACGCGGCTGGCAAGAGCAGTTTCGTCAGAACCGCGGAACACCATCGTCGTCGGGATGCGCGTGATGCCGAGGCGGCGCGCAGTGGACTTGTTGTCCTTGACGTTGATGATGACGAAGCGGGTGTTGCCCTTGTGCGTGTCGGCTGCTTCCTGGAAGTTGGGCTTCTGGGTGACGCAGGCCGGGCAGTCGGGCGAGTAGAACTGCACGACGACCGGAGCGGGGCTCTGGGTGAGCATCTCGCGCAGGTTGAGGGCAGAGACATCAGCGACCGGAACACTGCCCTTCTTGGGGGCAGAGGCGGTCTTCGGGCGGAACTCCTTGCGCAGCGCGACGAAAGCGACGCCTGCGGCGAGGGCACCAAGCCCAATCATGGTTGCTGTGAACATAGGATTCACCTTGTTGTGGTTGGTTCGACCAGCATGGTTAGCCGGTTCGAACAGAGGCAGAACAGTCTCTCCGCACTTGCATGCCGAGGACTGGTCTTTGCAGAATAAGTAAAATTCGCTCAGTCGAAGCGGCTTTGTTCAGCCGTTTCGAACAAAGCATGCATTGCGGACATAAGAAACCAGCACCAGCCCGAGAGCTGATGCTGGCTAAACGTCGTTCGTTTTCTCGACCGGAAGTTGTTGAAGCGGTCTCGGAAGACCGCATCAGTAGTTTCCTAGCCGATTATTTGTCGGCTTTCTTAGAGCCGGCGGTGGCTTCCTGCTTGTCACCTTCCTTGGCGGCGCTACCGGCGGTGGCAGCAGTCAGGTGGGCGACCAGATGCGGAGCTTGTTCGCGACGCAGTTGCTGGTTGATTTCGAGTTGTTCGAGCATCTGAGCGACGGCCATGTCGCCAGACTTGACTTTCTTGGTCGTGAAGAAGGTGCGCACTTCGGCGCCCAGCTCTTCCGAGTCCAGGTATTCGGCTGCGCCGCACATGCGGACGACGCCGTTTTCCGGGTACGCTGCGACCATGTCGTCGAATTTCTCGACCAGGTACTTCCAGGCCTGAGGACCGCCATCTTCGCTGGCCAGGAGGCTGGCGAAGAGATAGGGTGCATCCTGGGTCTTCACTTCATCGGACAGGCACTTGGCGATCGTCTTCTCGAGAAGCTTGGCGTCACGGAACCGGGCAAGCGCGTTTATGAAACGCAGCGTGTCCTGAGGCGTGGTGGCGTCCTTCGAGAGTTGGACGAATTCGTCGTAGCGCTTTTCGTCGCCGTGATGGGCGAGAATGCTGACCAAAGCAGGGACGATGTTGGCTTCGACGGATGCCTTGTCGGCTTTCCATTTGTCGAAGTACGTGACCGCTTTAGTGAGCACAGCGGGATCGTTGCCGATCGTGCCGAGCGTTCCGATCAGGGTTCCGCGCAATTCGCGGGTCTGGATGGAATCGGTTTTGCGCAGGTCCCAACCGAGTTTGTCGACCGCCGGTCCGAGCAAGTCACGGACCACTTTCTGCAGAGCCGTGCGGTGCTCGCCGGCAACAAGCCGGTTGAGCGCAGACAGCGAGCCGCAGATGATCGACCAGACGTTGGGGTCTTCTTCGCCACCGAACAACTTAACTACTTCCAGGTAATCGGTAACAGGCGTGATGCGAGCCCGCACCGTCGCCCAGCTATCGTTGACCAGATTGAATCGTTCTACGACCGACAGGCACTTTTGCACGTCGCCAATCAGCCGCTCGTTCAAGCCGTGGGAATACACGACCCGATAGAAGCCCGATCCGCCGGCGTTGACCACGACATGGTCGTAGCCTTCTCCAACGAAGACGGACTGCTCGAGCTTATCGAACACGAATTTCTTTTCCTCGGAGCTGCCGTCTTTCCGGGCGACCCGCATGGTGACGGGAACCGGCCAGAGAGTAGACTTGCTGTCAGCATCCTTGGGCAGGAAGGTGAAGTGTTTCTGGCTCAGCACGACAAAACCGTCGGCATCGCCTTCCTTCACTTCGATCACGGGGTGGCCGGGTGTGAACACCCAGTCGTCCATGATCTCGCGCACCGGCAGGTTGAGGCCCAGGTCGTGACACGTCGTCTCCAGGGCGTCCCAGAGGTCGTGAGTCTCGGTGTTCTGGTAGCTGTGCTTCTTCAGGTACGCGCGGATGCCCTTCTGGAAGGCATCTTTGCCGATGAACTGATGGATCTGGTACAGAACCGAGCAACCCTTCTCGTACGAGATCAGGTCAAACAGCTCGTCAATTTCATCGGGGTGGTGAACCGGGCACTCGATCGGATGGGTGCTCTTCAGGGCGTCCAGACGTGCCGCAGCGGCGCGTCCAAGAGCGAACTCCTCCCAGACATTCCAATCCGGTTTCCAGTGATGCAGGCAGAGGTTCTCCATGAAGGTGGCGAACGACTCGTTCAACCACAATCCGTTCCACCAGCCCATGGTCACCAGGTCACCAAACCACATGTGCGCAAGTTCATGCAGCACGACCTCGGCGACGCGTTTGAGCGCGGCATGAGGAGCGGTTTTCTCGTCGACCAGAAGTGCCGTTTCCCGATACGTGATGGCGCCCAGGTTTTCCATGGCGCCGGACGCGAAGTCGGGGATAGCGATGTGGTCGACCTTGTCTCCGCCCGGGTAGTCGATGGCGAAGTACTTCTCGTACCAGTCCAGACCGAACGAGGCGGCTTTCAGCGCGAAGTCCATCAGGTGTTCCTTGCCGGGAACGCACCAGATGCGCACTTCCTTGCCGTTGACGTTGACCGGTTTCGAGCTCACGAACTCACCGACGATAAATGCCACGAGGTACGTGGACATCTTCATTGTTTCGGCAAATTCGACGCGCTTCTTGTTGACCGGCTTGGCGTCCGAGGCTCGCACGCTGACGTAGCGAATGCCGTCGTCCAGCACTTCTTCTTTGAGAACGCGACCATTGGAAATTGCCGCCAGGTTTTCGTCGACTTCGAGCGCGCACTTGAAGGTGGCTTTGAACTCGGGTTCGTCGAAACACGGGAAGGCGGCGCGAGCATCGGTGGCTTCGAACTGGGTACAGGCGATCGGGTGTTTGACCCCGGCGTCGTCCGTCCAGAAGCTCCGATAGAAGCCCTTCAGCTTATCCGAAAGCACGCCGGAAAACCGCGCGTGGAGTTTCCACGAGCCTCTTCCCAGGATGCCGCTGAAGGAAATGGTGGCGATCTCGATCTTCTCGTCAATCTCCACTTTGCCGTTGAGCCGCGTGCCGTCTGCTTTGACGACATAGGCTTCCTGGATCTCCAGCTTCTTGGCGTTGAGCTTGATTTCGCTCGTCGCTTCCAAAACTTCGATGTCGACGACCTCGTCGCCCGTGAAGGTAAATTCCTTCAGGTCGGGACGCAGAGTCATGTCGTATCGGCTGGGGATCACATGTGTGGGCAAGCGGAAATTGGCCTGAGTAGTTGCGATCACGCTTTGATCGTCAGGCTTAGTCATATTGCTATCTCCATTGAACTCTTCTTCGCAGCAGTAATGATTCCCGACTTGTCGACCGAGGCTCCGCTTACGCGGGGCATTCGAACGCGAGCCTGGGCTGCATGAAGTCCACTAAGAGAATAGCTCTCTAACCGCAAAAAGTAAGCTACTGTTAACCTTCACTCTTCGCTTGGCAGGTGTTGTAAGTTCTCATGTTGGTCGCGCGAACGCGGAGCCAGACGAGTTTTCCAGAGTTGGTTTTGAAGTCTGAGACAGCAAAACCTTGATGTCGAGCAATTCCTCACGACTTCTTTTTCAAGACTGTCATGATCCTGGCCGATGAACATCAGCTCAGGTAGAGATTCTTAACAAACTCGGGGGCTCTTGTTTATTACCCTGCAAAGTTAAAATGAAAGTACATATAGCGGGTCAACCCTACTCATTACATCTCATGATGTTCAAATCAGACATAGCTAAGAATCAGCCTTTTGGCTATGCCGCCTATTGCTTGACAAGTTGATTGTCAAGCATCGCATTTGGTGGCACTGAATTGACTTTTGCTCGCGTTGATCGCTGCTCGCGCGATTAGCGATAGTTGTGCTAACCGTTGCCGGGATGGCTGGATTAGAGCTGCTTCACAGGGTCGGTACAACGCCATATATGTATTCACTGGTTATACATGATTAATACCACCTTGTTGTTTAGATACGGTCTTTACAGCTAAGTTCTTGAAGCAACCTTATCTCCACAATTTGTCTTCGAGAAACCTCTAACTTCGCACTGCATGAACTGAACGCCTTCTTCCAAATTCGTAATACGAGTTGCGGGGGAAATCAGTTCTTCAGTCAGTCGTTTTCGGTTTCTCTGGGATGACCTGTGGCGTCGGTTGATTCGTTCACGTCAGGCCGCCTCTCAGACCTCCTGAGCGGTTCTTTTTGCCTGCTATTCAAACCAATCGAAGTACATCCCGTACTTCCACAACTGAAAGGGTACTCATATGAGCCACCATCACGAAGGTTTCGTTTACGACCATCTGCTGTACGAGCTGCATGCGCGTAATCGGAGCAACATCACCCTCCTCGACACCCTGATCCAGAACCAGCGCCTGGTTCAGAAGGGTCTCACTCTCCCCGGCCGTTTCCCCGGCCTGTTCGCTGGCACCGGCACCGGTGAGCGCAAGATCTACGACGCGCAGAACAAGCAGTCGCTGCCCGGCACCAAGGCGCGCTTCGAAGGCGATGCCGCCACCGGCGATACCGTCGTCGACAACGCGTACACCTTCCACGGCGGCGTCAAGGACTTCCTCGCCAAGGTCGTGAAGCGCAACTCGATCGACGACCAGGGCATGGCCCTCGTCGGCACCGTGCACTACGGTCGCAAGTACAACAACGCCTTCTGGAACGGCAGCCAGATGACGTACGGCGACGGCGACGGCGAGCTCTTCTCGACCTTCGTCATCGACGACGTCGTCGGTCACGAGATGGCGCACGGCGTCACCGAGAAGACCTCCGGCCTGATCTACCAGGGCCAGTCGGGCGCCCTCAACGAGCACTTCTCCGACGTCGTCGGCGTGCTCTGCCGCCAGTTCCGTCTCGGTCTGTCGGCCGACAAGGACTCCTGGCTGGTCGGCCCCGGTCTGTGGACCAAGAAGGTCAACGGCCGCGCTCTGCGCGATATGCTCAACCCGGGCACCGCGTACGACGACAAGGCCGTCGGCAAGGACCCGCAGCCGGCCAACATGAAGGACCTCTACACGGGCTGGTCCGACAATGGCGGCGTGCACATCAACTCGGGCATCCCCAACCGCGTGTTCGCGAACTTCGCGCGTGCGGTCGGCGGCAATGCCTGGGAGCGCCCGTTCGAGATCTGGTACGCCACCAACTGCGGTGCCAACCGCGTCGGTTCGAAGGCGGACTTCAAGGCGTTCGCCCTGAAGACGCTCGAGAACTGCAAGTCGCTGCACCCGACCCTCGAGGCCGCCCTCAAGGCCGCCTGGGTCGAAGTCGGCGTGCTGAGCGCCTAAGCAGTCGTCATGGCGCAGCGGCGTGGGCACGTTGCCCGCTCCGCTTCTGGTTCTTGTTTTGAACTCTATAGCGTGAAGGCTCACTTCGAGCCCTCTTGCTGCAAATCTACCCTTCAGCCCGGAACGGGCTGGAGTTTGAGGACATAATCATGACTCTGAAAAACGATAAGGGTCCGCGAAGCAATTCGACGGACGGTTCGGTTAACGGGAACTCCGGCGAGGGCCGCCGGGGCGATTTCTTCTTCCGGTTCGTTCTGAACACGATGAAGAAGATGAAAGTTCTCCCGCAGATCTCCGAGACCGAGCGCCAGGCGCTCGAGGCAGGGGATGTCTGGCTGGACGGCGATATCTTCGCCGGCAAGCCCAATTTCCGCTCCATGCTCAGCAAGCCGTACGGCGGGCTGACCGCGGAAGAGCAAGCCTTCATCGACGGTCCGCTCGTCGAGCTGTGCAAGATGTTCGACCACTATGAAGTCGGTCAGACGCGCCGCGTGCCCGCGGAGGTCGACGACTTCATCAAGAAGCAGGGCTTCATGGGACTGATCATCCCGAAGCAGTACGGCGGCCGTCAGTTCTCGCGACTGGCTGTCTCCACCATCCTGCACACCCTGACGCCGTACTCGTTCACGGTCGGCGTGCGGGTGATGATCCCCAACTCGCTGGGCGCCGGCGAGCTGCTCATCCACTACGGCACGGACGAGCAGAAGAAGTTCTACCTGCCCAAGCTGGCGAGCGGTGAGTTCGTTCCCTGTTTCGGTCTGACCGAGAAGGAAGCGGGTTCGGATGCGGCCAGCATGAAGTCGCACGGCGTCGTGTTCCGCGACACCGACGGCCAGGTCAAGCTCAAGCTCAACTTCGAGAAGCGCTACATCACGCTGGCGCCGATCGCCAACCTCTGCACCGTCGCCATTCAGTTGTCGGACCCCGACAACCTGCTGGGCAAGACGAACGCGGAGAACAAGGGCGAAATCGGCATCACCTGCGTGCTGATCCACAAGGGCACGCCCGGTTTCGAGTCCGGCGCGCACCACATCCCGATCGGCGAGCCGTTCGAAAACGGCACGCTCAAGGGCGTCGACGTGGTGGTGCCGGTCAACAACATCATCGGCGGCAAGGACTACGCCGGCGGTGGCTGGAAGATGCTCATGGAGCAGCTCGCCGGCGGCCGTTGCGTGTCTCTGCCTGCTGGTGCGGTCGGTAACCTGAAGTTGGCGGCGGCTGCGGCCGGCTCCTACTCGATGGTGCGTTCGCAGTTCAACCGGCAGATCGGTCAGATGGAAGGTATCGAGGAGAAGGTTGCCTCGATCGCCGGCATGACCTACATGCTGGACGCGGCGCGTATCTTCGTGTGCTCGGCTGTGGACGCGGGCATTCAGCCCCCGGTCACGTCGGCTGTGCTCAAGGCCTACACCACCGAGATCGCCCGCAAGGCCGGTGTCGACGCCATGGACATCATGGCTGGTGCCGGCGTCATGCAGGGCCCGCGCAACATCCTCGCCAAGGGCTACACCGGTGCCCCTGTCGGCATCACGGTCGAGGGTGCCAACATCCTGACGCGCACGCTCATGATCTTCGGTCAGGGCGCCACCCGGTGCCACCCGTATGCGCTCAAGGTGGTGCATGCGGTCGACAACAACGACGTGCCGGCGTTCCGCTGGAACCTGTGCGCGTGGATGCTGCACTTCGGTCTGGGTCTCGTGCGCACCGGCGTGCGGAGCCTGACCCGTGGTTGGACCACCAGCGTCCCGAACGTCGCTCCGGAGACCCGCACCTACTACCGGCGCCTGGGTTGGGCGGCGGCGCACTTCGGCACCCTCACCGACCTGGCCATGTTCACGGTCGGCGGCAAGCTGAAGGCCCGTCAGATGCTCACCGGTCGGTACGCGGACGCGGTGGCGTGGATGCTGCTCGGCTTCTCGGCGCTCCGGCGCTTCGAGGCTGAGGGTCGTCGCAAGGAAGACCTGCCGCTCGTGCAGTACGCTCTGGCTCAGGCGCTGGCGGAAGTGCAGAATGCCTTCGAGGGTATCTATGCCAACTTCGACGCGCCCGTCCTCGGCTTCTTGATGCGCACCATCGGTGCCTTCACGCTGCGCATCAACCCGATCGGTCGCGCTCCGTCCGACGCGGTTGCCCGCAAGGCTGCCCGCACGGTGCAGACCTACGGCGACCAGTTCAACCGTCTCACCAACGGTGTGTTCGTGGCCGATGTCCACAACGCCGGACTGGCTCAGACCCTGGGTCTGGGTGAACTGATCGAGGCGTTCCGCCTGATCAGCGAGGCTCAGCCGGTGGCGGACAGCATCATCGCGGCGCAGCGCGCCAAGAAGTTGCCCCGTGGTGCCATCGGCGCCGATGTCACCGCCAAGGCGGTCGAACTCGGTGTGATCTCGAAGTCGGAAGCGGATCGGCTCGCGCTCGCGCAGGCCGCCAAGCGCCGGGCGATCGAGGTCGACGTGTTCACGCACGACGAGTATTACCTGGGCTAAGTCTGATACCGGAGGTGGTGCTCGGGAGGTAACTCTCCCGGCACCGCCGATGGTGTCGACCTCCAGGCTGTGAAGTTTCGAACGGGGCTGGGGCTGCCGAGGTCAGTCGGGATAGCTTGCCGGTTGGAAGGGCGTCGCCCGGACAACTGCTGGAAATCTCGCCTGGCTGACGCAGCCTCAGCCTTCGTTTTTTCGCTCTGGCGGGATCTGGAAAAAGGCTGTTGGGACACGCAGCAGCCTTTCTCCAGGTTCCGCTTCGGCGGTTTTTTCTATCGACTAAACCGCTTTGGAACCCGCATTGCGCGTGCAGTGTGCACGTGTCGAAACACGTGGCGAGTTTCCAATTTTAGTAGCGCTCGGCTCACCGAGCCGTGTGTGTCTTGGACCCTAACATTCCGAGGAAAATACTATGAAGAGATTCGACCCCGCCTCAGTGGGATTCGCATACCCTGCGGCTCCCCTCACGACAGTCCCGGTACATGGCGTACCGTGGCATGAGAAGTGGCGCAACTGGTGGGCATCCGCCACCATCGCCGCGCCGACATCGGAGATGTCGAAGCCGGCCAGTCTGAGCGTCGATGCGGTTCGCCGCTTCTTCGACGACGTCAACGCGCTCAACGATTACTACGTTCAGGAAACCGAATACACTCGTTTCTGGATTCGCAAGTTGCTGGAACTCAGCGACGAGACGCCGGTCATCCTGGACGCATCCGGATCGGTCGACAGCCTGCTCGTCACGCGCATGTTCGCGCACATCGGGCGGCATCCTTCCTTCCGCGGCATCGCAGCCGGCTTGCCTGGCTACGTCCGCAGCTTCTTCATCGTCACGATGACGGAAGAAGGTTCGGTCGACGGACCGAACGCGCTCAAGAACAACTCCTTCGTGCCGGTCACCAGTATGTTCTACGAGCAGACCCCTGCTCTGGCGTACCCGGAAGGCATGGAGACGAGCCAAACCGCAATCGACCTGACCAAGTTCGACAATGCGGCTCTGGTCGACGAAATCCGCAAAGCCGTGCAGGCGTCCTCGCACGGTGGCACCACTTGTGGTGTCATTCACCTGCCCACCGTTTCGGAAAGCGGTCGGCTCATGCCGGTCAAGGAAGTTGCCGAACTGGTGAAGGAGTTGCGGGCTTCCAACCACAACATCTTCTTCATCGTCGACGACATCCAGGGTATGGGACGCCGCGACGCCGACTCCCTCGTTAATCCGCTGGCCTACTGCGACGCTTATCTGCTCAGTGCCTCCAAGGCCCTGGGTGGTCTGCTCACGGCATCGGCCTTTGTGATGGACGAGGAGCTGGCGCAGATCTTCATCGAGAAGGCGCAGCGCGGACGGGTGGTCAATCCGTCGATCGCCCACTTCCAATTCGAGCCCCGGCTCGAAGCGGAGCTTCCGGATTGGATCCTGAAGCGTGGCGCGGTTTCCATCCCGGAAATCGTGGCTATGAACGCGGCTTTCATGTACTTCTATCAGCGCGGCAAGGGCGAGACGTTTCAAGAGAAACGGCTCTACCAGCTTGCTCAGATGGAAGCTGAGAGAGCCAAAGTCGTGGCGGCGCTCTCGTCGATTCCGGGCGTCAAAGTGGTGCAGCCCACGAAGGAGCGTCCGCTGGTGCCGTCGATCGTCGCTGTCGAGATCGAACGCGATGGCGTCACTGCCAACGCTGTCAGAAAAGCTTTGCAGGAGGGGTCGCCGATCGTGACTCCTGCTGCCTGTGTCGGATCGCTGTTGCGCTTCGACATTCCGGAATACCGTTCCGTGCCGCCGTGCGACGTGCTCGCCGACAAGCTCAGGCGCGTGCTCGCCGGTTTCTAAGCGCAGAACAAATTGATGCGAATCCCAGCAAGAGGCGGCAAGACGGGCGCGGTGCCTGGCTTGCCGTCATCACGAACTAGGAGCAACGTACACATGAGAAGTAAAATCGTTCTCGACCTGACTCCGCAGACAGGTGCAACCCCGGAAGACAAGCCGGGTTCGCACTGCTGCCGGACGAACATGGTGATTTGCCCCGGCTACGGGGATGAGAATTTCAACTTCCCGACGGTGCAGGAAGCGGTCACCCGCTCGCTTGCCCGCCTGGAGGAGAAGCAAGCCGCCGCCGCCAAGCTTGGTGGCAAGGGCAAGGGAGCCAAACCCGGTGCTTCCAGCCTGAAGGGGATGTCTGCAACGGGTTTTATCCCAGGTCTGCCGAGTAAGGGAATCGTACCGCCGGCGGCAGACCAGAAACCGCAACAACCGACCGTCTCGCTGATCGCGGGCGTGGATTCGACGTTGTTTGCGGCGGCGGAAGGCATTCGGCTGATGATGGACGCCGGCAAGTACGACGCCATCGTGGCCGAACGCTTCGACGACCATGCCGACAAGGTGGCGTGGGCGAAGGATGTCGTGGCGAAGCGCTGGCCCCGCAAGGCGGCCTCGATTCTCAGCCTCGAGCAGCAGCTCAACAAGGTGCGTTCGCTGTACCTTGCCGCTGTGCCCCGTGCGCTGAGCATCGCGACGGCGCAGAACCCCGACGTTCCCGAGGGGCGTGTCCTGGAAGCGGTTCTCGAATCGCTCGACGAGGAGCTGTCGCCCATCCTCGGTGTGCTGCGTATCTGGACGGACGCCTTCGGGCAGCTCCGTTCGGGTAACTACAAGCAGCTCGAGGCGGTGGTCTTCGCAGTCGAGCAGGCGTTCCGCCTTTTCGAAGGCATGGAGCCCTCCGTCAAGCTCGACGCTGACATCAAGGAGCGGCTCAAGACGAGCAAGTTCCACGTCGGCAACGTCTTCGTGGCGCGCTTCAGCGAGCACGGTCCGGCGACTCTGCCCGGTACCCGTGGTCCGATCGGCGCGCACGCCATCGAAGTTCCGCATGACGAGCGCAGCATCATCACCCTGATGCTCGTGCTCTACATGCACGAGTTCCGTCACGACATCTTCGCCGATGTCGAGGGGCTCGGCGACGAGCTGACGATGGTGGTGGCGCGAGCGATCGCGGAAGCCTGCGAGAAGCAGGAGCTGGTGTTCAGCCAGCCGGAGGTGCAGATCGAGCGCACCACCGTTCCGATGTCGAGCGTGATGGTCAAGATCTTCGCCGACACCATCGGTGAAGTCGACGCCGACATCTCGGGCGGCATCCTGCTGTCCGGTCCGGCGTACCTGTACAACATGCTCTCCACCTTCTCGGCGTTCAACTCGAAGCCCGAGGGTGTGTTCAAGAACCCGCGTCTGCTCCGCACGGGTTCGTACTTCAGCGTTCGCAAGCTGGAGAACGAGCAGAAGACCATCCAGTTCTGGCCTCACCCGCCGGACTACATCCGGGCTTACATTGTCGCCGCTGCGCTGGACGAAATCGGCTTCCCCGCCGAAGCCGCACAGTGCCGGGCCCTCGCCGACCAGGCTGTGGGCAAGGTGCCGGAGTTCATCTCCTGGCACACCGACAATCCGAAGAGCAAGGCCGTGATTCGCATCCCGACCGCCGACCTGAAGTTGGTGGCGCCGGTGGTGGCGAAGGCTTTGATCCGCTCGAAGCTCGCGGCGCTCGGTGGTCTGTCGACCTCCGACATCATCAACTGGACGCCGCGTCGGCAGATGAAGGTCGACCGCCTGGTCGAGAACATCATCGCCGGCTCGAGTGAACTGCCGGAGGACATCGGTGACGTCTACGCCACGTACGTGGCGGCGGCGGCGTCGTTGGCCTACTGGCGGCTCGTCCAGGCTGGTGTGCCGGCCATGAAGGCAGCCAAGCACGTGGAAGCCCACGCGCTGGAGATGCTGGACAAGGTCAAGGCGCGCTTCGACGACGAGGAGCAGGGTCTGGACGGCGGCGCGGTCGAACTGACCGACAGCTCCGAAGCCAAGGTCGCCGATCTGCCTCCGCCCGCTCCGGTGGTCGGCGGCGACGCATCGGCCACGGCTGACGGTCTGCCTGCCACTTGCGACCCGGCAGCCAAGGACACCGGCTGCCGCGGCGGCACGGTCAGCTAAGTTTTCAGGGCGGCATCGGTTCTCAACGTTCCTCGCTCGGTATCCGCGCTCACTGTAAGTGGGCTGGTACCGAGCACGGTGACGCCACTCACTTTTCGTGAGCTGGTTGCCGCCGTGGTTCGTAGAGCCGATGCCGCCGTCTCGCCCACGAGGATTTCAAATCGGATTTGCCGGTAAGAAATCTTTGTTATAGATCGGAAGGCCTGGGGTGATGTAACAGTCACCTCAGGCCCTTTCGCTCATGGAAGAAGATCGGGTTGAGGACAGGCGATTCCGCATGTTCTCACTTCGATTTTTTTTCACCACGATTCTTGACTACGGCGCATCCCGTGCCGTACATGAGGCTACTCAAATGACAAGGAATACATTTGTGCAGGGCGCGCTCGTCGCAGCTCTGGCGTTCCCGCTTCTGTTGACCACGGCCTGCCACTCTCGTGCAGACCTGGAACAGCAAACCGGTTTTGCGAAGCACCTCGACAGCCAGCTCTATCTCAGGGCTGACGGGCAGAAGGAGTTGAGGCGCGAAGTGCAGTACTGGGCCGGCAGCCGAAACCTGAAGAAGGTGACGGTATTTTTCAGCGCCGGCGGCAAACAAATTTCAGTTTACCGAGCGGACGGTACCATTCATCTTCTCACAGAGTGGTATCCGGAACCGGCTCTGACTGTGGCTCCTCCTCCCGAGCCCGCACCGACTCCTGCAGTTTTTTCGGGACCGCAGGTTGGGATATCACCCGGTATCCAAACTTCCGGAACCACGGCGATGCCCGCGCCGGCAGCCACTCCTTCGCCGACGCCTGCTGGTAAACCCGGCACCGCCGGCAACACCATCGCCGACGCTCCGGTCGAGAGCGCTCAGTCTGCCAAGGATGCGCAAGCCACGGCCGGAACTGCCAAGATCTACGACCCGCCCGAGAAATTCGGCAAGGTCAAGCGGTCGATCGAATATGGCGAAGACGGCAAGACGGTCGTCAAAGCCAGCTTCTTCCGCGAAGACGGATCTCTTTCCGCCTATGGTCGCAGCCTGCCCGGCTCCGATTTCGCGCTGGACGATTATCTGAAGGACGGACGTACACTCGCCCGCCAGCAGGTCTTTCAGAAGGACGGCGATCTCTACTTCATGCGCGTCGTCGTGGGCGCACCGAGCGTCACCATGGTGACCACGCTCCCCGATAACCGCACGCAAACCTCCACCTTCGGTGCCGACGGCATTCGCGTCAGCCGTTCGACCAAGCCGCAGTACGGTGACAGCGAAGACGTCGAGTTCTTCAAGACCGACGGCAAGTCGCTCAAGTACATCGTCTATCGCGGTTGGAAAATCGAAGCGCTCTACTTCAAGGCTGATGGCACGGTCGACTACTTCCGCAGCTTCGACTCGGATGGCTCGATGACCATCACGAAATACCGCGACAATGCCGGCAAAGTTAGACCGGTCAGTGTCGACGGTGCGTCTCCCAGTGAGGCTTACCGTCAATACTGGCAGGCTAAGAAGGATGCCAAAAACAACGTCACGTACGAGTTCACCAAGCTCGAGGAAATCGGTGCCGACGGTCATGTCGCGCGCCGGCTCACGTTCTCGGCGGGCAAGCTCACGCGTGTCGAATACCTGCGAGCTGACGGTGCGTTCCTCAAGATCGTCACCATTCGCTCGGATCAGACGGTCGAGAAGATCGAGACCTATACCTATCCGCCCAACGGTGGTGAAACGGTGATCGACTCGAAGGATGTTGCTCCGGGCGCCGCCATGCGCGAATCTTACGACGGCAAGCTCCTCGAGCGTGCCCCGTTCGAAGATGTGCGCCCCCTGGTCGGACCTCCGGCGACCCCGTCCTGGTATGGCTACGAGGGCTACGGCTACTGACAGGACTGTCGAGCTGCGATTTCCAGCCCGCTCCGTCGGGTGTTTTCAAACTCGGCAATAAGTTCAAATCCCCGCAGCGAGTTCAAACCCTGCAGTAAGGTTCAAAACTCTGCAGTAAGTTCAAACTCGGAAGATCCTTTTATCACGTGCCACTTCGGCAGACCAATTCTCTGAATGGTCTGCCCGATTGGCAATCAGTAAGACGGGAAGGCGCACCGCAAAGCGCTTTCCCGTCGCCTGACGGCAATAACAATGCGCTGGACTTCAACCAGCAGCAACCAGCTCAAGTGGTCAAAACCCGCTTGGGCAACTCATTTGCGAATACCGCAAGGACTTAGTTATGACTAAAACCAAACGAATCGTTTTTGTTGGTCTGGCTGTTGTCATCACAGCCGGACTGTTTCTTCTTGCGCAAAGCGACAGCAAGCCTGTCGACTTGGCGCAGTCGAACTTCCCTGGACTGACCTCCGGGAATCGTGTCGAGCTCCCGCCCAAGCAAGGCGAGGAGATCCGCTACGTCTACTTTGCTGCCGACCGCGTCACCAAGAAGATGACGCAGATCGAGTATCGGTCCGGTGTGACTGCCCTCATCGCCTATCGGTCCGACGGCGTTGCGAAGGAAATGCGTTCGTTCTTCCCGCTCACAGAAGGCGCCTCCAAGCGCCAACTGCGCAGTCTGATCACGTATGAAGACGATGGCCGCTCCTACAAGAGCCACCAGGTCTATCGTGAAGACGGTTCGCTGGAGCGCAACGGCGGTCGCATCTCCGGTGGCGGATACCAGACGCTCTACTTCAACGCTAAGGACGGAAGCGTCCAGAGGCGGCTTGTCTTCACGGACAAGGGCCAAGTGGAGAGCGAGGAGAGCTTCAGTGACGAAGGTCAACTGGTCGAGAAGACCGAAAAGGTCAACGAGTACTCGCTCAAGACCACGCGCTGGACTGCTGACGGCAAGCTCATCTCCGAGATCACCGACCAGTCTGACGGCCGACGCGAGGGCAAGCTCTATTTCGAAGACGGCAAAACCGTCAAGATCGAGTTCTACCACCGCGGCTACGAAATCGAGGTCAAGTACTTCGACAAGAGCGGCCAGGAGTTGTACGAAGTCGAGCACGTTGAGCAGGGCATGACCGTTACGGTTCTCGGACCGAACGGCAACGCGCGCTACAAGCAGTACTGGCTCCTCACGGGTGGGACAACGCTGGCTAACGCCACGTATCGTCTCATCCGCGTCGAGGAGTATAAGGACAACGACAAGCGCGAAATCAAGCGCCTCTTCGGTATCGCCGATGATGGCAAGCCCAATCGCGTTTTGGCACCGATCAACTCGGCTTACTCCTACGAGCGCACCGACACGGAGCTCTATCCGGACGGCAGCGTCAAGTCGGAGAAGGTCTACGATTCGAGCAACAAAGTGTCGAGCACCAAGACGTTCAACCAGGGCGAAGAGAAATTCGACGTCAAGCCCGAACTGTTCGTCAAGCCGGTCTTCGAGCCTTTGGATCCGCCGGATTCGAAGTACAAGGAGACCGGTCCTTCCGAAGAGGGCGACCCCTCGGAAGACTGATTGCTGACCCAGCCCCGGAGCAGAAGACGCTCATGACGAGCTCTTCTCGCTCCGGGCGTCGGGTTCACAATCATCGGTTTATACCGAGTCAAGTGACAAGGATCTCCAAGATCTTTGTCCCTTGATGTTGAAACTCAGTATACTAAGGCATATAATAGCAAAGAGTGTGGAATGTGGAAACAGGCTGGATTGCCCCTCGCGTAGGGGTGACCAAAAATCGGTGGACAATATTCAATCGTTTTCGTTTCAACACTTTGTATCCAAAATGCTATTCAATTTTCCTGGTGTTAATTCGGCGTCAATCGAAAAACTTCAGGTAATGTCTGCTGCAAAGAAGGCATAATCAGTGCATTCAAAAGGGGAGTGGTCAATGTCAACAAGAAAAGCAGTTCTTCTTCTATCGGCACTTTTGCAACTTGGCGCCATGTTGCCAGCTATGGCCGCCGACCGAAATTCTGATAAACATCTCATCGCGGCTAAGTCGAAAACGGTCACAACGAAAACCACTGTGATCAGTAACACCAAGGGCGCTGGTCCCGCTTGGGCACGGATGATCAAAGTTCCTTACCGCGCCTGGTTGCCCGAAGACAAACCGAACAACGTCATCTTGTGTGTTCACGGTCTCGGCTTCTCAAGCGCTTCATTCAGCGAATTCGGACGACAGATGGCTGGTCACGGTTCGGCAGTTTATGCCATCGATGTTCGTGGATTTGGACAATGGATGTCCAAAGGCCAGGGTCAGGTGGACTTCGAGGCTTGCCTTACTGATATCGAGTCCGCTCTGAAGAATCTGAGAAAACATTACCCGACCACGCCGATCTACGTGGCAGGCGAGTCTATGGGCGGAGCGATCGCGCTCAATGCCGCATCTCGATATCCGGATTTACTGAACGGCTTGATCAGCTCGGTGCCTAGCAGTGACCGCTTCGCCAAGACGAGTTCAGAACTGCATATCGGCGCGAGATACATGATCGATAAGGACAAGCCCGTCGACATCTCGCAAGAAGTCGTTTCAAGAGCTACTGCCAATCCGACTCTTCGCAAGAAGTGGGAAGCGGAACCTTTGAACCGCATGAAGATTTCGCCGAAAGAACTTAAACAATTCGATGATTTCATGAAGGGCAACTATGACGCCGCCGCGCTTGTACAGCGCACTCCGGTGCTTCTGCTCGCCGGCTTCAAAGACAAACTGGTCAAACCTGAAGGAACGATCGAGTTATTCAACGCAATTTCCTGCGAAGACAAACTACTGATGGTTGTTGGTGATGGCGAGCATTTGCTGCTGGAAGAAAATCAACTGACCGAACAATTGGAAGATCTGATCAACGTGTGGATTCGCAACCAAAACCGTGCTCGCGGCGTTAACAATCACCCTTAACTGCCGGCAGACGACAATTAGCGAAGAATAAGTTCAGGGGCGCCTTGCCGGCGCCCCTTTGTTTTGCATCGAATTGTTGAAGTTGACTGTGAAAAACAGTGATGCAAATCTGCTTCGCTTATGTGCAAGTGCACAGAAGTTGCAAGACCGATTGCTATTTGCTCTTCTTCTTGTCTTTGGCAGCGTCTTTCTTTGCGTCTGCTTTATCTTCGGCTGCGTCTGCTTTTTCCTTCGCTACATCTACGCGTTTTTCAAGCGCTAATTGCTTGATATCGACGCTCACGCTGTTGAGGGCTTTTTCGAGCTTTGCCAAATCTTCGACCGGAATTTGTTTGTTGTTCTTACCGCGTAGTTTCGCCTCTTTGCGGGCGACATCGGCAAGATCACCGCGCAATTTCTTGGCTTCTTTGTCCGTCAATTCCTTTTTCTTTTGAGCGGCATTGATGTCTTTCATTAGCTGATCTTGGCGCTCGTTTATAGTCCATTCCTTAGCTTGCGCGCCATCGACGGTTCCAATAACCATGGCTAAAGCGATCAGGGCTGGAATAATTGCGACTCTGGTTTTCATGTGGTTATACCTGACAAAAGCTGATGCCATCAATATTACAACGATAGCGAGTCTCGGGTTGAATTTTGTGATTGCTGACATCCTGGAGGAAATCATTTGCCGATTTGGGTAAGAAGTTGAAAGTGGAATCCGTACTTCGAACGACCGAGGTCTTTATGGCTTTGCAAATAATCGGCGCAATTGTTTTTGTCGCGGGTGCGGTGATATGGTGCGGCAATGTCTTTCACTTCATGCCGACGGTTCCTCTATTGGGTTGGGGCGTTATGTTCGTCGGTGGCGCGATCTGGAAGAAAGGCAAGGGCTAAGCTGAGCGAGCGGCAAGAATGACGCCGGTGTGAAAACTGAGATTCCCTCATATCGAAACATTTGACTGCGCGAGGGCTGGATTGCAGTGCGCATAAGCAATGCGTGGGGTTTCTACGGCACGAAAACAGGCATTCGAATGTGGTTTAGATCCCGATAAGCTGCTCAGGTATTGGTATTCGGGGCTTTGATCGCGAGTTCTATTTTGTCAGAAGAAGCATTGTGTTCCGGCCTTTGATTTCTTAGGCTGATTATTAAACAGATCACAGTTTCAAGAGAAGAGACGACAGCACCACAGCATATTTCAATTGCCATAACGGGTTAAACAGCTTTCGATCTGATCGAACCCTGTTGCACCGCTTTGCAGAAAGGAATGGCTTTGGAGTCTGCTGCGATGTTGTCTCGTGTGTACGGGCTCGTGTGAGTTCCGTTCTTGGAGCATGTCTGTAATTTTTTTCGAAAGGTTCAACATGTTAGGAGAACGAGAAATCGCAGTGGCCGTGGCACGCCAACTGCAAGAACGAGGCTACACCGCCTTGTTCGTCGGCGGATGTGTCCGCGACAAAGTGCTGGGGCTCTCCCCGTCCGACTACGACGTGTCGACCACAGCTCCGCTCGCTGTGGTGAAGGAGTTGATCACGCCGATGGCTGAGGGTATCCCGAAAGCGGGGTCGAGTTACCCGGTCGCGAAGTTCGTCATCAACGGTTTTCACATCGACGTTACGAGCATGAAGAATGGCTCGCTGGTCGATGACACGAACCGTCGCGACTTCACGATGAACGCCATGTACGAAGATCCGCTCACCGGCGAAATCTTCGACCTGCTGCACGGCCGACGTGACATGGAGCTGGGCGTGCTGCGCGGCATCGGCAACGTAGTCTCCCACATGAAGGACGACATTCGGCGCATGGTTCGAGCGCCGCGCTTCGCTGCCGTCTTCGGGTACCAGATTCATGCCGACGTGTGGAGCGCCAGTAAACAGTGCGCCCACCTCGTGCGTGACATCAACCAGGAGTGGTTGGCGAACGAGATGAAGACGATGGCGACCGGCGCGCATCTCCAGATGGCTTGGGATTTCCTCGCCTGGACCGGTGTCGTCGATCACATCCCGGCTGGTTGGGTGCGCGACTGCTTCGAAGGACGAGTGAGTCGAACGTCGGTCCCGCAGACCAGCGATGTTCCACTGGCTGTGTTCGGAAGCCTGTTTCGGCGATTGTGCTCCGGCAATACCATCTTCATGGAGTTGTCTCCGGAGCCAAGTTTCGGCCGACGCGGGCAGGCCTACGCTCGCCGCTAAAGGCGCTGCGGTGCATTGCAGACAAGAGGCAACGAACTTCGTCGCCTCTTGTCGCTCAGTGTCGAAAAAAGTTTCTAGTTTCGAATCCAAAACTTGAAAGGGTTATTACCATGGCAGAAGCCAAACCGACGTCGGTGAGCTACGACTTCACGGTCAAGCGGCTTTCCGACAGCGTGGCCAAGGTCATCTTCTGGACGACCTTCGCGCTGTTCGTCCTGTCCGTCTGCCCGCAGTGGCTGTCGAGCTGGTTCGGCTGGCAGACCCCGGAGAAGCTCGCGGAGTGGACTTACCACACGTTCGGGCTGGAAGAGAGCCACGTGTGGTCGGCGCCGTGGACGCTGGTGACGCACATGTTCATGCACGGCGGCACGGCGCACTTCGTCATGAACATGCTGACGCTCTACGTGTTCTACCGCTCCGCCAAGGAGTTTTTCCCGAGCAAAGCCTGGCTGATCGTGTACTTCAGCGCCGGTCTGGGCGGTGCGCTGCTCTACATGGCCTTGAACCCACCGGGCGACCTTATGGTCGGCGCCTCGGGCGGCATCATGGGTCTCTGGGGTGCGGCGATCGCGGCGCGCATCAGGTATCGCTTCGTGCCGGCTGACGAACGCCCCTGGCAGTGCGACATGACGCTGAAGACGCTACTCGTCTTCCTGGTACTGCAGGCGGTGACCGAGATGTTGATTCCGAACGTCGCTCACTCGGCACACGCCGGTGGCATGCTGGTCGGAATGGCTGTCGGTTTCATCCTGCCTCTGTGCCAGCAACCGCGGGTGGTGGCAAACCGCGGCGGTCAATTCGAGTTGTCGGGTACGTTTGCCGACAGCTACCTTGGCAAGATGGTGAGCTCGATTACCGTTACGCCGTCCACTGACTTCGACGAGAAGAAGGACTTCCTGGCGGTGGAGTACGATCAGGTCAACTGGCGCAACCGGCGCACCGTCCGCTACGAGGTGCTGCTCGGCACCATGCCCGAAAACGTCAAGGAAGCCGACGTGGTTTTCGTCGCGTCTGCTCGGCGAGTCGGTAACAATTCGGCTCTGCAGTTCGCTTGCCGCCTTGCAGAAGCGCAAGGCAAGCCGGCTCCGGAAGACGAGAGCAAAAAGAAGAAGATCAACAGCTACTCCGTGACGGTGATGATGGTGGTTTACTTCCTGCTCGGAGACTCGATCGCCAATTCGCCGTACAAGCCGTTGCTGGCGCTCCTGGCTGCCGGCGCCGCGACGTTGATGTGGTACTTCATCCTGCGCGACCAACTGGCTGACGCGGGGAAGCCGCATCGTTTAGTTGCCTTCACGTTGGGCTTAGCCGGCATGTTCATCGGCGCTCCGCTGTTCTGCCTCTGGTTGAACGGCGATTTCGCCTTTGGCGTTCGCTTGCTCGTCTCGCTGGCTGCCGGTCATGTCATCCAGCGCTACATCATCATGCCGATTCAGATCCGGCATGTAGAGAAGTCGTTGGCGGCATGACTTTGCTGTGGCCGGCGGATGGGCAGAGTTCATCGGAGGATGTTGCGAGGCGCCGAGGGTCCGGTATGACGCCCAATCGCCGCTGACGGCGTGATTGTTTCAGCCTCAGCCTTAGTTTGGAACCACGTCAGGGCGACCGTTTCGGTTGCCCTGATTTCTTTTACCGGAGACTCAATCATGACCGAAGAACGATGGAATGAGGGCAACCTCGAGGTCATCCGGCAGGAGACGGCCGGACAATTCTGGATTCTGCTCGAAGACGGGCACTACAACTTCCAGGCCAACTTCTGTCCGCTGACCGGTTTACAAGCACCGCGTGCCATCGAGGCGCCGGAGCGCACGGTCATCGAGCCGAACGTCGGCAACATTCACCGGGCAATCTGGAAGCAGGACCAACTCGAGGTCTGCTGCATCCAGCAGAGCAACGGCGAGTTCTGGGTGGGTGTCGAGGACGGGCACTACAACTTCCAGGCTAACTTCTGTCCATTGACCGGCGTGCGTGCCCCGCGCCAGCGGTCCTGATCAAGTCCTTTCCTTGTGCGTAGAAGCGCTTCGGACGGAAATCTTCGTGACCGCGCAGTAAAACGTCGGGCAAGAAGCAGGGGTTGTCCCCTGTTTTTTGCCTTTTGGTTTAACATATTAAACAATATAGTAGTAATCGCGGAAAACGAGAAGAGGGAGGGGTCTTGTCAGACCACCCCCTCCCCTCCTGTCACCGTCAGCGATACCAACAGTGTCAGTGCTTCGGCTTAGAGCTCGAAGCAGTTGCGCGCGCTTGGAACGAGAACATTCCAGTCGGGAAGAGCCTCTGCGATGTGTCCTTTGAACGCGGTGAGCGCGTCCGGGTCACCGTGGACCAGGAACAACTTCTTGGGCTTGCGCTTGAATTTCTTCAGCCAGTCGATGATCTCCGAGTAGTCGGCGTGACCGGAATAGTCGGACATGTACTCGATCTTGGCATTCACTTTCACGACCTTATCGTGGATCGTGACTTCGCTGGGCTTCTCGTTGACGAGTGTGTAGCCCAGCGCACCAGTTCCCTGATAGCCGACGAAGACGATGGTGTTCTCGGCGCGATGCAGACGCTTCTCGATGTGTCCGAGAATGCGACCGCCTGCAGCCATGCCACTTGAACCGATGATGATGATCGGCTCGTTGGCAGGTTTGTCGAGCAGTCGAGATTGACCCCAGCCCTTGCACTCCACGTAGCGCGGAGTTTTGAACGGGTCGATGCCGGCTGCGACGAGCTTGCGTGCCGCGTCGTTGTAGAGCCCGGTGTGCTTGCGATGCACCTTGGTGGCCTCGACTGCCATCGGGCTGTCGAGAAACACGGTCAGGTCCGGAATTCGCTTGGTTGCCATCAGCTCCCGCAGGTCGTACAGAACGGTCTGCACGCGACCGACCGCGAAGGCCGGAATCACGATTGAACCGCAGCCTTCCTTCGGATCACGGCGCTTGGCGCGCTTGTACGCGTCATTGACGATGGCGGCCAGGGCCGCCAGGCGGTCGCGTTTGCCATGCAGCTTGTTGCCGTAAGTCGACTCACTGATGATGTAGTCGGCTTCCAGAACAGGGGCGAGATCCTTGAGGAACGGCATGCCGCTGCGACCGACGTTGCCGGTGAAGCAAATCGTCTTGGCGCCTTTACCGGTGCCGAGTGTGATTGTCACCACCGCCGCGCCCAGGATGTGGGACGCTTCGGTGAGCTTGACGGAAACGCCGTCAGCCAGCTTGTACTGCCGGTCGTACTGCAACCCCTTGATGCGTTCGAGAGCGCGACGCGCTTCGGCGGCAGTGTAGAGAGGAGCAACGCGAGGCGGCAGCCCCGCACCACGGGCGGTGGCGACGCCGGGCTTGTGACCGTTGCGCTCGTTCAACCGCTCCGCCGCTCGCTCCTGCAGATTGCCGGAGTCGGGCAGCAAGAAGCGGCAGAGGTCTTTGGTCGCTTCGTGCGTGTAGACGGCGCCCTTGAAGCCGTCCGCGATCGCCCTGGGCAGGTAGCCCGAGTGATCGATATGGGCGTGGGACACGACGATGAAGTCGATGTCCGACATCTTGATGCCCTTGGGGAGACGATGACTGTGGTTGATGTTGTCGTCGTCCTGGTGGAGACCCACCTCGAGCAAGAATCGTGTGGTTTTTCCCGTCGCGAATGAGACTTCGAACAGGAACAATGAGCCGGTGACATCACCAGCTGACCCGAGTGAGTGAAACTTCACTCGCGGCTGAGGGTCAGTCAGTCGCTTTGTTGTTTCTCGTTTCATGAGAACCTTCCTTACCGATTGCCAGAGCCGGAGCTCCTTTCGTCGGATTTTTGTTTACTCGAGAAAAAACAAAGAGCAATCGCTGCCATAGCAAGTCAGTCGCACCGAGCTAACGGAGCGGCTGCGAGTATGGATACGAGATGGACGTTTCGAAGGCGTCCTGGATGATCGCTGCCGAATGCAGCGTGGCCATGTGGTCAAGACTTCCGAAACCGAGCTATGTGCTTTGAGCGTCGGTCGCGAGATTCTGATCTACCCAAACTCTTTGTTGCGAAGATAATCGCCGCTGTGAAACTGGCTGAAATAGCCCGTCTCCACATGCAAAGCGAACTCTTCTGTTATCAGCGGGCGAACAGCGATTCTATGAGCAAGACCCTTCGGTCCCTAAGCTCTCAAAAAATTGCTGTCTTTCCTTTAACCCGCCTGGAAAATCCTTTGGTTTGTGTAACAAACACGAATAACTGACGTTAACAAAGTGGCTGTTCTACTTACAACTTGGAATCTCATTTATGTCAGAGGTTTTAAGTCTGCTTGACAAGATCTTGTTAACCGGTCTTTGAGTTTATAAACTGCTGCTAATCACAATTCGTGTGTAAAGCCGCTCTGTGAGCTGCGCTCACCTGAACTGATTAGCAGGTGTTTAACTGCGCCATAATGCACTTCCCAGACGTCCGGACCGTAGCCCCCGGCGAAGACCATGGCCAGCGGGATTCCGATGTCGAAGCAAGTATCGATCACCCAGCGATCGCGTTCCCACATTGTCTCGAGCGAGAGATTCAAGAAGCGAGTGCCAGGCAGGACGTCCTTTTCGTAAGCGTCTGAGCCGGCGACGAAAACTACAAGGTCTGGTTTAAAACGGTCCAAGGCTTGAAGAACGGCTTCCTTAGTGCGTATGAGATATGTGGCTGCCTCGTGCTCTGCTATTTCGACATCCAGATCACTCGTTTGCTTCTCGTCCGGCCATCCCTCTTTTGAGTGAACAGACAAGGTGAAAACACGCGGATCGTCTTTGAAAATTAGAGCAGTTCCGTCTCCCTGGTGAAAGTCGAGATCGATTACCATAGCCCGTGCTATAGCTTTTCTCCGGAGCAAGATTTTCAGTGCAATCGCGATGTCGTGCAGTACGCAAAATCCCCGGCCGCGCTCTGGAAAAGCGTGATGATATCCACCACCGAGGTTGGCTGCCAGCAATCGATCCAGCGCTGTTTCACAAGCCAATTTAGTGCCACCACATTTGATGCGAATGTCGTCGATCAATGCAGGCAGAGGTTTCGAAGCCTGCTCGGGTTTATATTCAAAATCTTTGAACTCGAAGATATCGAGCCAGGTTGTGGTCTTCTTAAGCGAGTCGAGATATTCTCTAGTATGCACCAGCAAAATTTCATCGTCTGTGATCGGCTCAGGCTGTAAGGTCTTGAACTCGCGTCCGAATTCTTCCTGTAATTTTTTCAAAACCAATTCGCCGCGATCGAGTGCGAAAGGCTTGTCTACGCCAAACTGCCCGAGGTCGGTGTTGTAATGAGAGGTATAAACAAGGCGTGGCTCGCCCGGTTTGAGCGGGTTTGGCTTGCTACGTGATTCGGTTTTCTTGTCCACGTTGATTGAAATTTTTCTCGATCGAGTCGCGTTTAAAGATTAGCACCAGTAAAGAAAAAGTTAGTGCTAAGCGCGTCAGGTGTTTACAACTCGGGGTTTTGATGAGATGGCTGTAAACAACTCAGTGTTTTCTCATCAAGTCTAGTTGAAAGAGCTCTTGATGTGAGTACTGAAAACTTACTAGTTTTACTGAGCTATTTATTCCAAACCCTGGATCACATCTCTACCTCAGAGAAACCTTTACCTCTTACAACAGCGCGATTTCTTCAACTCCATCTCAGGAGATGAGGAACAACGCTCTGGGTCACTTTCCTGAATGACGCGCGATTCTCCTGATGGCTTCGGCTTTTCGGACGTTGTTCGCGCGAACAAATCAGATGGAGCGTACATGAGTTCCGGCTCAATTCTTATGTGGCTTGTCATCGTGGCGGCTTTCATAGTCGTCAACGGACTCTTTGTGGCTGCCGAGTTCGCAGTAATTCGGTTACGCAAATCCCGAGTTCAAGAGATGGTCAAGTCCGGTGACTTCGGCGCGCCCATGCTGGCCGCGCTCCAGAAGGACATCGAAAACAGTATTGCGGGAGCCCAGCTCGGCATCACGCTTTCCAGCCTCGTCGTGGGTTGGATGGGCGAGAAAGCCGTATCCGGTGCTCTCGAACTGGCACTGAATGCGATACCAGGTTTCGAGCACACGCATGTGCCGGTCTGGATCGGTCTGGTGCTGTCGTTTACCATCCTGAGCGCCGTGCACATCATCATCGGCGAACAGGTCCCCAAGTTTATCGGCATCCGTTTTCCGGAATCGACGCTGCTCAAGCTCGGTTTTCCATTCCGGATGTTTTGCCGTATCACTGCGCCGTTTCTGACTCTCATGAACTGGATGTCGAATTTCACGATTCGCGTTTTCGGTTTCGAAAACAAGAAAGAAGAGCAGCGCCATCCTTCCGCCCGTGAGTTCCAAATCATGGTGGAGGAGAGCGCCAAGGCAGGTACGCTGGGCAAACAGGAGTCGGATCTTCTGGTCAGTGCGCTTGAACTGAAGGCACTCACGGTGCGCGAAGTCATGCGTCCCAAAACCCAGGTCGATTATCTGCGCAGTGATTTCGATCTGGCTCAGGTAATGAAGGTAGTCGTCGATACGAAGCACGGCAAGCTGCCGGTCTTCGATTCGCTGGAAAATCGCGTAATCGGCATACTTAACACGAAGGATTTGTTCGACGTCTGGTCTAGCCGGTTCGCTGCCTCCGGCGGCGGTTTCAAGGCTGTTCCGACGGCGCTGCAGGAATCTTTCGTGCTCGCCAAGCTGTTGCGGCAGGCACACTTCGTGCCCGATACGACCAAGGCTAGCGTTCTTCTGGAAGACATGAGGGCGCGCCGGTTGCAACTGTTGATGGTGTCGGACGAGTTCGGCAACACCATCGGTATCGTCACGCT
Organism: Obscuribacteraceae bacterium (SeqCode); assembly: GCA_044225915.1. GTDB lineage: Bacteria > Cyanobacteriota > Vampirovibrionia > Obscuribacterales > Obscuribacteraceae > JADYXR01. Next base: position 144,265 of record JBGAHZ010000011.1, read on the forward strand.
CGAAGACCTGCTTGAACAGTTGGTCGGTGACATCTGGGACGAGTACGACAAACCCCAGAAAGACATTCAGAAGACAGGCGACAACGCCTGGAAGGTGGCTGGTGGTGTCACTCTGTTCGAGTTCAGCAAGGTCTTCCCAAGACCGCTGGAGTTCGAAGGACACAGTATCACGGTCGCCGGTATGTTCGTCGAGACGCTCGGGCGCACTCCGAAGCTCGGCGAAACGCTCACTATCTCTGGCTACACCTTCTCGGTCATCGAGAAGGAAGGTCAGCAGGTTTCCTTTCTTGAAGTGAAAGTGCAGTCCTCGTAATCGGGAAGTGGAGACGTCACCACTGGTGGTGTCTTCCTTCTCGGCGCGGCAAACGGACCTCTCGTCTGCTTGCCGCGATGCCGCGGACGTGCCCTCTAACTAACAGCACACATGAGACGGCATCGACTCATGTCGTGCCGCGTATTAACGAGGAGAACAACGTCATGGGCAAAATCATCGCCCTCTATTTTCTGCTTCTCGTGGCTAACGTAGCGTTTCTCGCCTGGCTGTACTTCAGCCGGCGCCGGGGGAGCGGTTCCAAAACCGATACTCCGCAACGCGACAATACTCACGATCGTTCCGGCAATTCCAATGCGGTTGCGCCTTCGCCGGACACCGCCAGCGTTTCACAACCTTCCGCCGGTCATCCGTCGGAGATCCCGCACCGCACCGCTGATGGTGGCGTTGTATATCACGATTCTGCCAGAGACAAACCTGTGAACAATGACGCAGATAAGGAACCATGCCCGGTTCCGTCGGCTGTACCCGTTGGTGCTCAACCGGATGGTCCGTTCCTCGTCCAGCCGATGGTCCAAATCGGTAGCGACCCGGCGCGGCTTGACTGCGTTGAGATCATCTTCTTCGCGCCCACCGAGGCGCATGGTTTTACTCTCAAGGCCTTCTCCGACCGCGAACTGACCGTGTCCGAACTGAAGCCCACGGCAGTCTGCGTCCAGGGCGTCGTAGCGCACAAGCGCTTCGGCTACGTGGTCAGCGGTCTGAAGCCGGGCGAGAGGTTCAAGTACTGGGTCAATTACGGTGGCAAGGTCGCGTTCGAAGCGCATGCGGCTGCCCGCAAAGGACCAGGCGAAGCTCATCGCTTCGTGGTTGTGGGCGACATGGGCAACGGCTCGGTCGAGTCGACTCGCATCGCCCACCGAATCTATACCGAGTACAAGCCGGACTTGCTCGCCATCACCGGCGACGTCGTCTACATGCTCGGTCGGGCCTCGGAGTATCTGCGCCGGTTCCTGCCGGTGTACAACGCTCGGGTCGCTGATCCGGGCGTGGGTGTGCCGCTTCTGTCGGAAATCCTGGCATTCACATCGTTGGGCAACCACTGCGTCGGCAAGATGGACGTCGACACCATCCCGACTTTCGACGACCATCCCGACCTGCATGCGTTCTTCATGTACTGGTCGCTGCCGCTCAACGGTCCGCTCTCCGCTCCCCGGGCAACGAAAAACATCCCGGAGCTGAACGGAGGCGAAAACCTGATCGCGCGCTTCCTGAAGACGGCAGGGGCTCGTTTCCCTCGCATGGGCAACTACTCCTTCGACTATGGTGATGCGCACTGGCTGGTGCTCGACGCCAACGCTTACATGGACTGGACCGATGCCGAGCTGCGCGCCTGGGTCGAGAAGGACCTGACCGCGGCTGCCGCCAAGAAGTGGAAGTTCGTCAACTTCCACCAGCCTGGTTTCAGTTCCAATCCCAAGCATGGTCTGGAGAAGCGCATGCGACTCCTGGCCAGCATCTTCGAAGCACACGGTGTCGACGTCGTGTTCAACGGCCACTGCCATTACTACGAGCGCACCTACCCGCTGCGCTTCGCGGTCGAGGCAAACGCGGACGGCACGCTTATCGACAAGGACGGACAGGTGGCCGGCGACTTCACTCTCGACAAGACGTTCGATGGCGTGACAGTCACGAAGCCCAATGGCGTGATTTACATCGTCTCCGGTGCTGGTGGCGCCAAACTCGATCCGTCCGGTATCCACTGGCGTCCGCAGGATTGGAAGCCGTTTACCCATAAGCTGATCGCCGATCGGCATTCGTTCACGGTCGCCGACCTTGATGGCGACAAGCTGACGCTCAAGCAGATCGACTTGGGCGGCAAGGAAATCGACCGGCTCGTCGTCACCAAGTGACGGCTGCAGTCAGTCGCTGACTTGCATTCTGTCACCGTTCAGTCGGTGGCAATTTGACGCTCGGGCAGAACGCGCGGGCGCCAAAGTAGTCAAAAAGCCCGTCGTCACGATTTGACGGCGGGCTTTACTTTCTAAAGTGAAACCTTAGAAGGAGGTTTTGTGAAAGACAAAAGCGCCGTAATCATCATCGATACCGGCTTTTCGCTCGAGTCTTTGCGTCAGGCAAGGAAGGTCTTGGCGGTCATCAACGTCGCCACCGGGAAGATCTCAACCGGTTCTCCCCGGCTTACTTGGGCTGATAACGCCGATGTTCTCTCCGCGTTCGCGCACGACCCGACCAATCACGGCAGTCTGGTGCTCAAGAGCCTCACCGCTCTGGCACCGGATTTGCCGGTGGTTCTCGTGCGTGGTTACAACGAAGAACAAGAGATGGCACGGACCATCTTCAGGCATGGCAAGCAGGTGCGCGCCGGATGGACCGAAGCGTATCTGGCTGCCGTGGCTATCTGTCGCGAACGAGGATTGGCTTCCGTAGCCAATCTCTCGTTTGGCGGTTACCATCACGCGCTGGATGGCACTGGCTGGGAATCGCACTGTCTCGCTCAGGTGACCGGTGCCGGCAGACCCGGACACATCGTGGTCGCTGGTGCGGGCGCCGGCGACGGTTCCGCCATTCACGCTTCATGGCGGGTTGAAACCGGTGCCTCGCAAGAGGTGCGCGCGTTTCAATCATGCCCGACAACGTACAATCTCTGGTGTGCGGCTGATGCCAACTCGCCGGAGTCCAGCAACTGGCTTCTGGAGGTGTTCTTGAACGACAAGCTCGTCGTCCAGGAACTGAGCGGTCACGTTATGCCGAACCTCTGGAACGACCGCAAGCAGATCACCTTCCGCGTCCCGGGCGCTGGTCGAACGCGTATCCGCGTTAGCCGCTTCTGGAACACGGGCACCGAAGGTGGTGACAGTTTGCTTGGTGCGGAGCCGGGGCGGCAAGGCTTTCTCAGTCGAGGAAATGATTCACGCAGAGGCGAGATCGGCAGCAACCGACAAGCATTGCGTGGCATCTTAGCCTCTTCCGACAAGGGCCGCGGTCCGGTAGGTGTCACCACCAGCGCTACCACGAAGCAGATGGCTCGAGCCAAACTCGATCCGCTCCGCTTCGACTGCTGGATCAGCCAATGCAAGGCCGACGCGGCATTCCTCGACCACAAGGATGCCATGTCGATTGCAGAACCGGCAATCTTCCCTCACGTGATCGCCGTTGGTTTGAAGTCCGGCGCCTACGCTGCTGACCAGAACCAACCCGGGCACAAACCGGAGCTTCTGCTGGATGGCAACGGACCGATCAGTTTCCGTTTGCCGGAAGTCGCGGCGCAAATCGCCCGCCTGCTCGCCGCCGATCCATCACTAGATGTGGTGGCAGTCCTCGAGCAACTGAAGGTCACGAAGGCAGCCTGAAAACCGCCGACGTTCAAGACGTTCCGAAACGGAACCGCCCGGTCGAAGAGTTTAACTGTAGGGGCGGTTCGAGAACCGCCCGTGCAGCTAATCCCGACTGGAGGTCCGTCGAGTTCCGCAGCCGCACGTAAGCGGGTCTAATTGTAGGGGCGGTTCGAGAACCGCCCGTGCAGCTAATCCCGCAGTTCCAAGCCGGTCCTCAATTCAAAATGCCAACCAGTCCCTCGACTGCCGGCTGGAGATCCCTCTGGGTCTTGCAGCCGCAGTTGAGCGACTGGAAGGCAGTCCGGTAGTTCAAATTCGTTGATGCAACCGCAACGTAAACATCCCAATCGAAAAATCGGAGTTTAAATGAACAACATCGAAATCGCTAAGATCGATGGCGGCATCGCGCAAGCCGTCCGTGTCGTGGCACGCGCTGATGCAGTGATCGCCAACGCCCAGTCGAAGAAGTTCCCTTATTCCGGGCTCGATCACTCGACCCGAATCTTCTGTGCCATTCTCGCAGCGCAAGCCCGTGAGCTGGCCGAACGTGCGACGAAGCAGGTCGGCCTGACGCTCAAGGACGCCCAGTCCGACGACCGCGCCGCCGCCATCGAAGCCTTCTTCAGTGACTCGGCTGCGCACGTCGATACCAACTTCGTCGCCATGGCGACCGCGCGCATCGCTGCGCAGGATGCTCTGACGAAGATGGCGATCGACATCGTCAATCGCGCCGAGCTGGTGCTCGATGGCGAGCAGACCATCGATGGTCGTGAGATCGTTCACGGCGATCTCTGGTACAAGTAAGCTTCTGCGCACGGTTGTTTTCGCAACAACCGTCGTTTACCGACAATCTGTTCGCAACTGCCATCTGATTGTTTAGAACTCAACAAGCATGAAGGCTCGGTTTGCTTCGCGGCGTGCGCTGCGGTGAACCGAGCCTTCTTTGCTCCAACTGCATAACAAGAGGTTCGAACAATGACTCTGAAAGACAAAGTGCTCGTGATCACCGGTGCCTCCCGTGGCATCGGTCATGCCATCGCTGTGCGTGCCGCGCAGGATGGCGCCAAGGTCGCGATTCTCGCGAAGACGGACGTAGCCAATCCGAAACTTCCCGGCACCATCCACTCCGCTGCTGCCGACGTGGTCGCGGCTGGTGGACAGGCTCTCGCCATCCAGTGCGACATCCGCTTCGAAGACCAGGTCAAGGCGGCCATCGACAAGGTGGTCACCGACTTTGGTGGCATCGACATTCTCGTTAACAACGCTTCGGCAATCAGTTTGACCGGCACGCTGGCCACTGATTCGAAGAAATACAAGTTGATGCACGAGATCAACGTTGGCGGCACCTTCCTGGTGTCTCGCCTGGCGTTGCCGCATCTGCTCAAGGCGAGCAATCCGCACATCCTCAACCTGTCGCCTCCGCTCAACATGAAGCCGAAGTGGTTCAAAGACCACGTCGCCTACACCATCGCGAAGTACGGCATGAGCATGTGCACGCTCGGGATGGCCGAAGAGTTCGCCGACAAGCACGTCGGTGTCAACTCGCTCTGGCCGGAAACTGCAATCGCAACCGCTGCTGTCGCCATGATCGGCGGCTCCGCGATCCTGTCCGGTTGCCGCTATCCGACCATCGTGGCCGACGCCGCTTACTGGATCCTCACCCAGGCCGCGAAGGACACGAACGGCAACTTCTTCATCGACGTCGACGTGCTTGCGAAGGCCGGTGTCACCGACTTCACCAAGTACGCCGTCGACCCGACCAAGAAGCTTCACAAGGACTACTTCCTCGACTAAACCGAAGAGTGGTGCGCCTTGACGTAACCGTTTAATGAGCGGGACATAGACTCTCCAACCGGAGGCTATGTCCCGCTTTTCCTTCTCGTTTCTACTACTAGTCAATGTCATTGGAGCGCGCCGCTAAGATCTCAGTTATGAACCGTGTTGAGCCCAAGGTACCGTTGCTGTTGGGCCGTTTCGCAAGCGCTCCGGCAAAGCGCCAGTCCGGTTAACCTCATGAATTATTTACTTCGGTATTCCTGTACAATTTCATGGGAAAAACGCCTCGGCAGCCGCGATAATGCAGTTCAAAATTACGCTCGATAGAAACTCATCAATTCCGTTGAATCGACAGTTGTACGATGAGCTTACGAAGCTGATTCTGCGTGGTGAGTTGAAGCCGGGTGACAAAATTCCCTCGACGCGTGACTGGGCTGCAGATTTGAACGTTTCCAGACCGACAATTACAGCGTGTCTCGAGCAGTTGGTTCAGGAAGGATACATTGAAACGCGTCCAGGGTCCGGCAGTTATGTATCGTCTGAACTTAAACGCAAGGATGGTTCCAAATCAGCAAAAACAGTTCGTTTCGCGCTATCGGATTTCGGTCGATTCGTTGCCAAAACCGGACCTGGAGATGAGCCGAGTGCAGAACCGGAGATTTCATTTTACTGCTGGAGACCGGCACTGGATCAGTTTCCCTTGACTGAGTGGGCGCGGATAATTGGCCGCCATGCCCGCACCGAAAATAGCACCATGCTCGATACCAATACCGATCCTCAAGGGTCGGAGAGTTTGCGAAAGTCACTGTCCGGACTCGTAAAAAGATTTCGCGGCGTCAACTGCGATCCCGAGCAGGTCGTGGTTGTAAGCGGTTTGAACCAGGGTCTCGACCTGGTCTCCCGCTTACACTTATCGGAGAACAGTGTGGTTGTGGTCGAGGATCCAGGCTTCACTCCGGTCGTATTCAAAGCCTGTAGTGCCAGATTGTCACCTGTTTCTGTCGACGAAAAAGGTTTGAAAGTCGACAAACTGCCGAGACTGACGAACCTCCAGGACCGCACAATTGATCTGGCCTATGTGACACCGGCGCGCCAGTTTCCCACGGGTGCGGTCATGCCGTTGTCCAGGCGTCTGGCGTTTCTTGAATGGGCGCGAGAATGCGACGCCCTGGTTTTAGAAGACGATTACGACAGTGAATACCAGGCTGCAGGTAAACCGATTCCAGCACTCATGAGTCTTGACACGGATCGGCGTGTAATTTATTTGGGTACGATGAACCAACTAATGTTCCCATCGCTAGCGCTAGGTTATTTGATCGTGCCACCTCATATGGTGCCTATCTATCGGGCCGCCAGGGAGCTTGCCGGTGCCCAGATCTCTCCCCATGTGCAAGCCGCGGTGGTCGATTTCATCGAGGAGGGTCACCTCGATCGTCACGTCAAACGTTTGCGTTCACTGTATTCAGAACGTCGAACTATTCTTGTTGAAGAGCTGAGGAAACGATTTGGGAATTCTGTTTCGATAGGACCGGACACAAGTGGTGTGTTTGTCCTGGTGCGCTTCCACACAAATTTGAGTGAAGAGGAACTCATCTTGCGCGCTGCAAAAAACGGAGTCGGTTTGATGAGCAGTAGGCCATTTTATTTGCGCAAATCGGCTGAGTGCGAGTTCATAATGGGTTTCGGCAGCCTGGACGAGGAAAAAATCCGAAGGGCGATTCGCAAGCTGGCAGCGGCTTTCAAGGGAAACACGAAAACTTCGCGATAGCTTACTCGCCGACGAAAATAGCAAGGCTCTGACAATCGTTTACAAGATTACGAATCGATTTACAATTTTTGTTGACTGCGAGCTGCGCGAACCGGTTATATTAATTTGCAAGATTTTGCTGATGTGAAGTTACCAGTCTAACTGAAAATTCGTCGTTCTGTTTGGCGCAAAGACCGAGCCTGTTTGCTCGCATAAGAAGATAAGAGCTTAACTATTGTACTTCGCGCGAAGTTTGAGATCTCAAGAGTAATTAAGTAGGGTTGAATTCCATCTTTTCATTTTTCGCGGAACAAACTTACTTAGCAATCCAATACTCATCAGTTTCCGGTCACACAAAAGTTGCTTCGGCACTCTGTGCGATCAGGTCTCTGAGCCGGTTTGCTGAGTTCGTCTTGGTCAGTTGCGCAAAACGTTCTACACGGTTGTGGAATTGTTCTGGTCGCCTTGCGCTGTTGCATACGGCTTGCGAGGCGAGGTCCCGCTTTGAAATGAAAAGCGTAGTAGAAGATAACCCCGAAAGAAATCGGGTTCTGACAAATGGAGCACCTCCATGCCCACGAAATCGAAAACACTTTGGGCACTGCTTCTGACTGGCGGCATCGTCGCGGCTATCGCCTCCTTGCCCGCCCAGAAAGATTCTATCCAGGAGGACTGGAAGACCTCCAATCCGCCGGTAACCAATCGCGATCCTTGCCAGGGCATCGCCGGTGGACCGTATCCCGGCCGCGCGCCGACAACCGTGGTTTTGCCAGTTTCGGATCACCAGGTCCGCATCGGTTACGACTGCTATGTCGACGCCACGAAGATCGAAACGCGGCTTGAGTACAAGAACGGCAGGAAGGAACACATCCGATATCGCCCGGACCTGACCGTCGCTGAACGCACCAAATACTATGCCACCGTCAATGGTGACCTGGGTCGGGTGTGGTCGCATGCGAAGTATGAGAAAGACGGTGTCACGTTCACTGCCCACGAGGTCTACCGCGCGGACGGCTCGCTCGAGCGCGCCGGCGTCGCGGATCGCGACGGCAGTTACACGGCTCGGTTCTTCTTCGACGATGGTGTTTCCGTCGAGCGCTTCCGGAAGTTCAACAAGCTCAAGGAGTTTGTGTCCGAGAAGCAGTATCGGCGTGACGGCAGTGAGATTGCCGGAATCGTGGTTTCCCTCGACGGCCTCGAATTGGGCGTCACGCTCTACGCGCCGGACGGGCGGAAGACCGCGATTTTCTATCGCACCAAGATCGGCGAGAAGGGCTACGTTTACGACGATGACGGCACGACGGTTCTGCTCGAGTACGCCAACGATCCGTACTACCAGGTCGCCGGTCACTCGGATCATCAGGGTCGGCTCGTGCAGAAGTGGGACACGCGTTTCAATCGTCGCGTGATCGCGTTTCTCTCTCAAGACGAGACTCGAACGTACACTCAGATCTGGCGAGAGGGCGGTTCACCTGCTCTGCGCAAGGTCGAGGAGCACAACTTCGCCACGAAGGAATTGATCCGCACCATTGAGATGAGCAAGGACGGCTCGAAGGTCGAGAAGATCACCATCGACCAGAAGGACGGTGGCAAGCTCGTCAGCCTGCTCGACAAGAACGGAGCAATCGTTCAAATCGACAGGTACGATGCTGGCGGCAACCTTGCACGCAGCGAAAAGCTCATCACCCCGAAACCGGCTAACGTTCCGCAGGAAGCGCTTGATGTGCCCAAACCCATCGCTACGCCTCCGGGATTTCGACTGGTCGGGCCTCCGCTGGCATACGATTGGGAGTGACACAGTTTTTCGTCAGGCGGTTTTTCTTCCCTTCAGAAACTGGCTCGTGCTGGTTGATTGCGGGGGAGAAATTCCGGCTGGGGCAAGTTGGAGCGTCCACTCAGGACTCTCCAATTTGTTTTCCAATTTTGTATACTAAACAACATAGTATGACTTGCGATCGTTTGGACAATTTATCCGTCACATAAGTAATGCAACGAACCTTTCAAGAAGCGGTTAATACCGATCTCTTGGGTACAATAACTAGGTATTACTCTAGGCAGAATTCCCAATTCATCAGTACATGCTCGAACAATCAGCTGACACACAGCGATTCAAGATTCTTTCCCAGGAACCGAATGTCGACGATCTGCAAGCCATCATGGATGCGGCTAGACGTGACAATGAAAAATTCTATTACGGCTGGACAACGAAAGATTCGAAAAACTTTGCGCTGTCCATCGAACACGGACATTCCATTGGTGAATCATGTGAATGGCGCATGTTCTCTGGCGATGGCAAAGAAGCGATTGAGATGTGGTATCTGGTTACGGACGATATTCTTGCCATCAAAGATTTGATTCGTGAAGCCGCAACGACTAACAATTTCGGTGTCGTGCCGGGCAAATCATCGTTTCCCGGTGGTGCCGGTGGTGGTGGCAAACGACATCTGCCTAAAGCCAGACCTGCGCACGAACCGACGGCACATCAAACGTTTACCAATATGCCGACTATCGATGAATCCATGGGTCTGTCACTACCCAAGGAAGAAACGCTCAAAGGCAATTTAAAACTCGTGCACATTACCAACCTGCTCCAGTCGATCGGAATGGGCAGTATGTCCGGGCGTTTGCGAATTCAGCGCACGGCTAATTCTTTCGCCGATATATTTTTTCAGAAAGGCGCACCTGTTCATGCGGAAGGATCCAAGGGCGTCGGCGAAGATTGCTTTTTGCAGGTAGTCTGCTGGAATGAAGGCGATTTTTTATTCGAACCCAAGCTGAAGACAGATGAACAGACGATCGACAGAGGCCTAGAATCATTGATTCTTGAAGGTTGCTTGCTGCTCGATAATACGAATTACCTGATGAAAGCCGGAATTCGAATGACTTCAATTCTTTATCAAACCAACGAAGACTTGAGCGAGAAAGAGTTTGAACAGTTGATGATCAAAGGCGAAGCCATCGATCTGGCAGACCTGAAGAACTTCTACGTGGAAGTCGATGGATACTCGAGTCTCGAGGACATCGTCAACGAAATAGATATGCTTCGCAGTAAGTGGGTTCCGGTAGTCGCTAATTTGCTGAGACTCAATGTCATAGACATTGCGACTCCTCCTTCGACTCCGCAATTGGTGCATCCCAAAGACATCGACATTAGAACCGTCGAGTCTGTGCGTCAGGGGATGTTGAATGAACAGACGGGTCTGTTCAGCTACGCGGCCTTCCTGTTTCTTCTGGGCGTACAAATCAAGTGTTCTCAAATGCCGCTCTCCGTCATGCTGATGGATGTCCAGCTCGGGCGTGCCAATGCATCGCGCAGCAAGGCTACGCTGACTCCTCAACAGGTTCAAGAGCTGGCAATGAAGCTTGATAAGCTAACTACATCGAGAAACATTTTCGCTCACTATGAAGACAATGCCTTTGGTGTGATCCTGATCGGAATGCGCGCTGATAAAGCGGCTCGCATCGCCGATCGACTCGTCAAATCGCTGGTGGCATCCGGGTTGGAAACACTCAGTCCGGGAGACAAAATCATCGCGTCGATTGGCGTTGCCAGTTATCCGGAAGATGCTCAAGATTTAGGCACACTGCTCGCCGAAGCCGAACGCGCCAAGCTGCAAGCCTCGCAAAACGGCACAGGTGTGTCGATGGCTGCGGGCGACGATTAAAAGAGCGGTCTTAGTTTAATTCGAAAAAAGTTCTTTCAGTGCCAGGAGACTTTGAATGACTGTTGAACGCGTTCGTCGCGTGCTCCAACCAGGCGCGCTAAATGTCTGCACTCTCAGGGCTGCTGTGTATGAGTTTTGACAAGCGATCTGTAAACGGCAAGTCAAGGGCGTACGATCTCCTCACGTCGCGTGAGGAAAAACTATGCCTATTATTACTGGATTGTCCGGCAACGAACTCTATTGTCTTCGCGAAAAAGGCTTCGATCCAGGCAACCTGGTCATCGGTAACTCGGTATTCGCGCTTGGTGTCGTGGGCGGTATCGCGTCCAGTTTGCGCACGATTGGCGGCGGTGAGGTTCACGAAATTACGGCAATCATTCGCGATGGGCGAGCGTTGTCTTATCTGCGCATGGTTGAAGAAGCGCGCCGTCACGGCGGCGAAGGCGTGACCGGTGTGACGAGCCAATTGATTTTTCACGACTCCAACATTGAATACTTGTCGATTGGTTCAACGGTTCATCATAAAGGTTATGAACCTCATGCAGACGATCATGTGTTCTCAACATCGGCTAACGGTCAGGAGTTATACTGTCAACTCGACTGTGGTTTTAAACCAGTGCAGTTCGTTTTTGGAAACGTAGCCTATTCCATTGGTATCGGCGGCGGTGTCATGGGCGCGTTGCGCAGTTTGAAAAGTGGCGAAGTCATCGAGTATTCCGGAATGCTCAATCGCACCAGGCACCTGGCGTTGGAGCGCATTACTGCTGAGGCCCGTGAAGCGGGAGCCAATGCTGTTCTCGGTATTCAGACGGTAATCTCTTCTTTGATTGGTATTCAGGAAATGTTGATGACGGGAACAGCGTCATACCACCCCGATCTTCCTGCTGAATGTAAAAACAACCCAATCACCAGTGACTTAACTAACGAGGAGATGTGGAACGTGATTCACGCCGGATATTGTCCGGTGAAGCTCGTGCTGGGCGTCTCTGTGTTTTCCGTAGGCTTCGCCGGTGGTGTCAAAGCAATGTTCAAAAGTTTTGTCCGCGGAGAGGTCAAAGAACTGACATATCTGATCTACCAGGCTCGAATCAAAGCTTTGTCTATGATTGAAGAAGACGCGGCAGGCTGCGGCGCCGATGATGTCGTGGGCGTGAAGACATATGTGTATGATCTGGGAGGCGGGGTGATAGAGCTTCTCGCTATCGGCACGGCTATCAAAAAGATGCCGAGTTTGAAAGTCGGACCCAATAATCTCATTCCGCAAGCGATCATCAAAGATGTCGAGACGTTCACCAACACAGTGCCGTACTTTGGAAGTATTCCGGGTGGCGGAGCGATGACGTAAAACGAAGCTGCTCCTGCGCAGAACTGACTAACCGTCAGGGTTTGTCTGCCCGTAGCTTGTAACCCACGCGGTGAACTGTCTGAATGATTGATTCAGCACCTTCGTCGTCGATCTTTTTTCGAATTCGTTTGACTGCGGATCTGAGTGCCTCGGCGGTAGGATCTTTATCAGTGTGCCAAACGCGATTGAGGAGCGCGTCGTTGCTAAATACCTCTCCCGGATGGCGCATCAAAAATTCCAGCAGGGCGAAGTCCACCGGTAATAGCTGAATCTCTTCACCGTTTTTCTTGATCTGAAATGTCTGCGGGTCGAGCGTGATGTTGCCTACTTGCAATACGCTCTGACTGTAGTGCGGTGCGCGACGCAGCAGAGCCCGAAGTCTGGCGGCCAGTTCTTTAATTGAAAATGGTTTAGCCAGGTAATCGTCTGCTCCGGTGTCCAAGCCGAGTGTCCGATCCGGAATAGAATTTCGTCCGGTCAGCATCAGTAGCGGTGTGGCACCACCCTGAGCGCGAAACTGCCTGCATATTTCAAGACCGTCAACGTCCGGTAAGGTCAGATCGAGAATTATCGCATCGTAGTGACCGTAGAGGATTCGCTCAAGCCCAACTTTGCCGTTGTTAACCACCTCCACCACATTGTGACTGTCCTCGGACAGCGACAGGGAAATGGTGAAGCTCAAATCTTCATCGTCTTCGACTAATAGAATTTTGGCCATGATCAATAAACAAAAAATAGACCACTCTAGTATACAAGGACAAAATTCAAAAGCGCGTCCGTTTATCCACCAGGGCGCCTGAGGGACTCGTAATTTCCGAAACCCCGCCATAAGTTCGCCATTTGTCGGTGACACAATGCCACCACTGATGGAGAGGACTTCGTGAATGGATATGTTGATAGACCTTAGAAGCTTTTCCGGTGATGCTACACCGCTGCCCTTGTATAAACAACTTGCCTCTGCCCTCCGTGATGCGATTCTGACCGGACGCCTTAAGCCGGGTCAAACAGTTCCGTCATTGCGGCAATTGTCCGATCTCGCCAACGTCTGTCGCGCCACAGCCTTGAAGGCGTATGAAGAACTACAGAGAGAGGGATTGATCACCAGCGACGCCGGTCGAGGATCATTTGTTTGTAGTCTGGATGGCATCAATTGTTTGCCGCGGACCTCGTGTGCATCGAGGGTCGAGGATCACTGTATGCCGATATCCAGGCTTGCCGAATTTCTGCACGACGATTCGGTAGAGCACCCCTCTCTGTTCGAGGGACCCGATATGACTGCTTTGATGAAGGTCTGGAAGAAAATTTCATTGAAGCATGTTGAGCATCTGATGTCATCTTTGCACCGGCGTTCCACTTACCAAAACGTGGAAAAGCGAGCCCGTAGCGTCATGCAGGATTACCTGATCAGGACGCGCGCGGTGAGAGCGAACGACAGTCAAATGTGTTTTTCTACGAGCAACGAATATCTTATATTTTCGACGGCCCGCGCGATGTCGCTAACTTCTCGACGAGTAAAAATGCTTTTTGGCGCCGGTAGTTCTAAATCTGTGAAAACGATTTTTCAGGCTCATGGCGCAGAGATATTGGAGTGTCCGGTAGACAGTTCCGGACTCGACTTCGAGAGAGTGCGTGAAGAATTCAGCAAGGATTCGGATGCGGATTTGAAATGCATATATGTAAACCCATCTCATCATCTGTCAAACGGCGTGGTGATGCCGCTGGACCGTCGCCTCAAGTTGATTGCGTTTGCGCGGACCACTGGTGCTCTGATCATTGAAGACGACATCGAGTCTGAGTATCGTTACACCAAACAGCCGTTGCCGTCCTTGCAGGGACTTTCGGGCGGAGACAATGTTTTTTACTTGTCTTCAATTGACTCAGTGATGCCTCCGCCAGTCAAGGTAGCACTAATGGTGGTGCCTGATCGGTTTCTGTCCATTTTTGAAATAATGAGTAACTCAGAGGATCTATCGGCTTTGACTGTAGCAACGCTATGCGACCTGGTGGATGACGGACACCTGGAGGTGCACATAAGAGACGAGCGAAAAACTCGTGCTTTGCGCAAACAAAAGTTGATTTATTCGATCACCAGGCACATGTTAAACAAAGCCAGCTTGATTACGCAAACAGCATCCAACTGTCAGGTTTTAAAAGTTGCATCAACGCTGCGTACAGATGAGATTGCTCGTCTCGCCAATAGTTGCGGACTGCCGTTAAAAAGCATGGACGGTTTCTACAGCGACGATTGTGATCGCAAAGAATTATCCGTGCGGCTTGATCAGGTTGAGGAAGATTTGGAACACAAAATTGCTGCATGGTCCAGCCTGCTCTGCACGGCTTAGGAATTTGTATGCCACCACTCATGGGGTCATAGGTTATGAACAACACCTTAGAGCTAATCGCTGATTTAGTCGATAAAGACCAAGACAAGTTCTCTTCATGTCAGATCGCCAGGGCTCTGAAACAGGCGATCGACCGAGGAAAAATTCTTCCCGGTACGATGCTGCCATCTGCGCGCGAACTCGCCGCGCGGCTCGGAGTTTCGCGCTCGACAGCACACAGAAGTTTTCAAACACTGACCAGCCAGGGATACATCAAGTCTAGGATTGGCAAAGCAAGTCAGGTACAAAATCCTTTTCTTAAAACATGCCTTGCAAAAGATAATGTGACCAATCAATCGATCGATTTTTCGCCCGTGCGAAGTGATTGTGAAGGCGCGTTCAGTGACAACGAGTTGCTGGAATTGGATTTTGATTCCATCGATCAACCGGTGCTTAATCGAATGCGCTTCGTGATTGGCGATTTTAATCGTAATATGGCAGCAATGAAGAACGACGCTCTCATGGGAAGCCCGCTTCTGCGTCAGTCCCTGAGCGACTATCTGCTGAGATCGCGTTTAGTTAGTAGTACCGAATATGATATCGCGGTGCTGTCCGGTCCTTCGATCAGAACTGAATTGCTTATCTCGCTTCTGGTCAATGCCGGCGATAGAGTTGCTGTACCGGAGGACTCCGACGAACTTTTGATCGAGCGCCTCGAGGTTCACGGCGCAGACATCCGCACCATCAGATGTGATGAAAATGGAATGCGGGTAGACGCGCTTTCAATCAACGACGATGCACCCGCTTTGGTCTTCATCACTCCGAGTCGCGGTGCTGTTATGAGCTTGGAGCGCCGCAAATACCTGGCAGAGTGGGCGCAGGAAACAGGCAGCTTAATCATAGAAGATGATTGTGAGTCTTATCGAAGTTCCGGAACGGCCTGCCTTCCAGCGGTTCAATCGTTCCAACCCGGTGGCAGGGTTATATATCTGCCGGCTCCTCCAACTGTGCTTTTTCCGCTACTGAAGGTCTCTGCGGTGGTTCTTCCGCCGGCCCTTGTGCGACCATTTCTGGCATTGAAGCGATTTGTCGATCCGGAAACATCGCACTTCGAGCAGTCAATGTGGCAAGCCGTTCTGGCGTCCGGTCATTTCGAATCGATGATAGCGAAAATCCGCACAAAGACAGCATCTTCTAACTCGGGAGAACTCCCGCGCGCACCCATTGGTGTATCGAACATGGAGTTCGAAACCTTTTCAAAGCCGCCCGCAATGCTTCAAGAGGGTGGATTGATGTTGGAGATGCGCTCTTGATGGACTGTTCCAGTTGTTCGTACTTTCCGCGCAGCTCGCCATAAGTCCGCCATAAGTGTCAGGCAGAATATTGCTCACAAGACCGCCGAGCCAATCACGACGCGAAACCTCAGGAGAATCGACCATGGATAAAGCAACAGGCAGAAGTCATGCCAACAAGAGTCACGAGAGAGACGAACGATTAATGGAGATGTGGCACGATCCCAATCACTGGCAAGAGGCTCTGGATGAGATTTCACCCGCCGATATGCGCAGAGCGATCCGTGAGATGGCAAAAGAGGAAGCCGGCAAGAGCAAAGAAGACTGCTCGTCCGTGAAAGGCGAATACCATAGTGACGTTCGATCTCGCGAGCGGCACTCAGACCAGGCGGCTAGTCTGAGAGGTGATAGACAATCTTCGCCCGCCGAAGTTCGAATTGAATCAAGTCAATCCAGCTCTGAAGATAGATTGCGTGAGGAGTATTTGCAGAGTCAGCATCTCGATTCAAGACGAAGACCTATCCATCCGGGCTACGCTCCGCAGAGCGACTTTGCGCCGGAGGCACCGGACAGTCCGGCATACGACTACGCGTATAATCGGCCGGAACCGGAGTTCTACGGACTGGACATCGGAATACTTAAAGTGGGAGTGAATAGCAATGGTTCGCTCGATCTCGGTGTCAACGTTGGGCTCGCCAAAGCCGGTGTACAGGTAGGACTAGAGAACCGCGTGGACGGAGAATTCATGCCCATAGGCGGACCTCTGCATGCACGTGCAGGAGCGGGAATTGGTATCAACAGAGCGGGCATTCACAGCGAAGTCGGTGCGGGAGCCAATTTTTTCAATGTCGTAAATGGTGACGCCGATTTCGGCGCCCGCCTCGGTCGTGAAATTTCTGTTGATGGTGACGTCAGAGGGAGGGCATTCCCCGTCAACGTACAGGCTGATGCTGGCGCCGCAGTCGGTGCAGACGGCGTCAATGCCTATACGGGAGCGACCACGGACATCGCAGGGCAGGCCGGCGTGAGAGCTGGAGCGCACTTCGATCTGGACAAATACAATTCCGGTATAGCCGCCGGAGTGGGTTTAAAAGCCGGTGAGCGTAGTCTGGACTTCGGCCCCTCGATTCAAAGCGACGGCAACTCTACCGTTCGCCCTCAAGTGCATCTGGAGCCAGGTTTTGCTCGCAGGCGCACGTTCTATCCGACCGGCATTCGCCAGGTCGACGAGCAGTCGTAAACTGCAATTGCTTTTCTTGTTGGCAGCAAAAGTGTCGCTCGAGAGGGCGACACTTTTTTGATTATCGGTCGGTTATAACCGATGCAAGAATAGTGAAAGGGTGAATTAGACTGTGTGTAGTTTGGAATAAACTCCCGATGCGCATCAATTTGTTTTACAAGATGCTGATTCTGGCAATCGTGCCGTTGATTTTTGCTGCTTGTTTTGTGAGCCAAATTGCCTCTATAGCAGAGAAGACCGAAAAAGAAGCAGCAAAGAGCGAGCGGGCCGGACGGATAAACAATCTAATCGGGCGGTTAGTACAGGCTTGTTATGAAGGTATCCGCACCGTCAAAATCGGAGAAGTGTTAAAGACCGGTGACGTACCGTTTCAGCGCGATGAGCGTATTAAAGAAGCCGAAAAAATCGTGGCCAGGTTAAAGGTTCTCCTCAAAGACAATCCAAAGCGAATTGCCGCTCTGGACAAGGTTCTCAGTTCCGCAAAGAATGCCAGTTCTGTCGTGGATGAGGCTGTGGAAGCATTCAAGCGCGGTGACAAAAGCCCCGATCTCGAAGTCCGATTACGGAGAAAAGCCACCGACTTTACGCGCGAAATGTTTCCTGCAGACATCTACGACATGGCAGCCGAACAGAAAGCAATCGAGAGTGCGGGCCCAGCTATCCAAGCAGAACTCAGAGGTGAGTTGCGCAAGGTCCTTCTTTATCTGTTTTTGAGTTTGATACTGAGTATAGTGGCAGCCTGGTATGTCAGCCATGGTTTAACCAGAAGGATTGGAAACGTGACAGCAAACAGTTTGCGCCTGGCGAGCAATCAGCCTCTCTCGCCACCGTTACAGGGGACGGACGAAGTGGCACAGCTCGATCATACTTTTCACCAGGTGGCGGGACTGTTAGCGGGTGCGGCTCAAAGAGAACGTGCTTTGATTGAAAATGCTACGGATATCATTTGTTCGATCGATAAGTCTACTCGCATCAACAACATAAACGCGGCTTCGGCAACGGTTCTTGGTTATGAACCTGAGGAGTTGTGGGGCAAATATTATGTCGATCTCGTCGACTCGGATTATGTGAAACAAACATTGGATTACGTGGACGCGCTGATACAGGGAGGCTCTGAGCAGCCGTTCGAGACCCGGTTGAAACGAAAAAATGGGAATCTCGCCGACGTGCTGATCTCGGCGCGCTGGTCTGAAGAGGAACAGTCGTTGTTCTGTGTTATTCATGACATAACGGAGCGCAAAGATGCCGAGCGAATGAAACAAGAAGTCTTGGCTATGGTGACCCATGATTTAAAAACGCCCCTGACGACGATTCGGCACGTTCTGGAGTTGCTTGAAGAAGGACGGGGAGGGGAACTCAATCCGACTGGAAAACAGTTGGTAGAGCGTGCTGATAACGCTTCATTGACGATGCTGACGCTCATGAGTGACTTGCTTGAACTGGAGAAGATCAAAGCCGGTATGCTCGATTTAGTGAAGGAACAGGTCGGCTTGCAAGCGATTTTTGAGCAATGTCGCCAGGTGGTGTCCGGCTTGAGCGATAAAAAGTCGGTTAGTGTTGATATTCAGCCTACAGATATTGTTTTGAATGTCGATCCGGACCGGCTAGTGCAGGTACTGGTCAACCTGACCTCGAATGCTATCAAATTTTCGCCTGCCAACTCTTCAGTGATTTTGACTGCTGAAAGTAATGATGAATCGGTAGTAGTTCGCGTAATAGATCGGGGGCGCGGGATTCCGGAAAACTGGATCGATTCGGTCTTCAACAGATTTGCCCAGGTTAAGGCTGGAGATGCGACGGTACAAGGTGGCACCGGTCTGGGGCTTGCCATTTGCAAGGCGCTGATCGAATTGCATGGCGGCACGATCTGGGTTGAAAGCACAGAAGGAATAGGTAGTACCTTTTCCTTTCGAATTCCGCATGAGAAGCCATTTACAGATCCTGAGGGTTTAAGACCTCCAATCAGTGTTGCGTAGGATCCGCGGTGGTCGCCATAACTCTGCCATAAATCTTCTGGACAATGATTGAAGAAAGAACACAGAGGTTCTTTCATTCATCGAAAACATTTGCATTTCGAAGCGAGACTGAGCGGCCCTCTTTGGCTGTTCATCAGCGTTACTGCGCTTCGAACACATTTGCTGCCATTCCAAGGAGTATTGAAATGAATGAACGTGCAGAATCTTCTTCCAGGCTCGTTTCAGGGGAGGATCGGACGCCGCTGGTTTTGCCTGATGGAACGGTAGATGCGACGGCGCTCTCAGCGCGGGTGATGTCGAGCGGCTTAGTCAATTTTTTCGATAACGCTCCGCCGGGTACAGCGGTGGAACAGTTTTCCGAACAAGCCTGGAAGAGTTACAAGTATTCTGCTGTGCAGGCACCAATAGATGGATTGACGGAACTTGTGGATCATAACTTGCAGACAAACCTCCTTCCGAATGTTCAAATTTTTGAACAACCGGAACCTCAGGAAATTGGCTCCGCCGGCTGGCATGGACAAGTGGTCGGCTCGACTCTCGGTGTTGCTTCGCAAATGGCGATTTTGCACAGATTCGTCGGTCCAGGTGCAGCTTCAAAACTGGAGCTTACAAGTTCCTATGGGCTTGGTGCAAAGGCGTTGCCTTCGCTTGGAAAAGCTGCTGTTACTGGTGCCGTATATAGTGGCGTTTTCCAGCCGGTCGGCAGTAATGAGGATTTTTTGACTGCCCGCC
Organism: Obscuribacteraceae bacterium (SeqCode); assembly: GCA_044225915.1. GTDB lineage: Bacteria > Cyanobacteriota > Vampirovibrionia > Obscuribacterales > Obscuribacteraceae > JADYXR01. The sequence continues at coordinate 163,986 of JBGAHZ010000011.1, forward strand.
TCAGGAATGCAGCTGTAGGGTCACTGACTGCGCTCTCTTTGACCAGCTCCAGCGTGGCACTCAAGTCGACTGGAGTGAAGCTTTTGCGTGATGATACCGTGGCCGGTGCCCTGTCTGGTGTGCCTGCCGGGCTTGTCAGTGCGGAATCGCACGCCTTGATGGGTGAAGGAAGACTGGCATCTAAGGAAGAGATAAAACAGAATGTCGCTACGTTTGCACTCGGGGGAGGAATTATGGGCGCGGTTAATTCAGCGCACGAGTTTGTTAAACCGACAAGCGGTATACGAGGGGTGCGGTCGTTGCAGGATATGACCAGCCTCGCTGAGGGCACGAGGGCGCCCAACTTTGAGCACCTGTCGAAATCGGTTAATATGCCCGGTCGGAATCACGCCAGGCTTTTTCATTCCACCGCACGGAGCTTGAACGGATCATCCCTCAGTGGAGACGAGAAGGTGCTGATCGCAAGAGGGCACAGAGACCTGGTCGATAGCTTCGAACAATTGAAATCGGTTGGCCCGACAGTCACCATATACGGTTCGGCCAGATTGGTTGAAGACACCTTCGCTTATCAACGAACGCGATACACGGCTGGAAAACTCGCCGAAAATGGCTGGGCGGTTATGACCGGCGGTGGCGAGAGAGGTATCATGAGAGCCGCGAATCAAGGCGCGTTCGAAGCGGGCGGGAAGTCCATCGGTGTGAACGTGGAATTGCCCTTGGAACAGAAACCGAATCCATTCAAACAATCAGTCTCGACCAACAAAACTTTTCACTCGCAAGGAAGTGCCCTCAGAAAGGCTGATGCCTTCATAGTTGAGGAGGGCGGACTTGGAACGCTCGATGAAGCCATGGAAGTTTTGACGCTCGCGCAGACCGGTAAAATTCAAAAGACTCCGCCGATTTATTTCGTGGGTCGGGAAACGTATAGACCTGTAGAAGTCCTGTTAAATACGCTGGTTAAGCACGGGACGGTTTCGCCTGAAGATTTGAAACTATTCAGGGTAGTAGACGATCCGCGTGAAATTATTCGCGACTTAGATCGCTACCGGCAACAGCAATAACAGCTTCCGGTTCAAAAATGAGCCCTGTCTGCGAATAAGACGCAGGCAGGGCTTTTCGGATTCAATTAACGTTCAGGCTTTCGCCTTCTGCTGGATGGAGAGGGTTTTGGCACGGCGCTAAAGGATATCCTGGTAGCCGCCACGAACAGAAGACTCGCAACCCGCCCAGTCAGTGAATCAATGATTCGTTTCCCGCTATCAGTGGTGCTGATAGTCGCATCTTTATTTTGTTGCAGGCTGGCGTCCATCGATTCAACAAGGGATCCCAACCGGTTAGTAACTGCGGCAAAATTGGTAATGCCGTTGAACTGTCCGATGAAGATAGTTGCACCGTTGAAAACCGCGGTGAAAGCCAATACTGCCTGGGTGATGGTTCCGAAAGGGATCTCCTGTCTGAAGTATGCCGGCGCGATCAGTATTGCCGGAATAATCGGAACGAGGAGGTTGAATATGTTGGTGAACATCTGGATGTTTCGATTAACGCTAGCTACCTCTAGTAATGTGTCGATCACGTTGGAGAGCTTGGTTCGCGCCTGACGTTTGACTGTCTGCATCTCACCTTGGCTGATGATTGCGGCGGCTTCTTTCCTTGCCTCGGCGAGGCTGTCTCGAAGGTCTGCTTCGTTTTTCAATTGAGTGTTGCAGAGACCGACCAGCGTCTTTCCGATTCTGAAGACGATTAGCAATCCCAGTGAAGAATAGATCAGCACTGTTATGGAGAGCGTCGGCGAGATTACCCAGAGCAGGATCATGAAGGCAATCACGTTTACGGCTGCGTCGAGCAGCGCGATGAACAAGCCGACGAACGAATTGCAAAATGAGTCGACGTCTTGTGACATGCGTTGTTCGGTGAAATCGATTTCCGTACTGTTGTTGATGGTCAGGAACACCTTATCGGCAAAGTACATGTCGAAAAGGTAGTTGGATAGCCATTTCCGCCACATTAGAGCCAATCTCGTGCGGAAGTAAGAGTAAAACACCTGTATCAGCGCCGTGGTAGCTAATAGGGCCAGGTACACGGTGAGAAACATGATGAACTCCGGCATCGACCTCATCTCTATTGAAGTCATAAAATTGCCGGCGGTGTGGTTAATGCCGATGGCGACTAGTGCGTTGCCGCCGAGCAGTGATAAAACGACGAACAGGTGTGTGAAGCCGGCTGCACGCATTTCTGATTGCCAGAAGGGTTTTCCGACCCGGACTAGTCGTCTCCAGGGAATGATTTTTAACAGGTTGTTCATGACAAAGCTCCAGGCAAAGATAAATGACCGATTGCTCGGCAGAGCATCGGAGCTGATGAAAGTGTCTGAATGCGCGCTCTTAGGCTCGCGAAGGCAGCGCAAGTTCGCCTATTGTCGTTAACTAACAACCGGCACTAGCCGAAGCAAAATCGTTTGCTATGGTCAATGAAGAAGTCGTAGGAAACGAGCTATGTTGAGGGTTTTCTCAATCGAAGGTGAATAAGTGCATATTTATATCTGAACAGGATCGGAGCATTTAAAACAAGCGAAAGTTCCACCGCATACGGTGCGGTAAGTTACGTCTTTGTCTGGGGAAACCGTGCGTGAGGCTACTTTGGAGCGATGAAGCACACTAGGCGTACATCTTCGGTACCGTTGGTAGTGTCTCGCCTTTTTTAGGATTAGCGGCCTGTCCGGAATTGATACTCAGACCGGTCAGCTTATTCAGTATTGCGACTATGACAGTACTGTCGAACTCCGATTTTGAATTCGACGATTTTAGTGACGTCGTTCCTACAATTGCGGAGGACGCCACCGCCGTAATCTCGTGGAGTACGCTAATAAGTTCGCCAAGTAAATGGTTACAAACAGTCCGTTGTGATATGACGGAGCCGAAACCCTGGGCCACCTCAAAGGCGGGTCCAGAGAGGTTTTTGGGAAATGACCCTCACCTCAAAGTCTAAAGCAATTAGTAGCTATACAGACAACTTTAGGATTACTGTCTATTCACATTCTTCTCACCATCGGGCGCAAGGACATACTCACAGAACCGACATCACGACACCGAAATACTTGATCGATGACCACTCATGCCGATGCTCCGGAGAGCGTTGTCGTCAATCAGCCTGCCGGTATATCGCTCGTCGATGCCCGCTCGTGTGAGTTCTATGACTTCCTGTTCAATGGTGTGCTTCAACTGCTAAAAATTGGAGATTCGACTATGAAAGCTCAAGTGCTGACAGGCGCGGATAGAAACTCTGTGGACAAGCTCAGGTTGTCGATTACGTATTGGCGACGCGATTGTGCCAAGTTGCAACGAGATAGCATTGAAGGACTTAACGGTTTTAATGGAGCCCTCTCCTTTGGAGTTGATCAGGAACTCGAACTATTTTTGATATCGTCGAAATCCTATTCCCTTGTGCTGGAGGGCGATTTGGTGCAGACCGATTACGATGATGTCGGAGAACATTCTATGCGAAAGTTCATGGTTGGATGGTCAAACTCCGCCAAACAATGCGGCACCGGCAGTGGTGTCGTGAAGCTGGTCAATCCGCTACGTCCTGAGTCGCCTTGCTGTTTCAGCATCAGCGTTGGCAGTTGTGTTTGCGATTGTCCCAGTGGCGACTGAGTCCAGTGTTTCTAAAAGCCACGGTGTTAGTGGCGTCGTGTTCGTTTTCGCGTTACTCCGTTCTAAAACTAACTTTCTGAGTGTCGCGGACGAAACGTGCAGTTCGTCCGCTACGCGCATTCCAAAGGAATTCCAATGAGAACTATCGTTATCTTCGTGTTCGCCGGTTTGCTGATTGGTAGCATTCTGGGTCAATGTATGATTTTTGCCTTCTGTGGAGCAGGGGTTGGTCTGGCTTTCGGGGCGGGATTGGCGGTCGCTCTTTCGGATGTAGTACCCCTGCGCGAGGTTGCTCGTGGACCGGTCGTACTGGTCGCTATGCGGTCGTACTGGTCGCTATGCGCAGATCGGACGGTACTGCCGGGACATTCTTATTGGGGTCTGGAACTATCAGTAGTCGCAGCTCATACAATTTTTTGAAGCTTCTCGATAATGGAAGCATGGTGCCATGCTCCGTTCCGGTCAACAATCTGGTGCGCCTGATTGAAGACCCGCAATTAGAAAATGTTGGCTACTGGTCGACGGTTTTTGCGGAGGCTGACCCAACCAGCAAGTTTTTTAAATGGGCGATCAACACCGGAGAACGGACTCATATCGTCCGGCAAGAATTTCGAGTTCCGAAAGGTACTGTGATCCATCAATTCACAATCTGAACCTGATGGGCTAAGTAGTTCGCGCCGCCCGGTGTGTTGTTCAGGTTAGCATTCACTCCAGACTATTCAAAACTCAAGGGGGCGTGCAATGCGCCCCCTGGTTCTAAACGCGGCTTCAGTGCTCGATGACCAGCCCTTTTGTTCCTTCCCAAATTATTCACTAAATAAACTAGTAGAGGTGGATCGAAGTTGAATTTTGGTGAGCGGATTGCTCACCAAGTAGGAACTACTAGACCTTGCGTGGAGTAATTCAGTTTATTCAACTACAGCACGAAACGTCATTTTCGAGTGTTGTTGGACATGCTCGTCTGCTGGAAAGGAAAGGCGTTGTTTGCTGTAAGCCAGTTCTCGACGGACTTTTGGTCGGCGGTTGGAAACAACTCATCTCCTCGATCCAGTTTTCGGATTCCAAACTCGACGACTTTTCGTTGTTTTCGCATGCGCAGAAGTATTCTGCGTGCGCGAGAACGTGCTTGCTTGGAGTTGAAGCACACTTCCGATTGGCGGAACCAATAGAGAGTGAACCACTGCCGAGCCATCGAGTCTGCTTCGGTTTCATCTTCAATCGGGAGCAAGTTGGCAACCGCTGTGACGATGGCTACGCGATATTCGTAACCACCTGAGAGGCATCGATTTTTCAAAACGATAATTGTGTTGTCTTTGCTCATGTCGTCTCCGGTGTTTAAACACTTGGAAAAATAAAAATGGAAACAACGCAAAAGGCTTACTGGTAACAGCCTTTGCTTCTGCGCACGCAGAGTTTCAAAAGTACCTGCACAAATCGACAACGTTGCAAGCCTTGCCAGCAATGCTGGAAGAGCATGCTCAAACATCCTGATCTCACCCTCGCCACTTTTGGTGGAAGGAAACTTTGTCAGGGTGCTGAATCTGGTTGCTTTTGGTTTAGTTTGCGTCGTGTTCGAAGTGTGCGAGGAATATATCGCAACCCTATAGACGTTTCCGATCGGTAAGCAACCGCTTGCGCGCTGATGCACGCGCTCGAAGGAAGCTTTTATCTTAATTCTGAGCCGTGGGGGCTGGCCGAGATAGCACTTGTGATATGAGCCGACTGAATCGGTGAGGAGAGGCTTGGCGCGACTGAAGGGCTGTTATTGCTGGAGCGAGAACACGACTGATCGAATTTCTGCTCCGGCTGAGAACCGGCAAAGACGTCTTGCCTTTGCCGGTTTAAGTGCGTCCTTACATTATCGCGATCAGTTGAAGAAGCGTTTTAGCGTGTCCGCCACTTCCTGATCGTAGGCTTTCTTTCTTGCCTTTACGATTTGATCGTCCTGTTCCGCTTGCAGCGCTGGATTCTTGTTCACCACTACCTCGCCGCGAGCTATGCGCAATGCGGTTTCCAACTGTAGGTCTCGAGTTGTTCCCGCATCCTGCGCAACCGATACGTCTGGCGTGACGCCGAGCCAATCTACAGCTTTACCGCCAGCGAGGTACTCCATGCAGATGAAGTTGGCTTCGTATCCGAAAGGAAGTGAGATTGGGCATTGACCCACACCTTTCCCACGAGTTTGTTGACCTACGACAACGGCGTTTCTTTGTTGTTGCAGAATTGTTGATAGTGCTTCTGCGCCGCTTGCGCTGTACTGATCGACAAGGACTACAACTTTTCTGTCCATTGGGAAGTGAGTAGGGAAGTGGCGTTTATGTTCGGTTAAACGATCATCCTCTTTGACGTTCAGAGAGTCGGCTGAAAGTGTGAAATCTGTGCGCACGATGCGGTTGCCGTCTCGCAGCATTACGCTGGATAGGTTTCCTTTATCGAGGAAAAACTCACTAATCAGAACGACTGCATCGAATCGTCCTCCCGGATTCCCACGCAGATCAACAATCAGTGCTTTGGAGGCGCAGTCTGAATGGGAATCAGCGTTATCGGCATAGCAGAGCGAATCCAATGACTGGTGCACATCGTCCACCACTCTCATTGATTCGAAATGATCGATGCGCAAGTAACCTACGTCTGCTAGCCGTTTTTCGCTGGTGGTGTTTAACTCGATCACTGCCCGTACCATATCAAGATCCAGCTTTTGTCCTTGACGAGCTACTGTTAGCTTGAAAGAAGTGCCGGGCTCTCCGCGGATGTCCGCGATCACAGCATCAGATGTTTTACCTGTAACCGCGTTTCCGTTTACCGCAAGTATCACATCGCCTTTCTTGAGACCACCTTTGAATGCAGGGGTTCCAACTACCGGATCCGCAGTGACGATCAGCGGATTGTCCTGGGATATGATTGCAGGCGGCGCCTTCTTCAACTTCAGGAGGGCGATTAGCTGTGGAGAAGCATGTTCCGGAAGATTGAGCTCGGACGGAAGGTTGTTGCCTGACTTCGGCATTGCCACACTAGCTCCTATACCAGCCATGCGTCCTTGCTCGATTACATTATTCTGCGCGACGGCTTCAGGTGTGAAGACAAAGTCGAAACGTCCTTTCACACCGAGGACCATCTGAGTGATTGCTTTGAGCGTGCCCTCTCGGGTGCCGAGCAGTTCCGTCTGGTCGAATTTGTATTGCCATTCTTCAAGGAATGCGCGGCGTAGTTCTGGCGAAACCAGGTTTTTATGACGCTCGGCGACGGCCAGGGTGGTGCAGATGTAGAGCGTTCTGCCGTCGAACGGTCCATTGTTTTTCGCGTCGCATTGCCTTGCATCAAACGAATGCGGCGCTGATGGTATCAGCGTTCGAACCAGGGTTAAGGTTAGAATGATAACCGTGACTTTAAACCACATAGGTGTTGGTTTCCAGTTTGTATTCATAAATCGATTTCCTCGACAAGAGTTAACAGCATTACTGCTGCGGTTGAGGTGGTGCCGCAAACCTGTTTCGCGTGAACCAGATTCGCGGCACCGCCGGTGGTGGTTCTGATTAATCGGACTTTGTCGCTATTGAGCTGGAGCGACGGCGGGCAGTTTCAACGGTTGTACGGTGATTCCTTTTTCCAGTTTCTCAATCAGTGATACGAGGTCGTTATGATTCAGCACCGGATATGGTTTCATATCTGAAGCGTCTATGATGATGGAGCCAAGGTATGGATGCTCGTTGCGCACGGTATCTAAAATGCCCACGGCGTAATAGATGTGACCGTTCCTGATCAATGGACGCGGCTCTACCTTCATGTGACCGCTCCAGTCAGCCTGCCAGTTCCCCTGTTTGGAATTGCCGCTGGCTTGTGCCGGTCCGCTCAAGTTCTGTTCCCGTGGCAGAACATATTGACGGCAAGCTCCAGTAGCCGCATCGAAGAACAGCAATGTAGCCAGGGCTTTGCTGTCTTCTGCATTTGGTTCCAGTGCAATTACTTCCTGCCAACCGATTTCTTCGAAGACCTCGACATACGGTGCCTTGTTAAAGTGCGCGTTATCGTCGGCTTCCGGCTCGCTGACCTTCAATTCGTCTCGTTTGGAAACGGTTCTGCCCCAGATGCCACCATTCCATTGAGCGATTCTTTCGGCGTAGAGTCGTGCAAGGTGAGTCGGGTAAAACGGCATACCAGGATACTTAGCCTTGGCGGTGAGTGGGCTCATGTCGTTTACCAGACCAAAACGATTGACACTCATTACACCGGCCAGATAGGGGACCATGACGCCCGACACGGTTGGCCGATAGGAGACATAAGGAATCAGCATGATCATGGTGCCATCGCTGTTTTTCCAATACATCGCTTCTTCCTGTTGGCTGAAGGGATTGTGGACGGCAAACGCAGCTTTGACTATCCAACTCTTAGGTCCAGCCAGAAAGAAACCATCCAGACCTTCGGTCTTTTCCGAATTTTTGTTGATGTTTGTCGGATCCACTGTTGCGACGTGGAAGACTGTGTCGAAAAACAGGTTGTACCAGATGCCATTCTCCGCGTCTTTCAAGTGAAACGCCGCTTGCCAGCATGGTTTACCGAGAGAATCGCACGGTGTCATATGAGGCATCGATACCGACAGAGTTTTGTCATCGTTAGAAGTGCTGAAATAGTCACTCGCGCGAGACCTGGGCAGCAAGCGGAAGTTGGCTAGATCAGAGTTGGGTAGTTTTGTTATGGTTTCGGGAGCCATGGCTTCTGCCATCGACCACTCGACCATTTCCTGATTAGTGGAAGCCATCCATGAGAAAAGAGCGATGCTCAATGCGACCAGCCAGTTGACGCCATGGTACGCGAACTGACGGCTGCTGCGCCAACCGTTAGCGCGGGCGTGCACGAAAAGGGCTGCACTGAGTACGACAGAAAGGAGCGCCGGTCCCCAAATAGGCACCCAGAGCCAGGCCGCGGCTGTGTACTCGTGAACGAACGGAAGAACAAAGATGGCAATCAGCGTGTAGGAAGTCATATAACCGATTGCTGCGCCGAGGCCCCAGGCGGCGCGCGATGATTGAGCGGTCCTGACACCTACCACAAAGGCGGCTATTGCAGAAACTTCCCACAGCCCAGGCTGAAAAAAGGGAAGCGTAAACAGAAAGGTCAAAAGGAAAATGCGAATCGCCAGCCGAGAGTTGCGAGCTCTCGGAGTTGACGAAGAGTTCGTTTTTATTTGCGACATAAGTAAACCTGAGGTTGTTGCTTGTTTAAAGAGTAGAGCGCCGGAGTTTCCGACCGGGCGACTCAATGGTTCGTAAGGCGGTTTGTCCAGGCAATCGCCATCGTCGAGACGATGAACACGAGGTGCACCACCACGAGGCGAGCCAGGTGTTGATTGTCTAAATGCTCGGCATTGACTAACGCTTCCAGCAGATGCACGCTCGAAACACCTAGCAAAGACATGATCAGTTTCAGTTTTAATCCTCCGGGTGTCATGTGATCGAGCCACTTCAGCTCGCCGAGCCGATCGTGGTCGCTCAATTGTTGAATAAATAAGGCAAATCCACCGATGATCACCATCACCAGAAAGTTTGCCATCATGACCATCTCAATTATGCGCAAAGCGTTGAGAAGAAATTCCGAGTCTGAGATCGCCAGTAGATCCCTGAATAAGTCCGCCATTTTGAGGACCATTCTGATTACGTAAGCGAACAGCACCAGGATGAGACCAGCGTACAATGGCGTCAGAAGCCAGCGACTGGAATATATTGTTCTTTCAACACGAAGATGCATTTGCGCCTCAGATTTGATAATTGAAATTTGTTTGTCTGTCGTCCAGATCCTTTTAAATTGCCTCAAGCGACCCAGCCAACTGTGAAGCCAGCGCTTTTGGAACGGAAGTCGATTGTCATTTTTATTGTTCTCCGGAAGGAGTGAAGAAAACTGCCGTTGGCAGCGTGGTAGCCCGAGTGACGTGTCACTGCGGGCAGTAGCATTGAATACGGTTGTAAGCCTGGCGGTTTGCGATGACAGTTAGCGGGATCTCGACTGTGCACGTGGTGCAAAATCATTTTTAATTAGATACGCAAGCTACTGACAGTTCGAGTGGGTTGACAGGCTCCGGACGCGGTTTCAATGCATAGTCAACAAATACAAAAAACAGCTTGGTAATTGCCATAAGGAACTGTAACGGTTGGCCGTCTGCAATTTCTTGATATTGCCGGAAGCGGGCAAAGGCAGCCGCGTATTCGGTCTTGGCGGTAGCGCAGGCCACTTATTCTGTAATTTTTCAAACAGTGGCAGCTTTCGCAGGACTGCAAAAAGGCGATTAGTTATTTGGGCAACACCATATTTGGTGGCAGAGGTATTGGAACGATGCAGGCCACTTTGATGGGAATAAACTGATCGCGCTGAGCTAGCGCTGGAAAGCGGGTGTGATTGCCGGTTTCCGGTCGGAAGAGGTGACGCTGTCTCTATGTGAAGTCCCGAATGTGTAAACGAGCAAATGGCGACAATCCGCTTATAAAGAGGATCGCCGGCGATGCTCGTGGGAGTGTCTGCCCTGGTGCCGCGGTGTATGGAGTGGCAAGAACGCCTTGAAGACATCCATTTTGCGAGCTCGCTCGAAGCGAAAAATTTTCTTGCGTCTGCAAATCACATTCCGGTAGGTTCGAGGCATCGCCGAAACACCTCCTTTGAGAGTACAAAACACACCAAGCTGTCTCCCTGTACGACCCGCTAATCACATTCAAATCTGCCTGACCGGCAGGAAGTTTGCCTATGACTTCGGGAGATGTAAGTGACTTCTTTGAAAATGTTTGGTGCGGCCGGTTGCTTCGATTTCTGCGTGACTAGCGAGATTGCGCGATGCACTTTGCAGAATCGTGTCCGACCTAATTCGGCGATGACCAAAACTGGAAAGCGAAACCCATTTACAGCAGGGCGCTTCAACCGCATGAAGAGATGAAAGTCTTCTTCATGTACCACTAACTTCATTTAAACGAGTTCCGCAGGCACCACCTGCGGAACCAGGAGACATTTATGAGTAAGTACATATTCCCCGGGGTTTTCCTCGGAATAGCAGGTGCCATTCTCTTGAGCATCTCGCAGATGGATAATGGTGTGATTAGTTCCGGACCACCCAGACCATACAACAACACTTCCGCCAGCACGGCCGACAAAGCTTCTGCTCCTACCACTCAACAGTTGGACCAATTGCTCGAGAAGGAAAAGGCTGCTGCCGTTGATTCTGCAACAAAGCCTGTCGTAGTTGACGGCACTACTAAAGTCACAACCAGCGAGTCGTCCGGAAAGCCGCTCGAGATCGTGATCAAGCATGAGCACAGCAGGCAGCACGGTGACGATGACGAGAACAATCTCGGCAATGATCCCACTTCAATGAAGACGTTCTTCAGCGGTCTATTGGCGGTAGTGACCTACATAGCCAAGCTCGCTTTCGGCTTCATCGTGATCTGGTTCGTGTTTCTTTTCATCACCGGGCAGTGGCGGAAGTCGCTGGGTGGTGCTGGGTTTGGTCGCCTCGCTCCGAATCGTGGTGGGAGCAGTGATGCACAAGGGATTGCCGATAAAACCTTTGGTCAATGGGTCAATCCTGAAGACATAAAGATGAACGGATTTTCCGACGTCGCCGGGATTCCCGAAGCAATAACCCAGATGCGGAAAGTCAAAACGAAAATTGTTGAGCAAGCAGAAGCAGTCAACAAAATACGAGCGGAGGAAGAAGAGAAAAAGGCTAAGGATAAAGCGAAAGGTGTCGTTGCTGTCACTGCTTCTGAGTTGATGACTCGCTTGATGACGATGACCAAACCATCTAAATTCGGCGGTAAGTTGCCCCAGTGCGTGCTGTTGGAAGGCCCTCCGGGAACAGGCAAGACCCTGATAATTACAGCGTTGGCAAAGGAGTGCGGCGTGCCTGTTTTTGTCATCTCTGGTTCTGACTTTGTTGAGATGTTCGTCGGACTGGGCGCAAACCGCGTTCGTGAGATGTTCGCTGAGGCGCGGGACAAAAGACCGTGCATTATCTTTATTGATGAACTCGACGCGGTGGGTCGTGCACGTACTGGTGGACCAGCTTCGCATCCGGAAGCCGACCAAACGTTGAACCAAATTCTGGTTGAACTGCAAGGGTTGAACACCGGCAACCAGAACTTCGGTCTCTGGATTTTTGGTGCTACCAACCGTGTGGACATACTCGACAAGGCTCTTCTGCGTCCTGGTCGTTTCACCTGGAAGATCAAAGTCAATCCGCCCCACCTCGAGGGTCGTGTTGCGATTTTGAATGTGCACGCTAAGAAGCGTCAGGTTCCGCTGGACAGCAGTGTTAACTTTACTGCTATTGCTAGCGTCCTGGGTGGTTTGACCGGTGCTGATCTTGAGAACGTGGTAAACGAAACCGCGCTCTATGCCGATGAACTGGCAGAAGCGGAGGCTGTGAAGCTTCGCGCCAGAGGCGTCCCTGAAGACGAGATCAAGGCGACGGTCAAATCCACGGTTAGTCAGGAAGACTTTTTCGAAGGGCTGTTGCGCCATTTGATGGGTCTCAAAACTGAGATTTCGCTGACCTTTGACGAAATCTTCAACACCGTCGTACATGAAGCCGGGCATGCCCTGGGAATCGCGTTTGAAGGTTCGCTGGGTAGAACTGACGAGATCGTTCGTTTCATCGCTGTAGAGCCCCGTGGAAGCACTGGAGGCTTGACGTTTAAAACGCCGAGTCGAGATGCTTACGGAAAAACCCTCGACGAGGTCGATGCGGATGCCGTTTGCGGTTTTGGTGGTAGCGCTGCTCAACTGGTCTTTCTGAATACGAAGGATTCAGGACCGGACAACGACTTCGAAGTCGTAGCGAGCAACATCTACCGGGCGATTGGTCGCTGGTACGGCTCCGAAAAGCTCGGACCAATCTCTCTGGGTCAGCGCGGCATGACCAATTCCACTGAGATGGGCGCCGCTCAAAAGGATCTGATCGACGCTGAGTGCAATCTCAAAACGAAAGTTCTGTATGCAAGAACCTGGTGGATAATGAATCTGTTTATCTACTCAGAAAGCATCTGGACTATGTTCTGGGAACTGCTCGAATCGAAAATAATGCGCGAAGATCGCTTTGCCGAGCTGTTTCAAATGGCGATGAAAGAGGTCGAAGCGCATCCGGAATGGAAAAACGGCAGCCTTGATGCGTTAATGGAGAAGGTCAAAAGAGATCCATACAGTTGGTCCGCAGAACCTCTGGAAGCCGGGACCCGAGCCTATTTGACTGCGCGCATCGAAGAATTGCGCAAGCGTTATATGGCTCTTTGCGAAGCTAACAACGAGTGAAAATCATTCGGCGCCACGGACGGCTCCGCTTGCGTTTGAATCGAACGGCAGAACAAGGATGTTCGCCGTTTTTTCACTTTTTTGACCTTTTTGCGACCGGGTGTCACGAGAACGCAACCGTATGTGGTGCCAGTTCTTGAAGTGTGTTCGCTCGCGCATCTGAGTCAAACCGTCATCAATCCAGCATCGACTGGTTTGGTTTTAAAAAACCTTTACTTGCTCATTTGAGCGAGAGGACAAAATTATGAACGTTAATCGAATTACAGTGCGCTATATCGTTGCCGTCGCGGTACTCCTCAATCTTTTTATTTTCGGTACTAAACTCGGCTGGTCGGTAATCGCAGTTTCCATACTCGTGCCGTTTGTCTGGTTGTGTATGTTCAACTTACGCTATACGTGGGTCGGTAAAAAGTTGTTCAGTCAAGCAGAACCGGATATCTCCGTCGACTGGGTTGCCGTTGCTCTGGCTGGCTGTGTGGCCTGGTTGATTGCTCCAGTGTTCGTCTTTGCAGGAGAGTCGCTTAACGATGTTTTTGCCACCATTGTTGATGGCAATCCGTTAGGTTACTTTGTGCTGCGCGCAGGTTTTATCGAAGAGTTGCTGAAGCTGACTGCTGTTCTTATCGTAATTGGCTATCTTTGCCCGTCTGCAATCAAGCGTCCGGCTGACGGACTCGTGCTTGCTTGTGCGGCCTCACTTGGATTTGCTGCGTACGAGAACATCTTCCACAATCTTCACCTGGTCGATTTGGAGGGATGGGAACGCACGAAGGCCTTTCTGCTCGGCTCTCTCGTGCGAGTTCCATTGCATGCTTTGTACGGGGCACTATGGGGCTCAGCTTTGGGCGTTTTTCATTTCTTGAGCGCGTCGAAGCGTTACTTGGTGCTCCTTCTGGGTATTGGTGTTTCAATGTTCTTGCACGGACTGTGGGACACGCTGGTTCAATCGCAAAGCGTCGTGGCGTTTGTTTTGGTTGTTTTGCTCTACTCCACACTCTGGCATTGCTATTTCAAGTTGTGGAAAACCATTGCAGCCATACGAACACCTGTCGATTTTTAATTACTCGACAGCCCGGAAGTTAAAATAACTCTTTTTTCTAAACTGGAGACTTGTGAGTGCTGCGGAAAGCCCACTCTAGACTGGGGTTTCGCATGCAGTTCCGAATGGCTATTCAATTGTGAAAAAACTCTGCGCTTGACAGCTAATTGAGATAACTTAAAGTTGTCCATAGTAATACTTGTGCCTGTGTTTTCAATAGACCTTTGGCTTCGTTCGAATATATTGCTTGCGATCGAGTTGGGAAGCGGTCTGAGACAGCTGGTTAAGCTGGGTGGTGCGAGTATCTGGGAAAGCGGCTCACAATTTATGGTGGGATAACCAATGACCGAAACTCGATACACCGTCACCAACACTTTCAGTTCGACGATCGCCAGCGATATGGATTTTTCGCCTGGTGAAACCATGATCTCGATGTCGACTACTCTTCCGGTGGAAGCCTTGGGCAAAGAAGCCGAGGTTGAAACTGGAATCATTCGTCGCATCGGTGAGTTGCAGTCAAACAACTCAAGCAAAGAATCGGTGATCGAGGTTTACAACAAGCTCGTTCGGCACTATCTTCGCAACGACGAGGTCGAGAAGGCCGCAGAGACACTCGAGAAGGCTCTGGTGTTCGCTCAAAACGCGTATGGCGAAAAACATCCAGCGGTTGCTCCGGTGATGATTGAACTAGCATTTGTGAATTACACGCTTTCGAATTACGAGCAGGCAAAGAGTTACCTCGAGCCGGCACTGGCGATTCAAGAAAAAACGTACGGCAAGGTCAGCGAACAGGCTGCTTTTGTCGTGCACAAACTGGGACGTATTCACGAGATGCTCGGCGACAGTGATAAAGCAGAAGCCATGTATCTTCGCTCTGTGACCACCTATCAGAACACATACTCTGAAGACGATTCGCAAATCATCATCGCCCGCAATGATCTTGCGCGCATTCGGCGTCAGCGCAAGTAGCGCGGGTCGTAAATCACGATCGGAATTAACCCAAGACTCTCTTCATCTCATCCCTGTGAAGAGAGTTTTGGTTTTTAGGGAGACTGGCCGACTCGTTCTTAAACAGTTGCGTCTCGTCTTCGGCGTCGTCTAGAAGAGATTCTCATGGTGCCGTTCACTGTTGCAATCCTGGCCTGGTGCGAAGCGCTATCCGTTGAACGACTAGCAAACGTCTGTAACTGCTGGCCTGGTAACGAATTTGTTCCTACCAACTTCTCATGGTTATCCAGGGGTCGGGGATAAGTGGCTGCGCTAGACCAGGTTTGGTTGTCAGTCGCAAAATCTGCTGAGAATCGCGAGAGAAATGGTTATCTCAAGGGTTTCCAAGTCTAATTAAGAAACACCAAATTGCTAGCTTATGGTGTCTCTTTAACCGTTTCTTTTTGGAACCCCTTACTCTCTCTCACCACAACCGCAAATCGACTTATCAACTGCCACGCGAATGAACAGTCCGTGCAGTGGAGGTCGGTCGCCCAACTTTGGAAATGGAGATAACCATGCACCATGACCACATGGCGCACGCAATCAGCTTTGCGTGGATCACGCCAGCCCTTTCGCTGCTCTTCTTGAGCGGTGCTTTCTTCTACGTTTTCAGGCTCCTGAACCGAAGCCTTCTGATGCGCATCAACGGCTACCACGATCGCGAAAACGAATTTTGGCACGGCGCCTGCCTGCTCGGCATGGTCGCCTGTCTCACGCCGGCCTGGCTCCCTGTGCCGAATTTGCTGTGGAGCGTCGGCTTCGCGATTGGAACCGTCTGGTACATCGTCCGTGCTCTTACCTACGGGAAGCGCCTTGCCTATAACAAGCAGTGGTACGACTTCGCGCATGCCGCGATGCTTTTCGGTATGTGGTGGATGTTCGTCCACCCGATCGAGCATGTTCTGATCGACATCGCGTTCGCCGCCTACTGGCTCTGGTTCGGCTCCTATTACGTGTACAGGCTGGCGCTTGATTTCAAAAAGCCCTCCGTACTCGCTTTCGGCCAGGATGGTGCCCACTTCATGATGTCGCTCGTCATGCTCGTCATGACACTGTTTCCGGCGGCGTTGCACAACCACGGACAGCATCACGACATGATGCATGGCGCTCCGGCGAGCGCGCGCAATTCGGGTGAACAGTTCGTGCCCATCGATTCCGTCGAAGGGCTGGATGGCGTTCGCTGTTCTCCGTCGGCATCTGCCGTGACAATCGTGAATGACTCGAATTTTGACGCCAACGTCGTCAACTACTCTGGGACGGTTGTCGTTCTCGTCTCGGGGGGCTGCGTCAATTGTGCGACGGAAATCCCGGTTTTCGACCGAGTAGCCAGCTCTTACGCTGCGCGCGCTCACTTCGTCCGTTTGCAAAAGGACGCATCGCCCAGGGCGTGCTCGTGGTTGGGGGCAAATGAATGTCCTGCTCTTCTCATCGTTAAAGATGGTCGAGTGGTCTCGAAACTGGATGGGTTCTCGGACCATGACGTGATGGAAGCGTTCGTGCAGAAGCACATTCAGCCCTAGTTCTGCAGTGCTCAGGTGAGCAGCAGGTCGAACTTCCGGTTCAACGCCTGCTGCTCGCTATGAGTGCGCCGATAGGCTTCGAGTCGCGATCTGAGAGTCGCAGTCTAAGTTCTTGCAGTCAAACCAACCGACGGAGGGTCCAACTATGTCCACCCCGAAGACTTTCGCCTGTCCGATCTGCGCCACGCGGTCGGAGCTTCATGATGCGCTGTCCGCCGAAGTCAAGGCTGCTGCCCAGGTTTACCATCTGGTCAACCACTGGCGCACAGCGCACGAGACTCGTGAGCTTTCCAATTTCGCCGCTGAAGAGCGCAGCAAGGAAGCGATCGATCAGTTCAACGCAGACATGGAAAAGGAAGCCACCTGGTTCGAACAGTATCAGGAGGCGATCGAAGTCCATCGTGTCGCGGCGGAGCGCTCGCGTGTCGCCCGGCAAGCCTACCTCCAGGCGCTCACGAATTACACCAGCACTCGGGTGCCGGTCGAAAAGAAGCAATAACACTTCTCCGCACTGCTGAAGGGCGAATCAGCCAATAAGCACTAGGAGCTCATTGGAGAGTCGAAAACATCGGTTTTCGACTCTCCTTTTTTTGAATTCTGTACTACTATAGAATGTCGCGAGTTAGGGCGGCATATGTTTTACCAAACCCAAGTAAAGTTTCAAGCAACACACCCTTTTCGAACTCGGCTGGGCACTGCATAGTGTGAGGTTCGGAGACATCATCATTATCGGAGCCCAGCCATGCAAACCGAGCGCGAAAAAATGATCGGCGGACTTTTGTACAAATCAGACGACCCCTCTTTGCTCGCGCGCAGGCGGGTGGCACGGGAGTTGGTCAAGTCATTCAATGACTCGGCGCCCAATGAAGAAATCGAACGGCGCGAGTTGCTGAGCCAACTTTTCCACACTATGGGAGAGCGTGTAGTCATCGAGCCGCCTTTCCACTGCGACTATGGCGACAACATCAGAATCGGCAACGACTTTTTCGCCAACTTTGGCTGCGTGTTTCTCGATTGCGCTGAAATCACAATCGGAAACAACGTGATGATGGCATCGTACGTTCAGCTCTACGCCGCTTACCATCCGCTGGATGCCACCACGCGAAACTCCGGATTGGAGCTCGCATCGCCGATTAAGATAGGCAACAGCGTCTGGATTGGTGGTGGCGTCATAATCCTGCCCGGAGTCGAAATCGGCGACGAAGCCGTGATCGGTGCAGGCAGTGTAGTTACCAAAAACATACCACCGCGGGTGGTGGCAGTCGGTAATCCCTGCAGGGTGATCAAACAACTTTAGTCAGACTCGACCTGTACCGCTCCCACGACTGTGCAGATGCACAGTAAACCTTTGCGTTCGAGCGCAATGGGTATGCGTTTTACGCTATTTCTCCAACCCGTCCGAATTCGTACTATGAACAAGCCGCCGACCTTCGAAACACCCCACGGAGAAAAGCAAAATGATAGTACAAGCTGAATTTGATGCATTTACCAAGATCGATTATGTGAAAGAACAACCTATGCTTCTTCGGTCCAATACCGGTCATCATGGCAAGATTGAGCCCACCAAAGGTCCTTCCGCCGAGTGGAAGAGACGTGAATCTGCCTACGCCGTC
Organism: Obscuribacteraceae bacterium (SeqCode); assembly: GCA_044225915.1. Taxonomy (GTDB): domain Bacteria; phylum Cyanobacteriota; class Vampirovibrionia; order Obscuribacterales; family Obscuribacteraceae; genus JADYXR01. The sequence goes on from JBGAHZ010000011.1 coordinate 182,083, forward strand.
GGACTGAGAAGAAACGATTTGAAGATCGCTGGATAGTTTGTTCGTCACTAAACAAGGAGTGCCGTTTCGACTGTCAGTCCCGGGCCGAGCGCCAGGACGACGCATGGAAGCGGCTCTTCTGTTTTGAGCAACCGGCTGAACTTTAGTGTCAGTCCAGTTGTTTGCGAAAACGAAGCAGGCTGAAGCTAAATAACACCATGGCCGCCGCAGCCAACATCAATAAGTGTGGAGTCAATCCCGACACTCCTGTGCCTTTCAGAAAGAGACTCCGTGCGATGATTGTGTAATCCCTGAGTGGGTCTATCGTAGCTATCTGTCGAAGAAGTAACGGCATGGTCTCGAACGGCACGACGGCGCCGGAAAGTTGCATGACCGGAATGTTCACGAAGAAGGACACCAGATGCGCTTGTCGTTCGGTTTTGCAGACGGTGGCCATCAGAATTCCCAGTCCGATACCCACGCAAATATAAAGAGCGCTGGCAAAAAGGAACAGAAAAATGTCGCCTCTGAATGGCAGTTTAAAAACGAAAAGCGCCATTCCAAGCGCCAAAAATACATCGCAGACAAGCAAAAGAAATACCGGCAAGACTTTTGCAAACAAGATTTCGCCCACCGAATATGGTGTCATAAGAAGCTGTTCTAGAGTACCCAGTTCCTTCTCTCGGAGCAGAGAAGCGGATGATACAAGCGTGCTTGTAAGCGTTAGCATGGCGCCGATTACTCCGGGTACGAAATACCAACTGCTCACCAAGCCGGGGTTGAAAAAAGTTGTGATAGTCGGCTTAATCAGCTGGCGATGAGGCTCCGCATTGACCTCGAAGTGTTGAAAAATTTGCATCAGGTAACTTCGAGCCACATTGGCTGTATAAGCATCGACACCGTCGATGATGATCTTGACGTGTGCCACGTGGTCACGTGCCAGGTCGCGCTCAAAATCAGATGGGATGAGGACTCCAATTTTTACGTCTGTTTTTTTGATTGATTTTGTCAGTTCCTGTTCGCTCAGAAATGCTGAGTTGAACCGAAAGATATCATTATCGCTGAGGGCGGAAATAAGTCTGCGGCTGGTAGAACTTTGACAATTGTCAACCAGACCCATCGGTACATTCCGAAGACCGACATCGAGAGCCGCGCCCAAGATAAGTAGTTGGAGCGTCGGTGGAAAAATCAGCAAGAAGAGCAGGTGTTTGTCGCGCAGCGTGTGCATCGCTTCTTTATAAATCAATCCTACGATCCGGCTCTCGAGCAGCGATTTCAGGAGATTCATTCTAGTCCTCCATCCGCATCTGTTTGATGGAGTTCCATGCGCCAAAGTAGAGAAGAAGACCAAATCCCGCAATAATGAGGATGCGCCACCACATCTCTTCCCAGCCGGTACCGCGTAAGTAAGCGTCGCGACAAACGTCGATGTAGTAACGCGCAGGCACAACGTAGCTTACGAGGGAGAGAGGAAACGGAATATTAGATAGTGGGTAAACAAAACCGGACAGCAAGAGCGCCGGGAAAAAGCCACCAGTAGCAGTGGCTTGTACCGCGATGTTTTCTTCTCTGGTCATCACGCCGACGAACAGTCCGAATGAGACTGCCGCAGCAACATACGTCAGTGTGGCGACGCACAGCGTTGAAAAATCGCCGGCGAGCCTCAAGCCGAAAATGAAATGACTCAAAACAAGCATCGCTGCTGAAACGAGGATGCCGACAAGGAAGTAGACCATTCCCTTTCCGATTAAGAACTGCGATCCTGTCAAACCAGAAGCATAGACCTGGACGATTGTTTTCTGCTCTAATTCTCGCGAGACCGCTACGGCAGCGAGTAACGCCGGATACATCCAGAGCACTATAGCGAAGACTCCCGACACCACAAACGGAGTTTCCTGAACGTCAGGGTTGAACAAAATGTGGAAGTCCGGAATGACAAAAAATGATTGTTTGTCGATTGGCCTGATCTTGTGTTCCAGCTCGAAACTGGCTTTCTGGACTAGGGCACTCACTGTTTCCGCGCTGCTGACGTCACTGCCGTCAACGATCACTTGAAATTGGCTCTCGTCACCGTTCTCCAGGTTCTCCGAGAAACCCTTAGGCAACACGATTGCGCATTTTACATCGTTGTCGACCAGTTGATCGCTCACATCTACGCCTGGTTTTAAAGTTCTCAAATTGAGCACTTTCAGTTCATGTAGTTGGTCGATCAGTTTCCTGCTGACGGACGACAAATCTCGGTCCTCGATCGATGTAGGGATATCGTTGTTCTGCAGGCGCACACCATAGCCGAACAAAAGCAGTGTCGCCAGGGGCAGCAAAATCGCCAGGGACATTCCCAATCGATCGCGCCTGAAAGACGACCACTCCTTTTCGACTTGAGCCGCGAGAGCCTTCAAAGCGAACCTCCTTTCCCGACAATCTGCACAAAGGCGTCTTCGAGGGATGGTGGCACTCTACTGGCTCGCTCAACCGCGATGTCGGCAGCGCTTAAGTACTCGAGCACCGCCTCTTCGTTGTGTCTGGTACCGGTCAACTGCAGATGCATTCGTCTCGGAAACACGGATATCAACGAGGCTTCAATTCTGTCAGAAAGGACCGCATAAGCTTTTGGCATGTCATTCACGACGAGCTCGAAGATTGGCTCGCTACGCTCTTTGATGGTGTGTGGGGAACCTTCTGCTATAAGTCTTCCGGACACCATTAAACCAAGGCGGTGACAATACTCCGCGTCGTCGAGAAAGTGTGTGCTTACTAAAATTGCTGTTCCGTTGTGCGCGATCTGACGAATTGTTTTCCACAACTGGCGGCGTGCTAGCGGATCAAGTCCCGAAGTCGGTTCATCAAGGAAGAGGATTTCGGGTTCGTGCATTACTGCAGCACCGAAAGCGATACGCTGCTTGAGCCCCTGTGGCAGCGTTTTGACCGGTTCCCTGGTAACGTTGGAGAGATTGCATATGGCGAGAACCCAGTCGATTTTTTCACTCCGCAGTTTGCTGGGAATGGCGTATGCTGAAGCGTAATACTTCAGATTTTCGATCACTGACAAATCTTCGTATAGAGTGAATTTCTGACTCATGTATCCCATGCGCTGGCGTAGTGCGCCGGAACCGTTGCGAAACTTCCCGCTTGCGATTTTCAACGAGCCCGAGGTTGGCTCTAAAAGACCGCATAGCATTTTGATCGTCGTTGTTTTACCGGCGCCGTTAGCCCCGAGCAGACCGTAGATTTCTCCGTAGTTTATAGCCAGACTTAGTTTACTCACTGCCGCAAACGACGCGTAATTCTTTTGCAATTCTTCCGCCAGAATTGCTACATCGTGCTCTCTTTCCATCTTGGTTTTAATACTTCGAGGGAATGGTACTATTTCCGGTTCCTCAGCTCCCACCTGGCGCAGATTCATGACGTAGACATTTTCGAGAGTAGGTTCTTCAATCGAACAAGTGGTATCGGAAGCAATACCATTGGCTGTCAATGCTTTCTGAATTGTGCTTACGGTTTTGTCTTTGTCAGTGGTCAGTAGATCGACTCTGTCCCCGTATGTGTTGATATCGCAAACTTCGTTACTGGGCGGGCTGTTGACTGCTTTGTAAACCACTTGAATGGTATCGCTGAGATTTTCTCCACGGATTTGCAGTCGTTTGACCCCAAGCTCGCTGCGCAGTTTTTCAGGACGGCCGCTTCTAAAAATACCGCCGTGGCTCAAGAGCGCTACTCGATCGCAGAGTTCTGCTTCTGAAAAATTCGGCGTAGCGATTAGCGTCGTTACACCGGAGTGCGCCACTCTCGAGAGTAGAAGCCAGAATTCTCGCCGCGATATCGGATCGAGACCGGTTGTGGGTTCGTCCAAAAGGAGGACTTGTGGCGAGAAAATTAGTGCGCAACACAATGCCAATTTCTGCTTCATGCCGCCGGAAAGGTTGGTGGCCAGGCGATTAGCAAATTGTTTTAAACCAACGAGTTCCAGCAAATGATTGCGTCTGTCTTCGAAAATCTCTTTAGGGATAGACCTGGTGCCCGCGAAATAGCGAAGATTTTCGTCGACTGATAGCTCCGGGTACAGAGAGAAATGTTGCGTCAGGTAGCCAATAATCAGACGATTTGCCCGTGCGCTCTTCCCCAGCACTTCAACCGATCCCGATGTCGGATCGAGGACTCCTGAAATTAAGTGGAAGAGTGTTGATTTGCCGGCGCCGTCCGGTCCGATGAAGCCGAAAAGCTCGCCTTTTTTAATCTGAAGATCGAGATTTTTCAGCGCGACGGCGCCGTGAAATGACTTGGTCAGCTGATTTAGCCGCACCGCAAAGGTCGTTTCTTCAATTTTATCGTGCTCATTCATTCGCCTTACCGGCAAAAAAGATTGTGACGTCAACCGGCATTCCGGGCTTGCAAACGCTGTTTTTCTCGTCAATTGAAAGTTTAATCCCAAATGCTTCTTTGACACGGTCTTCTTTGAAGTAAACGCCTTTAGGCGTGAAGCACGGTTTCGAGTCGATCGCCGTCAAGGTCGCTCGGATGGGCTTTGCTGTCGGTGAGTCCACGCGGACTTCCGCGCTCTGTCCAAGCTTTACGGAAGCCAGGTTTCCTTCGGTTACTAGCGCGCGAACATACAGCGCGTTCTGATCCGCCAGCTTCAATAATGTCGGACCAGGCACCACTAGCTCTCCGGGTTGCACGCTGCGCATTATGCATACACCGTCGATCGGACTCTTGATGGAACAGAGTTCAATTTTATTTTTAAGATCAGTCCGCATCGCATTTGCTTTCAGTAGCTCTGTGTCGAGCATTGCCAGGCGTGCTCGCGTCTGTTCATTTTTCATCTCCATCATCTGAGACTGACCCCGAATCCCCGCTTCTTTGATCTTCTGCAAAGTAATTCTCGCCTGTTCGCTACCTTCGGCGCGGATTGCGGATTTCAATAGATCTTTTTGGTTTTCCATCGACTCTTGAATTTTTGCCCGAGCTGTTGTGAATTCCTCAGACATAAGGTTTTTCGCAGAATATAGCTGTCGGACCGATGACTTTTTAGACTCGATGCTGTCCTTCAAAGCCGCTTCTTTACTTGCTGATGATTCGATTATGGCTTTTCGCTGAGCTTGATAAGCTTGTGTAAGCGCCTTCTCTTTGGCGTTAAAAACTTCCTCAATTCCAGCGAGTTTCGCTTTTGCAATTTTCGAGAATAAAACCTTGGTTTGGGAGTTGCGTTGCGCCTCATCACGACCCTCTTTTAGCATGCTGGTTTCGCGGGCATATGCACCATCAACGGTGGCAAGCATGCTGGCGGTAGCCTCATTCAAAAGTTTCATTTGAACAGCTTGCGCGTCGTCGAGCTGCTTGAACTGCTCCGCGATTTCGTTGTCGCGAACCGCGCTGGATTCGTTAGTGCTTTTGCTGTTCGAAGTGATTCCCTGAGAGTTCGTTAAAGATGTTGATTTTTTGATTTGTGAAACAGGATCTGTCGTTTTAAACGATGGATGGGGGAGTTCGGACGTTGCTGAAAATTGAACAGGAGCTTTTTTGATTTTTGCTGCCATCTCTAAAATGGCTTTTTTCTCTGACTCTGCCTGGCGAATTAAATCATCCAGGCTCTTTAGTTGATTTTTGAACATAGTGGAGTCAAGCTCTAATAGCTCTTCTCCGCGACTAACTGAGTCGCCTTCCTTGATTTTTACGGAACTGACTTTTCCAGGCATTAAAACGCTCAATCGTGTTTCGTCTGCCTCAACGCGACCGCTCACCGTCAGGCGATCGCTCGGTTCGGACGACATGGAACGGCATGAGCTAACCATCAGAACCGTGATGGAAGCGGCGAAGACCAGCTGACATATTTGCAATATGAAGTCGTGCTTGCCAGAGGTATTTGCCGAATGGTTCATTTTGTTCGGCTTAACTAGCCTCGACGAGGTCGATCTTGAGTTTGACTTTAACGGTTTCGCTGACAAGTGCTCCTCCCTTGTCGATGGCTTTGTCTACGAAAACATTGAAGTCCTTTCGAGCTATCTCTGTTGAAGCGGTTGTGCTGAGGTGTTCTTCGTTATTTGCATCTTTTTTTAGTTTCAGCGGAGTGGCGTGCAGGGTCACTTCTTTTTCGACACCGTGCAAGGACAGAGTGCCGACTATATCGAAGTTGCCATCAGCGGAAGGCACGATGCGCTTAGACGTGAATGTTATCTTCGGAAATAGAGCGGCTCCAAGAATGTCCTCGGCGGTCAAGTGTTTGTCCCGCATTTGGTTTTTAGTGCTGATACTTCCGGTCGAAATGTTTGCCACCACTGTCGCGGGAGCCAGGTCCTTTCCGTCGTAATTTACCGACCCGTCGAACTTTGAAAAGCGTCCATTCACATTGGAAAGCATAAGATGTTTCACTGAAAATTCTACAGAGGAAGTTTTCTCGTCGATTTTCCAGATTTTGTTTTGAGCCAAGGCCGGAAGACAATTGCTCAGCGTTGCTAGTAGTGTTAGAACTAGCATTGGCGCTCGTTGGATGCATCTTTTAGCGGTAAGCAATTTTAGTGACCTCATGATGGACAACTCCTTGTGACGGGAGAACCGGGAACTGATTGGAATAGCTGTGATCGTTACCGTCGGCGCGCAGCAGATTCCACGCGACTTTTGGAACTTCACGGCAAATCGTGAGAGGCAGTGATTGATGACCGACGTGTGCTCCGAGCAGATTACCAAATGTCTCTGGTGTCATGGATAGTGCCTGAATAATTCTGGATTGAAGTGCCGGAAGGCGGTCTAAAAGCAACATCAGTCGAGCCATACGTGTCGGTAGTTGGGCTAATGACTTGTGAACTTTTGCATAAACGGAAAGATCGTCCTGTGCAATTGCATCTGCAAGCGCGAATGATTGTCTGAACGATAATGCCAGACCTTCGCCGGTAATGGCGTCGACAGATCCTGAGGCGTCGCCTATCAACGCCGTCCGTCCGGAAGCAGCCGAGCGTAGCATGCGGTTGGCTGTTATCGCTCCTTGTAGCTTCGAGGACTGTTGTGCGCCATTCAAACGATTCTGTAGCTCGGGAAAATGACGAAGGGCCTGATCGAATCTCAAAGTTTTATCTCCACTTAAAAAGACGACGCAGACCTCATTTTGACTGATCGGAGTCACGTACATTTGTCCGATGTCAGACCAATGGAGTTCCATGCGAGATGTCCAGGGCTCGATTAGATAGTGGCTTCGGAAACCATAGCGAAATGAGGCTGACTCGCCGACATCGAGCTTCGCCCATTTTCGCACAGTTGAGTTCATGCCGTCGGCGCCAATTAACCACCGGTAAGAGATTTCGCTGTCGCCTATCAAGGCGCCGTCTGGTTTCAATAGATTTACTCTAGAGTTCCAAAGCAAGGAGATGTTATCTGTGCGTTCCGCTTTTTCAACTAGAGCTTCGTGTAGGACTTTCCGCCGAACTCCTAAGCCCTTACCTTGAGGAAAGTCGCTCTCAACGAAATTATCTCCTCTTTTGAATTTGATTCCATCGAAGTTAAATCCGTTGTTGCTGGGAATTTCAACTCCCAGTTTTGACAGCTCTTTCAGTGAATCAGGCATCAAGCCCTCGCCGCAGGGCTTGTCGATCGGTGGCTTTCTGAAGTCGACCACAGTGCTTTTTATTCCTTTGGCTGCAAATGCGAGAGCCGCAGCCAAACCGGCGGGACCGCCGCCTATAATCAATGCATCGGTTGTTTCTTTTTTCATTGTTTCTGGGTTACCGGAGAAAAATTACCACTTAATTAAAACGAGCTCGGAGCAGAAGCCCGGGCCCATAGCTGACATTACGCTCCAGGTGCCCTTGGCGGGCCGGGCTGTGCGCATGATTCGATCAAGCACCGCGAGTACTGATGCCGATGAGAGATTGCCCATATCATTGAGGCATTGCCATGAAACTTCCAAAGCTTCTCTAGGCAGATCGAGAGCCTTCTGTGTTGCTTCGAGAACCTTCGGTCCTCCGGTGTGCATAATCCATTGCCCGATATCGGCTCGCTTCAGACCATGCTTGTCTAGCAGGTGATCTACATCACTGCGTAAGTGTTCGAGAACAATTTTTGGTACATCGGGCGAAAGCAGCACGCGGAAGCCATCGGCCGTGATGTTCCATCCCATGAGGTCCTCAGTCCCCCGGTAGAAATTTGATTGCGTATCGATTACGGTTGGCCCATCCTCCGCTACATCAGCGCCGCACATGAGAACGGCCGCGGCGCCATCGCCGAACAGAGCTGAGGAGATTACGTGCGCGGGCGTGAGGTCAGCGCGTTGCCATGTCAGAGAACAGAGTTCAACGGACAAGAGCATCGCCATTTGATCGGGATAGGCCTTCAGGTAATCGGCAGTGCGAGCGATGCCGGCCGCTCCGCCGACGCAACCTAGCCCAAAGATTGGAGTGCGTTTTATGTTTGCCGGAAAGTCTATGTGGTTCATCAATCGGGCATCAATAGAGGGATTCGATATTCCCGTGATCGATACGAATGTCAGAGCGCTAATTCGATTTGCATCGACCGACTTCTCTGCAAGTGCTTTGTTGATGACACTTTCGCCGAGTGTAACGGCTTGTCGAATGAAAATGTCATTCGATTCGCCCCAGTCTTTGACTTTGGGAAATTCGGAGACCGGCATGGCCAGGTGTCTGCCCTCAACACCGGCGTTGCGATGAAATCGCTCCATAACCCCGCGATTTTTCAAGGAGTCCTGCCAATAGTCTCCTAAGGCAGTTGTTATCTCGGATTGGGCGTAATAATGATCAGGAAAACTAGTTGCTGTGCTTATGATTTTCATGTGTCGGGTTTGAGTAACCTGGGGATCACCTGAGAAGAGTAATTCAATAGGTTTAGGACAACATCATCCTAAATGCGTATTCTCGCAGGCCCTGCCGACGACCCCTGATATGTTTTGTTTCCAAAGCTGGCACTATATCCAATACCAGGGGGACGTAACTATCGCATCGCCTAACGTTTCGTAGCTCCATCCATAGTCGCTACAATTCAGTGTTAATGCGCTAAACCGCCTTAATGCTGACATAAGTACAGGCGTTGTCACAACGATATATTTCTTCAGACACGTGATCAACTTGTGAGCAACATGTGCAGAAGTGGTGGAGATGAATTCGAGATCGCAGTAAAATCAAGATTCGCAAGAGGCGCCTCCGCACCTGATATATTGCATTGATAATTATTGGTTTAACCATAAAAAAACTTCGGAAGTCCAATTGAATTGAATACAAACGACATTCAAATACTCGATCCTCTCAGCCATCTGCCTGACGGCGCTCTTGAGAATCCATATCCGATGCTGGCGGCAATGAGGGAGCGCAGTGCAATACACTGGAGCCCCAGTAGTAATCAATGGTTGGTTCTCCGCTACGATGAAGCGTCAGCGATCATGCGAAGTAATAAATTTGGAAAACGACTAGAGAAGTGGAAACATCCAAAGTTTGTCATGCGCCAAACTATGAGGATTTTTAGGCGGGGCGGAAGCAACAGCATATTGCTGCAAGACCCCCCGGATCACACAAGGGTGCGCGCGCTCGTTAACTCGGCCTTCACACCGCGGGTGGTGCATGATCTCGAGGACCATATCGCGTCAATTGCCACAGATTTGATTGAAAAAATGGCTGATCATAAGGAGGTGGATCTGATTTCCAACTTCGCTTTTCCGCTCCCGGTCACAGTTATTGCCGAGCTGCTCGGCGTGCCTGTCGAAGACAGAGAGAAGTTTAAAGACTGGTCGAGCAAAATCACGCTGGGACTCGATGTGTCAGGGCGACCGTCGCGTCTGATCAATTCATTTTTAGCGATGGAGCAACTGAGGAAATACCTCAGCAGAATCATCGAAGGCAAGCGCAGGTCGCCAGGGAATGACTTGATTTCTTCGTTAATTGCGGCTCAACTGGAAGATCATCAACGACTTTCTCAGGAAGAATTGCTGTCCAATTCAGTTTTGATCTTAATTGCCGGGCATGAGACGACGACGAATTTGATTGGAAACGGCGTTTATACGCTGTTAAGTAACCCTGAGCAGAAGCGATCTTTTATTGAAACGCCGGGTATCACCGGCAATGCTGTCGAGGAGATTCTCAGGTACGATCCTGCTGTGCAGTTGGTGCGCCGGATTGTCAGAGAGGACACCGAGATTGGCGGAGTGAAGTTGCGTGTGAATGACGGAATGACAATTCTGTTTGGCGCATGCAATCGAGATCCGCGAGTATTCGATGAACCCGATAGATTTGACATTCAACGTCAGAACATTCGCCACCTGACTTTTGGTGGTGGCATTCACTTTTGCCTGGGTGCGGAATTGGCTAGAACCGAGGCGCGCATCGCCTTAAGCCTTCTCTTTAAGCGTTTTCCGAATCTGGCGCTAGCCAGAGATCCGATTACCTACAAGGGCCCGTTTGGATTGAGGGGACCTAAACGGTTGATGGTTGTGCCGGGCTAAAGCGCCACAGACGGTACCACTGTCAGGCTGCGTTATTGATGGCGACGAACTCTGACATTGGCTTCTGATGCGGACTCAAGCGAACAACCTCATGTCCGTCACACGATTGGTCTACAGTTTTTTATTGAAGGTCGTGAATTACTTTTGGTGGCATGGCTGCCCTCAGCGCGTTAAGCACCGACAGGATATCGATCGCTTCCTGAAGGATTGCGCCATGTACTGGATTCAAATGACCGGTCGCGGCGAAGCCCATGCCGATCACGCTCAGTACCATTCCGCCCACTGCGCTTTGGAGGGCGATCGTCCGCATCCGCTTACTGATGTGCATGAATTCGTCGACCTTCTCAAGCGAGTTATCCATGATGACTACGCCCGCGGCTTCTGCGGTCACGTCGCTACCCTGGCCAATCGCCATGCCGACGGTGGCTGCCATCATTGATGGTGCATCATTTATCCCGTCACCGACATAGAGGGTTTTTGCAGCCTGGGTTTCCTTGCGAACTATTGCTAGTTTTTCTTCAGGGCTCTGTTGTGCAAATATTTCGGTAATGCCGACCTGATCGGCGAGGTAACGCACCTCCGATTCACGATCTCCGGATAGAATCATCACGCGTTCAAAGTCATGTTTGGGTCCCAGGTGACTGACAAACGAGTGCGACTCCTCGCGTGGCGCGTCACGAAACCGCAAGGCCGCTGCGTACTTGCCGTCAATGACAACAATGCATTCGAGTCCGGTTGCAACTGCCGGAAGTTGCTCACGGCCAGTCACTTCGGGTTGGAGAGCGAGTTGCTTGCGGCTGGTGATTTGTACCTGTCGGTTTGTGACGGTGCCGCAGAGTCCCTGTCCAGGCGGCTCACTGACAGCCGAGCATTCCGGCACCTCAATACCTGCGCTCTTCGCTGCCGCCAAAATTGCGCGGGCCAGTGGATGTTTCGAATACCCTTCCAGGCTGGCTACAAGCGTTAATACTTCGTTTTGTGAAAAACCTGGAGCGATTAATTGCTCTGTCAGCTTTGGCTCACCATATGTAAGAGTTCCGGTTTTGTCGAAGATAGCGGTTCGACATCTGGCGATTTGTTCCAACACCACTGGGCTTTTTACAATGATCGCACGGCGAGCACATAGTGAAATCGAGCCGATTATCGCGATTGGAATGCCGATAAGAAGCGGGCATGGCGTAGCTATTACCAGCACTGCCAGGAAGCGAATCGGGTCACCGGACATTGCCCACGCTGCGCTAGCCACAGTCAGCGCGATAGGCGTATAGTAGGCGCCAAGCGTGTCTCCCAGTCGGCGCAGTTGCGGGCGTTTGTCATCAGCCTCTTTCATTACCTCCATGATCTTGGCGTATCTGGAGTCCTCGACCCGTTTGGTGGTTTTGATTGTTAGTGCTGATTCTCCATTAATTGCTCCGGAGATCACGCATGAACCCGTGGTTTTGGTGATTTGGAACGGCTCGCCGGTTAGATAGGATTCGTCCATCATGCCGTGTCCTTCAATTACCACACCATCCACGGGGCAGATTTCGTGAGGATAAATCACAAGCGTGCTGCCCACCGCGACTTCGCTGAGTTCTACATCAAGTAATTGCGAGTCTTGCTTGAGGTGGGCAATCGAGGGCATCCGCTTCGCAAGGGCGGCCAGCACTGACGATGCGCTGCGCAAAGCATAGTTTTCCAATGCTTCGCCGCCGGAAAGCATCAAAACAATAATTGAACCGGCGAGGTATTCGCCGAGAAAAACAGACGCGATAATCGAAATGCCCCCAAGTAGATCGGAGCCAAAGTCGCGCTTCAACAATTTTCTCAGAAGGTCGTAGAGAAGTGGTAGTCCGCCAAGAGTGAGCGTCGCAATTAGAGGAGAATTGAACAGCTCCGGGTCACTGTGAATTGCATAGCGAAAAACTAAGTGCAAAACGATCGCAGTTATTGAAAATCCTGCGATTAGCGTCGATTTGTTATGCCAGAGTCGGGATAGCGAGTTTCTAGTGTCAATAGCCGATTCTCTCGCGGGATTCTTGTCTGTGTCTTTCACAGACGGAAACACTTTAGAGTCTGTCATGATATGGTCCTAATCTTGACTTTGAAGACTTCAATAGCTGACAACTTGACCATGACCAGCTTGAATGCAGACTTGAGAATAGTACCGCAAGTGGTGGCTATTGTACTTTTAAATTCTAATTCTTCTGTTTCAAAAAAGCGTCGTCCAAAAGGATGACCATCAAAAATCTGATATCTAGCGCGACTGAGAATTACTCTCATTAACAGCACTCGGATACTGGTCTGGTTAACCATTCCGCCGTCTGGTATGATCGAAGAAGAGTCAGTGAGGCCACTGAGTTTTGCACAAAAAATACATTATCGGTGTTGTGATGTTCACATTTTTGTGGACGGCAACGCTTATTCACGATCAAATTGGTTTTGAAATTGCGAAACTCTCGAGTGCCATCACCCACAGTATCGTTGCTGAAAAAGCGCCGGACAGTCGCGCTTTGCTTATAAGTCCGGAAAGTTGTCCATGTGCGGCGGAACATCTACACAGCCCTCTGGTATCCGAGTCGTTGAGTAAAGAAGGCATCTGTGCTTTGGATGTTCGTTTTTTCAGCCTTGTTTTGCTTTCATCAGTTGTTCGGGTATTAGCGTCAGACTATGGTCAGTCTGAAAAGCGCGTCGCACAGTTGCAGTATTACGGCGCTACCATTGTGGTCGGCGAGCCCCTCTATCTCTTAAAAAGATCCTTGTTGATCTAACTCGAATCCAATACTTACTTTCACACCCTCAGGAAACCTCGCATACGAGAGTGTTTCTCGGTGGCGTGAAAAAGAGTCGGCATCTGGTAGATAACCGAGTTGCGATTGGCTTAGAACGCCGGTCGACGGGGATTGCTTTATGACACCATTGAGAATATTTGAATACCTCTGGCTTTCAATTTTTGTAGTCTGTCTGACTGGCTGTCAATCAGCATTAACAGGCGCGCACGCGATTGTTCCATCAAAGAAAGTTGCAGAACGTGCTTTCGAGAGCCAATCTAGAATGACGCTTGATCTGCATAAAGTGGTGAATCTGCCTCGCGACATCAGTGATCAAAAGAGTATTGAAGTACTGCCAGTTAGGTCGAGCAATCTCAAACAGTCAATGCGTTTCACATCGACTGTCGAGTCAAGCAATCCAGGTACTGCAGCGGTCACCTCATTGGTGCATGGGGTGGTTACCAGAGTGCTGGTCGATGTCGGCGATACGGTCAAAGCCGGACAGGTTGTTGCATTCATCAATTGTCCGGAGCTGTCTGATGCTCAATCTAATTTTGTCGAGCGCCAGGCTCGTGTTATTGAAGCAACTGCCAATGTGGAGCTCATTCGGACCAGGCTGAAATTGGCCGAGGCAGAGGCGTCCAGGCTCAAGACTTTATTTGAGGAAGGCATCTCAGCCAAGAAGGAGGTCGAGGCATCCGAGTCTCGTATAGCCAGCGCAAAAGCAGAGTTGGAAACCGCGAAAGCCCAGAGGACTTCTAGCGAAATCCAATTTTCAGCAGCTCGCTCGCGATTGACCAGCCTTGGTTTCGACCCGAAATCAATGGAATTGAGTAAGTTGACCACCGAACTGGCTTTGCGCTCTCCGATCGCCGGGGTTGTGAGCCAACGAAATGCTCAGCCCGGGCTGGTGGTAGGTGCCACCGGCAGTGCTACCACTGCAGTCCTTTTCACCGTCGTCGATCTTTCTACGGTCTGGGTCATGCTGGAAGTGCCACAGTCCGAGATATCCAATATTAAACTGAATGCGCCCGTGACGTTCACGACAGAGGTTGCACCCGGTCAGAAGTTCAAAGGACGTGTAACTAAAATGGGTGAGCGGTTTGACCCGCAAAGTCGGTCTGCTTCGATTCGAACAGAAATTGACAATCCAAAAGCGATACTTAAACCAGGTTTGTTGGTGCTCGCGGAAGTGGCGACCAGCGCCCCGGCGCGCGCCCAGCTTCTGGTTCCTAATTCGTCGATTCAGCGAATTGGAAGCGAGGTCTTGGTTTTTAAAAAGGTCTCCGCAAATAGCTTTGAAGCGTGCCCAATCAAGGTCGGAAACACTGATGGAAACAATACGGTGGTGCTGTCGGGCGTTGAATTGGGAGATATGGTCGCCACGAAAGGTTCATTTCTTCTGAAAAGTGAGTTGCAGAGGAAATCGATTGGAGGTGGCGAATGAGCACCACCGCGGCAAGCAGCGAATCCGGAAAGAGCGAATCGGGCTGGCTGGAGATGCTCGTCCGAGGCGCTATTGAAGCGCGTGTGATGGTTATGTTTATCACTCTGATCTGCACGGTATTCGGAGTGATCTCGTTTACCAAAATGCACATTGATGCAGTCCCGGATGTTTCAAACATTCAAGTAACAGTTACCGCCAATGCCCGTGGATTGGCGCCCAAGGAGATCGAGGAATACGTCACTTATCCGATTGAACTGTGTCTGCAGAGTTTGCCGAGGCTCAAGCAGTTACGTTCTGTCTCCAAATTTTCACTTTGTCAGGTAACAGCGGTATTCGAAGATGGTGCCGATATCTATTGGGCCAGGCAGCAGGTCAGTGAGCGCTTAAAACTGGCTCAGGAGCAGATGCCAGCCAATAACGAGATCAGAATCTCCCTTGGACCGATTGCCACTGGATTGGGTGAAATATATCAATTTCAGGTAAAAGGTTCCAATTACAGTCTTATGGAGTTGAGAGACATTCTCGATTGGCAAATCATCCCTGCACTAAAAATGGTGGCAGGCGTAGACGAAGTTCAATCCATGGGTGGTGAAGCGAGAGAATATCAGGTCCTTCTCGATCACGAACGCCTGCACGGCTTCGGACTAAGCGTCACGAAGGTAATGACTGCGCTCTCTAATAACAACGCAAACAGCGGCGGCGGCTACATAATCGAGAATGACGATCAAACTTTGATTCGAGTTGAAGGCATGTTGCACAACGTCTCCGACATTGGCAACGTCGCAGTGAGGCGAGATGCCACGGGTGTTGTTAAGGTAAAAGACCTTGGAAGGGTCGTGATTGGACATAAACAACACCAGAGTATTGTGACGGAAAACGGTCGTGGTGAGACCGTTATCGGCGTTGTGGTTATGCGAAAAGGTGAAAATTCCAAAGAGGTACTTGGTCATTTGGAACGAGCAGTGAAGGCGCTCGCACCGAGCTTGCCTGCAGGTGTGGTAATTGAGCCGTTCTACGATCGCAGTGTATTAATCGAGCAGACGATCGAAACCGTCTGGCACAATCTGGCTCATGGTGCGCTTTTCGTTATGGTAGTGCTCTTTCTGCTTTTGGGTGGTATTCGTGGGGCGTTTGTCGCAGCGCTGGCGATACCGCTTTCTTTGCTCGGCGCAGTGTCATTTCTGGTATTGAGCAACACCTCAGGTAATCTTCTTTCGCTTGGGGCAATCGACTTCGGAATTCTAATCGATGGCTCGGTGGTTATGGTTGAAAACATCATTCGCCGTCTGGCAGAAAGCAACCGAGCTCGGCTGAGCGTAGTAATGGAAGCGGCGGCAGAAGTAGCAAAACCAGTATTTTTTGCGGTTCTAATCATTACAGTGGTTTATTTGCCAATTCTGGCACTACCGGGAGTGTCAGGCAAAACCTTTC
Organism: Obscuribacteraceae bacterium (SeqCode); assembly: GCA_044225915.1. Classification (GTDB taxonomy): domain Bacteria; phylum Cyanobacteriota; class Vampirovibrionia; order Obscuribacterales; family Obscuribacteraceae; genus JADYXR01. The sequence goes on from JBGAHZ010000011.1 coordinate 198,122, forward strand.
AGCCCATGGCGCTGACCGTTATATTCGGATTGATTACTGCGATGATGATTGGTTTATTCCTTACTCCCACACTTTCATTTTTCTTACTGCCAAAGAAACCGAGTGAATCTGACAGTCTGATGTTGAAACTGATTCGTCCGACATACAGACGAGCGCTCATCGCCTGTGCGCGGCATCCGCGGAAGGCTTTTGCGGTTGCGTTGTTGGTTTTTCTATCGAGCCTAACCACAATTCCGTACCTGGGATCGGAATTTGTACCGGTACTTAAGGAAGGCACGATTGTTCTGACGATAAACAGACCGGTATCCGGTTCGCTGGATGCCGCCGCCAAAGAGACGACTTTGATGGAAAAGGAGGTCTTGAAATTTCCTGATGTCGATAAAGTTGTCTCTAGAACTGGGCATTCCGAGATTGCTTTCGATCCAATGGGGCCGGATGAAACCGATATGTTCATAATTTTGCGTCCCCCTTCTCAGTGGTCGACCGCAAGAACCCAGCAAGAGCTTGAAGATGCCATTGTCACCAAATTGCGCAACACTATTCCGGGTGCAATATTTTCTGTTTCACAGCCCATCGAGCAGCGCATGAATGAACTGATTGCTGGTGCCAAAAGCGATGTTGCTGTGCGGATTTTTGGACCCGATTTGGGCAAACTGCGAGAACTGGGCGCCGCCGTTGGTGTGGTGTTATCGGCGGTACCAGGAACGGCCGATATGAAATTGGAACAAAACTCTGGTTTGCCCGTGGTGACTGCAAGACTCAACTCTGCGGCACTGGCGGCCTACGGTGTGTCAACGCAGGAGGCACTAAATACGGTGGCGGCATCGCAGGCAGGAAAGGTGGTGGGAACCATCTATCAAGGCAAGCCTCGATATGATCTAACAGTAAAGTTTCAACCGGAAAAAATCAGCAATGCTGAAGATATCGGATCGTTGCCTGTCGGCACGCTTTCCGGTGATCTTGTGCCGTTGCGACAAGTCGGAGAAATCGTGCGGGCGGAAGATGCTGCGCAGATCACACACTTGCAGACAGACAGGACATACATGGTCCAGGTGAATGTTCGCCACAGGGATTTGGGCAGCTATGTCGACGAGGCTCAGTCAAAAGTCAAAAAGGAAATCGTTCTGCCACCCGGTTATAGAATCACCTGGGGCGGTCAGTTCGAAAATTTACAGGAGGCCCGGACTCGTCTTTTTATCCTTGTGCCGCTTGTGCTTCTTTTGATCTTCATGCTGCTCTATGCCTCATTCGGTACCATGAAGCCGGGATTGCTGATCTTCTCTAACATTCCACTTGCCTTGTCCGGGGGGCTCGTTGCAATGTACCTCCGTGGTATGCCGATGTCGGTCACCGCGGGCGTCGGCTTTATCGCCCTTTTCGGCGTTGCTGTATTAAACGGAGTCGTGCTGCTTTCTACCATTCAGCAATTGGAACGAAACGAAGGGCTAAGTCCCAGGCAGGCTGCTGTGAAGGGCGCTCAGCAGAGGTTACGTCCCGTGCTGATGACCGCTCTGGTTGCGTCGCTAGGGTTTGTGCCGATGGCTCTCGCCACTTCCGTGGGTGCAGAGGTTCAACGGCCGCTTGCGACTGTAGTAATCGGCGGACTAGTATCGTCGACGGCGCTTACCTTGCTGGTGGTCCCTGCTATGTATGCGCTGCTAGGCGGGCGAAGGGCGTTGAAAAACCGCTCTCGGAAGAAGGATTTAGCGTCAAATTCGGTTAGTTGAGCCGTGGTGGTGGAAACTTCCACTGAGCAGGTTTCGACCTGACTTGACTTGACTTGGCTTCAACTTCACCTTCGACTTTTGGTTTCGACTCGACTCGACTTGACTGGACTCGACTTGACATGACTCGACTGGACTCGACCTCGACCTCGACCTCGACTTCGACCTCGACATCGACTTCGATCTCGATTTCGAACTCGACTTGACTCGACTGGACTCGACCTCGACTTTGACCTCGACCTCGATTTCGAACTCGACTTGACAAAAATAGACGACCGGTCTACTATTGATTAAGTGAGCCAAATGCTCGAAGCGGAATTTGAATGGCTGAACATTGAAACTGCAATTAATCATGGTGTCTGTGTTTTAGTCCTGTAAAGGAGAATTGAAAAATGAGTACAGTTGAGAAAGAAAAAGAAGAAAAGGTATTAGATAGCAACTCGGGCTGCTGTGGTGTCGAGAATAAGGACGCTGCTGCGCTTGCTGCTAAGGTAGAACAGGCAAAAGCTGAAGAAGCCGCAAAGCAAAAGAAAACGGGCAGTTGCGGCTGCGGGTAATCATCTTTTCGAATAGTTCGACACGCTTTCAGTAATAGACTAGTCTATTATTATGACTGAAAAAATCGAGACGAGTAGTGTGCGACGTGGATGCAAAACACTAGATGCGTACTCTGCGGGTGTAGTCGCCTGTCGATTCCAGTAAGCGTATTACGATAGCTAGTAGGGATACCTGAAAGCAAAAATCGGTGGCAACCGGCTGCGTGAGCGCCGGTTGCCACCTCTATTTTTTTCACCGCCGCGGGGCGGTGTGAGAGAACGAAGGCCGCTGGGATGATTCGATGATTAAGCGACCTTCGTTGTTTGTGTTGCCGACGACGTTCGGGCGAGTCCGTTCGCCGGGACGCCGAAGCGCTTATGACGTAGAGGCGGAGTCTATCGCAGCTGAGACGCCGAAGCGCTGATGACGTAGAGGCGCGGAGTCCATTCGCAGCTGAGACGCCATGGCGCCGACGACGTGACGGACTCCGTTCGCCGTCGGCGCCCTTTACGCATCAGCGATCACGTCGAACGTATCGGCGACGGCCAATACGCCATCGAACGCTAGCGGACTATTTGGGTTCCGGGATGATCATCGGTTCGACGGATTGGCGACCGTCGGTTTTCGGTTGCGGCATGGGTTGCGGCACGTCGTACTTCGGCATCTGCCGCGGCACGTCATTCTTCGGGGCTTGGGGGAAGTCGTTTTTCGGCAACTGCTGAGGCACTTCGTTCTTCGGCGCATTCAACTTGGGCAGCCGGCAAGCCGCGCCGTCGACCGGCGGAACCTGCCGATCGAGCCATTCGATCACGGCCTTCTCGGCGAACGGATCGATGTGCTTGGTCTGGAGGAGCGTGTGCCCGCCGAACGTGAAGACGACGTACGTGACGTCCTGCGAGCGCAGCTTGGCGTCGAACAGGCACAGACCTTTGGGGCTGACCTGCCGGTCGTCGCACGATTGCAGCACGAGCACCGGCGTCTTCTCGCTGATCTGGTCGACGAACTTCTCCGTTTCGCGCGGGAACTGACGCGTTTCGATCAGTTCCTTCGTGTCAAACTTCGTGCGCACTAGCGGGTCGCGGAGCAGCTCCCGCGCGATACGCGAGTCCGCCGAGAAGAACTTCTCGATTTGTTTGCTGAAATCTACTTTGACCACGCCGAGCGTGACGACGTTGACCAGGCTGCGCGGAATCAGCCGGGCGTAGTGGTGCTCCAGCTTGATGGCGGGTCCGGACAGCATAACGCCGTCGACCAGCTCGGGGTGCTGCGCGGCGAGCCGGATGGCGAGGGCGCCTCCCATGCTCTCGCCGCCGACGACGACCTTCAGTCCCTTGTGTTCCTTGCGAATCCGCTCAGCCAGCCGTGCGATGTCCTTGTCCGCGTACTTGATGTAGCTGATCTCGGTCGCCGTGCCGTCTGTGTACGCGCGCCCCAGTCCGCGAAGGTCCGGTGCGTAGACGATGAAACCATCGAAAGCCAGCCGCGAAGCCAGCTTGTCGTAGAGCAGCGAGTGCTCGGGGAAGCCGTGGAGGAGCAGTACGACACCGCGAGGGTCTTGCGTTGCGTCCCTCCATTGACGCACCGGGGTCACGAGACCGCGTCCGATGGTGGGGTCGTCATCGCGCGCCACTTGCGCGAACGAGGGCGACGCCGTCGTGACGAGGCAGGCGACCGCGACGACCGCGGTCAGCAATCCGTTGAGGTACATGTTCCGAACCATAGTGTGTTCCAATTCCAGTAAGTTTGTTGGGGGTTCTGAGTTCTCGGCGACAGCCGAGACCCTCTTCTGTACTCGTTCTCACCGATTCACTCAGACCAGACAAAACGCATCACATCGCCTCGAGAATGCTCGCGCCCCCATTTGGAGTTTGGTTTCTCCAAAGCCGCAATGCGGTTACTGGTGGGGTCGGAAGCAGTTCTTCATTCGATCAATGGTTGGCCTGATCGAACAAAGAGAGGTCAATGCGCCCCGTCGGTGACGGAAGCTTTGCTGATGGATTTTGGCTGTTACTGCAGTTCTGGTGCGGTGTGTCCTTGTGAAATTGGCGAGAAAGAGTGCACGCACTCTCTCGCAATCACCCCATCGCATTCAACGAATCGGCACTTCTTTGCAACATCCGATCACAATGCCAAACGCTGATTGGCGACAGCTTTTCGAGCTAGTCCGCAATGAATGTGGTAAACCACACGATCAAATTTGCTCTATTCCGAATCGCGTATACGAGATTGAGCGATATCACAAACGCGAAGTTATCGTCGCCTAAGAACGCCTGTCCGCGCCATTTCGGGGGAATCGATCAGGAAGTATTTCTAATTCCATTCCAGCACGAATCGATCGTAGCTGCCATGTTGCTATACCGGTTCACTGCACGGCATAATTGCAAAACTTGGCGTTATTACCATCTGCTACATTCATTCTGATGCGAAAACTCGTTCCGCTAGCATTATCCTTGATCGCTTGTCTGTTAATTGGATTGATAGCCATGTGCTATTTCAATCCGATTATGTTTTCCGCAGTTATGGATTTAGAATTCGGTGGCTCTAAGCCTCTGGCGGCGCGCATCGCCGTGTGGGAAAAGATCTTGAATAGCTCTGACGAATCTCCCGAAGAAATGTCCGAATTGATGGTTTCGATGGCCTACACGTATTTCGATGAGTTTAAGCGGAGCAGAAAAGATGCCGACCGACGTGATATAGCTCGATGGTTTGCAGAACGAACAATTCAACTTGCTAAGCGCTATCAGAGCTCCGAGCCATGTTTGGAGCAATCAAGAATCGCGAAACTAATAGTCTGGGAAATCATTGACGACGCAAAATCGAATCCAGCTCCTCAACCTACAACAGCGCCAACGCCGATGAAGCTAGAAGGGCCGCACCAATTGGAAGAGCATCCTCGTTGATATCAAAGGTCGCTGTGTGTAAGAAGCGGAGTGGTCCAGTAATTTGCACGCCCAGACAGATGAAACAGGATGGATACTTTTCGGAAAGAAAACTGAAGTCTTCCGCGCCCATTTTCATGGTCGCTTCTTCTATGTTCTCTTTTCCGAGCATCTCGGAAGCGACTTGATCGACAACTGCTACGACGTCTGCATCATTGATGACAGCGGGGTTTTCGGAGATGTAGTGAAGCTCGTACGACCCACCCATTATGGTGGCGAGGCTGCACGCATTTTCAATTTCTCTGCGGATTATAGTTTGAGTTTCCGGCTGAAAGTAGCGTACGGTGCCGGTTAGCTCAACAGAGTCGGCTACAATGTTACTGCGATATGTGGAGCTCTTGATACCACCGATGGTTATGACGGCAGCGTCGAGGGCGGAAATTCTGCGGGACACAATCGTTTGGATCGCCTGTACGATTTGGCAAGCGACAACGACCGAGTCTACTCCCAGTTCGGGCCAAGCGCCATGAGTCCCCTTTCCCTGCACCTTAATGTCAAACTTATCGCATGCTGCGAGCAGCGGACCTGACCGAAGAGCGATTTTGCCAGTTGCGAGTTCAGGAAACACATGCAGAGCCACAACGCGTTTCGCTCCTTCGAGCGCTCCATCATTGATCATCAAGCTCGCGCCACTCAAGCCATCATCATTGGTCGCCTCTTCTGCTGGTTGGAAGATGATTCGGATCCGTCCATCCTTCGGCGGATTTGCAGCAAGTATTTGCGCTGCACCCAGAGCGCAAGCGGTGTGCACATCGTGTCCGCAAGCGTGCATGACGCCCTTGTTTTTCGAGCAGTGATCTATCTCGTTCAATTCTTCAATTGGAAGAGCATCCATATCTGCCCGAATGACGACCGTATCGCCTTCGCCAATGTCGACTGTAACTCCTGTTCCGCCGACTCCAACACTTGGGGTCAAACCAAACTTTCTGAGATTGTCTGCAACATACTCAGCAGTTTTTTTTTCCTCAAAACTCAATTCTGGGTTCGCATGAATGTGGCGCCGATAGCGCACGAGGTCTTCCTTGATTTCTTTAGCTTTTGCTAAAAGCTCAGTGGCGGACAGAGTTTGGGTGGTTATACTCGTCATGATTAGTAGCTCAGAAGTTGTCGAAACCGCTAATTCTAGACCGTTGTGAATGAATTGTCACCTCGCAAAATAAATCTATTTACGGTTTGGCGGAGGTGGGTCGGTTCTCTTTGTTGCAATTTCCAACGCGATTCCAATGTAGCTTTCAAGATAATCTGGAATAAGAATGAGTTTCGAACCAAGTGCGCCGGAAACCTTCGCAACGGATTTTATAGAACCAGTTTTCCCACTTTCAATTTTGGAAAGCACTGTCCTGTCAATGTTGCACAGATCTGCAATTTGCTGTTGGGTTAGATTTTGCCATTCGCGCTGCTCTCTCAGGATTCGTCCCCACTCGACCCATTCGCAAAGGTCTTTGTCTACGGCAAACCGAGACATATTCTGTTTACATTTTTCGCAGTACAACTTTTGTTTTTGAATTGCGTCTCGGACTTTTTTCTGACTGACGTATCTATTCATCCGTTCATTGACTCGGTCAAAATGGCAAAGGATGTTGAGGCTACCGTCCCATAGAATGTAATCGTCGATAATAGCGACCTTCGAATGAACATATGTTCGTTCGCTAACGTGGATGCCCCACGATTTAAGCAGATTGATTAGAGACTCTCGTTCTTTATCGGGGGTGGCTGCCGATTCCTCGGCGTTGTTGGCTGACTTCTTCTGAATAAATATGCAGACAGCGATACCACGCCTGGTGGCACGCCGAAGCGCAGGTTCGAGAGTTTTTATTCGCGAAGTATTTAAAAATGGGCATTCAATCAAGATCCGGAACCTTGCTGCGTCGAGGTCTTTAAGAAACG
>JBGAHZ010000082.1:0-23525 GCA_044225915.1 Obscuribacteraceae bacterium (SeqCode)
ATATCAGCTTCTGTATAAAACCAAGCATCTGTTAAAAGAATTGTACGGTTCGGATTTCGTCGGCGTTGCAAGTATAGAAACGCAGCGTGCGGAATGTCTCAAAAATCAGGACAGAATAGAAGTCATCGATGCAAAGCCGGACGACAGCAACAGCGCATATGGGATCTATGGACACATTGCAGAGATCTGGGACATCAACACGAAGAAGAATCTCGGACTTCCTCCCAACAGCACGTTGACGGTCGAGCAGATCGCAACGGAACCTGACCTTGTACGAGCGATTTTAAAACTAGGTCAATGGCAACGAAGACGAAATCAGTATGCGGATTCCGAGAGAAGTTTGAATCTCGCGGTTCAAGCGGCTGAGAAGAGTAAGGAGTTTGCACCTGACGAACTCGCAGAGTTCTACAGTAGTTATGCCAATCTCATGGATCACATGAACAGACCTGAGGTTGCGATTGATTATCGCAAAAAAGCAAAAGAGGAAAGACGGCGCTCGGCAAAACAATTCGGCTTGGAGTACATCGAACACGTACGCACTGACGAATAGCGTTTGACAAACTTCGCAAAGATCGGCAAGAACTCGATTCTCAAACAAATATGGGGGAATAATAACAGGGTAGGGTTCTGTGAGAGATTCTTATGTCGCTAATCGATTCGTACATCGGCTCGTGGACTGACAACGATCTCCGAACCCGGATGACCGAGTTGCCAAACTACACCAGCCTGGTCATCTGCGGGCCTGGATTCACGGACGAAGGCGCGGAACTCCTGACACTGTGCACCAACTTAAAAGAGTTGCAGCTTGTCGGGACGAGCATCACAGACGCCGGTCTTCGTTTCATTTCTGAACTGACAAACCTGGACTGGCTTGTGATTGACCGCGCGTCAGTCACCGATAGCGGACTCAGCCTGCTGACTAGTTTAAAGAAGCTGAAAGGGCTTCAGCTCATCTCTACTGGCGCTAGCGATGAGGGTTTTCAAACTCTTCGGTACCTGCCAAAACTGACATACCTGGAAGCGACCGACCATTATTTGAGACGGAAAGAACTCCGTCTAATTTCGGAGTTGCCGAATTTGTCATCGCTAAGGCTCGCCTCTGATGTCACCGAGGATCCGGACTTCCTCAATCTCACCGGTTGCCGCTCACTTGAGCTGCTCAGCTTCGACATGCCCCTGGTTACGAAGGGTGCCATTGAAGACGTGAAGGAAACGCTCTTGCATTGCCACATGCAACCTGCAAAATTTTTCCGGAGGACAGAACGAATATCGTTTCTTTCCAGTTATTGCTTCGAACTTTATGATTTGGAACAGTATGACCTGGCATGGATTGCCGCTAACGATGTGCTCGATTGGTTTCCATTCAATCCGGCGGCTCATGGTACTCGTGCACTCATCAATTTCCAGATGGGTAACGTCCCAGATTTTCGAAAAGACCTCGAGAACGCTCGCGTGAATGCCAACCTCTTTGCCGATGGCGAGGTATTCAGAATGGCAGACCGCCTCCTGTCAATTCAATCGATTGACAAAATAAAGATCGAACTGCAAGACAAACTTTTACGAGATATCTTACTGGACCGCATGCGTGGCAGTATTCAGTCCTCGCCAGAAGACAACAATCAGGCTAAGACCAAGATGATGATGGATCGATTCAGAAAGGCAGTAGCGAGTTCCAACTCCGTATACAGGCGTGAAAACGAGAGAAAAGCCTACTATAACGAGCGAGCAGTTTTAGACTTCATGAATGCGGAGATGAGAAAGCGAAAACAGGAAGTAGAGGCGAATCGCACTCTGCTGCTTAGAAAACCGCCCAGAGAACGGTAATAGCGGACACAGTTTCAGCACCATATTTAATACCGCAACGAATTCCACCAAAACGCTCGTGTCTGTTTTCCAATTCATTCAATTCAATAAACCAAGTTCCCAAAACATATATATTGAGTGCTAAAATTTGCTTCTGCCTTTCAACTGGGCAGCGACGTCATGCAGCAGCCTGTAACCCTGGTGTGCAGTTGCAATTATTGAGGAGTCAGCAGATGCCACTTCACGATGCCTTCAGTAGTTCCCAAGCAGTTCGAATGGCACGCTTGAGCACGGTCCCAACCACCGACGATCTCAGATACCTTCTCGCAGAATCGAAGAAACACGCAAAGCCTGTTGAGTTGCCATTCGAAAACAACCGCGTGCTTTTTATCGTGAGAGTCACACTGGTTGGGCCGACGCAGACACCGCGATGGACTTTTCAGCGCGGAGATGGTGACTCGGCCAAGACGTTGTGGACACGCGAGAGCGCCGAAGTTTTGATGATCCAAAACAAAATCAAGATTGAATCAGCGTATGACGGACCTCCGGGTGCGGGTTCTACAGCGCAAGTGGGCGCGGACAGCAGCACCTCTACTCCAATCATCACATCCGCACCTGCACAGCCCCAGCCGAGTGTGTTACCGATAAGCCGACGCAATTTTGCTGGTTGGCCTCAGGCACCGGTCGATGAGTCGTCATCCAAAGTCCTCGTCCCGCCAAAACCGCTGCCATTGGCTGGTTTTACAGCGGAGTTCGTAGCGTCGAAGGAGTCCTGGCCACAGCTGAAAGACGAAGCTCAAAAGTCAGAATTGCCTGAGTCGGCAGTACAAAATTTTGCTCAGGTGCGAAACTTCGCCCGAAAGACAATGGATGAACTAATAGCGCCGGCTCTGAGTGCCGGTCAGACTGCAGCAAAGTCCGCGCCTGACATTGGCAAGCACAATTCTCCTAGACCAGCCATCGAAATCGACCCAGCGGCCGTCAGCAAAGCTGATACTGCCCGCGGTGCCGCCAAGACAGGTCCGACGTCGATGAAACCGGACGACAAGCAATTCGTTTCCATCCAATTGCCTCCACCTGTGCAATTTTCTGATTCTCTGGTAGACCACGTTTTCAATCGTTTATTCGATCGCAATACCGGACTAATGTCCTTCGGAACGCTTGTGTTTTTCCTATTGCGAGAATTTGACCGCCACCAGCGGAAAGGCGATGGGCTGTCCATCGTAATTTGCGAGGTAGGATTGAAACGAGATGGCAAAGTAGCGAGTCTTCCCTTCGAAGCACTGCCAGCAGTGGCAGAGCGAATTCGCTCAGTTTGCGAACCTCATCACGTAGCCGCGCATGTGAGCGGCAACGAATTTGCAATCCTGCTCGACGAGTGCGATGACAACAAGCTCTCGGCGTTTTGCGAAGCTCTACACAAAGCAGTCTCCGCCGAAGCGCCATTACTGGATTACCTCGTTCCTGGCTCCGCTCGAATCGCTATCGGTGCAGCCAGCATTCCCAACACGTGCGAAGATCCTGGCGTCCTGGTCGCGGCCGCCGAGATGGCAAAGGAAATGGCGAAGGAAAGAAAACCGACGTATTTGATCTTTCCGTCTCGATCCGATGTTGAAACACGGTGACAAAACCGACTTGGACAACGTGCTTGTGTACCGTCTACGACAGTTTTCGCGTCCTTACAGCTTCGGAAACCAGGGCACGAACGGGCTCGTCTCTTTCTGGTACTGCCGATAAGCATCGCCGCGACTCTTGAGCGACACTTCCTCTGAAATTTTCACTCCGGAGAAGACGAGCAACATAACAAGCATGATCGCGGGGCTGGAGAGTGCCCATAGTCCAAACGGAGAAGCGCATGCCATCAGAGCCCAGGCGCACCAGATCAGCCATTCGAAAAAGTAATTTGGGTGCCTGGAATATCGCCACAACCCGACTTTACAAACTTCCTTTGATTCCTTTGGCGCGTTCTTTTTAAATTCTTCCAGCTGCTTATCCGCTATGGTCTCTCCAGTAATGGCAACGGCAAACAATGCGAGCGCGGCATACTCAGTTACTCGAACACTGTCAAAACTATCCATTGCAATGAATATAAACGGCAGGCTAACCACCGCTTGAAGAACCGCCTGGCACATGAATATCCACAGGAAATAGAGGTCTTCGTTGCCCTTCGCCTGTTCTCGCAGATGACGATAGCGCGTATCTTCTTTGTTGAGGTGTGACAGAGTTCTGCGCGTTATGTATATTCCAAGGCGCGCGCACCAGATTGTCACAGGCACCAGCAGTAGTATCTTTCTTAAAACCCAGCCATCATTGATGCAGCAGTACACTGCGGCGAGAACGGCAAAACCAAAAGACCATGTGATGTCGGCTACAGCACCGTTCTTATACTTAACGCATCGAGTCCATGTTATTAAAAACATGATGCACGAAGTAGCGAGACCAGCCAGACAACTTTTGAATATAGGGTTTTGAAATAGTTCTTCCATTTTTAAATTAAACGCTTCCGTTCCCGAACAAATTGATTGTTTGGTCTAGTGATAGTCATTTGTGCCACGCTAATTTGTCTCATGTCGAAAGCCGCTTCGCAGTAGCACAGGTAGTAAATCCATTTTCGAATAAACTTCTCGGAAAAACCGAGGGCGCGAACTTCGGAAAGACGTTCTTCAAAATTGTCACGCCAGACATGGAGAGTTCTCGCATAACTTTCCGCAAACTCATTGAACTCGATCATGTGAAAGTCAGTTACCTTGCTGGTAGCACGAATTACCCGCTCTGTTGATAGCAGCAAACTGCCAGGAAAAATGTGTTTCTGAATGAAGTCGACACCACCGCGAAGGAGTTCGTATCGACTGTCCGGACTGGTGATTAGTTGAAACGTCATCAGACCATCGTGCTTCAACAACTCCGCGCATTTCTTGAAATAGGTCTCAACGTACTTGTCACCGAGCGCTTCGACCATCTCAATTGAGGCAATCTTGTCAAATTGACCAGTCAGATCCCGATAGTCGGTCAGCACAATCTGAACTTGTTTTTCCAGACCTTCGTTACGAATTCGCTGTGTCGCATACTCAAACTGACTCGGCGAGATCGTTATTCCAGTGATTTTACAACCATAATTTCTCGCAGCGTAAACGGCTAAACCTCCCCAACCACAACCGATTTCCAGCAAGTGATCTTGCTTTGTCAGCATCAACGATTCACAAATTCGCTTGTACTTATTTTGTTGAGCCTCAAACAGATCCTGATTCGCATCTTCGAAAATCGCGCTTGAGTATGTCATCGACTTATCGAGAAACAATGAGAAAAACTCATTGCTCAGATCGTAATGGGCTTCGATGTTCGCCTTGCTAATCGTTTTGCTGTTCGGTCGCGAAAGATGTCCCAAACGATTGACAAAGTTGAACAAATCGAGCAGCGGGTTGCGTTTTTTCGATCCTTCCATGACTGTCGAATCGTTCAAATTTAAAATGAACCAGCGAATCACATCAGTCAAATCTGCGGTTGTCCACTCACCGTCTATATAACCTTCGGCAAAGCCGATAGCACCAAACTTGACGCATCTTCTAAAAAACGCTCGGGAACTAATATTAATGTCTGCGATACAGGATGTTTCATCAGAACCGTTAGTGAGAACAGTACCATCAGGAAGTCTTAGATTTAGCCGACCTTTGCGCATGCCGGTCAATGAGTCAACGACTACCTTCTGACAAAATCGATCGATGGCGTTCGGATTAACCGATTGCTCGTGAGAATTGTTCGCCGATGTGCCCCCATCATCAATCGAGGGCGACTTCTTTTCATTCGACATTCCCGAAGAAGAAGAAGAAGAAGAAGAAGAAGACGACAACGTCGACGACGAAGACAATGACGACGAGCCAGCGGACGAAGAGCACGAGGTCGAAGAACTATTATTCGACGTCTCGGAATCTAACTCTCTACGATCGTTTTTCGTTGAGGATTTCATTCGAATTCATTCTCCGCGGGTTAGTGTATGGACGCCATAGATTTGTTTGCTTGTCTGGAAACTCTTCTTTCGTGAAAAAAGGAATCTTCTTTAAATAGAGCAACATCGCCTGGTAATGAATCCTTGAGATTGCCGCCATCGTGCTGAGCGGGTATCGCAAGGCGCATCTTGAGAGATTCTCATTTGTAAGTGGAATGGACGTTCCTGTCATTCCGGCATACATAATTTTTTCTCCACCACGGAAGGTGGTGGCAGATGCTTGGAATGTTTCGGATGGCATTTGCAGTTCAAACCTGAGTATGTCATCAGGTCGGCAGAATGGACTTATGTAGAAATTCTTGACCTGCTCATGCACAATCGGCTCTCCGGGAGCGAATTTCGACGTGTCGATTACGAATGCTTTTCGTTCGAAAAACGTATTGCAGACTTCGCAAATAATCGCCATCGGTTCGTCATTTTTTCTAATGCAGAAATAGATCGAAATTGGGTTGAAAACATAACCCATAATTCTCGGATTACACAGCAATAAAATTTGAGTCGGCATCTCATCGAAACCGTGCTCGCGAAGCAGTCTACACACGCGAGTTTTCAGCGGTTGCGTTCCCTCATCAAGGTGATCGGAATCGCGGAAATTGTAAGGTGCATCGCCGTTGTGACTGAACATTTTGATATTGTTTTGCACAAGGTCGAGTTCATCCAGATCCAGCAAAAACATCATATGTGGATAGCGAAACTTATGCAGCTTCGGCGAATAGCGCGTATGGCGCACGTCACATGTGACTATTTTAGAGTTTAGTTCCACATAGACCTCCCGAGAAGGTTCTCGCAGAGATTCACCGCGGACGCGAATGCGTCTTCATGGAATCCAAACTTGAAATAGCTGCCGCAGAACAACAGCCGTCTGTTGGCAGCTTCTCTGTTTATCGCATTCGCTTGACCCTGAGCTTTCAATGCCGCTACCGAAAAGACCGGATGATCGTACTCGATCTGGCGAAGAACAGACGCAGGTTGAACAGAGTTGGCACTGTCGATAGTTATGAAATAGTCTTGAGACTTGGAAACACCTTGCAAGCTGTTCATCCAATAATGCGTGGTCGCGATCAACTCCTGTGTACCCGGAGCCTCATGGATTCGATAGTTCCAAGATGCCCAATTGCCTTTGCATGGAGGCATGACACTGGAATCAGTATGTAAAGTCGCGACATTTTTTTGATACGGGAAACTACTCAGCCATGATTTTTCCTCAACACTTTCCTCGGTCAGCATCCTCATAGCTTCATCCGCGTGGCAGGCGAGAATGCACTGGTCGAAGGAAAGCTTTTCCCCCCTTGCAGTTTCAAGCTCCACGCCTTCAGGCACTTTGGTGATTCTGACAATTGGTGTGTCGACTCGAATACTATCTCTAAAAGGTTCTATCAATTTCTTGACATAAAGATTGGCGCCACCATCGACGGTGAACCAATCCAGCTTGCCATAGACGCTTAAAAGACCATGCGAATGCATAAATCTGGAAAGAAGTGCTATCGGAAACTGCAACATTGCCTCCGGAGGTGCCGACCACAGCGCCGACATCATCGGAACTACGTACAGGTCTAAGACAGAACGATTGATTTGGTTCTCAGTTGCAAACTCGTCTAGACTGCGCAAATCATTGTGATTTTCTTCTACTATTTCTCTGGCTTTTTGATTGAAACGATCCACTGCTAACAGAAAATTCCAAAACTTTGCATTCACAAGATTAGCTCGACGAGCGAAAATTCGTTTAAACCCGGTTCCACTCCATTCGATGTTTAATGGCATGTGCTGGACACTAAAAGACATATCAGTTGGTTTCACAGCCACATCCAAACTATCGATCAGTTTCGTGAAATTAGGATATGTTGTTCGGTTATAAACCATAAAACCCGTGTCAATTGCCACATTCCGTCCGTCTTCCGAAACCTCTACAGTATTGATGTGACCACCAATCCGATTGTTTTTTTCGAAAACCGTGACGTCGAATTGATTCCGAAGAAAGTGAGCGCAGCCCAGACCGGCGATGCCACTACCAACAATGGCAATTCGTTTATTGAACATCGACTGCACCGCTGAATACCTGAAGCTGCGTGTGCCGCGCATCCGCTTCAGTGGGACCGTCTTTGTAATTAGCCTTCGAAACGCCCCAAACCAGTCCGAATGCTTGCATGAGTTTCAAAATTTCATACGTGATGTCAATCTCCCACCACATAATTCCTTGTTTCGTCGAGCCCGGAAACTTGTGATGGTTGTTGTGCCAACCTTCACCCAAGGTGAAGAGCGCCAGCACAGCATTGTTTCGACTATCGTCGGCGGTGTCGAACCTTCGGCTACCGAACAGGTGACCAAACGAGTTTATGCTGCATGTGGCGTGAAAAAGAATAATCGTACTGATGAATCCCCAGACGACGAGCTGCGCTCCAGTCACTTGCGGAATCAACGAATGAAGACCTTCGCCGCAAGCATAAGTGATAACTGCGAGTACTGTGATTGGGAGCCAGTCAAACCGATTTATAAAGACTAGTTCGGGATACCTTGCAAGATCTGGGACTCGAGAGTAATCCGTAGGAATGTTTCGATCGCTCGTAATCCAACCGATGTGTGACCACACGAAACCGCTGACTACCGGCGAGTGCACATCAAGCTCTGTATCCGAATACTTATGATGACCTCGGTGGTGAGCCGCCCACCACAACGGGCCGCGTTGGCACGACAGCGCACCGACCACAGCAAAAATAAATTGAACGGCACGTGATGTTTGAAACGTCCGGTGAGAAAAATACCGATGATAGAACCCAGTTATCGCAAACATCCGAATCAAATAGAGCGCGACGCAAAAATAGATCGCCGGCCAACTCCATCCGACCACGAGCACCAACAGACAAGGCGCATGCATGACGACAAACGGAAGCCACCTGCTCCAGTTACTCTCGAGCGGCGCATCCCGCAACTCCTCAAGCGGCTTCGATGCTTTGTCGCCATCCAGAAAGCTAAAAATTGCCGGAATTTTCATCGCTAAGACAACCTGCATCCACTGTACCGAGCCAGCCTCAAAGCTGATCAACCTCCAATCAGGCTAATCGGTCGACGTGAACAAGAGGTGAACATCATGTAAGCGCAATGTTAACTGGAGCAGCTCCGGACAGCAACTTAGTGTCTTAATTCAATGCAGTAGCACGTGGACGGATGTGTGGTTGGTATGAACTCATTCCACCATTCAATTGAAGCAAGATTGCTGTGGTCTTCAGCAGACGGCCGGCCTTGGCACGACTATGCGAATCTTTAGAGGTCACCAGTTCCAACAGGGGTCTTACTGCTTCGATTGCAGATGGAATAAAAAACTGTCCGTTAAAGGCGTGATGACCGTTGGACAGTTTCGATTTTTGAATACCCGAATAAAGAATTCGCTCACTCACATTGACATTGGCAAACTCCGCATCTTTGTGAGTCACGAACAGATGGCTGCCCGGAGCGACGACGAACTTACGACACTCATGGTCGAGCATCACAGCACCTCTATGGTTATCGTCCAGATTGTAGATAGCCAGACCATCGTCGTTAGCAATCGCAAGAACAATGGAATTAGGGGCGATTGTGACGACACCAAATGCGGTATCTATCACTGCCGAAGACGTTTCTGGCGCACAGAAAATATTGCCGCACTTCAAAGATGTCCTGGTTACCGCGCGCTCCTCGTTTTCACTGCCTTTCGTCTTTATCCCTTTGTCGATGTGACCGACCAGGAACTCGTCTGCATCACCCGAGATAGTTGAGTTGAACGGACTAGAGCTACGATTTGAAAAGCGTTTGTTCGAGCTGGTTGTTTCCATCAGCGGCATGGCCTCAATGAGACCAATCGATTCAGTCGTAGCAGGAAAACGGTCAACCGTGTGAGTGAGCATTGGAACGAACCCAGCAAGTCCCAACTGATCGTTCTGATTCACCGTCGAAGATAGGATCGTTGCCGACGATGAGGAACTACCGAAACCCTGGTTGCCAGTCAAAGTTTGCGGAGCGGAAAGACTCTGCGCAGAGCCATCAATTTGTAATAACGACAAACTCGGCGCAATTATTGAGGATGAATTTGTTGAAAAACCCGAATCGGTTGTTAGGCTAGTGGCGGTCGTGGTCAGTTGTTGCCTTGATGCGGAGCTCATTTGCGTGGATGATGTCGCCATTGCAGCGACCAACGCGTTGTAAGCATCTGATCCGGCTGGTGGATCGGCAGTGATTTTTACGTTGCCTCCAAGAATGATGGACCCAGGGGTGTCACCGCTGAAGTCGATATTGCGTCCTTCCGCCTTCAAGATAGAGCCTGGTGCGACAACTGTGATGCCTTGTTTTCCGAAGTAGACTTGACCGCCAAGAGTCTCATCGACAGTCACCCCAGCCGGACTTGGTCCGTCTTCGTTGCGCGCCGCGGCACCGGTGTTGATAGTCACATGACCAACATCGGCTACTGTTGAAGAGCCCAGCAATGTAGCTCCGGAGCCTATCGTGACGGTGGCTGTTTTCGGTCTGGCGGAAATCAATATACTGCCTCCGATGGCTTTGATATCCGCATTATCGTTAACCAGGATGTTGCCCTTGGTGCTGATAAGTTCGATTGAACCGTTAACACTTCCCACGCCGGCTTGGGTTTCAACATTATTGACGATCAGCTGCCCTGGTGTCGTAACGCGGAAGCTTTGACCGGAGGAGGAGTTATTCAACGTAAGAGGTGATTCGGATAAACTTTCAAGCGAAACGAAGCCACCACCACTGGTAGTGGCAGATACACTGTTCACATAGAGGTCGATTCCATCCTTCGGTCTGTTCAGGTTTCCACCAATCGAGCCGCCCGAGCTGATGAAGCTCACGCTATCACCCTCAAATCGCCCGCCAAGCGATATGGAACCAGCGGATTTAAATTGGGCGTCCTTGAAATTGAAGCTGCCCGAGAAAGAGTCTAAACTACCGCCCGTAGATTCAATGAGCACGTGGTCGGCTTCAACCAGCGCCCTTCTAAAAACGATATTTCCACTCGCTCTGATGTCTAGAGTATCGTCAGCAGTTGCACCTACTAGCGTGTTATCGAATCCGGTACCGGTGAGGGTAAGAAAACCACTTGCACCTGAACCGCTCGCAAGAAACTCGACATCTTGTGCATTGATGAGTGCCCGCTGAATGGCACTGCCGATTCCCTTATCTCCTCCTGCACTCAAGACCACACTCTTAGCGTGAATCTCTGTCGGAGTGATTATGTTTCCGCCCGCAGATATCGTGAGTTTTTGGTCATCCCCTGTACTGTTCAGGATCACCAGATCTCCCTGTGTGAGATAGTCAGCACTACCGCCGCCGACAAGTGCGCTATCAAGGAATCGGAAATCGTTATTCCCTACGAGTGAAACACTCCCACCTGCGCTGAGAATCTCAACGCCCAATTCAATCGGGCAGAAAATAAATGCAGAAGTCTTCTCCTTAATGTCGCCACCATGAGTTCTAAAAAGTATTTCGTCACCGCTCAGCTGCTTGTCGATCAGTATATTGCCGGTGTCGACTTCCAGAGTCCTGTTGCCATTGCCAACCAGGCTACCGCTCAAAGTGAGGTTGCCGTTTCCGGAAGCGCGCAGGTAGGAAATGTCATCCAAAGTCATAATGTTTCGAATGTCTATTGAATTGTTCTTTGACACACCAGTAGGCGTTGCTGACAACGAATGGATCGTGAAGTCGGCACCTTCCGTGGTGCTCAGCGCGGCAGTGTAGAAGAGAGTCAAATCCTGCAAGGCACCATTAATGGTGCCGACATTCAATTTCGAAATCGTCCTGAGCAAAACCTTCCCAGCACCACTCACTGTGTCAGTCAATGCTTGAACCGAATTGTCAGCGCCCTGAAGATCAGCTGTTCCATTGGAAAGAGTGATGTCTAATCGTTTTGTGTTGATCGCACCTGATGAATTTTGCCCGATGATTTGATTCGCTCCAACCGCCGACAATTCGATGAGATTAGCTGTCAGAGGAGCATTGAGCGTGATACCACCAGTGGTCGCTTCGAGCCTGATGTGATCGACGCCCTTTATTGAGGCATCAGTCTTGACACTATTTGAGGATAAAGAAATTCCGTTGGCGATAATTGAATCGATCACAGTTAATTGTGTTGCGTTCGGAGCCGTTATCACGAAACTGGAACCGGTATTGGAGTATGTAGCACCCGCGGTTTGACTCTTGAGGTTGACGATACCGGTCGCGGCACTATCAGCAAACACGTCTCGCTTTGCCGAAAACGTCAGATTGGTTGAGTCAAGATTTAAAGGATTGCCTTCGGCGCCGATCGAACCGGTCGACGAAATAATCACGTTACCTGCAGTTAAAACACCGCCGGCGCCGGCTTTATTCACATCACCCTTGTTCACCAAGACATAGGTGCTACCTCCCGATAAGGTGGAGGTCAGAATGGCGGCATTGCCAATGTTATTCAAGAAAGCATCACTCTGCGTGCTCGCTCCCAAACCTTTGCTCGCCTGCGTGAGAATTGGATTGCTCAGGCTTCCGATTGCTGATGAACCAGAGCTATTAGTACCATCCAAAATTACAGTTCCAGCAATCAGTCGCTCTTTCAAACCGGCGGTCATCACAATCCCATTCGATTGCAGTTTGATGGTCGTGTTTAAGTCATTCATCTTGATGCCACCACCAAGAGTGATGGTGCCCGACTTAGTTTCCACCGACATAATGCGAGGCGTATTGGTGAAGGTCGAGCCGGCAACCGAGCTTTCGATGGTTAGCGAACCACCATTCTGCAAGAACGCGCTGCCAGCGATATTGACACTCAGTGACTGTGTGTCCGTAATCAATGGATTTCCTTGACTGCCGAAGCTGCCGAGCGAGGTGCCGGACAAAACTAGTTTCGATGCTCTTACGAGCGAGGTGCTATCAGCGACTATGCCACTCGGACCAGTGGTTTCTCCGTTAACGGTCAGTGATACCAGCGATGGTGTTTCCACAACAGAGGCGCCGATTGCTCCGGTCAAATGCATGACAGCCGAGGACGACGCATCCTTTGAACGAACCTCCAGGGAAATCGGCTGGGCGGTTTGAATGCCTGCCACTGTTAGATCGCCAACGTTAATCACGCTCACGCTGCCACTCGTGAGAATGTCATGCAACGTCAGATTGCCATTGTTCCTCACGCTGACGCTACCACCAGTGGTGATATTCAGATCGGAGGCTTGGGTTTCAACGGCGATCGATGACGCATTCAAATTCACAGTTTGCGCCGTTATTCGCTGACCAGAAGCCGTCGTAATCTTGCCGTCAAGCAACGCGAGGTCGAAGACGCCTCCGGCGAGACCGTTGGAAACCAGAAGATCTCCCGCGACGTTTTTCGTCAGATAGACATTGCCTATGCCAGTATTGGAGATCGACACCTTCGCGGTATCAGTCAGAATGCGGTTGCCCGACGTTCCCAGACTACCGCCTGCAGACTTGAAATTCACCACAGGAGCGTTTAATGATTTTGACGAAACAGTGCCTGCATTCGTGGACACGTTGATGGTAGAAAAACCTCTAACATCACCACCGATATTGACATCACCAGTAGTACCACTCGATGTTCCCAGGGTGACGTCTTGTCCAATCACCGAACCAGTCAATGTCATTGTTTGACCACTGACGATGTTTACTTTATTGCCCACATTCGGGGCATCCTGCCCGCGGTTGAAATCGCTGAAGCTGTCACCAGCTTTCCCGATTACACCACCAGCATAAAGATTGTTCTCCGATCGTCCTCCCAGACCAGCGGTGCCGTCGGTTACGGGTCCTCCGGGACCTGGGTCCGGTCCCTTTCCGCCAGTGAAACCTCCACCAAATCCAGGCAGCCCATTCGGATCATTTACATCGGCGCCAAATCCGGAAGCGCCGCCGCCAAAGTATCCGCCTCCGCCTCCGGCTTGCAAAGACTTGCTGCCTCCAGGGCCCCCGCCATCGCCGGACAGTGTGCTTGCACCGGCACCGCCGCCGCCACCATAGCTACCGCCGCCAGAGCCACCTCGTCCAAATTTCGGATTTCCACCATCGCCTCCATTGACAGCATAGACAGCCCCTGCAGAGACTGTGTCTTTCGCACTGATGCTTATCAGCCCGGCGACATTCCCCTTACCTGGTCTGGCTCTTGTAGCAAGTCCACTACGATCGGACCGTTGTCCACCACCAGCACCGCCTCCGCCACCACCGGACGAGTTGACGTCACCGACCGTGACACTTCCATTCTGCGCTGTAATTACGATGTTTTTTCCAGCGCCGCCGTCTCCGCCATCACTGCCGGCCAAGCCACCACTGCCGCCGGCACCATACGCAAGAATGTTTCCAGCTTGAATATTCAAACCAGCAACAACAGAAATGGCTCCCGCGCTCGCGCCACTCCCGGAAGCGCCACCACTTCCACCAACAGTATTCAAGTCACCATTGATCAGGATGCTCGCATTTTGACTAATGATGCCTGAAGGCACCAGATCTTCTTTGGTAGCGCTTCCACTGCTGTTGAATCTGACTATGTTATCGCGATTGGTGCTCTTAACGGCGCCAGTGTTGATGGTGATCGCTCCGCCCACGCCAGCGCCGCCACCACCACCGGTTTTAACCGAACCCAAAGTAATTGTGTTGGTAGGAACCGAAGGATCTCCACCGGCGAAAATATCAACGTTGCCGCCAGACGATCCATAAGCACTCGAAGATGTATCTATGCCTTTCGTGCCGAGCAAGACCATGCCCTTGCCGCCGGTACCGGTTGAGATTGCGGACAACGAGACTCCGCCGCCGTTGCCAGTCGTGCTGCTCGTATCGATAGCGGTTAATGTGCCGTTCGACAAGTCGATATTGCCACCGGGTGTGAATTTGAGATTGACGGTTGTTTCGAAACCAGCGGCAACCTGTCCATTCGGAACAGTGTTAGTAGTACCGCCCCTGGTATCAGTGCCCGCACCAGCGATCATCGTCACGGTATTACCCGGATTGTAGATTCGGGCACCCGCAGCCATGGTGATGTCGCCGGCTGCTAGTATGGCGACGTTTTGACTGAATGTGTTGTCACCGGAAATCAGGATGTTGCCACTACTTACATAGGTCGGATCGCCTGTGATGCAGTTATTACCGAGAATCAAATTGTCGGTATCCGCAGCGAAATGTTGTTCATGTGCTTGGGTATTGAGAGTACCTGTGAAATTACCGATGTTCGTGATGGCGGTTCCTTGCCCCGCGTATATATTCAACGCCGTGGTCTGGTAGTCTCCGCCCAACATATTCACATCGCCACCATTGATGCTTGCCGCATCGCGGATGTTGATGGCGCCGTTGTTCGCATCGAATACACCGTTGACACCATAGATGTTTATAGCAGTAGATGCTAACTTCGATTTGAAATTGATGTCGTTTTGAATGCTGGATAACACACCGGTGTTGTAAAAACTCCCGCTACCCGAATTAAGAGTAAGCGCCTGGTTAGCCTGTATTGTCGGCGTTGTTCCAACTTCGCCAGCCGCTAGAGTATTTATTATCGCGCCCCCGGCATTCAACGTCAGCGCACCACTGCTGGTGATACGACCAGAATTCGTGATGTCGTGAGCAGCGTCTAAAGTGAGCGAAAAGTTCGCTACTGTATCGCCGAGCGACTGCGAAGTGGCTGTCGGCAGGATGCTCGAGATGGTTCCGGACTGCCTGTTAATGATGTTGTCGGCGGAGAAGATTCCATTCTGATTTGATTGGTTTAGAGAAAAACCGAGAACTGTTCCTCTGTTGATGAGGTCGCCATCAAATGTGATACTGTCATTTTTTGAAAAATTTCCAAGCGCCGTAATGTCGCGTGGAATGACTATTTTCGCTACGTTTAAATTGCCGAGCGCTGAATCGAGTGTGTTGAGAGAAAAGGTCCCACCGACCGCTCGCCCTTTATCATCGAGTGTTAGGCCATTTTGCTCACCGGACTTAATTGCGACGTACTCTGCAGCCGACACCTTGTCGCCAACTCGAAATTCTTGAGTTACACCGCCGAGCATGAGCTGAGCGGAGTTTGCGCCCCCCAGATCGTCTTGCGTCAAGCGAACGATATCCCTTCCGGACTGAAGATCGAATCGCAGGTTGTTGTTTCTAACACTGTTATCCAGCGCCTGGACTGCGTGCAGCTGCATCCGCTCAATTCGCTCGGCTCTGGCATCCAAACGAATCGCTCGCACAGCATCTCTGTCTTGCAGGCGTTGAAGATGCTGAGCTTGGCGCGCGTCTCTAAGCGCGGCTCTATCCGCGAGGAAATTCTGCCGAATGTCCGAAGGATCCGCATGCGCCGCAACCGGCAGGGACGCTTGCACTAGCAGTGACAGCGCCGTGGGCACCGCCAATACACCCAGGAGTCGGACCGTGGATGGAGATTGGGTTGGGTTTCTATCTGTCATACAGGATCCTTGCGTAATAGAGGTATGGCGCGTTTGTCACGCACTATGGAGAGGGAAATACGGCAGTATGCGCGGTTTTGCCCTCGATGAACCCATCGTCGCACGATGTGGCGTAAAGGAAACATCAAAATTCTGCAGATTGCGAAATCTAGTGGAATTGGAGCATCGTATCAGGAACGCCGCCGATTCCGCCATGTTATTGATTGAGACTACACCAGAATTTGTTTGATGAGGACGAACCAAGCAAGCCCTTCAGGTTCAAAAAAACCGCAAAGGGCTTGGCATCCAGGGCGTCGATGAGTGATATCACAGACCACGCGTAAGAAAAAACTAAACTATCAAGCCCGCTAGCTGAGCTGTTCTCGCGACTCACCGCGAATTTTTCGATCTGATGGCATCTGCTTTATTTGCTAGTTCAGCCCGCAACGCGCGAAGATCGCTACTCGACCCAGCCTGCTGGGCCGCTGAAGCTTTGGCTGATTTTGTAGTCGATAGATTCGATTCAATCTGAGCCAGGCGCATATAATATTTTTCGGCATCACTGCTCGATATCGCATTTCGGGCCAACGCCGCGCCAATCAGGTCATCGATATCAGCATGAAGTGAATTGTTTGTTGTTGCCGAACGCACCACATCTGGTTGCAGCTTCTGGCTAATCTGCGCGATCAATGTTTTATTCTGTTCGACAATGCTCGCCGGAATTTGGCTATTCAAGCTTCTGTACCACGACTCCTGATCGCTGACTTGATTGAGTTGATTTTTGAATCGACTGGCTTCTTCGGGAGAAATTGAACCGTTGATTAAGCCAGTGTTTATTTTCATCAGAAGTTGTTCTTGTTGAGACGAGGTCCCCTCTTGGTTCAACACTCTTGGCGATTCGATCAGGCTATCTACTCGATACTCGCGTGGATATGAAGGGGCGGCTGTGACTTGTGCGGTTGAGCGTTGAGCGCTTCCGCTTTGTGCGGCTGTGCTTTGTGCGGCTGTGTTCAGTGCGGCTGTGTTCACTGCGGCTGTGTTCACTGCGGCTGTGTTCACTGCGGCTGTGTTCACTGCGGCTGTGTTCAGTGCGCTTCCGCTCTGTGCGCTTCCGCTTTCTGCGACTGAGCCCTGTACTGTTGTGCTTTGTGCGCTGCCGCTTTGCGCTTGTACCGGCATGATGCCCAGTAGTGCGATTGCCATCGAAACACTTACAACTTTAACCACGGTCTTCACGACGCACCTCCACTCAGCTAGAGCTGAACAGTATTTACTTTGACATTGGTGCCTGCGGCCAAGCCGTCAGGGGCATCAACTACAACTACTTCATTTGCCTTGAGCCCTTTGCTTATTTCAACTTTGTTGCCAAAGTCGCGGGCTACTTCTACGCGGCGATAATCAATTTTGTTTTTCTCAACCACAGCTACATACATTCCATCGTTTTTGATAATGGTGGCACTGCTAGGTATCGTGGTCGGTGGGTTAGGATTGAAGTATTCGAAACGCACTTCAGCATACGAACCAGGCTTCAACACATGCTTGCGATTGTCGATTCGAATTTCGGTTTGCAATGTGCGAGAGTTAGAGTTCAAGCTTCCTGCGATGTTTGTGACTGTTCCTGTGAAAGTTTTTCCAGGGAATTCTTGGAGCGACAAAACAGCTTTGTCATTGTTGTGGATGTATCTGTAATCGCTTTGCGGAACATCAACATAAATCCGCAAAACATCAGTCTTAGCCATCGAAAGAAGTTGTGTGGTTCCGTTGCTGCCACCAGCGGCGACAAGTGCTCCGGCATCAACTAGTCGATTTGTGATCACGCCATCACTCGGTGCCACCACTTTTTGAAATCCTTGAAGTGCTTTGAGTTGATTCAAACTTGCTTGAGTCGATTCAACCGATTGCTTCGCAGCTGCGATTCTTGCATTTGCCGAAGCGACTTGAGCCAACTGAGCCTGACGATTATGTTCGGCGACTTCGATGGCAGCAGTATCCGAATTGTAGTTTTTGAGAACCTGATCTCTTTGTTCGAAAGAAACGGCGCCTTGTGCAGCGAGGTTTTGATACCGTTTAACTTGAGTGGTGCTGAACTCCAGGTTGGTGCGATTTTGTTTGATTGTCGAGTCCGCAGCAAACAGTTGAGCGGCTGCGTTTTCTCGATCGGAGTAGGCAGATGTTAAATTCGCTTGAGCCAATCTGAGGTTTGCAGCGGCTTGTTGAACTTGTTGATCGAGTTCAGGAGTGTCGATGATCGCAAGGAGCTCGCCGGCTTTGACGTTGTCACCGATGTCGACAAAACGTTTCAGCAAATAACCATTAGCTCTGGCATAGATTGGGATATTTTGAATCGGTTGCAAGTCGCCTGGCAAAACCAATTCGCTTTTCTTGGAAGCTTCTTTGACGACAACACCGTTGAGAACCGGCACTTGTGTCGCCAGTTGTTGATGTATCTCGTTCAATTCCATTTGATTTTGCAAGCGCGGTCCAACGCCGACCACCGCGAGAGCGATGCCACCAACAACTACTAGCGGCATTAGAGTATGCAATGCGCCAGTCGACTTTCTCGATTGAGTTGAAGTCTGTGAGCTGGCGGCGCTCTTAGAATTTGTCGTTGTCGTGAACATGATCGTTCCCTCTGCAGTTGCCTATGTCTCCAATCTACAAGCCAGCCTGCGGCAGGTCCAATACATGGACCTGATGCGAGTCATTAGCGAGAGTAATGATTAAGCCTGCTGGGCGTTTTCGGGCTCTTTGGCGGTCTTCTTGAGCAGCGAAAAGATGACAGGAACGAAAAATAGCGTGGCAAATGTGGCGACCATCAAACCACCAATCACTGCGCGCCCCAGCGGCGCGTTGCCGGAACCGCCCTCGCCCAAGCCAATAGCCATAGGCAGCATACCAATAATCATAGCGAGTGCTGTCATTATGACTGGGCGAAAGCGAGTAAAGCCAGCAGCAGAAGCCGACTCAACAGGGTCTAAGCCCTCGGACCTTCGCTCCTCCGCGAAGGTAACCATAAGGATACTGTTGGCAGAAGCCACACCAATACTCATTATGGCCCCCATCAGCGCAGGCACGCTGAATGTTGTTTGAGTAAGAAACAGCATCAGGACAATTCCGGCAAGCGTGCCGGGGCTCGCCATGAGAACGATTAGCGGATCCACCCAGGACTGGAAGTTGATCACGAGTAACATGTATACAAGCACCAGCGCGAACACAAGCCCGCCGAGTAGCCCGGTAAACGCAGCATTCATGCTATCGGCTTGCCCTTTTACGTTTATAAACACACCACGCGGAAGGTCCTTACGCATAGCCTCTACGATCTTCCTGGTGTCCTGCGCGACTCCGCCCAGGTCTCTGTCCTGGGTGTTTACGAAGATATCGAACACCGGCATGATCTGGCTGTGCGATGCAATTGCTGACGTGGTTCCACGACCCAGTTCTGCAACGTTTTTCAGCAGCACTGGCGAGGTTCTATTCTGATTACTGGAACTTATAGGCAACGTGGAAATATCGTCGATCGTGTTTATCTGATAAGTGGGCGTCTGCACAGCGACGTTGTAATTAACACCGTTAGCCGGATTCACCCAATAGTTCGGTTGTGTTTGGAAACTCGAACTCAGTGATACCAACAGCGAGTTGGCGATATCTCGTTGAGTCAAACCGAGTTCTAAAGCTTTCGTGCGATTTACGTCAACGGTCAATTGCGCTTCATCGGGCACTTGCAACAGAGTAACGTCCACCGCCCCTGGTACCATTTCGACTTTCTGTTTCAGCTTCAGAGCGACTTCATAAATCTGAGGAACACTACGCCCGGACACTTGTATGTCAATCGGAGCAGGCAATCCAGCGTTCAGGATTTGACTCGTGATGTCGGCTGGCTGAAAAAAGAACGTGAGCGAAGGCATCTCTTTGCGCAAGTACCGCCGAATTTCTTTCTGGTAATCAAACGTTGATTTTCGATGCTCTTCCTTGAGGGAAATCAACATCTCGCCATCAAAATCACTGAAGGTGACGTTATCTCCGTATGCCAAGTTCAGCCCGACAGCGGGCAAACCAATATTCTGGGTAATTACTTTGATCTCGTCTGCAGGAATAATTCGGCGGATACCAGCTTCCACGTTCTTGAAGATACGCTCGGTTTCTTCCAGTCTTGTTCCTTTCGGAGCAACTATGTGGACGCGCAATTGGCCACCATCTACGCTTGGAAAAAAGTCTTGCCCGACAAACGGAATCAGACATAAACAACACGCGTAGAACGTGAGAAAAACTGCCACCACTTTGATGCGATTCTTGAGACATATCTCAAGAAGGTCATGATAGCTGTCTCTTAGTTGGTTAAAACGAGAGTCAATCCACTTGTAAATCTTGCCGAAAAAGTTGGTCGGATTCTCAGCCTCTTCTTCATTGTGCTCATTAAGGAGATACTTTGCCATGACCGGCACCAGTGTTCGCGACAAAAAATATGACGCCATCATCGCGAAGACAACCGCCATCGCTAACGGCACAAACAACGAGCGCGCGGGCTCAGTCAGCAAAGTGACGGGAACGAATACGATACAGATTGCCAGTGTGGAGACAAGTGCCGGCGCCGCGATTTCCGCGGCACCATCCAAGATGGCTTTCACAATCGGCTTCTTTAATGACAAGTTGCGGTGAATGTTTTCAACTTCTACAGTCGCGTCATCAACCAGCATGCCTACGGCGAGCGCCAGACCGCCAAGCGTCATGGTGTTGAGAGTCTGACCAGTTGCGTTCAAACAGATTATCGAAGCAAGAATTGCAAGCGGTATTGAGGTGACGACAATGATCGTGCTCCTCCAGCTTCCTAGTATGCAAAGCATAAGGAGACCGGTGAGAATCGCAGCGGTCGTAGCTTCGCTGACGACCTGCTTGATCGCCGCCATAACAAACACGGATTGATCTGTGAGAACCTCGATGTTCAATTCTTTCGGCAGTGTCTCCAGTAAAGCTGGCAGCGCTTTCTTTACGTTTGAAACCACTGCCAGTGTAGAAGCACTTCCGGAGCGAAGAACGTTCAACATCGAAGAACGGTGACCATCTTGATTTACGATGTTTGTTTGCGTGGCAAAACCATCATGCACGTTTCCGATGTCCTTGAAATAAATCGTCGCGTTGCCGACATGTTTGATCGGATACATGTTTAATTGCTCAAGCAAATCAGGACTGCTGTTCATCTTTACCGGATATTCTTTCGTGCCAATCTTGGCTGTGCCAGAGGGAAGAATCAGGTTTTGCGCATTCAGTGCGGTAGTCACATCTGCGGGAGTCAAACCTTTCGCGTTCAGTTGACTCGTGTTTATATCGACCATCACTTGACGCGCTTTGCCCCCATAAGGCAACGGAATCGAACAACCACCGGCGGTGGCAAGGCGAGGTCGAATGAAACTCAGACCGTAGTCATAAAGTTCTGCCTCTGATAGCGTTTTGCTGCCAACTCCAAGCTGCATGACAGGAACATCCGAAGTGCTGAACGCAGTCACCAGCGGCGGTGTAATTCCCGGTGGCAAGATTTTTAAAATCGTTTGGTTGATCGAACTCATGAGAGCGACGGTCTTGCCGACATCCGCACCCTGACGGAGATAGACTTTGATAACGCCGGTGCCGTTCATGGAATTCGACTCGAGATGATCGATTTCACTTGTCACGGTTGTCATCGCCCGTTCCGAGATCGTCACGATCCGGTTTTGCATTTCCTCAGCAGGCAAGCCATTGTAGTTCCAGATCACACTGACAACGGGAAGGTTAATGGACGGAAAAATGTCGATTGGCATTCGCGT
Source organism: Obscuribacteraceae bacterium (SeqCode) (assembly GCA_044225915.1). Lineage (GTDB taxonomy): Bacteria > Cyanobacteriota > Vampirovibrionia > Obscuribacterales > Obscuribacteraceae > JADYXR01. The sequence continues at coordinate 21,981 of JBGAHZ010000082.1, forward strand.
AATTGACAGCACACCGAGCAACGCAATGAACATCGAAACCACTACGAACGTGTAGGGGCGCCTAATTGCGAGTTCTACTATCCACATGACAATACTCCGCTCAATGCAACAAAACGGCTAAGCAGAACTGTAAATTTCTGTCTTTGGCTGCGATAATCCTACAGTAGCAAACAGTCGATTTCACATCCAATACCTGGAAATAATCGAATCGATTAGTCAGAGTAATCGTCGCAATCACAAGTCGATCACTACCGGTTATCAAGACAGAGCATTGAAAAAATTACTTTGTTCCTGCCTTGCCACCGTCAACCTAGTGTTTATCTTAATCTCCGCGCAGACAGAGGAATTGAAATTGGAGCTCCGTCACCTCAGATATTTCATTAGAGCTGCTGAGCTTTTACACTTCACTAAAGCCGCAGAAACTCTGTATATTTCACAGCCCAGTTTGTCCATTCACATTCAACAGCTCGAAGAGGAGCTGAAGACAAAGCTGTTCGCGCGCGGCGGTGGACGCAATGTCCATTTGACGGAAGCCGGGCAAATTTTTCTCAATCGTGCCAAAAGGGCTGTCGAGGAGCTTGAAGAAGCCGGACAAGAAATCGATGCGATGACCGGACTTCTGCGTGGCAATTTGACTATTGCAACGGTTCCACTCTACGGTAGTAAACTCCTACCGGCGTGGATCAACACTTTCTCTCTTCGCTATCCGGACGTTCACGTTGTGGTAAGGGCGCTGCGCAGCGAAGAAATTGAAAACGGATTGATTGCCGGAACAATCGACTTGGGTTTTTCACTCGCTCCGGCAGTCCATCCGGAAGTGACACTGCATAAGCTGCTTGACGATCACATAGTCGCGGTGGTGTCAAAAGATCATCCATTGGCGAAGAAGAAAAAACTTGTCCCAGACGATCTGAAATCGATACCGATTGCTATGCCTAGCCATAAAATTTCATCCGTATCATTGCTACCGGCATTCTTCGAGTCTATCGGAGTCTCGCCCAACGTAACCATCGAGCAAGACGATGGACACGCCCTGCAGGAGTTGGTAAAACTCGGAGGCTTCATCTCGTTTCTTCCTAAGCTGGCAATGAGAGATAATCCTGGATTATGCCATCTGACATTGCCACCACCGGGAGTGCCGATGAGTTTTGCCGCCATGTGGATTCAACTGAATCCGGCTAGCAGTGCATTTCTTGAAATTGCAAAAGGCGGGTAGGACGGCAGCCAACCGATCGACTTCAGTATCGGCCATAACCGAACCCATCCGTATCGGAATACAATTGTTCTTGGTCGTGATGATCCTTTGCAAACGCATTCTGCTTGATTGGGTTTGATAAACTGTTTCGTTATCGAATTCAAAACATAGGACTGTCCAATGAAAAACGTAGCTTTGGTAACGCAATCCGACCAGCCGGAGCTGACCGCCGATGACGCACTTCTCATCGAGCCGCTGTCTAAACTTGGAATCGAAACGCATGCCGTGCCGTGGGATTTGCCGCACCAATGGGAGAATTTTGATCTCATCGTCATCAGGTCGACGTGGAA
>JBGAHZ010000083.1:0-22872 GCA_044225915.1 Obscuribacteraceae bacterium (SeqCode)
GGCAATCTGCGCCATCGTGTGAAAACGCTGAAGCAGTGTCCATTCAGGCGCGTTCGTCGCAGAAGGCGGAATAATTTCAGCATTGACGAAACCCGGCATTTGCGTTCCGGTCGTCATCACTTTTACCATCCACTCGGAAAGGTTTTGCGGTTGGTTGGGGGGATAACTGAGTTTCAGAATCCAGGTCGGATATTCTGTTTCTTTCGTTGAGGCCTTTGCTGCATTAGTCATAACGCAATCTCACTTTACTTTCCATTGGATGGCGAGCCATTGACAAACGGTGATAGAACATCCACAAGAACTCGGTTTACCGGCGTCTCTACACCCAATGATTTCCCCAGCTCTACTACTTTTCCACTTAACCACGGCAACTCGAGACGATTGCCCTCTTTTAGATCGTGCTGCATGGATGATGTCACATCTGGTGACAAATTGTCCCAATAGTCCAACCGGCGTTGAATTAATCCATCATCGAATGTGATACCGCGAGCCGCAGCTACTGCGATTGCTTCAGTCATCACGTCAACCAGGAGCTGTCGAGTCTGCGGATGGGAGCGAACCGGACCGATTGTTTGACGAGTTGCTGCGGTGACAGCGCTCATGGCGACAAGAAATACGAACTTTTCCCAAATTGCTTTCTGTATATCGGGATGAATTTCTGCCTCCAAACCGGCTTTTAAACACGCATCGCGAAATGCTTCTAAGCGGGGTGACGTCGGCCGATCGTACTCACCGAATACGAGTCGTTGGACAACGCCTTTTTGAGTGACCACCCCAGGTTCTGAAATCGTCGCTGCCACGTAGCTGACACCGCCGACAGTGTTTGCGTCGCCATAACGCGCCCTGACAACATCATCTTTCGATATTCCGTTTTGCAATGAGATCACTGCTGTATGTTCACCCACGAGCGGCTTGATCTGGTTAACTGCATTTTCAGTATCCCAGAGTTTTACCGAGAGTAAAACGACGTCGACCGGCCCAATTCTGGTCGGATCATCGGTTGCTTGAGCCGGGTTGAGAAGGCAATCTCCGAGTTCCTCACTAATCAGGTTTAAACCCTTTTGCCTTATTGCCGAGAGATGTGCACCGCGTGCGATGAAATGAACATCACATCCGGACTGGGCGAGGCGCGCACCAAATACGCCACCAACACCACCAGTTCCCATCACCGCAATTTTCACTACCATCTCCGATATGCGTTATTTGAAATCTATATATCCGCGGATCTTTAGCCAAATCAACAAACCGCCGGAAACGACCAGCATTGAGCCCAGGCAAAGGTAGTAACCGAGTGGAAAATGAACTTCCGGTATATTGAAGTTCATTCCATAAATACCTGCAATCAGGGTGGGCGGAAGAAATAGTGTTGCGATGATCGTTAGAATTTTAGTGGTTTCATTCGTTCGTAATCCGAGTCCGGAGACGTACACGTCCATTACATCGTAGGACATCTCTCGATAGGTCTCGAACAAGCGAAGAACAGACGACGCTTCTTCGTGGCAGTTCGAAAAATCCGACTTCCCTTCGGCAGAAATATGAGGGTTTTTCGAGCGCGCTAAAACCTGAGTGACCGTGGCGATCGGCCAGACGCTCTTGAGGAATATCCACACCAACTGCTGGGCTCTGTTGATCAACTCCAGTTCCATTTTTCCAGGATGCTTGATGATTCGCGTCTGAAGCTTTTCAATTTTTGCACCACCCGCGGCAAGCACATCGTGATAACTTCGAATAATTTGCTCCAGCAAATCAGATGCGATTCGATCGCAGGTAAAACCGGCAATGTGCTCTTCTTGTGCGAAAAGTCTATGCACGACGGTCGTGAAAACATCATCGTGGCTGAACTGTCTGGTCACGATGATTTTCTTGCCTAGAAAGAAGTTGACTGTCTCAAGACCGTCGAACTGGTTGGTGACAAATGGTTTTAAAACCGTCCAAAAAATACCCTCGTTTGCATCTTCGATGAATGATCGGCTGTGCGGGTTTTTCAGATGTTTGATGTTTTCGTCTGAGATTTGTGCGTAGGCTCCGAGTGCTTTCCAGAAATCGTCATCGAGCGTGCCGGTCAGATGCAACCAGAGATAGTTGTCTCCGATTTGGTCGTTCAGGTGCTCGAAACCGATAAAGCCGGTTTTTGCTAAACCGCCTTCGTTGAGAAAATGCACCTGAACGCGCGGCTCCACGAGGTCGGGAAGGTTTGGCACCATCTCGTAGGTCTGCAAGCAAAAGGTAAGTCGACCGTGATTAAAAGTAAGTGTTTCCATGATGTCCTGAGCTCCTCCAATCATTAGATTGAAAGAAATTGGTCGGTTTACTATACCAGATTGATTCTCGGGATTCTAAAACGTTGTCAAAGCTTTGGTCTCAAGCATCTTTGAAGGCTCGAGGCATTGTTTGGGCATAATCTTTAAGACAACATAAGCTGCTGAGCGAAGTTCTTGTCAACCGGGTAAAATGGTTACACTCGCGGCATTCAGCCATTACTAACTCCGCTAACGTTCATATGACCATAGCTCGCGAGCATCACCATTCCATTTCGCTGCTGTCCTTTCATCTTTCTGATGCAGGGCTTGAGGTTCAAAAATGTCTTCCGACGACGCGATTCCAAAAATCTGTCCGAGCTGCAGAGGCAAGGACGTTACGAGTTTTAGCTCTTGCCGGTTTTGTGGTACCAAGTACGATGCCACGAATGTTGTGAAAATTTCCGACCCGAATTTAAACATTGCAAGTAACCTCGCTATTGTCGGTCTGATCGGAATGTTGATTGCCACCTTCGTCTGGTTTAACGCCATCAATCAGCACCAGCGAGCGGAGGTCATGAAGCCTCTTTCCGCGACCATCAAAGCGTCAAACCGTCCGCGCGTTCTCGAATTTTACGCTGACTGGTGTGGACCATGTCGGGCTTACGGACCGGTGGTCGAGGCTGCGCAGGCAAAGTATTCAGACAAAATTGATTTTCAACGCCTCAACGTAGATGACCCGAAGAGTCAAGAACTCGCAGCGATGTGCGGAGTCAGCTCGATTCCACGCACATGCATATTCGACAAGGATGGTAAGTCCGTTGCCGATTTCAGCGGTGGGGTCAGTGCAGATCGGCTGGATCAGTATATGCAGCAGGCTCTTTCGAACTGATCATTTAAACGCGGCGGGATGGGCGCTTACAAAGCCCCAACAGTTATATGCGATTTTGACGTTCCATAACGACGAGGGATCGTCATCGAGTATAGAACATTGATCGATTCGACGACCGCTGTTATGCGACCAAATTGAGGTTTGGTAGCCACATTATCGCGCCGGTCTTTTGCGGTTTTTGCTCCGGTGGTGGACCGTCGATGTATTTCTGTTTCAGCGCTTTGTAGAATGCGCTGTTGGTCGCCGGATCGTAATCTTTGGAAACTTCCGTGAGCTGTTCTTTGTACACGTTGATTGGATCTGTTGCGAAGCGCTTGTCGTCAAACATCTTCTTTGCCACTGAATCGACTCGCGTTTGTCCGGTGGCGTCCAATGGTGCGTCAGTAACGGAAACTGGATTTTTGCCGTCGGTTCCCGTTTTGCCGTTCAGTTGTTCGTGCTTCCAATCCACATATTGTTTCAAGCTCTGAAACAGTGCTGTGTAACTAGCAGGATCGCATCCATCTTCTATCATTTTTTCGCGAACTGTTTTGTATGCTTTTTCCGGATCAGTTTTCAAATCGTTTTTCAATGTTTGATCTGCGGACAACAGATATGCCGCAGAAATTAAACCAGATCGATCGGAGCCATGGAAGCAGTGCAGCGAGACTTTTTTGCCAGCATTCACTGCTTGTTCAATTGTCGTCACCACTTGATCTATTTTTTCCGGACTCTGAAAATTCTTCGAGATCATTTTGAACCGGTGATATTCAACAGGCGGTGTTGAAGTCTTGCACATGTTCTCTTCACCGAGAACTTCGCTCTTGTTGAGCGCAGTAATCTCCGGTTTATCCATCTGCTGATCTTCGTCGCGCAGTTCGATGATCGCGGTATTTTTTCGCTGAGTGTCTTTGTCCACACCGGGATGAAGCTTCTCCAGTAGTTGGTCGAGTCCGCCCTTATCGACTAGCGGTCTGCCACTACGCGAAACTTCGTCAGTGATCTTCCTGAAGTTTGACAATGGCAAGGCGATGTCGAAGTCATCATCGTCGAGACGCCCACGGACTTTGGGCTTGTCTTCGGTCTTGTCAGTTTGGTTTTGTTGCGGCACATCAGTTTTATTGTCGCCAGGCGTGTTTTGCTTGCTATCGGAATTGGCTTTCTCATCTCCAGCAGATGCCAATTCAAAACAGCCGACCGCCTGTTGGGAGAGCGCCGCTCTGGCATCTACCGCCGTCTGGTCTGCGCAATATTTTGATTCCTGAATTGACTCGGGGTTTGTTGTAACTGCCATGTTTTTGTAGGCGCAACTATTGGCTGTGAGGGGTGTACTAGTAATATAGTTATGAAACCAATTCGAGTCAGCGGGGAAACTACGCGTGTCCGTCATTAAATCTGCGTTACAGCCACGTAGAAGCGCTGTGTGCCTCGGTCTTTCAGCTCTGCTGTTATCGAGTTTTGTTCTTCTGATGGCGGTCACGAATGCCTCTGCACGCGGAGCGTTCAGGCAACGTTTGTCCGAGAGAATTTCGCAGTCAAGGCAAGATAAGGGCGATATCGTCAAAGAAAAAATTGGTGGTATACAGGTGGCAATTTGGTGTCCGAAAATCGAACAGCCAAGTTACCCACTGGTTGTTTTTTCTCATGGATTTCACGGTCGCAACGATCAGAGTATCTCGCTGATGAAAGCGCTTTCGGCAGCAGGCTATTTAGTGATGGCACCAAATCATCGTGACGCTATGGGTGGTGGCAGCGCATTCGGTCCCGAGGTCAGTTTTAAGAAACCACAAGATTGGAACGATAATGTTTATTCAGATCGAAAAATGGATGTCGCTAACCTGCTTATGGCTCTGCGTGCGGATTCTAAATGGGGGCAAAAAATAGACTGGAAAAAGATTGCGTACGTTGGACACTCTCTTGGCGGTTACACTGCGCTTGGTTTGGCTGGTGCATGGCCTAGCTGGCGCAGAATGGATTGCAGGGCTGTGATTGCGTTATCTCCTTATTGTCAGCCTTATGTTCTTAGCGGACATCTTGATGCTATCGGCGTTCCTGTTATGTATCAGGGTGGAACTCGGGACTTGGGTGTGACTCCCTTTGTCAAAAAAGCTGGAGGCGCGTTTGATAAGACAAAAGCTCCTGCTTACTATGTCGAGTTCGACAAGGCTGGTCATCTCGCATGGTCTAATGTTAATAAAGATCGCGCGCAAGTGGAACTGATAAATCACTATTGCGTGCAATTTTTGAACAAGTACATCAAGGGTGATCAGAGTGCGCAACCAGAGAAGAAATTGGCGGGCGTGACTATTCTCGAGGTGATGTTTTTAGTCGTGCAGGTACAATTCTTGCGGTGGATTTTTTAGCGGCACGGGCGCCTCGCGAGGCGCCCCTACAGTGGGGTCTTGGGCTGGAGTGGAGATGACTTCTTGTTTGCTTTTAACTTCGGCTAGCGGATCCATCGGTCGAAGAATTGTGTAAACGATCAATGCTGTTATCCACGCCTGGAGTGAGGAAACGCCGACTTGGAAGGACTCCAATCCTTCGATCAATCCTGCGGTACAAATTCCGACCATACTGCCTGCAGCAAATGCAATGAGTGCTGACCAGCGCACCGCCGGTAGTTCTGCGAATGTTGGAACGCGTGTGAAGAAAGGTTCTCGTTTTTCTTTGACGGCGAATGCCCATTCCGTCAGACCGATTATGCTGGCGCACGGCAAAATTGTTGAGGAAACGCTGCACACTGTTTCTAAAGCTTTGGGATTCTTGCTAAGAAATGCGGCTGCCAGAGCGCCGATGCACGTAAGAACAACAGTTAGTTTCTTCCGCGAATATTTTTTCAAGTTGGCTATGCCGTTAATAGAAGCGTAGAGATTGGCGTCGTTCAATCCCCAGTAAGTGACGACCAAAACGAGTGCTGCAATCGCAGTGGCGAATCCTAAACCGCCGAATGCGTAACGCGTCATTAAGCCACTTGCTGCCTCGAAATCAGTAATACCGGTTTCTCTTGCCAGCATCCAACCGGTCACTGGAAAAATAATCTGTCCGATCGCAACTGATACTACCAGTGGAACCACGGTAAAACTCAGTTTAGGAATTGCATATCTCCAGTAATCGGCTTCATTTCCCCAAGCGCTGTTGCCAATAATGAGAGCGGAAACGACCGTCAATGCTGGACCGAAGGCGACTGTCTCCGGTGCGCTGAAGGCGGCTGCCGGAGTGCCGCATGCCGCTTTGAAAAACGTCAGACCAATCCACAATATCAAAACCGGTGCGGCTAGATATCCCGCGAAATTCGCAACACCTGAAAATCCAAAGAGATTGTTGACCGACATAATGAATGCAAGCAACACCGAAAGCCACATGGTATCAATCGGGATATCGAAGACGCCTTTCAAACCGTTCGCCAGGAGTACCGCAGCCAGACCGTACCAGGCAAGCGAGATCCATGAAACGTTTAGTGAAACAAAAACGGATCCTAGTCTTCCGAATAGTGCTCTTGTCATAAGTGCATACGTCTGTCCGCTCACTGCTCCAAGATGACAAGCCGGAATGCAGTAGGCCATGAGAATCACAAGGCTGATCGATGAGCACAGCAAAACTTGCGTCAAAGTAAGCCCGTAATGAAACCACGCGAAACCTGCCAGCACTGAAGGAAAGCCAGTCACCATCGTGATCCACAGCAAGCCTAGCAGGATTGGACCACGACGTTCGGACAGCGGCACCACATCTGTTGTGTGGTCGTCACTGTTAATCGCGTCACTTAGTGTTCCGTGCTGATGGAGTTCCATTCGTTTGACTGCATGCGTTTTTCGAAAGACTGATCATACAATCATCGTTGGCAAGTTTAGGGTGTTCCCAGAAAAATTCGCACATGGCATCCGTGGCTGAGACGCAAGTTGCCGGCAGGTTGATCCACAAAGTTGTACTGCGACCGCCTGGCCACGAATGGAGTCCGTCTTTGACGGTGTAGAGGCAAACAGCCGTTCCGTCCTTGCCGTCTTTGTAGAATTCTTTCGTCAGAGATTTGCTGACCTCGCGGCTGGGCTCAGGCGAGCATCCGTTTCGTTCTACCCAATATTTGATGTTGTCATCGACTTTGGTGGCAACCAGCTTGTATCCGGGAATTCCGCCATCGCCGCCGTTATATGGAACCGTCTTGTCGGCGGTGCCGTGGAAGGCGATTACACTGACTGGACGGTCACTGGTCAATTGGGGTTTTGACATCATGCAGCCCTCTACAGGGGCTATGGCTGCAATCATGTCTGACATCTCCAGCGCGGCGCGGTAAGCCATCATTCCGCCGTTGGAGATGCCTGCTACATAAATCCTGGAGCGGTCTACATTGAAGTCGTTTGAGAGCTTGTAGATCAATGCTCGCAGAAAGGTGATGTCGTCGACTTTGTGGCGCATGGCGATTCCGCAGCAGTCGCCGGCGTTCCAGGTCAGGAAATGTTCGTTGGTTCTACCGGTGCCCTGCGGATAGACCGCCAGAAAATTATCCTTTTCAGCCCGGGTGGACATCTGGCTGTCCCATTCCGCCGACCAGGCGTTGCCCAAACCTCCGTGCAGGACGAAGACCACGGGGACCGGTTTCTTTCTTGCCGCATAGGATTTTGGGACGTGAACCACATAACTACGCTTGCCGCCTGGCATTTTGAGCTTTCTTTTGTGGTTGCCGGGCTTGATCGAGTAGTCATAGCTCTTATCCGACGCCGGTTGAGAACAAATGCTCGCAGATTCTATATCCGGACCGGCTGCCTTCCTCTCCTTTTCGGACTGCGGAGGTAGTGTACCGGTGTCTGCAGTGGCGCAGAGTCCTGCTGGAGTGAAGAAAGATGCGATTGAAAAGGCTATTGAGAGGGCTACATTTAGAGTGCGTTTTTGGTCGCTAAACACAATGCAGGGCTCCGAGTCGGTTGTGAACAGGGTGAATTCTATTTGACTCCGATTTCGCAGAGGCGCAGATCCAACACTTTTAAGACTGTTGATTTCTGAACCAAATAACCCCTGACAACAAAATGCATGCGACCTGGTGGACGCATGCATTTGCAAACTATGTAAGCGGGCTACTGTTTAGTAGCGTTTTCCGCCGCCGCCGCCGCCTTTGGCTTTAGGCTGGGAGATGCTGACGGCGAGTGCACGTCCTTCAACTTCCTTGCCGTTCAAACCTTTGATTGCAGCTTCTGCTTCGGCTTGGGTGGACATTTCGATGAACGCGAAACCGCGCTTTCTTCCTGTATCACGGTCTGTTGGAATCGAGCAGGAAACTACAGTTCCATGCTCCCCGAACAGCTCTTCAAGATCCGACTCATTGAGTTTAAATGGGAGATTACCAACAAACAATTTATTATTCATGTACAGTTACCAAAATAAAGACAAATAACGGCTGGATTGTCGCACATTAATCGTCCCGTGGGTACTGATGGGAATGTCTGTTTTCTCACTTTAATGTGCAAAATCTCTTCATCAAACCTCGTATCGCCTGCTAGGGCAGCGTTTCGCCATTTAGATGATTTGATACACACTTCTTATGACTGGCAGGCTTTTAAAGAGCTTGAACAAGGTTAATGTGCTGGCGTTAATGTTGCTGGGTTTTTAAACGAATCAATTACTATGTGTTTCTCGACGTCAGGGTAGGTTTTAGATGAACAGAACACACATGATCGAAAAGGTTGCCAATCGCACGAAGCCGTGGGACATGATTATTGTCGGCGGCGGCGCAACTGGCGTTGGTATCGCTGTCGATGCTGCCTCACGTGGTTATGAAGTTCTCCTTTTGGAACAGAGCGATTTTGGGAAAGGAACGTCCAGTCGGAGCACGAAGCTCGTTCATGGTGGAGTTCGCTATCTCGAACAGGGCAACATTTCGCTCGTCATGGAAGCTTTGAAAGAACGCGGTCTGCTCCGACAAAATGCACCACATCTGGTGCATGATCTGGCCTTTTGTGTACCTAACTATGACTGGTGGGAAGCGCCATTCTACGGAATGGGGCTGAAAGTCTACGACATGCTGGCAGGCAAATTCGGATTCGGTCAGTCGCGTCTTTTGAATCGAAACGAGATACTCGAGAAGATTCCAACTTTGAGAACTGATGGACTTCGAGGGGGAGTTGTTTACTACGACGGTCAATTCGATGATTCGCGATTGTTGATCAATCTAGCCTCCACTGCCGCCGAATATGGTGCCACACTGCTCAACTACGCCCGGGTGGTTTCGCTCTCGAAGGATGCGGAAGGGTATGTCAATGGCGCAACAGCTTTGGATATCGAGAGCGGCAAAGAGTTGAAGCTGGAAGCTAAAGTCGTGATCAACGCAACCGGAGCATTCACCGACAGTGTTCGACGCCTGGCGGAACCGTCCGTCGAACCGATGATTTCTCCAAGCCAGGGCATACATCTCGTCTTCGACCGGTCAATTATGCCCGGCGACACCGCTATTATGGTTCCCCATACTAGTGATGGGCGGGTGATGTTTGCAATCCCATGGCATGATCATGTGGTAGTGGGTACAACGGATACGCCGATTGAAAGCGCGTCTTTAGATCCGGTACCTTTCGAACAAGAAATCGAGTTTATATTAGAAACTGCCGGCGAGTATCTGAGCACGCCGCCTAAGCGCGAAGATGTTCTCAGCGTATTTGTCGGCATCAGACCGCTGGTTAAGGGTGGGGCGGGCACTACATCTGCATTGTCGCGAGATCACGTCATTCACATAGATAACTCTGGACTACTCACCATCTGTGGTGGCAAGTGGACAACCTATCGTCATATGGCTGAAGATTGCGTCGATCATGCAGTTACACTTGCCAGGCTCACCGAGAAAGACTGTATAACGAAAAACTTGCGCATTCATGGCTATCATGAGAATCGTGACGTTTTAGGTGAACTGTCGATCTATGGATCAGACGCTCTCAAAATTCAAGAAATTGCCCACGAAAATAAGGAACTGGCTGAGGCTCTTCATCCGGCACTGCCATATATAGGTGCCGAGGTAGTATTTGCCGCACGCGAGGAGATGGCGAGAACTGTCGATGACTTTCTTTCGCGTCGGGTACGGGCTTTGTTTTTAAACGCTCAAGCGTCGATCGAGATGGCACCAAAAGTGGCAGCGCTCATGGCGGTTGAACTCGAACGAGATTCGCAGTGGGAGCAGGAACAAGTTGCCTCGTTCAACAAACTGGCTCAGAAGTACTTCGTCAGTCAGGCTGTCGGGACTGCCAGCGATACTCACTAGAATCGATTTGAAATTTTAAGTTGTGAGAACCGGTGAAAAGCTCGCTGGTTTGGCGTTTTTCATGTAGGGGAACATGAAACTATAATGCGGTTTTGACAACCGTTTTGGAAACCCGTTCGGCTGAAAATCAAAACTCAGGGGAATCCCTATAGCCCTAACCGGATTTCAGATATAACGTGTTGAAATGCCGTCCTAGTACCTACAATCTCCCGTTTGCGTTCGCGAGCTGTTGCTGAAACGCTGCTCTCGCTATGTCGGAGTTGTTAATTAATGAGCATCTTCAAAAATCAGCTTGCGTTCCAAACGCTAACGCCGGAACGTAAACTCATCCTCCAGATCGAATTGGCTCTGTATCTGTGGATGCTTCCGATTTTGTATCTGGGTATTCTCTCCCTTATCCACAAGAAAGAACTCAATTGCTTTGTGAGCTGGCTTCTTCAGCCCGTTACGAGCCCGGTACGCACTTTTTTTCAAACTGTAGTTCTACCACCACTCGTAGAATTGTCGAAGTATCTTCACGTTCCGGCAGAAGCACTCCATGGCCTTCATCTATGGCTGAAGGGCGCCGCGTACATGTTGGGAGTTTTGTATTTCCCCATCACGGCCCTGGTATTGCTAGGACTTGCGATCGCTTATCACTCCGGATTGTACGGTACTGGTCGGAGGCGAGTCAGTGACGCGGGTGTGCTTCATCACGAGATCCATAAGTGGAAGATACGTTTATTCGAAGCTCGAATAGATCTGCTGCTTACGCCGAAGTCTTGGGTGCGCACGATGATCAGCACCGTGTTTTTGTTTGCTATTTCGTGCGCGCTGATTTTTGGATTCTTCTCCGGATATTTCGCCACAGTGAGCCGCGTATTTTTTCCTTTGTTCGAACCCGGTATGACTAATTGGCTTATAGCCTGTCTTCACGATGCGCACATAAAAACGCCGCAATCCTGGAGCGATTATGTCAGCGCTTATTCGTCGGCTATCAGCATGGCGACCAGTCATAACCGTGAGATCAATTCGCTTCTCCCGATTCCTGGAATAGAGAATCTAGTCCCACCTCCCGATCTCACAAGATTTCGGATTTTTGCTGCGGCGCTTTGCAGTGTGATCGGTGCGTTTCCATTTACGCTTTCGACGCTTGCGTTGGGCATCGACAGTATTAGCGACCGGCGTTTGACACTCACTCCAACTCGATTGCTCGTGGTCAAAAGGTCGTTCTACTTCTTTTTTCAAACCACTCAGTATCGGTGGACTGATCTGATTAAGGCCAGTCTTGTCGACTCGACATCGGATCGAAGCGAGACGTTGACAGACAAAATTTTGAATTTGGAGTTTTCGAACAAACGTTCTGTAACGGTGCGAATGGAACATTTGAATGCGAAGAATCGGGAGATTTTGATTCAGGCATTGGCTGAACTCGCGCCTGTCTGCCAGTTCAATGATCAATTGAAACGATTGATGTCGGAATCAAGGAGTGACAGTGCTACCGGTTACACCATTTTCTGGGATGACGAGCTTTCAAAGAAACGGCGTTCGACAGTGTTCTCGCCACTGGAACAGGGCGCGACGTTGAGAGATGGACGACTTGAAATTCTTCGCCAACTCTCAGGACAAGGTTGGTCAGCAACCTATTTAGCTCGATGCAACGGCGAACTAGTGGTCGTGAGAGAGTCGCTTCTGTCTGATGAAACCGAGGCTGGAAAACGAGCCTGGGCGACACTCGAAAAGGAATGCAAAATTCTTGGGATGCTAAATCATAAAGGCATCGCTAAAGTGATCGATCATTTTGTTGAGAGTGGCAGAAGTTATCTCCTTCTGGAATACATTGTAGGGACTGACTTGCGCAAGAAAACCAGCTTGTGCAGCCGGCTTTCGACCAACACGGTAATCGAGATCGCAGAACGAATATGCGACATCCTTGACTATTTGCACAAGCAAGATCCGATCGTTATACATAGGGACATCTCTCCCGATAACTTGGTAGTAACCCCTGATGGTGATGTGAAACTCATCGACTTCGCGGCTTCCAAACAATGTATTGAAACCGCCACTGGTACCATGATTGGCAAGCGATCCTACATGGCTCCCGAGCAACTCCGTGGAAAAGCCAGCGTGCGAAGCGATATCTATTCGCTTGGTGCGACTCTCTATTACCTGCTGACCGGTAAAGATCCGATCGCTCTAACTCAATGTCGTCCAATCGATCATCGCCCTGATATCGATGTGCGTTTGAGCGAGTTGATCGAAGATATGACCAGCTTTGACGAGAACTCGCGGCCTGATTCTGTTGCTCACGTTAAGCAGCGCATCTCCAGTTTGCGAGAAGAATGCACTTTACTCGAAAAAATGTTTGATGGTCTTTCCTCTGGGTCCATGACGATTAAACTCAATCAGTATGAGGCTGAAAAACTTTGAGATTGCCAGTTTCTAGCAGTAACCAACTTGTATTAAAGCAATCGGCAATCTCCGAGGACGCATTGCGCGATACCACCAGTAGTGGCCTCACGTTTTTTGTTTGTGCGGTTTTGTTCGTGGGTTCTGGAATCCCTGCCTGGTGCGTGGCGCATTTATGGACAGTTTTGGATATCTCTACACTGCTTGGGCTGTCCGTCGGCGGACAAACGGTCTTTCGTCTGCTTTACCTGGCGGGGCTAGGCTGTTGCGTGCCACTACTCCTGATGCTAGCCGGTTTCAACGTCATTTCTGCGCACCTGGATTTTCTAGCTGCGACTTTGGAAATTACCGAGCGTGGAATCTGCTGGAGAGCCAATAATCTACTTACATATTTGATACTTCGTGTAGCCAGACAGCCCGTGGAGCCCGTCTCCTGGGATCGTATTCGGGCTATTACGTTTGGTGAATCCGGACAACAGTTGAAAACAGAGTTTAAAAATGAATTCGAAACTATCACTTTAGAGTCGTCATACAAAGCCCTGGGGTCATACAGAAATCTCAACTTCATTGGTGTGGACTCCAACAAATTTCGAGCGCTTCTATCTGTCTCGGTTTCATCGTTGTCAGATCAGTCGAGGCAGAACCTGGCAGCAATGATTACTCGACACGCACCCGACGCGGTCATGACAAAGGTCGCTGTCGAAGAGCTTATAGGAACGGAAGTTGAGAAGAGCAGAGATCTGTCTTATACAGATATTTGGCTAAACGTGCTTCATTCGAATGATGAACCGAAACGTACCACAGATCTGTCACCAGGTGATCGTTTGAATGACAATCAGCTAACCATCGTCCGCAAGCTAGCAACGGGAGGGCAAGCCAATCTATTTCTAGCAGAGCGTGACGATGGCGAGAAAATCGTCTTGAAGGAGTATATCGTTTCCACCATAAGCTCGACGAGTGCGATGCTCGGACTGGAAGAGTTCGAGTCAGAAAGCAGCGTTCTCGAAAAAATATCTCACCGTAATGCGGCAAAAATATTCGGTGTTTTCGCAGAACAGGGAAGAGCGTACATTATGATGGAATACTTCAAAGGTCGCTCTCTGCGCGAAATCGTCGATGAGAGTGGTGCCATGGAGTATTCGATTGTTTCCTCTATTGCGAAGCAGTTAGCCGATGTTTTAGGCACGCTGCATGAAATGGAGCCGCCCGTTATCCATCGTGATGTCAGTCCGGATAACGTTATCCTGCTGGACGATGGTTGCGTCAAACTCATCGATTTTAGCGTGGCTCGACAGGGTGAATCCAGAGAAGCCGGCGATTTTGTCGGCAAGGCATCTTATGTTTCGCCTGAGCAGTTTCGTGGTTTCGTGAATCGGAAAAACGATGTGTATGGTTTTGGAGCAACGCTGTATTTCGCTCTGGTCGCCAGAGATCCCGAACCGATCAGTCAACTCCATGCACCAGATATGGTGGGAGAAACAGAAGGCGCGGTTATAGATCTAGCCGAGGTAATTTTTAAATGTACCTGTATTGATGAATTGAATGCTTCGTTTGCGTCGATGGCGGAAGTTGCCCGTTTGTGGAAAAACGATAGCCAATCGACTGGTTAGACCTACTGGAGTCGCTGTTCAAATGGGATGACACTTTGCGCGAGGAAAATCAGATGACTTTCGGAACAGCCATAAGGAATCAGGTGTTTGAGGTAATTGTGCGGCAGGCAATCGCTGGTGCGCCCTGGCGAGAGATCTGTGCTGGTCCGATGCAAGTCAATAATATTGTGCCGGAGGAAGTGGAAGCGGAGGTCTACCGACGCCTGCACAAGGGGAAGGATGCGCTTCCTCCAGAAGATCGGAAGTCGCTTGAGACTTATCTAGCCGGATGGCGGAGTGTGATTGAGAATCGCAATCTGAAGCCAATTTCTGACATTGAAGACGCTGTTGCATCCTATTATTCGCAGTTCGATTCTGCAAAGCCCTCGATTGTTGTTTGCAAAAGTCCGGCGATGATGTATCTGCATGTAATGCTGTTGACCTGGGATAAAAAGCCGGTAATTGACGTTGACCATGCCGTATCGAGTTTGGCTCGAGAGCAGAGTGAAGAGTTCAAGAACAATCTGCTTGAATCAACTAAAGAGCTAGCGTCGAAAACCGAAAATTTTAGATATAGACCTGTTGGTAGGCTACCTTGGAAAGACCGTTTTGCCAAACTTCGGGATCAATCCTGGAGTGAGATGGAAGAGAACCTGAGTGCGGATCTCATCACCTATTTCAAATGGGGATTTCGAAGTGAGACGGGTGCCATGCTAAGACAATTAGGTATGCTATACGATTTTTCTCTGACCAATGCGGCGACAGTCGGGGAGGATGTGCCAGTCGCGCCAGTCGCGCCGACTCGAGACATGTCGGCAATTATGCAAGAGATCGAGCGGCGCTTACTGGAAGGAACGCAAATGCAACCTCTGGCTGATTTGCAAAGACCTGGTGGAGTACTTCGCTTTCACTCAACTGCATTCTGGGATACGGATCTACTGCTCGCTCCCGGTTTTGTGGCGGAACATCTGCGTGCTGGTTATCTCTTCTCAGATTCTGTGCGCCATGAGTTGGAGACATGGTTGGCCCTCTACCGAGCGGCACCGATGTATGCATTTTTTGAAAACATTTGCCTGGTTATGGAGTACCCGCGTAGCGTATTCGTTGACGAACACTTTCGACCAGGCAACGATTCCGGTCCTGCAATCACATTCGCCGACGACTACCAGAATTTTGCAATGCACGGCATGCATGTTCCGAGGGCGTTAGTTGAAAGTCGAGAGCAACTGACCATTGCCGAAATCGACAAAGCTTCAAATGTCGAGCTTCGACGCTTGATGATTGAACTTTACGGACACTCGCGTTATCTGATGGAAACTGGTGCGGAGCTTGTTGATGAAGACGAATTCGGGCAACTATACCGCAAAGAAATTCCTAATGATGAAGCGATAGTGATGCTCTGCGTGACTAATTCGACGATGGAACCGGACGGTACGTACAAGAAATATTTTTTGAGAGTCCCACCTTCCGTGAGAACGGCTCGACAAGCGGTAGCTTGGACTTTTTCCATGCAGCCTAATGACTACGCTCCAAACGTGCAAAGTTAGCATCAAAGTAATTTGAGGGCACTGTATGCGGTGCCCACTCTTGCAACTTAATTTGTTGATTGACTAATCTACAACCCAATCCTTATACAGCGCGAAGTCAGGCGCACGCGATCGTGACCGCTGCGGGCGGGCGGCTGCCATGTGGTTGCGCGATTAGAGTCTCAAGTCGAATCATTTTAGGAGATATCAGGAGGAAGGTCTCGAATATGTAATGAGTGGAAACGTGGCACCAGCCCGGCATTTCGGGATGGTATCAGTTTTTCCGGAACTAACAGAAAACCCTAGCGTCAAGTTGTCGAGAGCATTGCATTCATCAGAATGAGCTACGATGCCTCTAACGTGCCTTAATTCGCACCTAACATCGTCGTGGCATACGTCAATTAAATTCATGCGGCACACAAGGAGAGGGTTTATGTGGAAAAAAGTTTCGAAACTAATGATTGCATTAGCTTTGACAATCCCAATGTCGGTTACCGTCGTTGCGGCGCAAAGCGCGCAAGACGCAGACATCTGGTCGTATTCTCAGGATCTGAATATGCGTATTCAGAACGGCAGGCAGACAGGTCAACTCAACAGTTCTGACTACAACAACTTGAATGGTCTATGGACCAAAATCGAAATGATTCGTCGTCAGTACACCAACAAAAATATGGGACCTAATGAGCGTAACGCCATGATGGCGTCATTGACCACGCTCGATCGTCAACTCACGGAAAACCTGAAGGACTACGATCTATCCCACTACCAAAATTGGGACCCTAACAAAAGATCGTGGCGTCAGAATTGGTGGACCGGTATCAATGGCGGTGCTACGTTCAACGATGAAATCGATTCATACCAACGCAGTTTAAAATCCCGGATCGATCGCGGTCGATCGAGCGGTCAATTAACCGGTTCTGAAGTCAATCGACTGACAGCAGCCTATAACAACATCGATGCTGCCCAACGCCAATATCGAATGGCTGGGATCAGCAACTGGGAGCGCAACTCGCTCATGACTATGCTCACTCAGTTAGACCGTGACATAACCTCTCAGATGAACGATCAGGACCAATCACGATACAAATATTGGAACGCCGGTAACAAGAGTTGGTCGCAGAACTGGTGGAAACCAGGTTGGACTAACAATTGGGGTAACAACGTCAGCGTGAATCCTGACACTTCCGATTTTAATCAAGAAATCGATTCTTATCAAAACGATTTGCGCAGTCGAATCGAGCGCGGTCGTTCCTCCGGTGCACTCAATCCTGCTGAAGTTAATCGACTGATGAGCGCCTATGCCCAAATCGATCGAACACAACAACAGTATAGAATCGGTGGGTTTAATCACACGGAACGCAATTCATTGATGACGTCGCTTACGCAATTGGATCGCGATATCACGGCGCAACTGAGAGATGATGATCGTTCGCATTATCGTCAGTGGGATCCCAACAAGAACACCTGGAATCAATCCTGGTGGAAAAACAATGTTGGCAATAATAACAATGGCAACGTAAACAACGGAGATACTTATGGATACGGGCATCGCTCAGCACAAAGCGAAGCCTTCAACACCGAAGTTAACGACGAACAGAAGAGAGTAAAAGAACTTCTGATTCGTGGTCAACGCAACGGTCACCTTACAGCTCAAGAAGTTGCTGATTTGAACAGGCAGTACGATGAAATCGATAGATTGCAAGCACAGTATCGCAGTCGCGGTTATACTCGTACCGAACGAGATTCGGTCATGCAAAAGCTGCAAGCGCTCAACAATAGTTTGACGAGCAACATGAGAGATAGCGATCGTAACGCTAACTGGCGCCAGGATAATCGTGACGCCAGAGCTGATCGCAAAGACAACCGTTGGGACAATCGCGACGACCGAAACAATTCGACCGTATCGAATCCACCAGTCGTAACTCCTCCGACTAACAACAACAACGACCGACAAGGCGGTTGGGGCCGTCGCGATCGTGACGATCGCAATCAAAACGGTGGTACGGTGACGACACCACCGGCAACCACCACGCCACCAGTGACGACACCACCAGCAACCACTACACCTCCGAACAATAACAACGATAATCGTGGCGGTTGGGGCGGAAATCGGAACAATGACAACAACGGTCGCAACGATCGAAATCAAAACACCGGAATCGTTCCTCCGACCAGCACCACTCCAACGACTCCAACGACGCCTTCCACTGGTAATACCAACAACCAGGATCAGGATGGTCAAGGTAGAGGTCGCGGACGTGGTCGCAGAAACAGAGGCGGCGAAGACTAAACTTCGCAGTTTTAATGCCTAAGTTAAGGGTCTGGCAACTAGCCAGACCCTTTTCGTTTGCGATAAAAGTCGTATTGCAAGTACACCGTCTCGATCTTCATCTTTATGGTGGGTTAAACTATACGATGCTAACTCGAGGTGTTTTTGAGCATGTCTGTCCGAAGTATTTTTCTGAAAGCGTTGATTCCGGTGTTCGTGCCGTTTTTACTGCTACTGCTTTCGGTGGCTTCCGTACAGAAATTGTTAACCGAGGAAGAAGCTGAGATTCGGTATCGATTAGCTGACAAGACACTGATGTCGCACACGAATAAGCTATCGAAACTATTCAATCATTGTGGTGTTTCTCTAACTGTTCACAGCATCACTAACAATGCCGGATACGAAGTGCAATTTGAAAAATACGCGGAGTCCATTCCGATTGAACTCGAATCGTTCAAACAACTGCCTGTGTTTTCTCCTCATCAGAAAAAGCTGAAGGATCAGGTAGAACAATATGCTGAAGAAGGTTCCAAAACGATCAAGAGTGCGTTGGAATCGGTTAAAAACAAGAGTGTTGCAGATGAAGTGAAGCAGGCTCGGGTGAAGGAATTGTATGCATCCATCAATACACACTCTAAAAATCTTCATGAAACTGCTCAGGCTATCGGCAAAGGCGTGATATCGGAAGACCGAGAGAAAGGTCATTCTCACAGACGAATAAAGTATGTGGGCAGTATTCTGTTGGCGTATCTGGTTGCGCTGGTAATTCTTGCAGCGTTCTCCAAGCACATGGCAAAAGCTATTGAACTGAAAAAGGGCGTTTCGATTACGCGAAAAATTTTCTTTCAGGGCGTAATGCCAGTGTTTCTGCCGCTCTTCATTATGTCGGGGCTTGTTGTGTTTTTAACCGATAGAGTGCATCGAGCAGAAAATGAGATTCGATCTCTTGTTCGTGACATCGCGATCATCGAGCATGCAAACGCGGTTTCTGATTTGTCTTCAGAAATCCAAGCTTGTAGCCTCGGTTACAGCGTTACGAAGCATGCGCATTTGTCCGACAGATTCGACGCCTCCGTCGCAAAGATTCCTGATGAAATTAATGAGCTGAGAGAATTGTTTAAAGGTCAAACCTCTCAGCTCGCCATGATTGATAAGATCGAAGAAACCACACAGACTCAGATAAAGAAGCTCACCGGATTACGCGACCTTTTGAACGACAATACTGTTGACGTTGCGCAAATTCGCGACAATCATTCCTTTGGATCCAGTCATTATCAGGAGAATCTCACTCAAGACAAGCTGAGGGAATTGACGGAGCCTGCTCGACGAATCGAGGAGGATAGTGAAGAGAAACAAAAAGCTTCAACTCTTCTGTCTATAACGATAGGCGCTGTTGTGGGCAGTTTTCTTTGTGCGTTAGGACTTTGCTTCGCGTATGCGAAAAAACTCGCAGGATATTTTTCGAGTAATTTCTAGCGTGTAGTGATTGCGGCTCTACCAATGGTGCAATGCAAACCGCAATGGTTAGAAATAGCTAGCCTATTTCCCGCCGATATTTACGTAGAAACTGGCATCGTAATAATTTGCCGGTCCGATCGACGCGCCCACTCCAAAGTGCGTTTGAGGTGATAACTGACCGCGAATTCCGAGTGACGATGAGTTGATTCTGAAGTTGTGTCCCATTTCGATACCGATAGGAACCCGCACGCCGGACTCGGCACTGATGCGAAGCTGATGACTCTGCGGATTACGTAGGTAGTTTATTGATAAGCCATCTTGCATATGAGCGAATTGAAACGTAGGTGTCACGCCGTCCTTCGCGCTCAATGAGAATTGTGTTGCGCGATCTGGTCTTTCGCTCCGTAAACCAAATGTGGTGGCGCTGCTGCGAAAATCATGGAAGAAGTTGGCTTGGAGCGGCAATCCTCGTCCACCATCTGCGTTGATCGTGAGCTGATTGCATTCCATATTTCGCACATAATTGACATTCAGATTGTCGCTGTTGTGTTTGAACAGTACGTCAGGCGCCGCGCCGTCTTTGCTGTTGAGGTTAAGCAGAGTGCGTCGATCGGTTGTCTGCGCTTCGAGACTATATGTAGGACGTCGAAACGGATTGTTCCAGCCCTCGGCCGCCATGAAGTTAAAAGCGGCGCTGTAGCCAGGGTTTCTTAGTTCCATATGGGTGCCGAGCGTATAGGCATTCGTGCGCAGTGATAGTTCGGTTTCATTCTTATCATCAGTAAGCGTAAGCGCGTTTAGCTGACATGCTTCTGCCAGCATGGCAGGCGCGTTGCGTCTCACATTGAAATCACCCTGGAGCAGTTGATCGAACAAAATGTTGCTCGCACGTTCGACGCCGCTGCTGGTATTTTCTTGATTCTTTGTAGCTTCAGGTTGCCGGAGATCGCCCATAAAAACTGAGATATTTTTGGAAGTAGTAAGTGTATACAGTGTGACTGGTTTCTCTTGGCAAGCCAATGTGTAAATTCACAGTCTTCGCAAAAGAAGAAAGCGACTGAGGGCTGCCAGTGAAATAGTCAGTCGTGCTGGTAAAATTGAATCTTCGGTCGGGATCTTTAAAGCCCTGCATTCGGGATAGCAATTCACGTTTCAAGCAAGTGAGCATCGCTTGTCCCTCGATAACATCTCATTCAGTCACCAACAATACGAGCCGATTGAAGAAATCGGTCGAGGTGGCATGGGAATTGTTTATCGATGTTTAGATCGAAAGATGGAAAAGGACGTAGCTGTAAAAGTTCTCGCGTGGAACTTGTCTGATGCGGAGATCATTCGATTTCACAAAGAAGCGAAGGCGCTTGGGAAGATGCAGCATCCCAACATTCTTAGAATCCTGGACTGCGGACATTCTGATGATGACTCGCTCTTCATCGTTCTTGATTTACTAAGCGGGACTAGTCTGTCGGACATTCTTGCTCGTGAAACTGTTCTACCGTTTGATGAAGCGCTTTCTGTTTTTTCACAAATCTGTGATGGACTTATACACGCACATCACAAAAATATTCTGCATCGCAATGTGAAACCTTCGAATGTGTTCATTGAACGCAGCACCAAAAATGATACCAAAGTTGTGATTACTGACTTCGGACTTGCGAAACTTTTGACCGAAGACCAGCATCTGACCAAAACCGGAATTGGGCTGGGTAGCCCGCCGTACATGAGCCCGGAACAAGCAGCCGGTAAAAACGTTGACGAACGTTCCGATATTTATAGCTTTGGTTGTTTGATGTTTGAGTGCCTCACTGGCGAGCGTCCGTTTTCCGCAACGACTGTTCCGCAGCTTTTGATGATGCACGTCAGGGCGCCCGCTCCGCGGCTTGCAGACAGAGCTGCGGATCGAAGTTATCCAGATGCGATTGAACGAATAATTGCAAAATGCCTCGCAAAAGATCCATCTGATCGATATCAGAGTGTTTCGGATTTGAAAAAGGAATTACAGAGTCTTCGGGACAGTCGCTTACCGTCTTTCACGCAACATAGCGAAGCTAGTGGTCGCTATACTCCAGCTGCAGCTCTCCTTCAAGAGAGAATGAAAAACATGTCTGCGCCGAAAACAGCGAAGATATTATTTGCTGTTTGTACCTGTGTTGCAATAACTGGTGTCTGGCTTGCGTGCAAAACATACGTGCATCCGGATGAGAAAACAATAGACAGTTCGATAGTTCCAAACTCCATTATTCCAACAAAAAAGGAACAGGATAAACTTGCTCAGGTTTATGGATACTCTGCGGAATTGGAAAAGGAAAAACCTAAACCAAAGAAGATCGAGTGGATCGATGCGACCGGAAAAGATGGCAGGAAGAAACTGCTGAAGCTGTCCAACGAACAGTGGAATTCGATGGCTATAAACGGTTCTCATGCTGATTACATTGATATGTCCGACTCCGACATCACGGACGCAGATTTGGAGAACATCGGATTTATTCCACTGATTGGTATCAAATTGATTAATACCAGGGTTGGTGACAAGACTCTCGAAATTCTCAGCAGAATACCAACGCTAAAAGAGATTTACGCGGACGGCACTGCGATAACGGACAAAGGTCTGTTGCGACTCACGAAAAGTCCCAGGCTCGCACGCCTTACCCTGTCGGGGACTGGCGTTACTGACTTTGGAGTAAGGGTACTGGGGACCATGAAAGAGCTTACGTGTATCAGCCTGTCCAAATGCAAGAAGATCAAGGGGACTACGCTCGAGGCTCTTCAACGAATTAAGAATCCGCTGTTCTTAAGTCTTAGCGCCTCCGGTGTGGAGAAAAAGAATCTACCGAAATTGGCTTCATTGGCGAACGTCTATAACCTGGATGTTTCAAAACTAAATCTTACTGATGACGATCTCGTTCCAATTACAAAAATGCCAAGCCTTTCAATCCTTATGATAAGCGGAAACCCGCGCATCACACGCGATGGTTTTCTGCGTTTAGCTGAGATCAAAACACTCAGTATTTTGCATGCTGGGGGCTGTCCGAATTTCGGAATGAATGACTTTCCCGCGTTCGTGCGACGACATGGACCTAAGATTATGTTTACGCAGACCGTCCCGAAAGAGGCTGAGAGTCATAGTTCTCGCGGGGCTGAACGGGAATCGACCACCAGATAGAGATGGACATGCATCCAACCGTTTCAATATGATTGACGAAACAATAGTTCCGATAGGAGCTATGCGATTATTTGTATCTGGAATTTCTTTGGGCGGCGTTATAGCCTGGTGGGGGCGTGAGTGAGCCGTCGATGCGATTC
>JBGAHZ010000084.1:0-22428 GCA_044225915.1 Obscuribacteraceae bacterium (SeqCode)
TTCGCCGCGGGTGTTCGATTGTTCGGCACTCGTTTAAAACCTCCAACCCAAAAGGAATGTGCCAATGAATTGGCGCCGATTTATTCCTACCACTCAGCAAGTCACTGACGCAGCCACCAGCAAAGCGGCTCAGGCTGCTGCTGGGGCAGTCGTCGAGCGGTTTGGTCCCCACCGTGCCTTGAGCAAAATTGGAACCGTTGCAATTCTCCTTGGAGTGCTTGTTCTGCCATTAGCCTGGTTTTTCCTGACCGGGTGGTCTTTCTGGATTGCCACCGGATGTGGTGTCGTCCTAATTGGCTTCGGCTACGCGCTGCGAGGATTCAACAGCCTGGTTATCAGCTTGGTAGCCAAACTGCTCAAGTCGATCGGGCGGCGGATCTATGATTTCGGCAAAGCTCGAGTTCAGCGATTCAAGGAGGCTCGCGCCGCCCGGAAATGCAAGACGGATAAACCGTCGGACTGATTTCTCGAGGACGGAAGAACCGGTTTCGTTCTGTTTCGACCAACAACCCGCAGTCTCTCCTTGCTGCTAGTTGAAACGTTTTTGTCAGCTGCATGGGCATGTTCATGGCGCCCATGCAGCCGGGTTCGTTAGTCCTGCATGCCAAACGTTTGTTCGAAACATTCAATGCCGGACGTTTCTGTTTAGAACTTCAACCGAGGATGAAGTCGCAAAAATATCTGGTTCCGCACATGCATAACCCGCTGTTTCTCCTTAATTTATACAAACTATAGTATATAAAAAGACTACCCCGAAAATACAGAAAGTCTTGCCTCATTCTAATTTCAATTTTCAATGACGTCGCCGGTGGCGCGGCTGCAGGAGCGACGAAAGGCATCGCTCCTGCGTCCTGCAACCAATGCTTTTACCTATACGAACACGAGAGCATTGTCATCTACTTTCACCTTCACCTCACAACCACTCACGATGGCGCCCGATATAACCATCTCGGAAAGCGGATCTTCGAGGCGTCGCTGTATTACTCGTTTCATCTGCCGGGCTCCGAACTTTGCGACATAGCCTTCATCGCTCAACAGCTTGAGAGCATCGTCGTCCAGGTCGATACTTATTCGTTTGCTGCTCAACAGTTTTCGTTGCAGCCGCCCTAGCTGAATCTCCAGAACCGAGCGGATTTGTTCGCGGGATAGTGGGCTGAAGCATACTGTTTCGTCCAGTCGATTGATAAATTCGGGACGGAAGTAGTTGGCGACTATCCGCATCGTTTCTGCTTCCAAGTCTTGTTCGCCGGAATTTGAACTCAGCGAATTCGAAATCACTTCCGCGCCAAGGTTTGACGTCATAATGATAATCGTGTTTTTGAAATCCACGCACCGCCCGTGCCCATCAGTCAGGTGACCGTCGTCCATCACCTGCAGCAGGACGTTCAATACGTCCGGGTGCGCTTTTTCTATTTCGTCGAGAAGAACTACGCTGTAAGGTCGACGTCTCACGCCTTCTGTCAATTTGGCGGCATCCTCATAGCCGACATATCCCGGAGGCGCTCCAATCATGCGCGAAACACTGTGTTTTTCCATGAATTCGCTCATGTCGAGCCGGACGATATTACCTTCGTCGCCGAACATAAACTCGGCCAACGCCTTAGAGAGCTCGGTCTTTCCAACGCCGGTCGGACCAAGGAAGAGGAAGCTGCCGATCGGTCGCTTCTCGTCCTTCAATCCCGACCGCGCTCTGCGCACTGCGCGTGATACCGCCGAGACGGCCTGCTTTTGTCCAATTACTCGTTTGTGCAGCTCGCTTTCCATCGCCGCCAGCCGAATTGATTCGCTTTCGCTCAAGCGGTCGAGTTTGATGCCGGTCATCTCGCTGATTTGCGCTTGAATGTGATCGGTGGTCAACTCGGTACCAGGAGCGGACATTGACAATGCACTGGCCGCTTCGTCGAGCAAATCTATGGCCTTATCGGGGAGCACGCGTCCGCTGATGTAGAGGTCCGACATTTGTGCAGCCAATTCTATGGACTGATCCGATATCTTGATCTCATGGTGATCTTCCAATCCCTTTCTGAGTCCTTTGAGAATCTCGATTGTCTCATCCACGGTTGAAGGTACAACCATGACAGATTGGAAGCGCCTGGTGAGAGCGCCGTCCTTCTCGATGTGGCGGCGATATTCGTCAAGTGTAGTTGCACCGATTACGGTGACGTCACCTCGCGCTAACGCGGGTTTGAGCGCATTGGAGGCATCCATGCTGCCCTGGGCAGCGCCTGCTCCGATCAAGGTGTGCAACTCGTCGATGAAGACTATGCAGTCTTTGCGCCCTGTCAGCTCGTCGATCAGTTCTTTGATTCGTTCTTCGAATTGTCCGCGAAAGCTGGTTCCCGAGACTAACGACGTGAGGTCGAGTCTTAGGGCTCGTTTGCCTGATAGACGCTTGGACACTCGTCCGGCCACTATTTCGATCGCCAGTCCCTCGGCGATGGCAGTCTTGCCCACTCCCGGCTCGCCGATTAAGACCGGATTATTTTTGTTTTTTCTTCCCAGAATCTGAATTACCCGTCGGATTTCCTTCTTTCGTCCGATGATAGGCGGGAGTAAACCCTTCTTTGCTAGTTCTGTCAAATCGACGGTGAGCTGGTCGAGAATCGATGGGTGTAGCTCGCGGTCTTTAATCGTGTCGTTGCCTGCGAGAATTCGCTCGGTTCGCAAGGAGAGTTCTTTAAGGCGGTCGTCGATTGAATCTTGTCGTTCTGCCTGACCCACGCGAGACACAACGACTGTTTCTCTGCGCGCGCGTGATATTAACGCTGCTTTTAAAAGTTTTTTTGCAGCTGCGACTTCCAGTAAGCAATGCAAGAGGTGGGTCGGAGTGACGCATGGATGTTTGGCTTGTTCCGCGAGTTTTGCGGCCGTGTCGAGTGCTGCAGTTGCTTCGGTGCTCAGCTCCGGTCTCAGTGGGCGTTGAGTGTGTTCATTTGACGAGAACAAATTTATGGCAGTTCGCGTTAACAAGTCTTCGGTCAGGCCTGCTTCACTAAGCAGGATGGCCGCGGCGCATTCTTGTTGGGCTGCTATGGCTGTAAGCAGCGCGCATTCCGATGTCGTTGTCAAACCGATAGCAGTGGCTTTCAGCGTCGCTAGCTCGATAACTGCAGTTAGAGATTTCGAGAAGGACATTTACTTTCTCCTGATGGGCAGCGCACCACATATGGTGCGCTGCACTTTGACTGTGTTCTTGGAAATTGTTTGGCATCATCACCGAGGTGATTACTCGACCAGGCTATTACAGCCCGGCTTTGCCATAAGCGTCATTCGAATGTCCGGTTCATGAAATATGGCGACCGCAAACCGAAGATGATTTCGTGATCGAGAGTGTCTTGCTTCCCCTCTTCAATTTGCTGCCAGCGAATCAATTGCCAGACCGCCAAGCCGGAGAGGAATTCCGCAGTAGGACCAACGCTGATCGAAGTGCCGCATGCTGAGACTTCTACTTTTGCATCGTCGCACAGAGTGGCTTCCCATGCGTCTACCTGAAGCTTCTTTGTTGGATTGATACTGTAGCAACGACCATTGTCCGATCCCATACGGGTCTCGATCATCAATTTGGTGCGCAGCTTGAATCTTATGCCTTTCTGCCAGATCTCTTTTCGCGATGACATCGTATCGGTCAGAAGAAAAACTATGTCACCCAGGATTTGGCTTCCATTCACCCGTTCATTATGCTTGTGGATGTTCAGGCCCGTGGCGCGTTTGACTAGTTCGGCGACGGCATCAACTTTAAACTGACCGATGTGCGATTGATCGTAGGCTTGATTGGCTATGTTGTGGGCCTCGACTTTGTCGAAATCCCAGACATGGATATTGTCCAGACCCAATTTTGCCAGACTGAGGACAACGCGCGAACCCGTCGCTCCCGCACCAACGACGTCGATTCGCAGTCCCCCGAACGCATCTCTCGAGAAAACGTCGATGTGCCGGGTGATATCAACTCTGTTCATTTACTTTATCGCCTTTCGTGTTTGTTTCTTCAGATTTGGTTCTCAGGAACCAGTCCATTAGACCGAATGTCCTGTGCTTCTCTTTGACTTTTAATTCGTACTCGCTTTTGACTCCATCGCGCAGTGACTGCTCGATGACGAGCAAGGGCTCAACTTTCACCGGTTGCCACCGGGGTGCCAAAATTCCGTCGCTCAGTTTCCATGGCGAATGTTGATGTTTGAGTACGGTATCTTTGCTCACCGGATCGATGACAGCCCATGGAACGTCCAGCAATCGATAACCGGCCTGGCAGTAATAGACATCGAAGTTGGCTTGTCCGAATTTGTTGAAAATACCTCGGACGTAGAACTCGTGTCCTTCAGCCGAGAATCTTCGCATGGTGTTTTCGTCGGTGAATGATGGATTGGTTGGCATTCGCACATGCGAATGTCCCCAGAAGTGGAGCTTGTTGGCCTTGTCGAAACCGGCATCACCGCTTCCGACAAGTTCAAGAACCAGTTTTTCGATACCGGCAACGGAGAGCTCGGTCTCGGCGGCCATGACCTGTTGCTCGACCAGAAAGACTTCTTCTATGAGAAAATCGCCGCTTTCGAGCTTGCTGACTGTGCCGAGCCAGCCCACTTCCAGGGGCGCAAGTTCGACATAAAGACACATCCGTTTGTAAGCCTCTGGTGTCAGGTAGACAGTCGGTACTGCGGGAGTGAAGATGACTTCCGGTCTAGGGCGAGCGAAGTGCGGTTGAAACGGAATCTCCGGCGGAGGGACGTGCTTGACCTCGAGCTTCAACTCATGTTTTTGACCCAGTTTAGGCGCGATTGTGCTGGGGAGCGTGTCGGGTTTATTCGGATGGTGTTCAGTCATTATCGGGGGCTTGACGGATGGCGACGGCTTATCCGAAAGTGTCGGTTCTGGGAACATCACGTCCAATAGTTGCCACAAGGCATTCATGATTTTTGCGAACATATTTCTTTCCGGTGTAGTTAGATTTCAGGCCACTGTTTGATAAACGCGCGGCGTTCGTCGGTGCAAGCCGTTTCGACAAATTGGATCGCGAGTTCCAGCGCCGTGGCAAACTCGAACATGGCGATCAGCTCCAGCAGTGTCTCGCTGGTTTCATTGGCAAAAGCGCTACCGTCGGGATTGACGCGAGGCGCATGCAGCGATTCTAGATTCGAGGATACGGAAACAGTGCCGGCCAAGTTGAACCAGCGCACACCACCGGCGGTACCGCTGGTGTTCAGTTGTATCAAGAATCGACCGAGTTGATGAGACGCACCGGTCTCGGGACAAACTGCGCAGAGTGTGTTTGTATAGGCGAAGATATTTCCCCGACTGACGCGCACAGACTCGACTTTATCTAAGGCCAGCAGCCTTTCGAACTGTTCTGCGAATTTTGAGCGCAGATCCTCGTCGGATTTCAGAGAGCGAATAAAGTCGTTTCGCGATTGCAGCGCGAAGGCATCCTGGGCGTCAGTCAATTGATGTTTTAGAACGGCAAGCTCTGCAAGTGCCGCGCTGCGTGCATGGGCCTCGCGATTTGAGCAAATTTGGATATAGCTATTGCGAGTTGTCTGCAGCGCGTCAGTCACCCTGGTATCGCTTGTCAATTTCTTGACGGTTAACCGTACGACGCCCTCATATTCGGTGGCATCTTCTTTGACAGTGGTAAGGTTTAAAACCTGGAGTGCAACCTCCAGCTGCGTCTGCTCCAGCATTATTCCTTCAACCCAGTCGTGATAACGAATTCCGTATTTTCGTAGCAGCTCTCTGTCGCTTCGACCGAGTAACGGCAAAATGTAGCTTTTCATAGTCTTCACCTCATTAAGTGGTTGACCCTGGTTGAGCGACTGGCCAGTTTCCGATGTGCGAGCCCCAATTGTCATTGACGTTGACCGATTCAATGAAAGCGATGGCCAGCTGTAGCGCGCTGGTGATTTCTCTGCTGGCAATCAGCTTGGGAAACAAATCCTTGGTGTTTCCGAAGCAAGCCAATCCATCTGCATTGACGTGGGGCGCGTTCATGTTCGGATTGCCACCATGCACCTTTCTAGTTTTGTTGAACCATCGAATAGTGTTCTTTTGAACGTCGATTTCGATGTCGAACTCACCGATTTCGTGCGTGATGCGCGTGCGCGGATCAACGCAATACAGAGTCTTCGTTCTGGCGATAAGTTTGCTCTGCTCGATGCGGACTGATTTGACGCTGGCAAATTTGCAAATTTCATCAAATTCATCGCCAATCTGCGAATCACCTCGCTGAACGACCAGTTCTTTCTCTGCTGTCCGTTTCAACAGCGATTTTACGTTTCGTCTTGCGTTTGTCAGCTCAGTTCGATTCGCTTCGATTGCTTTGGCCGACATAATCTGGTGTAGGCACTCTTTTGTGAAGTGGTCTGAAATTTGCTGCAGCGTTTCTTCTCTATTGGCGGTTGTCGCACCGGACGCGATTGCTTGCCTAACGGTAAGGAAGAGTTTGCAGACCAGCTCTATCTCTTCACGACAGCCGGCGAAGACGAAGTGGGAGTGAATGTAGAGATTGCGTCCTACAATCTCGCCAAAGACTTTGCCCTCGTCGTCGGAAAGAGGTATGCCTACAGGCGAAGGTGCGTAAGCGGTTTCCTTCTTCAGCAGATGATGACCCCACAAGGTTATGGGTCCAGGTGTCTTTACAGTACTACCGGCAGTGGCGTGTACGAATATTCGAAAGTGATTATCGTTGTGGATCCGGGCGGGGCGTCCATGAGATTCGATTACGCATATGTCGGATTGAACGAGCGGAATCAGCAGATGCTTAGCCAGGTTAGAATAGATCACGCTCGTGTGCGCCGGTAAACCCTGGCAGCTCACGGCAAAGGTTTCGCACTTCTCGTCGGCAATCTGATTGTCTCGCTTTGTCCGCCGAATCGCCTTTTCGAGATTTTCGTCTAATCGGAGCTCTTGAGCGGCCGCCTTCAATATCCGAGTCAGAAGGGCCCAGCATGTCGCTCTGTCTCGATTGACCACGTCGACAAAGACGTAAAGATGGTTGCCTAGCAATTCTGCCACCACGATCTTCGAGTCCGGATCGATGAGCGGAACTCCCAGACCTTGCGAATGTAACAACGCTATTCTGTGAGGTGGCAGCGGCACGTTGAAAAGCCGATCGGTCTGCTCGTGAAGATCGCTGAACGAGTATGCCGGAGTATGAGCGCTCGAGGGTGACCGAAAAAATTCGTCACTACATGGAGGTGTTCGGCAGTTGAAGTACACATTGAGACCTGAACTCGACATGGCGTATTTGCGACTGCCACCGCCCGCGGTTCTGTCGTGGAACGCCACACTAACATCCATTTTGAGAATGTTTGCAATGTGCTGAGAGATCTTCTTTTGCGCTCGCTTTCTAAAAAAGTCTCTTATGTCTCTATTGAACCTTTCAGCGAACTCAAAGCTGTGATACTCAGCATCTGGGAAAACAACAATGGCTTCTTTGTTGCCATTGCAGTCGTTGGGAGTGAACATTTCCAGGACTTCAGCTTTCAGGCGGCTCTTCATTCGAGTCAGTCCAATGATTGAAACGGCGACTCGGTCATCATCATCACTTGCGTTTAGCTCTGAAAAGGTGATGGCTGCTTCTCCAAGCATGCGTTTTTCCGACTCGCTCAGACCGCGAATGATGATGTTGTTGGTGTAGATGTCTTGCTCGAGCAGGTAGGCCGAAACAATCCTCAGTAGTCCATTCCGGTGACACATGAAGAGTATTGCTGCGATCAAGAATGCTGAAATCAAAAAAATACTGATTGCCATAAAATTGCCCTTTAGATTGCAAAGCCGGTCCAGCTAAACGTTCTCTTCGTTCGCCAGACCGGCTTACAGTTATTGCTTTGAAGTTGGACGCGGGCGTATTGCATTCCAAGCTTTAGTTGCCGGCGATTGGAACGAGGAGCAGCACCGTTTGTCCGTCGGTTACCGTCGAGTTGAGGTCACCGGGTTGACCGTTGACGCGAATGTCATAACCGGAAGCGTCCATGCCGCTATACGCCAGGACATCCTTGACCGACCAGGCTGCACCATCCAGTACCAGCTTTTTGATGTTGCCGGGCTTTCCGACGTTGACGGTTATGGTCTGGGCGCCGGCTTGAGTTGCGACTTGAGTTTGGTTTTTTTGTTGAGTCATGTGCGTGAACCTTTTTCTAGATTTGCGTGCGCAGGAATTGCGCACGAGCTCTTGCTCGTGTTGATGAGGCGGTTAACGTAACCGCTTCCTTCAATTTCAATAGAAGATTGACTTTCCGCTTTCCGGTCTTGTCCTGCTCTCGGCTGGAGCGTGCGATGAAAAGCAGATTGGGCGGATGAGTGGTGTGTTTCTCTTCTGATTGAAAATTGATTGTGGTTGAACACTAGTCTGGACGAATGCCAGTGTTCAACCGAAGCGGGAGGTACGTGAAAATAAACGGCTGAGCGGGCTTTTACTGGTCTTCTCGACTTTGGTTCAGTGGACTCCTTGTTACGCCACGCCGTTGAATCGATCACGAGAAGTGTGGGGGCGGTCAGAGGCTGGACAGGGCAAAGTTCGTCTCACCGACGGGTTTGGATATTGCGGGCTCGAGAGTGGGTTTAACACTTCCACCACTGACCATATAGGAGTCGTGAAATATACTAGGTAATATAGGAGATTCGGAGGGAAGAAAACGAACAGTAACGGCGGTTGCCCGGCCGTTACTGTTCTGTGCTCGAGTGTTCTTCCGTCAATCCCTGTCGTCACGGAAGAGTGCCGCTGCGATGCCTACCGGGGTATTCTTTGGCACTCTCAAGAGAAGACGGGAAGAACGGTCTCAATGGTTCACCCAGCTGGAACGTTGCTGCCGTGAATCGGTTCTGCTACGAAACCGCGGGAGCGCTTGCCGAAACCGCGGCAGTTGCCGGTACTTTCGCGAGTTCTTCCGTTTTCAGGCGGTCGAACTTTTCCTGACCGGCGCTGCGGGCTTTGTCATAGTCCGGGTTGGAACCGCAGTCGAGTTGGCAGGACCGCACGAAATTGCCGCCGGGGACGTAGGCATTGCGCACTTCCCATTCGTAGCCGTGTGCTTTGAGGTGCAGCCAGAACTGCAACTGGTGCGCGTTGCCTTGTCCGTAGGTGAGCTTGTCGATACAGCCAACGTTGTTTTGGTTCGGAGTCATGCTGAAACCCTTCGAGATGGTGATTATTAGTGCGCCTGGCTCACATGAGCCCGCGCGGAACCGAACATCGCCGTCTTGCGACGACGCTTACACCAACACTTCCGTGCTGGGCTTCCGTGCGACTGCTAGTGCGCAGTCGCGGTTTCCTTCACTGCAAAGACCGATGAACAGCCGAGGAGCGACGCGTGGCGTCGCCCTGCAGCCGGCATTGGAACGACGCCCAGCGTCGCTCCACTCATCGTCAGTCGTTTTCCACCGAGCGCGCGGCCGGCATCTGCCGGGCGGCTTCGCGCGCGTAGTCCAGCGCGTTGCGGCGGTTGCTCTCGATGTTTACGATCCACGCGTTGCGGGCGTTGCCGAGGGCGGTGAGTGCGTAGTCGAGCTTCGTGAGCGTTCGGCCCTCGACTTCGTCCATCGCCGTCTGCACCTGCGCCTCGGCGTCGGTAACCGCGCGGAAGAAGGCGGTGTTGTCGTCGGCGACCGTGACGTTGCGCGTCGCCGCGTCGTTGCGGTTGGCGAGATCGGTGGCGAGGCTGAGGACGCGGTTGACGGCTTCGATGGCGTGCGCGAGTTTGGTGTTCATGCGTTCGTCCCTTGGGAAAGAGTGATGTAACAGGGCGCGGTCGAATAACCGCGCCCGGTGCAAAGCAATCCCGAAGCAGCAAGACGCTGCTCCGAACTATCGATCAGCCGGTGCTTGCGGGCACCAGGTTGGTGGGACATCGGTGCGGAAGAGCCCGCGCCGGTGATTTGGGAAACCTGGCGAAGGTTACCGGTTGACCGGATGGTCTTCGCCAGGTCGTTTCGGGTATCCCGTTCTAATCGTTGACGGTTGAATGTCGTGGAGCGCGCTTACCGACTGCCGTTGCGGCGACCGGGGAGGCGCGTGACGTTTTCCTTCACGCAGACACGGCAGCGGCACTGCAAGTGGTGCGCGAAGTTGAGGACGACCGTGGCTTCCGGACCTTCCGAGAGGATCTTCGGGAACGCCAGGCGGACGGGGCGGTCGGTCGTCTTCGGACGCTTCGGGATGAACTTGCGAGTCGGCTTGCCGGCATCGCGCTGCTGGATGTACCGCCGCGTCAGGTTGATGACGTGTTGCGCCGCGACCACCGCCGGCAGGCAGCCCGTATCGAACGGGAGCTGCTTGCGGTAGTGCGCGAGGTGCTGGTCCGCGTCGAGCAGGTCATCGTGGCTGCGCAGCACGTACATCTCGACCTTGGTTTCGCGCGCCTTGAAGTAAACGTACTCGCCGGTGCGCAGGTAGCCCTCGAACTGAATCGGACCCCGGTCGTAGAGTCCGGTGTGGCGCGAGAACAGTCCGCAGCGGTCGAGACTCGGATGACGAATCTCGGTACCGTCGATTTCGTGCATGTAGTCGGCCGCGACCGCGGTCAGAGTTGCGTTGGTCATAGAGTTTCCGTAGTTTGTCCATGAAACTGCCCAGAACCGACATTCGGTTCCGGATGCGTGCCGAGACGGAACACTGAGATGTTCCGTTCGAGCGTGCCTTGGGCTTGTCGTGCGCTTGTCTGTTTTGTCTCCGCCTTGGGTGAGTGATGTGAAAGAAGTATCTGAAGTGTGCTTAATGAGAAGTTCTAAAGCAAGCGATATAGCGTTTTAAACCAAATAAGTTGAAGCCCGTTGGCGCACTATTCATCGCAGGTTTCGAACATTCGCATTGTCACACTTGTTCAGCCGCCTCGGCCGCAGTGGTGATCTTCCCAGGGCACTACCCGTAGTGCCCTGTCATGCTCTGATATTGACGAGTATCAAAGCCGCCGGTTCACTCAGCGGCGGGTGCCAAGCCGACGATCATCTTGCGCACCGTCGCGAGGGTCTTTGCGATCGATGCATTGGCTCGCTGCTCTTCGACCAGGCGGTTGAGGTGAGAAACCCGGGAATTGGCTCGGGCTGCGGACTCTCCGCATTCGACCGGGAGCGCCTCCGCGTCGTCCAGCAGGTCGAGGTAGGTTTGCAGAAGGCGGAACTCGAGCGCGACCTGTTGTTCGCAGAGCTTGACCGTGATGGCTGCCGTCGAACTGATGCGCACTGCGTCCGAAGCGACTTCGGTGTACTGACCGAGCAGCACTCGGAGTTCGCACGCGTAAAGGAGGATGTCCGCCCGGGTGCAGGCGATCTGGTGTTTGCGATCTGGGTGCGCATCGGAGGCGATCCACCCTTGCAGAGCCAGGCGACGGCACTCGTCGGCGTACGCGCTCAGACCCGCGTTGGACGGAAACTTACGGAGGATTTCATCGAGATTCATCTTGAACTCCTGTTCTAACAAACGGCTGTTAAACCGTTTGCGCGTGAGAAGGAAATGGTGAGAACCGTTGTTGACTGGACGTTGTCGAAAAAGAGTTGTGATGTGTGGACGTTTTTACTGTGAGTAATTACGTCTGTGAACTCAATACATGTCAGGCGCTGTTTTAGTTTCGATTCGTGAAAAGTTGAACGAGCATTGTTTGCATATTGCGAAAAGCCGCGAAAATTCGCCTGCGAGGCTCGGAACGCCGGAACTCGTAAGAATTCAAAAACCGCAACTCAAAATGTTTAAAACCCGCAACTCATGCGGTCGGGCGTAGGGGCTCTTGCAAAACGCGCTAAAGCGCTTTCGCGACTCAGAACTGGTGTTTTTCTATGTTAACTAGGGCTCGCCAATTTGATATTGCAAGGTTGCGCTAGAGCGAACTTCGCGAGAACCTGATGGATTGCTCATCTTTGCATTCGCTGAGACTGGCTAGCTTTGCGGTTTAGTGAACTAATACTCAGGAGCAATTCAACAAATTCTTTTGATTTTGCTTCTTTAAGGAGCCTTTAGAGACTTGAACCTATGAGTGCTGATCACTAGGTTTAAGCGTCCCTCTTTTCCCTTTCGAAATTCAGCCCTAGCACTCACCAAGAGTCCCTTTCAGTCCCGTTCTTTCACTCAGCGCCTCCATGTCATGGCGTTGTGAGTGGTCTCGGGAGAATTTCGAATTGTAATTAAACGGGCGCGCCAGCTTCGAAAAGAGGTAAGCAGCGCGCTGTATCAGGAGATTACCCAGTGTCTCAACAAACACCTGATGAGTCCGGTCTCGCTGGCGAGGTCAATCGGCTCAAGGCGCAAGTGGCGACCTTGACCGAACAAGCCGGTGAGCGGGATTCCCGTATCGCGGCTCTGGAACTCAAGGCCGGTATCGTGCACACGAAGCCGGTTCCCGAGCCCGTTCCCGAGCCCGTTCCGACCGTTCCTCCGGTCATCCAGCCCGCACCCACGCCGGACAAACCGGCACCGGTCGAGCCCAAACCCGTCGAACCCAAGCCGACGGTTCCACCACCTCCTGCGGTTCCAACCGAGCCGTGGGGCGACTATCTGACGCGGACAGCACCGGTGATTCTCAGCCGGGTGGGCATCGCTGCAGTCGTCGTCGGTCTCTGTTTCGCCGTCGGGTACTCATGGCAGTACTTCGGCGCCATCTTCAAGATCCTCGCGGGCTTCGGCGTCTCTGCCGCGCTCGTCGGCGGTGGCGAAGTTATCTCTCGTAAGAAGAACTGGGGATGGTACGGCCAAGCCATCACCGGCGGTGGCTATGCGCTGGCGTATTTCGTCATGTACGCTGCCCAGAACATCGCATCCGTTAAGGTGCTCGACGACCCACTGCTGACGATGTGGGGTCTCTTAGGAATTGCCGGGGCATCGATGGTGCACTCCGTCGCCCGGCGCTCCGAAGCGATGGCTCTCCTGTCGACATTGCTGGCCTTCGCGACCATCTCCCTGAGCCCCGTCAGCGGCTTCACCGTGCTGGCGACCGGAATTCTTATGGTAGGACTTTCCGTCGCGGTCATTCGCCAGCGTTGGCTCGGCGTCTACGGTCTGGCATGCGCGGGTTCTTACCTGACTTATATCCAGTTCACGCAGCCTCAGATCGAGGCGGTCGGCGGTGCTGCCGGCTTCTGGCTGTCGGCTGGGTTCCTCGCCACGTTCTGGCTGGTGTGGAACGTCGTCAGTTTCCGTCTCTTCGCCAAGCGCGACCAAGCCACCGAGGGCGGTGACATCTTCGGTTTGTTTACCGATGCTCCGGCTGAGGTCAAGCCGCAGTTCCTCTTCGGGGTGAGCTTGCTCAACGGTGCTGCCTTCATCGCGGCCTCGTTGTATGCGATCTCCAATGTCTACGCGAGTTCCGTCTACATTCTCCTTGCCGGGTTGTCGGCTGCTTACTTCGTGACGGCATATGCCGCTCGCGTCGTGTCGTGGAAGGAAAACGCGGTGGTCAGCTCATTTGTCGGTTTGTCGCTGTTCTCGGCGGCGCTGGCAATGAAGCTGGATCCGACCGCGACTCTCGCCATCTGGTTCCTCGAAGTGCCGCTGCTTGTTTTCGTCGGGCTGCGCAACAAGTTCGTCTCCTTCCGGGCCTTCGCGCTTGTACTCGCCGTGGTCAGCCTCGGCAAGTTCGTCCTCGGTGGCGACCTGTTCGACGGCAAGGTGGTGTTCGACTTTATCGTCACCATCCCGCACAATGTGCTGGTCGGCGGCTTCGCCGCGTCGGCGCTGGGTGCGACGGCTCTGTGTTACCGTCGTGTCGAACGTGTCGCGGACTGGGGTTTGAGCGCTGCTCACTTCGCGTCGGTGGGTTACACGCTCGCCGCGCTGGGCCTGATCTGGGGTCTGACGATCGTGCAGTCGCCTGCGTACGCGACAGCCGCCATTCTGGCGGTCGAAGCGCTCGCGCTTACTGTTGCCGCGCAACGTTTCGGTCTGACGACCATCAATGGCGCGTCCAAGTTCTTCCTGTTTAGCGGTCTGGTGGCCTCGGTTGCGACCGCGTCGCAGATTGGTATCGCGCAGATCGCCATTGTGCTCGGCATCAACTTCGCGCTTGCGGCGTTGTACCGAACCGGGCGATTCATCAGTTTCGTCGCGATCAATCGCGGGGGTCTGTATTACGTTGTGATGACGGTGGCCGGAATTGCGGCTGGTTTGATCCTCACCTGCCAGAAGGTCGACGCTAACGTTCTGCCTCTCGTGGCCAGCGTCGAAGCACTCGTACTTCTGGCTGCCGGCTTCGCCGTGCGTGACCCGCTCGTTCGTGCAGCTAGCAATGCCGCGACCGCAATCGCTGCTATTGGTCTGCTTTCCACATTCGGGGCGTGGACCTGGGCTGTTCTTGTCCCGACGGTGGTGACGCTCTACGCGATCTACGCTGCGCACCGTTTCCTGAAGCCGCAGCAGGATTTCAGTCTCAATCAGGTTGTGTTCGACGAAATTGGTGCTCCCGATTTCCTGCGCAATCTGGACCTGAGCAGCTATTACTCGCTGGGTGGCACGGTGCTCCTGACCGTCTCATTCATGAGCCTCTTGAGCTGGCAGCACCTGGCTGTGGCTCTGGCGCTCGAAGGTTTCGCGCTGGTGGGTAGCGCCTTCCTCGTGCGTGACCGGCAGTTCTTCCTGTCGGCGCTTGCCGTGTTCGCACTGCTGGTCGGCAAGCTGGCGATCTACGACTTGAGCGATGCTGAGCCGATCTGGCGCATAATCAGCTTCGTCGTCGCCGGTCTTGTGATGCTCGCCGCTGCCTTCCTGGGCGGCAAGTTCAACAAGATGTTCGACCGTGTCGACACCAACGCCGATACCACACCCAAATCGTAAGTCGGACTTGCGAGTCTGACTGATTGTTCTCGAAGCGGCGCCCGGATTCTGGGCGCCGCTTCTTTTGTTCGGCGCGTGGCTCTGCGGATTCAAGGTCCGCCGTCACCCGCTCGTCTCGTTTTCGGTACCGGCACCCTTGCTGCCACACCGGCCCAAATTGCAACAACCTCTTACCACAGGAGTCTTGGATGGCTATTCAGCAACAGACCAAAGAGCTGGTTCGTAAGTGCCTCATGCGCGGACTGATTCTCAGCGTGCCTGGTATCTTCACGATCTGGCTTTTGAGCATCGTCTTCGGCGTCGCCGACAAAGTCGTCGGGCCGATTACGCGCACTCTCATTGATCTGATTGTGCCTACTTCCTTGCAGATTGGACCGCTCACGAACGGTGAAAGCCCGCTCCTGAGCTTCCTTTTGCTTTTGCTGATTCTTACCGTGCTGGGTGGCTTCGTCTCCTGGCGGTGGGGCGAGCGCATTGTCCGCTGGTTCGAAAATCAGATCATGAAAGTGCCGGGCATTGGTTTCATCTACCGCAATACGCGAAAGATGGCGGCGTTCTTCGATCTGGAGAAAGGGTCTCCGTTCGAGCGCGTTGTGCTGATCCCGTATCCGCACGCCGAAATCCTCACGAAGGCCTTCGTTTCGGGCAAGACAACGATGATCTACGCCGACGGCACGGAAGAAATTTTCCTCAAGGTCGTCATCCCCAACCCTCCCACGGGCGTGCAGGGCATCTGTCTGGTCCCGGAGCGGCTCTGCATCGACATCCCGATGACAGTCGAGGAAGGCCTGCAGTTCTACGTGTCACTAGGGGTGGTGGCACCGGAGAAGCTGAAATTGCCGGTCAACAAGGACGATTTGAACCGCAAGTGTCCATCACTTCAGGAAGCCGCCAAGTAAGGCATTATACGGTCAGTCGCATAGCCTGGACGGGATGGTCATAAACCAACCCGTCCAGGCGGTCCTTTGCCTGTAACTTAACGCATGGAAATTGTTTGTACTATCCGTTGTCGTACCGGGAGTCGTAAAGTAAAAAACATAAAGTGCAGGCACCGGTGGAAGTGGCGTTCGCCACCCCCACCGGATTTATTTCAACTGCGCGGACCTGGAAATTCCAGAGCGAACCAGAGCGCACAGAACCTGTTCTTGAACGGCAACCGGATGTAGACCTTACCCAAGTACAGTCCTGAAGAGACGCAGCGAATTTCGTCACGGATGAAAAATGCGACGAGCGAGGTCTTTAGATAGTCGATGATGATTGATTCGTTGCCATCGAACCAACTCTCGCCTAGATAAACCTGGGCTCCAATCATTCTGACACCGAGAATCTTGTTGACCAGCTCGTGTCCGGACGAAGCGACAATCTTGCCTTTCCATAGTCGGTTTCCCAGCCAGGAAAGAGCAGCACCAATGGCGGTGCCGGGTAGAAACATCGCTCTGCCGTTCGAATCCCCGAGAGGTATTGCGCCGGCGGAGCTGTCTTTGAAAAGAAGCGTGAGCTGATTGGCCTTCAGGCTGGTCAGCTTGATGAGATTCAAATTGGGCGTCGTCGCCATAAGAGATGCTCCTTAACAACGAGTCGAACTTGCATGGCGATCAGTCGCCGAGCGAGCCGAGAATGACGATGAGTAGCCATGTACCGAGTACCGAGATGACAAACAGCAGCGGGACGGCGTAATGGCGATTAAAATTTCCGGCTTCCTTTTGCCGGGAGGCTGGAGGGTGAGAACGTTTGGTCATGGTGCAAAGTGGAGAGTGGTTTCGCAAAACGTGCGAAGAGGAACGCAACAGTGATTGAATATGGCGCGGTAGTGCGACTCACATCAGTCAGAAACTGTTCGAGCGGCTGAAAAACTGTAGTGGCGTTGGCTTCTTAAACTGTTTTGGCGTGAATGAAATTGCGGGAATAAATTGTGTTTATCACTTCAAAGCAATCGAACTCATATAAGAATTGTGTCCATCGTTGGCTTTACATCGCTTAACCGCTGAGTCAATTAGCGTGCTCTGTTCGTAAGCCTTGCACATGTGAAGACAGTAATCCGCTCAAGCCTGCTGAATGAACCTGTTGCGAATTGAGGTGTTGTTAATCGAATTGCGCGCGTCCGAGTTTCTCTGCTTTCTTCAAATCGAGGTCCGCCAGATCGGGTTTGCCGAGATGCGTGTAACACTTCGATCTCAGCGCATACCCTTGCGCTTCATCAGGGCGTAGCGAGATTAATTTGGTGAAATCAGCCAGGGCTTTGTCATATTGTTTCATCGTAAGGTATAGACACCCTCGGTCGTAATAGTTCCAGTACTCCGCTGGTCCCAATTTTGTTGCCTTGTTGAAGCATGCAATCGCCTCCTTATTTCGATTCAGTTGGCACAAAACTTGCCCCTTGCTGCGGTATCGGTAATGGTTCGGGAACGTCTTCAACACTCTGTCTAGCTCAGTTAAGGCGTTCTCGAACTGACCCAACTCGACGTAATCTTTCACTAAACAATCCGAAACTTGGGCGTTCCAGAGTGTCGGATCGAGTTGCAGACCAATTTGTAGATTCTTCAGACCGGGCTTGGCGTCGTCCACGACGGAGAGAGCCTTGCCCGCCTCCACGTAACTTCTTGCGTCCATCGTCGAGTACCTTTGAGCTGCCTTTGATAACTCATTTGCGAAGGGCGTATGTACAGAGGAAGAGTAAATACTGTCTTTAGAGGCAGGAGCCTCTTCAGTCTTGCTAGGCGTCGGTACTGTCGTAACTTCGGAGTCATTGGAGAACGAATGAACCCAAAAGGATACAGCTAGATATCCGACTCCAAGAAAAGCTGCTGTAGCAAGAAGTACTACGGCAACTCCCCAGTTGCCGGAATGAGCTGCGACAGGAGGTTTTTCTGCAATTAGAAAGTCAGTGTCGCGCAGTGATGAGTCTATGGGTGCTGCCGGTTTCTTTTCGAGCAGTTGCTCCAGATCCTCCATCAGTTGATCAGCGCTCTGGTAGCGGTCTTCGGGTGATTTTGCCAGAGTCTTCTGAAGAATTCGCTCTAATTCGTCCGGAAAATCTATGCCGGTTCGGTGATGAAGAGTCGCTGCCTCCTCGTTGGAATGCCTCTCACTCAGCGCTTCTCTGGTCTGTGATTGGAACGGTGGTTCGCCTGTCAGCGCTTCGAACAATGAGCAACCAACGCTGTAGATGTCCGAGCGTGGGTCGAGTTTTGTGCCACGCAGTTGTTCCGGGCTCATGTAAAATGCGCTGCCCACTACTTCGCCGGGCTGGATCTGCTGAGCAGCGCTTTTGCTGTCCACCAATTCCGCGATGCCGAAATCGAGTATCTTTACCGCGACGTGCCCGTCGGCAGTTGGCGTGAGCATTATATTTGCTGGTTTGATGTCCTTGTGGACCACGCCGTGGCGATGAGCATATGATAGACCTTCCGCCACTTTGGCAAAAACTTCGAGTGCCGCTCCCACAGTCAGTGTCCGTTGGTTGATAAGAACCGATTCCAGGCTCTCGCCATCCAAAAATTCCATTGCGTAAAAAGGGAGTTTGCTGTCGTGGACTCCCATGTCATAGATTTGGCAAATGGTTGGATGGTTTAAACCCGCAACAATTTTTGCTTCGTTTTGAAACATGATCCAACTTTTGTCTGATACCATAGACGGTGCCAAGAACTTCAACGCGCAAAATCGATTCAAGGTTAGATATTCTGCAAGGAAAACAATTCCCATGCCGCCGCGCCCGATCTCTTTGATCAATCGATATCCGCCTATCACCTCGTCCTCTCGAAGTTTCACCATCGCATCCGTGTCGTTGCGTCGCCAGGTGCGTGTAGAGCCCAGCGCCGTAACCTTTGTGGCTTTATCTGTGCGTTGGAAGCGAGTTGACAGTAATTCCCCGTTTTTTGACCTGGTTTGGTTTGTCCCGCCTTCGGCACAGTGACAACCAAGATCCTGGAAGAGGAATGATGTAAAGCTGCCGGCTTTGTTAAGCGCAATTCGACCGCAGTCCGTACATCTTGCCAAATCTGGCGCGGCATGACTCTCTTCAGAAGCGCCGAGGGTGTCGCAAGCGCAGCGCATTTCCTGGAATAAAAACGAAGTCAGTGACCCGGGCGCCTCAGCAGCCCTCCGCTTTTTGCAGACAGAACAGATTGTCGGTTGTTCGCGAACCATTTCAAATTCTACTTTTAACTTCAGGCATCTTAATCTTGAACTGTTCCGGGTGCAATGCTAATTTAAACTCTTTCTGATAGGGACTTAGTGAACGAGCAGGAAGGGTCTGACGAAGCGATGAACATAGATGAGCTTCGCGAACTGACAAGCCAGCAATCCGAGGAAATTCAGCGTCTCAAGGATTCTGAGCAAAGCCTGCTGAAGAGGCAAGAAGACTTGTTGTTCTGGATGCGGCAATTTCTTGCCAGTTTTCCATTCGGATTGATCATGGTTGAAAAAGATCAACGTATAAAGGCGATAAACAAAATTGCTTGTGAGTATTTTCAGTATACAGATACGAATCTTTTGAAGCAGCCGATCGCAGTTCTTTTGCCGCAAATCAATTGTCTCGAACCAACCAAGCGACAAACGCGCCTGGTTGGACGAAAGAAAAGCGGTGATACTTTCTCTGCCGAAGTGTACATAAACTCTCTTGAGATGTTCGGTGAAGACCTGTACTTCATCACGGTGCAAGATATTTCTGAAAGGCAGAAGTTGGAACAGCTAAGGC
This sequence comes from Obscuribacteraceae bacterium (SeqCode), assembly GCA_044225915.1. Taxonomy (GTDB): domain Bacteria; phylum Cyanobacteriota; class Vampirovibrionia; order Obscuribacterales; family Obscuribacteraceae; genus JADYXR01. Next base: position 19,440 of record JBGAHZ010000084.1, read on the forward strand.
ACGACCTGATCGCGATGGTCAGCCATGATATCCGGGCACCGTTGACGTCGGTGCGTGTGACACTGGAGATGGTGGCAGAGGGGACTTACGGAAAGCTGTCAAATCGTGGCTCTGAGCTCGTCACGCAAGGAGTGCATTCCATCGAGTATTTAAACTCGCTCGTAAAAAATTTGCTCGACTCCGAAAATGCCGAGACTGGTACGATAGAACTCGACTACAAAACTACGTCAATCGGCACTCTAATTAAACATGCAGTAAATGCGGTTCAGCCACCAGGTGATAAAGGTCTGGTTTCAATCGAAACTGAATTTACTAACGATGCCATCGTCGTCGATGAAAATCGGATAATTCAAGTTTTGATCAATTTGATTTCGAACGCGGTCAAGTATTCACCAGAAAATTCGAAGGTCAATGTGCTGGCAGGAATGGTCGGTGTCGAAGCGAAATTCGAAGTGATCGACAGAGGACCGGGAATTCCGACTCATCAACAGCCGCTGGTTTTCGAGAGATTCAAGCAATTGACTCAGCCGACGACTTTGAAGAGAGCTGGATTCGGGCTTGGTTTAGCGATTTGCAAAGCTCTCGTCGAAAAACACAAAGGGCGAATTTGGGTTGAAAGTGAAGTAGGAAAAGGCAGTAAGTTCTGTTTTACTGTCCCAATCGGACCGGCTAACGGAAGTCCCGAAGTTTAGTCATCCATTAGTCATGTTTCAAAACTACGATAGTAGTCGACCAACCATACCCCGTTTTCTTTGTCATAAAAACTAATCACTTGCGGTGGCGGCCCTCTATTGCGGGTCTTAATTTAAACTTCACGCCTGTAGATTGCACCGGCTAAATCGGTCATTGGGAGACTGTCCCAATGCCAATCGTTGTTGTGCGAATCGAACTGGCAAGCTGAGAAGCTATGCAGAATCATTTCGAAAAAAACAAAACAATATCAATTTTGAGGGGATTTCCTTCGAGCGGCTTTGCCGAAATAAAAGCAATACTGCCGCATCCATCAGCGACGACGTTGATTCTGTGTCGGGAAAGAAATAACTTTCAATCTGAATATTCCATGCATGAGGCACCACTGTCGGTGCATTGTGTTTTCAGGGGAACACAAGCCTTCACGGTTGGATGTCGTCCGAAGCTGCTCCTCGACCAGTCGTCATACTTTATTTTGAACGACGGGCAGAACTTCGAGCATTCCGTCAAGGGGGCGCCTGAGTTTGAATCATTGTCAATTTTTTTCAGTGTTGAACGTGCGCAAGAAGTTTTGTCCACGCAAATTGGAACCTGTGATGTCTTGCAATTCGATTGCTCTTCGAAAAACAGATTGCCTCTGCAAATTTGTGAACGGCTGCGGGAGAACGACAACATCGTCAGTCCCAGGCTAATGCGAATTCGTTCACTAATGGCTGATTCAGCGACTAAGGAGTGGTTGTTAGAGGAAGAGCTGAAAATTCTGCTTCAGCGAATTTTGCATGTGCATCGTGATGATGTATTTGCTGCGGACGCCTTGCCGTACCAGCGCCCATCGACAAAGATGCAGATGTATCAGCGACTCCACCGTGCGAAGGATTACATATCCTCCGCTTTGGATGAGAACTGGACCCTTTCGAACATGGCAGAAACAGTGGGTTTCTCACCATATCATTTTCAGCGTTGCTTCACTCAAATGTTCGGTGAGACGCCACATCAATTTTTGACGAATTGTCGGTTGAAGAAAGCATCGTTGATGCTCAGGGTTTCAGAAAAAAGCGTTACGCAAATTTGCGGTGAGGTTGGCTTCGAGAGTCTTGGTTCGTTTAGTTCATTGTTCTGCCAACGCTATGGTGTTTCGCCTATTAAATTTCGGAGTACTGGATTTGATTCTTCGATGGACGCTGGTCGCCAGTAATAGCAACATCCAAGAAAAAATCCGGACTGTGTGATTGAAGATGCTGTTGGTGTGCGGTGTGCAGAGCGCAAATTTTCAGGCAAGCAGCAAGAAGAATCTGTTGGCAACTGTCTCTATTCTCAATAGGCAGGCGTTAACAGGTGAAGCGTATGATCCAAAATATTTTGGCTGGCTTATTTATATTGTCGAGTTCAATCAACACACCATCATGCACAGTTGGTTTGATAGCCGATCTCGACCATCAACCGATTTATACGATTGCGGAAAACAAGAAAGAAGATAACGATCCAGGTAAGGATATCACTGATGATCCGCATGGTCCTGGAACCCATGGTCCCAATCCGCATGGGCGCGACCCGTACGATGAAATCCATGATCGGAATTTGCCCGCTAACGATCCTGATAAATACCTCAGGCGGGATGACTAACGTTCAGTGACTGAATAAAAGCTTGTCCGTGGAAGAAGGGTGAATGAGCGCAACCGCTGACGGTGATTGCGCTTATTCAGTTCCTATCAATTCGAACATTGCCACACACTGAGGCAATCGGGTATAACAGGCAAAATGTTCCGCCTGATGTGGTCATTTATGCGGGGATCGATAGCTTGGCTAAGATACTGGTAGTTGATGACGATCTCGTACTCTGCGCGTTGGTTTCGGATTGGCTGACCGGGCAACGTTACGCTGTCGAGACGACACACGATGGATTGTCCGCGCTTGAGATGTTGAAGCTGGGCGGTTTCGATCTGGTTGTGCTCGATTGGGATTTGCCCGGTAAACCCGGGATCGATGTGTTGAAAGAGTTTCGCGATTGGGGTGGGCAAACTCCCGTGATCATGCTCACCGCCAAAGGTGAGGCGGCGGAGAAGGAGAAAGGTTTTGATTACGGTGTCGACGATTACGTAACTAAACCGTTTGGAGTACGTGAGTTGGCTGCTCGGGTGAGAGCGGTTCTTCGCAGACCTCCTGCGATTGCTTCGGATGTTTTGATCTCAGGTGATGTTGAATTGAACCGCAGCAAGCACACTGTGACCAAAGCCGGCGTCCCTGTGAAATTGCAGCCGAAAGATTTCACTTTGCTCGAGTTTTTTATGAGCAATCCCCA
>JBGAHZ010000085.1:0-22388 GCA_044225915.1 Obscuribacteraceae bacterium (SeqCode)
AATATATTGTCGGGTTTGACCTCCATGATAAAGCAGGTCGCTAGTCCTAAATCCGCAGACGGCACGCTCGCTCGCACCCGGCTAAGAGGCGTCTCTGCGATTGTGGCGGCTCCGACCCTCATGAAGCGCGCTCAAGTGAGCGGTGACAGTTGCGATTACGGTGCCACCATGTCGAACATCGAGTCCGCTTTAGGTCTATATCGGGCTGGACGCGTGTCTCCGATTCTTCTGGCTAGCGCCTACCTCTCGGCTTCAAAGGCCATAGAAAGCATCGGCGATGTGCCTCCGCGCAACGATCTCCGGTGGCGCAGAATGTCACAATTTTATGCTCAACGTGCGTGGGACCTTGCAGAATCGCAGCCCCTGAGTGCGCAAAAAATTGCGATTTTAGAACAGCTTATTTCAAGCCGCTCACAGTTCTGGCAATTATCTGGCGCCCCTGAATATGAGCGTCTGCGGTCAGAACTTCCAATCATGAAGCAGTCACTATCCAAAGCGAAGAAGTCTGTGGGTATCTCGGCACCAAATACGGTGATAGGTAAATCAGTAGAATTCATACCTTTCGCGCCATCTCCAACGGAGAAGCTAAACGTTTGTTTCGAGACTACTAAGGACGCTGCGCCAAATCTCACGTCCAGTGCTGAAATCATGCGTTTGATCACCAAAGCGGATGAAGAATGCACTCAACATAAATGGTCGCAATTAAAAAATTCGGTTGGAACTGTTATGAGCAGTATCGATACCGCACCATTGAAGGATGCCGAGCGTCGCTCTTGTAACCTTGCTATGGGTGATGTTCTCTACGAGCAAGTGGAACTTGAGAAGAGCAACATTATGCAATCCGAAATGCACAGTAATCTTCAATGCTCGACGCTGGCTCAGGAGTGTTTTGAACGAGCGCTGAAAAATTGCAGTGACGACAAATTGAGGTTCCAAATTGTCGGGAAGTTAGCTAGCCTTACCGGGTCTGATGACTATTACAAGCAACTTCTTGAGTTGGCCAACCATAAGGGGCACTCTGAAAAGGAGAGATATCAACTGTTGATGGACTATGCCCGCGCCCAATCAAGCAGGGGCGACAGTCACCATGCCAAGCAAACGTACGCACAAGCATTTGCCTTATCAAAGAAAATCGGTGTCACCATGACTGGTGTCGACACCGTTGATATTAGAACTGTGTTCGAACGCGATAATGACTATCTCGGTGCCATCCCATTCTACGAAGAAGAGATGCGCGAGTGTCGTGAGCGTCTCGGCAATGATTTTAAATTTTCGAAGACGTTCGTCAACAACTACTGCAATTGCCTGATGAAAGCAGGAAAGACCGCGGAAGCGGCGAATGCACGTTCATCAATTAAGGTAGATTCGCGCTGATGAAGCTGGGAGACGCAGAACATGGGATTTAAATCCGCGTGCATTATTGCCGGTGATTGTCCTTACGGTTATCTCGGAACTCTGCCGAAACACGATCCGGCACGCGCCGATCATGTGATAAAGAGATTGGGTTATCCGAAACCATCTAAGCGACAACCGGATTTTCTAGAACCTTATCCGGACTCGGGCTCCTACATAGTTGGAGCATATGAGCACGCTGTATTTCTCGCAGATCAAGACGTGATCTACGAATGTTTTGAAAACCGAGAGCACACTTTTTTCAAGAGCGCGCTTTCGTTATATCCGGAAGGAAAACTCTTGATGCTGGTTTTGCATAGTGTCGTCAATTACTTTGGATACGCCTATTACGAAAACGGACAACTGGTGCGCGAATATGCCGGTAGTGCCGAGCAGGGCCTGATTTCTGAGTTCGGACAAGTCCAGCCTGAAGAACAGACCTCGTTCGCTAATTCAGAAATCAAAAACGGTGTGAGAATTTTTCGAGTCGAAGTTAACGGGGTGACCGAAGAATGCGAGGTTGATCTCGTCGGCGAAACGTTGGTCTTTGAAATTGCCAGAAAATTTTTCGGACAAACGTTTGATGAGGCTATGTTTCAATCTGAAGACGAAAACGGGCTGAACACTGAACTGTTTTTCAAAGACACTTCAGTTCTCAATCGTTTGAAGTCTTTGTTTCGCCCTTAGTGTTTTTTGTGCTTGGCTTTATGATGGTGCTTGGTTTCAGCGGCTGGCTCTGCGGCAGGGGCTGGGGCGGCGTTGTTGAATGATGCCAGAGTCTTTGCGATTTCTTGATCTGATGGATTGAGTTCGGCAGCTTTTTTGAGTTCCGCCACGCCCTCTGCAAGCTGGCTTTGGTGTGCTAATGCGACGCCCAGGTGATAGTGCGCGTTGGCGCTTTCCGGCGCGACTTCGACTGCTTTTTTGTATTTGTCGAGGGCGCTTTGCCAGTCGCCGCCTTCTTTGTATGCTTCGCCCATGGCGATGTAAGTGCCATCAAAATTTGGTGCTTCCGTGGCAAGCGGCTCGAGCGCGGAGATCAGCTGTGGACCAACGTTATCGAACGCACCTGCGAAGCGAGCGGAGAATCCTTTAGGAAGTTTCTCGTTGGGTTTGACTACGAGCGTGACAAGATCGCTGTGCATACGAGCGGGTTGTCCTTGTACTTCGCTCAAGGTGATGTTGTCGAAATTGCGACTGTCTGCCGCGGGAATTGTACCTTCTACTTTTACTTGTCCGGCAGCAATTTGTTTCCCGTCCGAAGATTGGATTGTGTAGTCGACGACTGGATTGGAAATGTCCACGGCGTTGTGGTTCTTAAACTCGACCGATACAACAGCCTTGCCGCCTTCGACCTTGGGATCTTTGAGATTGACGGCGACATTTCGCTTGTAGGAATTAACCTCGAAATTTCCGAAGAATTGGAAGGCTTGGAAGCCACCAAATCCGACACCAACCAATATGACGATACCAATCAATCCGAAAATACCTTTTGCAGTTCCGGACTTGGCGTTTTCTGCCGCCTGGCGGTCCATGAAGTTGGTTTGGATGTGTTCTCTGTCTCTGGGCATGGTCTCTATTTTATTCCTCTTCTTTTTCTTCGTCGTCAGACGGTGTTTCAGTTTTTTCTTCTTCAGGTGGTTTTCTTTTCGGCGGCGGTGGGAACTTCGGTGTCGCGTGCCAACCGTCCAGATAATCTAAGCGGAGCTGTCCATCAGGATCTTGGTAATATTGTTGGAGAATTTGATCGAAACGCCAACCCTTGTTTGCAAACTCATTGGCGCCGTGTTGACTGAGTCCACGCGCACCATTGCCCGGACCACGGTAGGTGAACATCCAACCGTTTCCTTCTTCGTGCACATCGAGAATTCCTGCTGTAGCCAGTCCCAGCATCTTAGCGAGAGCGACGCCGTATACCTCGCGCGTTTTCTTCTGACCCATCACTTGAACGCTGTTAGCATTGCCATTGATGTCCCATTTTTTTACAGCAACGCTTTGAATGTCGGAAACGCCCGTGATGCTTTCGAGTTTGCCGTTAGGCACATGCGTCTTTCGCATGTTCAAGTTTTCCATGGCATCGCCCACGGTGGCACGATAAAAACCCGGTTTAACTCTTCCGGAATCTTTTAGCACCAAACCACGAGTTGCCGCGACCGCTCGATATGTCGATGGAGCCTCTCTGGCCAGACCCTTGTACGCCTGATCGCGAACGTCCGGCACCAAATCGTAACCCTGTGATTTGAGCCATTTTGAACCTTTGCCGATGTGAGCCCAGGCATAACTTCTTGCTGCCACGGCTTGCGCCTTGAGCGCTTCGATGTGCCAGCTTGCAGGCATCTCGGCAGGTACTACGCCCAGCAAATAGTCTTCCAGATCGACGAGGTTGATCACGTTGATGCGACCGCCCATGCTCACGACTTCAAGACAACCGCGCCACCACTTGTCACAGAAAATTCTGTAGTCAGGTGACGATATGTACGTTCTTTTCCCTTGAGGAATTTGAAAAGATTTTCCAGTAGCCAGCTCTTTGATTTCGCTTGGAGTGATCACGTAAATCATGCTGGGTTTAATCGCAAAAACAGGTCTGCCGTCAACGAAGACCGCTCCCGGTGCCCAGATTGCAAACTTGGCGATCGATTCTTGCCGCACGATTCCGATACGCACGGGGTGGATCATCGGCGGATACGGATTGAAGAAAGGCACCATATTCGATTGCGGTGCCGCCGCTGTCTTAGCAACCTTGCCTGCCGCCATCGCCGTTTCTGTAAGCGAAACGGACAGCAATGCAGAAAATAACAGCGACCAATATCTCGACTTCACGCCACGACCTATATGCTTCAGGTACCTCGACCACAACCTTGATCGAATTTTGAATTATTCTGCAAATAAAACCGAATTCGACTACACTTATTAAAGTTTTAAGCCAGGTTGGAGAGCCTAATTTCTTAGTTTCCTCTGTCGATAATACTATGATCGTTGCGCCTTAGCTTTATAGAGAGACATGAAAAAGATACTCATCGTTGACGACGAGGTCGACATAGCCAATTCCATTCAGTACGTCTTGAGCCAAGAGGGTTTCAATATTTCCCTTGCTCACGATGGCTTGCGAGCCATGGAGATGTACGAGAAAGATCGACCCGATTTGGTAATACTTGACCTGATGATGCCTGGCATTGATGGTTATGAACTTTGTCGAAGAGTTCGAGCTCTCGACAAAAAGACGCCCATTTTAATGCTTACCGCGCGGACTTCCGAGATCGACACTGTTGTCGGTCTGGAACTCGGCGCCAATGACTACATTGCAAAACCTGTCAGGTTGCGGGAATTAGTTGCGCGTGTCAAAGCGCACCTGCGTGAAACTCCTGATGCCCAGCGGCAAGTCAGTGGAATTCGCCTTGGTGAATTGCACATAGATGTTGACAGCCGCACGGTTAGAGTGACTGACAAGGAAATCGACCTGACGTTCAAAGAATTCGAACTGCTGCTGGCCATGGCACGGCAGCCCAACCGAGTGTTTTCTCGCGATCAGCTTTTCTCCCAAGTCTGGGGATCTGATTTCCTCGGAGAGAGCCGAACGGTGGATGTTCACATCAGATATCTGCGGGAAAAACTGGAAGATAATCCGAGTCAACCGAAGCATATCCTGACTGTGCGCGGCGTCGGATATCGCCTGGTCTGGGAATAGCCGAAAACTGTGTTTTAACGTGACCATTTTTTAACGTTGTCATGATGGGATTTTCCCCACCCACGTCAACTGGAATGGCATGTGCGGCCGGTCTCATGCGTACTTTTCCCAGTGACAGGAGGGGTGCTTAAAACCTATAGTCAAAGCACGATGAAGTTGGCGTAAATGCATCGTTGCACCGCCCAGTGCAGACAAAACCGATAACCACTCGGCAGATTCACAGGTTTCCATGAAAGCATCCTCAGCATTCCTAGTTGGCGTAAACGTAGCAGCGACACTGTCAGTGGCAGCGCAGCACCCCGCGCTAGCCCAGGACGGCAAACCGCTCGCTACGACCGACTTTTTGAAGTCGACACTTGCAAAAACAGCCGCTCCGGTTGCGCTTGACGCCATGCCTGCGAAGTCGCTCTCTGTCTATAACGTCACTCCTCGAAAAGTTTCGCTTTCAGAACCGAAGGCGGTCGCGACTCGCAAAGCTCTTGCTACGACAGCGGGCGGCGTGAAGCTCAGACCATTCGTACCGAACAGAAAATTGCCAAGCAGCAATGACCTGAGCGCCAATCTGGTCAGCGAGACTGCTTTGATGGACTACAGCAATCAGCCGCAAACTCTCGACGGCGGAGTCTCAGAATATTCTACTTATTATGCAGATGAGTCCGCCATGACTCCTCGCGCCAAGTACTCGGTCAAGCAGCAGCAGCGTCGCGCAGACTCAGCGCGCCTTCACGGAGCTGCGAAGGTGGCCAGCACGTATGTTCGTACAACCGCACCGAGGGCGGTGCCAGGCGCCAGTCCGGCTGTTCCTGGTCAAGTCGGGCTCCCTTGCGCCGATGCAGGATTCACGGTTCCACCACCTCCTCCGGCAATCAGCATGCGCCAGTCAGCACCTCCATTGCCGCACGCTGCCGATTTGCAGAAGCGGATGCAGCCGCCAGCGCCGCAAGTTCAGCCTCAATTCTCAGCCGCTCCTCCGGTTATGCAGGAAGCTCCACTTCAGCCACCAAGACTGTCTCCACAAGAGCAGCTCGAGATGAACAAGCTGGTCGAGAATGCCTGCATTCAGCAAGGAATCAACCCCAATGCCGTTGGTACTGCTGCCAATCCCGATCTCTATTCCAGAGTCGGAGCCCCTCCTTTTCCGCTCAGCTTAATTCCTGAGCCGATGATGAAAGATTTCCTCAAAGGTGCACGCTCGAAGAAGAGCGCCATTGCTGGTTCTAACCTGGCGATGACCAGTGGCGGTGGTGTCGGAATGGGTGGCGGTATCGGTGGACCCGGTCACAGCGCCCCGCTTCCTTCAGCCGGATTCCGCAGCTACTTGCATGGTGCGCAATCGACCCAAGCAGTCGTCGGTCAGACGAATTTCTCTCGCCTGCCCACCGCCATGCCGATTGCCAATCACAACCCTCATCCAGCCGTCAAAGCGCAACCGCATCACGTCGCGCCTAAGAAGGCTCCAGTTCAACAAGTTTCGGCTACGCCTGAAGCTCCAAAACCACAACAGGTCATGGTTTATCCACCGTACCGCAGTCAGGTTAACTTCGGATCGTAGGCATCCTCGACAATCTTCTTTTCATGGTCCCAAAAGTCTCTTGGGAACCCGACATATGTCATGACTTTTGTGTGGGTGATTTTCAGCACTCGGTTGTTTAGTAACCGAACCTTTTGTCGCGGAATTGTGGAAGTTGTGGGTTCAAAATCCCCAAAAGAATGCAACTTCGAGACCAATCCGCCAAATGTGTCTAAAAATCCCGCACGGTGGATAAATACGGCAACAATTAGGTTTCTCGCATATTATTCTAGGGACGGGGTCACCTGTCGCGGGGTCGTCATGGGCAAAGGGTCCAGTAAGCCAAACCAGAAATCAACCACCATGGACCACCATGGTGAATTGGCTTGGGAGCATTTGCAGGCTGGCGAGTTCGAAAAGGCGTGTCAGGAATATGAGATTGCGATTGCTCTGGGTCGGGAGTTGAATCAGACCCGCAACTTAGCTGTGTACCTGAGCTATCTGGCGATTGCGAAAATCGAATTGAACAATATGAGTGGTGCGGAAACCGATTTGCGCGAGTCGATTGCGTTGGCAAATCAAAATGGTGACCCAGCCATTGAAGGGCATTCCAAACTTATTCTGGGCGAGTTGCTTCGAGACGCCGGCAAGTTGGAACCGGCTATTGAACAGTTTCTTGATGCTTATGACATAGCTTGTGAGATTCGAGAACCAGCCAGTGCTGAGCTGGCTCTGGGCAATCTTGGGCGACTGTATTTGAGTCGCGGCTGGGCGGAGCAAGCATGTACTTGTTTTCTCGAAGCGTTGCATCAACGCGAAGAGACGCGCGACAAGGCAGCTTTGCTTGGTAGTCTTGGATTGTGCTGGGCGGAGCTGGGCAAGTTCGATCAATCGATAATGTATTATCGAACTGCATATATGGAAGCGGAGTTTGTTGAAGACCCGCAAACCATGAGCGTTTGCAAAGGCAGTGAAGGCAACACATTATTTGAAATCGGTTCGTTCAAAGAGGCGCTTTCTTGCTACGAGGAAGCGCTGCGATTGTCTGAGCAAGCGGAAGATGCGCGCCGTCAGGGCATCTGGTTGGGTAACATCGGAACTACATGGTTAAAACTAGGTGATGCCGATAAAGCGTTGACGTTCTGCATGCGAGCAGAAGAGATGGCGAAAGCCCATCAGGACGTGCAATCTCGGGCCGCGCACCTCGACAGCATTGGTGATTGCTATGTCGAGAAAAACGATCTTGATAAAGCACGAATGTATTACGACCAGGCTCTAGAGCTGAGTGAGCAAATCGAAGACCGGCTTGGCAAAAGGATTTACCTCGCCAATCTCGGCAAGCTCAACGAACAGCTCGGTCAGCTTCAGCCTGCATTTGAATATTTAGCTCGCGCTGTTGATTTGTTTGACGAACAACGCGCGAATATCAAAGCCGATGATTTGAAAACCAGTTTTGCCAATCGCGGCGAAGAACTATATAAGAATGTAGTGCGGGTGTCCCTCGCGCTCGGGAAGCGTGTCGAAGCTCTGGAATACGTAGGACGCGCCAAGTCCCGCGCATTGATCGATCTGCTGAACAACTCGCCTATCGACATCAGTCACATGACTAACAGCGAGGATGAAGGACTGAAACGATTGATTGTTTTGGAACGCGAATTGCGCGCACAAATCGATCGACTCGAACGAATTTTCTGGCAAGGACCATCGATCGACTCCGGGCACCGGGGTGCTTCCGGCGCGGTCAGTGCGGAAGAAGCGCAGAAAGTCTATGCCGAATGGCGAGATGTCGTTAATCAATTAAAACGCCACCATCCTAACTATGCTGATCTGGTTTCTTCCAATACACTTGGATTTAAAGAAATCAAAGCGATGTGGAACAACGATGAGAGCCGCTTGTTGCGCGACGATACAGTGATTATTGAATACTTTTGGACCGATGAATATTTGCTCGCGGCATCAGTTTCTAATTCGCAGAAAGAACCCGTGGTTCACATGCTCGCTGATGCGATGGATCGAGATTCGCTTTCTGAGGGGCTCGAGACCTTCCTGGAGATGTCGTCGACTGAAGGTTGGGAAGTGCCACCATCTTTATGTAAGCGCTTATACGATCAGCTACTGAGACCGGTGCTCGAAGGTATTTCGCAGGACATCGGGCGTCTGGTCATTGTTCCGCACGGTAGTTTATTCCACCTGCCATTCGCAGCTTTGCACGATGGTGACAGTTATCTCTGCAAAAAGTATTCGTTTAGCTACCTGCCATCCACCAGTTTAATTCCTGTACTGTCGCGCAGTAGCGTGGATGACAAAGCGGATTCCAGTTATTTAGTCTCGGCAATCAGTGACTACTCAGCAACACGCCGAGATGGTTTGGTGTTCAGTTCATCATTGAGATCGGCTGCTGGACTGGATGATCTTTCATACACGATGGAAGAGGCTCGCAACATTTTGGCTGGTACCGTCGCGCAAAACGGCAAGTTGATCACCAACGAAGAAGTAAAAGAGAATTTCTCTACGTTGTTCGGACAGTATCCGGTAGTGCACTTTGCGGGTCACGCGGTCTTCAATCCTGAAGAACCAATGGCATCAGGTTTGGTGCTATCGGATGGAACTGTTTTGACTGCCGCATCAATTCTCGAACGTAGTTCGCTTCGCACTCAAGTAGGTCGGCTGCTCGTTCTTTCCGCCTGCCAAACGGGCGTCAACATGGTCACGCCAGGCGGCGAAATTCTCGGTCTTGCAAGAGCGTTGATGTATGCTGGAATGCCAAACCTTGTACTGAGCTTGTGGGAAGTCGCTGACCGTTCGACTTCTGATTTGATGCAAGATTTCCACAACCACTGGCAGTCAGGAAAGATCTCAATTGCTGACGCACTGAGAGCCGCTCAGCAAAATGCGCTCGAAAGTGGGCAACCAATCCATGCCTGGGCACCATTCATTCACTTTGGTATTGATTAGGGAATCTATTCGGCAGGACTGCTTGATGGTTCAAACCCTGGTATCGGGGCTGATGCTGGTTCTGGTGCAGATGGTGCTGTTTGTGTTGGAGTCGAACTTGGTGTCGCGGATGGTGACGTTGTGGTTGGATCCGGTTTTCGTCTCAGAATGCGTGGACGCTTACGACGCCTTGGTCTTGGTGTGTCAGATTCTTCGGACGCAATGATTACTGCGTTCGATAAAGTGTTGTCATCGAGCTGATACACTTGAGGCGTTAGTGGATGATGGCGACTTTGAAATCTTCTGCGCACCTGGTCGGCAAAGCGCTCCTGGTGCGGCGCGTCAGGTGACCATGCGATCAAGAAATCGCGGTTGGGTATTCCGATGAAACATCGATCGCCCAAATCCTTTTGCAGACGTTTGCGAATTTCAGGCAGCAGAATTCGCGCCGCCGCATAACCGTCAGGTACAGAGAGCGTGATGTACTTTGTCTTAGCGTCTTTTGCCGTGTCATCATTCAGTTCAAATTTTACGTTCTGCGAATTCTTGCTCAGATTATCGTAAGCGTATTTGCTTACGACATCGAGCGTGACGCCCCATTTCTGCAGGTTTTCCTGATAAACGTATTGGAAAGTATTTTCCGAATCGATAACGAAGCTCTCGAACAGCTTGGTGGAAAACGGCAGCGGACGATGCACAATCACTTTCTTTGCAGGTTTTTGATTTGCATCACTAGAATTCGAAGGAGCGCTTCCTATCTTGGGTGCGGGCACAATCTGCGGACGCAGCTTGGATTTTACTTCGTCCCACGCTAGTGGCTTCTGCGGTGAAGCGGAGGATTTCAGTTCAGTCATACTTTTCAAAAATCTGCGAATTTCTTCGTCTTCCTGTCCGGGCTCAGTATCTTGCCTGACAGCCTTGTAGAGATTTTCGAGCGAAAGGTGACTGCCACTAATCCAGGTGCACTGAAGTGGTCTGTCAGTCTTCTTGAGGTTTAAACCCGGAAATTCCTGGTTGGCGATTTGCAGCACATGCTGGCTGAACGCCTCTTTGTCGTCGGGTTTGGGCTGTGCGATAGCCTCGTAAGAGGTTGAACCAACCAACAAAAGAGTCGCCGTAAGCACGCTGACCCACCGATTCGCAGCCTTGCGGCGTGTGCGATCTCGTGTGATGGATGTTCTTGAACTAAACAATGTCATTGACTGTGGAAGCGGCTTAAGAAAGATTCGCAAATGAATGGTGCCGGTTGCAAGCCGGTCCTACGAGGAACATTCTAATGCACCATCGCGGTTTGTACACGTTTGGCAAGGTTTATTTGAACAAGTCTTGCTACTTTTCTTCTGGTGATTCAGTCTCTACGGCTGTGGAACTCGGAGGAGCTTCCTTCGCTTCTTTTGACTGGGTGGGCTCCTCGGTCATGATCGCAATCAGCTTCTTGCGTTGGTCCGGAGTCAATACTTTGCGAACCTTGAGCAGGAGCTTGATTCGGTCAGTCGACATTTCGCCGGTGAGTTTATTGATCTCTTCCTGTTTTGCGATAGCCTGGTCCTCAGCCGGATCTGGCTGAAGTTGGATCTGTTTTAGCTGTTGGTATAACGCGACCAGCGACTTAACTCGCACTCGCTGCGTGCTTTCGAAGTCTTTTGCCAGCGACTTGATTGTCTCTTCCTGCTCGGAGTTAATGCCGGCCATCTTGTAGAGCGCGAGTGGGTCTTGCATACGGGGATCTTGGGATGGATCTCCGCCCTGAGCCATTGCGATTCCGGTGCCGCTCAGCGACAGGAGTGCGGCGGTGGCGAATGCGAAAAGTTTGTTGGTTTTCATCTGGGATCCTCGAAAAATTCTCTACTTACTATAACGTCTTGACACCTGATTTGTTCCTCGGATGGCAAAACCTGGGCATTATTGTCACCCTGATAATTCGATTACTGTTTTTGATTGAGATGAGACCGAATTCGATGCACCGTCAGTAGTGTCATTAAGATGATGCTGACAAGGTGTTACTGGTTTCTTTTAACGCGAATCTCGGGCTAAGCAATTTGGCTCTGGTTTCGTCAAGAAAAATTCGGGAGATTAAACCTGCCGGAATTCTTAAATTTTCGATTGCCTTGAGGCGACGGCAAGCATATACTGGGCAAGGCGATCGGGGAAATGGAATGTCCATGAGCCACTCGGACTCGTTTAATTTCGCTCCTTTTTCGGAGGGGCACACCTCTTCATTGGCGCCTGCCCGCGGGTTTGCACCGATCAATCAATCTTTTGTCGCCAGCGCCCTGGTTGCTCCGGCAGCTGGTCATATCGCCATCGTAGGCGCGGGCAACGCCGCGCGCTCCCTCGCCTGCTACCTCTCGAAACAAGGCTTTTCGCCTCATATATTGGTACGCTCTGCTGAAAAGGTCCAAAACCTTGCCCAGCGCCGGTCTATCGTCTGTACCGGCAAGGTCGAAGGCGACTTCGCAATTGTAGAGGCTACGACTGAGCCCGCCGAGATGCTCGCCAAATGTGCGACCATCTTCGTGGCTACGACCACGGATGCATACGGCGATGTTGCTAGGCGTCTGGCACCGTTTCTGACTGAGCATCACGAGATCATTCTGTTCTCCGGAAAATTCGCAGGTGTTGCTGAATTCAAAACAGCACTCGGCGCGCGTTCGAAATACCCCGCGATTGTCGAGACGGACTCGCTCTTCGCCAGCCGTATTCAGGACGATGAGTCGGTCTGGATTCGGGGCATCAAACGCTGGACATTGTTTTCGTCATGGAATAAAACGCAGACAAAGCGATGCAGTTCCATAATGCGACGATTTTTCCCGACCATTGATGAAGCTGAAAATATAGTTCAGCGTGGTCTTACCGACTTCGGTGCGTTTGCGCATCCAAGCACGATGATCGCAAATATGACGAACGTAGATAGAAACACTGGTTTTCTCTTCTACTATGAAGGTTTTACACCGAACACTCTTATTTTGCTCGAGCAAATTGAAGAAGAATTCCGTTCAATTGCAAAGGCATACGAGACCAATATTATTCCGATGAAAGAACTGCTTAATCGCTACTACGGCTGCGATACAAGTGGTGATTTGCTTCAGGCAATGCGCACTGTTCCAAACTATGCATTCAGTAAAGCACCAGGAACATTGCAACATCGCTTCATCGAAGAAGATGTGGCATCGTCCCTGGTGCCAATGCAGCAACTGGCGTTGAAAGCCAAGGTTCGTACTCCGTTGATCGACTCGATCATAAATATCTCTTCAGTCCTTTTGCAACGCGACTTCGCCAGCAATGGTCGAACTCTTGCTAAACTGGGATGGACCGATATGAGTCACGCGGAAATTCTTCGGGCGATCTATGAATAAGTTGGAAAAGTCTTCCGACGCAACTAACGAATCAAAACAATTTAGCGAATCCTCCAGCAATAGACAAATATTCACAGCCTGTTGCGTCGTGGTGGGTATACTTGCCGCATCAGTCGAGCCCATCGTGGTCAAACTGGGCTACGAGCAGAACTTGTTACCGATCCATCTGCTGATCGTCAAAACATTCATCGGTTCACTATTGATCCTTCCGCTGACAAGAACGTACAGATGGATCGGTTTTAAAAATCTCGCTCGCGTTACGGTGCTGGCATTGCTGCTTCTCACCACGAGCGCGTTGAGCATCTTTGCACTGAAGCATATCTCGGCAGTCCTGGCGATCACAATCATCACCACAACACCTGCGTTTGTTGCAATCATCAATCAAATCATCGGACGTGATGAACTCACTCCAAAATTTTGGCTTGGATTCATACTCTGCTTTTCCGGTGTGTGTCTCGGTCTTGACTGGTCCGGTCTGTCGATAAGCTTCATTGGCTTTGCCCTCATATTCGGTGCCGTTTGTACCTCCACCACCTACAGAGTCACAATGGAGGGAACCGCAAATCGCTTTTCACCGGCGTTGATTTCAACGTATATGTTTTTCATCAACGGCATTATCGTGGTGCTTTTCTTCATGCCGTTTGTTGGACCAATCCCTGAGCGAGCGTGGCAGATCGGCGCATGGATGGGCTTCGCCTCTGCATGCGCCAACGTTGCATTTTTATTCGCGTTGCATTTATTGGGTTCAACACGAATTTCGATTATCAATATTTTGCAACGACCGGCGATCATAATCGCGGCCGCATTCATCCTCCGAGAACCGCTGACCATCGCCCAAGGCATCGGAGTTGCACTAGTTCTTGTCGGCGTTCAACTGGCGCAAGTGAAGCGAAAGAAAAAGCCGGTTGCAACAATCGCTGCAGAAACCCGAAGCTAAACGCCAACTTGTCCC
The DNA here is from genome assembly GCA_044225915.1 of Obscuribacteraceae bacterium (SeqCode). GTDB lineage: Bacteria > Cyanobacteriota > Vampirovibrionia > Obscuribacterales > Obscuribacteraceae > JADYXR01. The sequence continues at coordinate 13,830 of JBGAHZ010000085.1, forward strand.
AGTCTACTTGCCCTAATCTACTTGCCCTAATCTACTTGCCCTAATCTACTTGCCCTAATCTACTTGTCCTAATCAACTTGTCCTAATCTACTTGTCCTAATCTACTTGTTCTAATCAACTTGTCCTAATCTAAATGTAGGGGCGCCTTGCAGGCGCCCACGCCGCTAAAACCGCAGCCCACAATCGTTTCAAACAACCCTAAGGTTTACTTATATTTGAACGATATCGTTTGAATCGCTGCTAAAACTTTCCAATGCTCACATTGGAGGATATTACAATGGCATGCAAACCAATTCCAGACGGCTATCATACAATCACGCCGTATCTAATCGTCAAAGGCGCTAAGGACGTAATGGAGTTCCTGACAAAAGCCTTCGATGCAAAAACAATGGGCGAGCCGATGACTACTCCGGACGGCGCTATTCGCCACGCAGAGATGCAAGTCGGCAACTCACGCTTAATGCTCAGTGAGGCAACAGAAGCTCACAAGCCCATGCCGGTGATGCTCTATCTCTACGTTGAAGACTGCGACAAGGCTTACGCGAGTGCCATCAAAGCCGGTGGCACCTCCATTAGAGAACCCGAAACACAATTCTACGGCGACCGCTCCGGTGGCGTTATGGACTCCGCTGGAAACCAGTGGTGGGTGGGCTCGCGCGTGGAAGAAGTTTCTCCTGAAGAAATGAAGCGGCGCATGGCCGAGCAGCAGAAAGAAAAAGCTCACGCGAAATAGTCAGAACGACTTAAAACGAAAAAGTAGAATCGGTTTGAAAAATTCCTTTGGGATTGTTTCAGACCGATTCTTTGTTCTGCGAAGGGCGAGACCCGGCAGCGATTTGTCGGAAGCTTGAGAATTAGCAGCCTGGGCGCCTGCAAGGCGCCCCTACGATTATTTGTTTTGAGCTTGCTCGGGTTGTAGTGCGGTGAAGTGGATGGTGGCAAAGTTGTCGCTGAAATCTATTTTTGAAACGCTGCCGGTTGGGATGGAGATTCTCCAGAAGTTGATTAACGGCATGCCGAGTGCTTCTACGAGGATTGAGCGGATCACTCCGGCGTGAGAAACGATAGCGATTGTTTTGCCTTCGTTCTGTTTGATGATTGATTTTAATTGACCGCGAATACGGTTATACAGATCGGTAATCGATTCTCCGCCTGGCGGCGCGTGGTCGATTGGATTGGCGCTCCAGGCCTTGTATGCCTCGGGATCCTTTTCTTTGACATCGACGTAGGTGCGACCTTCCCATTCGCCGACGCTCCATTCATTTAGATGTTCGATCGGTATTGCTTTTAAACCGATGGCGTTCTCGATAATTTCTGCGGTGGACCGAACTCGTTTTGCCGTGCTGCATGCGAGCACATCGGGTTTGATCTTTTCGAGCCAAGCACCGAGTGCTTTTGCTTGTTCTCGACCGCGATCGGTTAGCTCAACGCTTGGATCGTTGTAGAGTTTGCCTTTCTCTGTTTCTTCGGTATGACCGTGTCTGAGCAGATATACGGTAGTAACTATTTCTAGAGGGTGAAGCGGTTCGCTCACGTTAGTTGTCTCCATCGACGGTGCATGCGTCTGGACCGAGAAGCGCGTCTGCGCTTGCAGGCCTTTGTAACCCGTAGACGCCTACGATGTCCAGAAGCTTTTCAACTTGAAACTTATGCAGAGGTTTAACACCGCCGAGAAGATGCGCGACGAGCATGGTTTCTGCGTGGTGCTCTAACGTTTCCAATTTGTAATATGCATCCCAGATGTCTTTTCCCAGTGCGAGGGCACCATGGTGATCCATTACAAGGGCATCATATTTGGTGACCAATTCAGCAATGCTTTGCGAAACCTCATCAGTACTTGGTGTCGCATACGGTGCCACCGGTATGGTTCCCAGTGTACAAACCACTTCCGGAAGAACGCATTTTGCCAGGCTTTGACCCGCGACCGTAAATCCGACTGCTACCGTGGGATGCGCATGGACAATGGCTTTCACGTCCGGGCGTTGTTTGTACGCGGTAATGTGCATAGCTAATTCCGTAGACGGGCGGCGGGTCTGGCCAGCAATTGGTTTACCGTTTAAATCTGTTAGAACGAGTTCATCTGGCTTCAGTCTTCCCTTGCAGGTACTCGCGGCAGTTGTCAGAAGAAGGTCTTCTTCGAGCCGGATGCTGAAGTTGCCCTCTGTTCCACAGATGTAGCGTCGCGAGTAGCAGAGCCTGCCGACTTCCACGAGATTTTCCCGTTGATCCTGGTGAGTGTCCGTTATTGCCACGCCCGAGCCTCCGATACATTTCTAACGAAAGGTGAACAAACCTTTATAGATGTCATTTATATATACGAATTGGGGCTTCCCGTGTCGATCGCTCAGCAACCTAGGATTTTCAGCCTACTTGATTTGTCAAGTATGTTGTAGAATCCCAAGAGTTCTGAATAAGAACCCATTTCGCCAGGTTTGCGCTGGTTTGGACAAAGTCCCCAGTTGCTCAGACAGTAAAACAGATTTGCCTGACGAAGTACCAGTCCCTTTCAACTGTGACTGGAAGAAACCCAGAGGAAGAGGTTCACATGCGTTGTCCCGCCTGCACTCAGAGAAATTCTGTAGCGGCTCGTAACTGTAAATTTTGCGGCGCTAAATTCAAAGCGAAAGCTCCGGAGATCCCGGTCCGCGCGATCATCGGTGTCGTTACCGTAGGCGCCGTAATAGGCGTGTGCTCCTTCGTCGGTTCGCTGATCTCGGGTGGCGGCAAGCCTGTTCCGAAATTGAAACCGATTGCAGAACGCATGGCTGCCGGTCCGAAGACCCCAGATGATGCACAGCTCATGAGGGTTGAACTGGATAATGCGGTTGTTGGTTACTTAGAACAAAACGGTTCATTGTCGTCGCCGGACTTGTTGACGAAGCTGCAATCGGAAGTTCCATCCAGCGCTTTTGAAGTACTGGTTTTCGATTTGCCAAACAAAATCAAATTGGTTGAATTGGCATGCGTGCTGCAGCCATCCGACTACCTCGTCGTTCCAGGAAAATCCGGAACGCCGAAAGTTTCTCGCATCAATGGTTTCAGTGTATTTGATGCAGCTAAAGTTATCGATTCGAAGCCCGATCCATGTCTCATCTTGTTAGGTCATTCGACCGGCGAGAAAGCTGGAGAGCCGCAATTCAAGGCGTCCGCATTGCTGGAAAGCGGCGAAACGACTGATCTGACCGACAAGGTGTTTCCAGTTTTGAAAGGAACTGGATCAGCTAAGTTCATCGGCACCACCGACGATATCAAGATTGAGCGGTCCGTCGTGTCATCGGCGAAAGACCAAAAATTATTCGACCAATCCGTCAACTTCAAAGATGAGCCGTTTACGACTACATTGAAGTGGAAGAATGGAACATACTCGCCGTCAGTCACGCTCGGCAGCAGCGAAGTTGGTGCACTGTATGCAGTGGCATCAAGTCTAATTGATCCTGCGGATGTCGATATCTATCGCCAGCAGCTTTCCAGCGAAGTGCGCGACAAGATAAAGAGTATGGAAGACAAACCGGTTCTAAGTCCCGGCAATTTCAAGATTACAAAAGTAGCGAAAGAGACATCGTCGCGACGCAGACGTTCGAGAAGATCGAGCGGCGGTGACGCAAGCGGCACTTACATTCTTTCCTCAGGCAACCGTGGATTCGAAGTCGCACTCGTGAAAGCCGGTCGTTGGTCGGTAACTTCGTTGAAGGAAACGGAAGCACCATCTGAAAGTATCGCGTCGACCGAAACTACTGCTGAACCGACGCCCGTCGCCGAATCGACGCCGGAACCTGTAGCAGAGACTCCGGCACCAGTAGCCGAGACTCCCAAGGTTGTCGAACGAGTTATTGAAAAACCGGTCGTGAAAGAACCAGTTAAGGTCGCCACCATATCCGGTACTGATACCAGCAGCGAGAAAAAGCGCGATAAGAAATCTGAAAAGAAACCTGAGAAGAAACCCGAAGCCGAGAAACCGAAACAGGTCGCAAGAGAAGAGAGTTCAAGCAGTTCTTCGAAGGGTTATGGTTCTGAAACTGTTCGGAAAGTTACGATGCGAACTGGTCCTGCACGTCAGAATGCTTCTGTCACCAATCTCGGTGTAGGCGTGCCTATCCGGATTCTGGAACAGAAAGGACCGTGGTACAAAATCGCGGCTAACGGCAAAGAAGGCTGGGTCTACGGTAGCTACGTAAAACGTGGTGGCGGTTCCAGCAAGCCCTCGCGTGAACGTGAACGCGAACGCGAAAGCGTAGCAAGCAAGCCGGAAGAGTCTGAACCAAAACCGTCGAAACGCGAAAAGAAATCGTCGAAATCGAAACCAGCCACTAAGACTGCCTCCACCAAATCGACAACAACCACTGCCACTGCCAGCAGTGTCGATAAGAGCAAGAAGTCCGGCAAATATAAATCCCAAATCTCAAGCAGCAAAGCCCACAGCGCCCCCAAAGAAGCCAGCGCCGAGCCAGATTTCGTCCCGTAACGATGAGCCTGGGAGCGCAGGCTTCCAGCCTGCTTCTATGCCGTTCGTTAACTGGTTCGATCGTATTTTAGGTGAAGGCCCGTTTCGAGCCGGTGTTCGGTGCTGTCTGGAAGCCTGCGCTCCCAGGAGCCGACTCGAAGTGCTCCATTAAAGGCTTGAAGTGCTCCACTAAAGGCTTGAGGTGGTCCACTAAAGGCTCGAGGTGGTCCACTAAAGGCTCGAAGTGCTGCACTAAAGGCTCGAAGTGCTGCACTAAAGGCTTGAGGCGGTCCACTAAAGGCTTGAAGTGCTCCACTAAAGGCTTGATGTGCTCCACTAAAGGCTCGAGGAACTCCACTACAGGCTCGAAGTGGTCGCCTAAAGGCAGGATTCACTATTAGATTTCACTAAACTAATCGAATTCAATTCGTCACTCTCGGTAACGAGTTGCCAATCGCTGCCAAGCGCGAGTATATCCGCCATTGCCCCGATCGTATTCCCTATTATGTGAATGCTAAAAGGTAGCTCTTTGCTAGCCATGTTATTATCTGGCATCGCTTGACCTCCTCGCGAGATTAGCCGGAAACCTCATGCTATTCAGCAGCTTCAACTATCTAGTCTTCCTACCGATCGTGTTCGGATTGTATTGGGTCCTCCCCGATAAATTCCGTAAACCGCTGTTGCTGCTCGCGAGCTATTTCTTCTATATGAGCTGGCTGCCGAAGTATGGTCTCTTACTATTCGGTTTGACGCTCGCAAACTATTTCCTCGGTTTGATGATTAGCAAAACCGAAGATCGCAAAAAACTCTTCCTCACCATCGCGGTAACGCTCAACCTCGGCTGCTTGTGCTTCTTCAAGTACACAAACTTCTTGCTCGATAGCATCTGGCAAGGAATGAGGGGCTTTACGCAACTGACGGGCATTACGTTGGCTCAAACAGCAACGACCCCGACCTACGACATCCTGCTACCACTCGGCATTTCATTCTTCGCTTTCGAATTCATCCACTACGTTGTCGATGTCTACAAAGGCAGTCCGCCGATGCGAAACTTCTTCGATTTCGCATTGTTCGGCGCGTTTTTTCCATCGCAAATCGCTGGTCCTATCAAACGTTTCCAGGACTTCTCGAAACAACTAATTCATCCACCAGTATTCAGCAAACAAGACTTCAACGATGGCGTTGTTCTTATTCTGCAAGGCCTATTCAAAAAGGTCTGCCTCGGAGACATGCTTGCCCAGCTGATTGTCGACCCTGGTTATGCCAATCCCGCCGCACTCGGAACACTGGATGCCTGGATCGTTTTCTTCGCTTTCACGTTTCAAGTGTTCTTCGACTTCTCCGGCTACACCGACATCGGACGCGGCTCCGCGTTGTTGTTTGGCTATCGGGTTCCGGAAAACTTCAATCTTCCATTCCTCTCTGCCAACTTCCTAGAAATTTGGAGACGCTGGCACATTTCGCTCAGCACCTGGCTTCGCGACTACCTCTATATTCCGCTAGGCGGATCGCACTGCAGCGCCTGGGCGCAACGACGCAATTTGTTTCTGACCATGGCTCTTGGCGGATTGTGGCACGGTGCGGCTTGGCACTATGTCTTCTTCGGATGCATTCAAGGCGTAATTCTTGCCACCACACGCGATTGGCAAAAATATACGGATAAACATCCAACGCTTTCTGTGATGAAAAAGTCACCATGGTGGCATTGGTCGGCGGTCGCCGCGACATTCTGGTCATGGACTGTTCTACTAGTTATCTTCCGCGCACCGAGCGTTACGCACGCGTTCAGCATGTATGCGAAAGGATTCAGTTCTTCGCCAGCCGGTGAAATCACCACTACGTTCCTCACCTCGACGTTGCCTATTACTCTGGTCCTTTACGGAATCTATTGCATCGCATGTGCGCTCACCAACCGTACACTTGAAAAAGGTGAAGCACTACCTGCAGTGGCAAATTGGATCGCTTCAACCTGGAAGCAATCTGTTCCCGCCCGTGCTGTAGCCTATTGCGCGATGGCGTTAGTGATTCTCGCGTTCGCACCAGGACACGTTCAACCTTTCGTTTACTTCCAGTTCTAATCCAAAACGTTTACTTCTAAAGCCAAACCAATCAACAAATGCCAACAATCACAGCACCTACCAACGAAACGAAGAGCCGCCAAACAAGCGCTCCTCGCAAGCCGTGGTGGAGAAATGTTTTTGAAGCTGCTGTTTGTATCGTGCTTGCAGTTTTTGCACTTGAAGGTTTGTTCCGAGTCGCCGGCGTCGGTGGGCAGGAGTTCATGGTTGTAGACCATAGGCTAGGAACCAAGCACATTCCAGGCAAGCAAGTGATCTGGAGAATGGAAGGTTTTTCAGCAGACAACATAAACTCTCTCGGTTATCGCGATATCGAACACACCGTCGCCAAGCCGCTTGGCGTAAAACGCGTTGCCATCATGGGTGATTCGCACTCTGAAGGTTTGCAAGTTCCACTTCAAGATACATATGCGCGAAGACTCGAAGAGTCGCTCAACGACAGCGCTCACAAGACCGCCGATAAAACTAATTACGAAGTCGTCAACTTCGCGTGCTCCGGATATTCGACCGCGCAAGAGTATGTTCAGTTCTCAGAAGAAGTTGTTCCCTATAAACCGGATGTCACCGTAGTCCTGATGCACTGGGGCAACACGACTGCCAACATTGTCGATCCGAAAAAGCGCCGTCTCGCACAGCCTCGTCCATACTTCTATTTAGATAACGAAGGTCGGCTCCAGGAGGACGATTCCGTTTCTGACTGGTATAACAAACCAGGCGCCGAAAACACACCCTGGGCGAAAACGATCGCGTTCCTGCAGCTCCACAGCCGCATCTACGGAGTGCTGACTCAAACGGACCTCGCACTCAACATCAACGAACGCCTCTACTGGAGGCTGCGCGGCGCCGTTCAACGCGGCATCACAATGGCGCAAGGCAAAGACCATAAGGCAGAACCGCCAGGTCCTGCATACGCCGAACAAGACGCCACCAAGGTCACTGAAGCGCTTGTCGTGGCGCTCGCAGGCAAGTGTGCACAGAACGGCAGCAAACTCGTCATCATGCTCCTTCCAGACCCCAGTGGCAAAGCCTCCGAAAAGCTTTCCAAAGAACTCACAACCCTCGGCGCGCAGAACGGCTTCGGCTTGCTTGACCTCTCGGACGCATTCAAGAAACACCCGCAGTCGAAAGACCTCTTCCTTCGGGTCCACCTGTCTAGCCAGGGACACAAATTCGTAGCCGATACCTTGCAAGGATTCCTGCAACAAAACGGCTATTTATCAGCTGATTCCAAGCCGGTTGCCACCCAGCCCGCACAACTATAAGAACAGTAAATTACCCCAAACCCTAGTCCTGCGCCCAATTCCGTCCATGCGCGCGCTCTTGGAAAGTCGTGCTCTAAAACTCCTTCGCCGGTTGTGTTATATTTGATGGCCGGGACGTGGCGCAGCTTGGTAGCGCGGTTGCTTTGGGAGCAATAGGTCGCAGGTTCAAATCCTGTCGTCCCGATAGGTTTCGCTCAGACTGCGCTTTCCCGGTAAGCAAATAGTAATCAAATTGAAATGACTACTAGGTAGAAATGACGACTAGGAAGATTGTTTCGATTGAATTCGATTGTCCAAATGACATAATCGAGAACGTGTCCTTTCTTTCTGATTATTCGATTCAGCACGCTGACATCGTGATATTTCGGCCAAGAAAACCAGCACTAGATAAAGTAGGGCGCCAATATTTTGTTTATGAGCGCCACTGGACTAGTGAGTTTAAGGAGTTTTTGGGCAAAGGCAAGACCGTCTTTGTTTTTCTCCACCGGGCAGATCATTTTGAAGTCACTTCACATAGCGGAACTAAAAGTCAGAAGAGTCTTTGGAGCTTGCTTCCTGTGCCCACTCAACCTAGAGCTAGGTCTGGAGCGAACATATCTTTGGTTTCAAAGATTCCGTCGATTGCAGAGTACTGGAGCGCGTTTGAGAAGTACTCTTATTTCGACTGCGTGTTTCCGAAAGACAAGGTAGAAATACCAATCTTCAAAGTTAGAGGATCAGACGAGGCTGTTGGAGCGATAGCACGAGGTCAGGACGATGGATATGTTGTGTTCTTGCC
>JBGAHZ010000086.1:0-22364 GCA_044225915.1 Obscuribacteraceae bacterium (SeqCode)
ACCTTACGATAAAAAGAACCGAACAAACGGCAAATGAGAATCTTAACTATTAGCTAGTTCCGGTTTAGGCTCAACTCTCTAGTCATTTGGGTTTCCAGCGACAAAGTATTCTTGTTTTGACAAACGAAAATAGCTTATGATGGCGTTAGATCGGGCCGGTACGGCCAAGAAAAAAGTTTTGCAAAAGAAGAAGCCGTTTTCACCTTGTCTGTGGCTCCGACGTGGTGGTAATGATGGTCGCACTCATCTTAGGACTCCTCGAAGAATGTGAAAATTCACATCAGGTAGCTTCAAGCCTGATGAAAGCTGGTCATAAAGTTCAAACAGTAGATACGTTTGCCAAGGCCATGGCGATGTTCGAGCAACCGCACGAGGTTGATTTGATCATCTCTGATGTACATTTAGAAAATGGTGGCAATGTCTTTGATTTCTTGAAATGGGTAAGGCGTAATCCTTCCACGAGCAAAATACCGTTTGTACTGTTTAGTTTTAAACCTAAAAAGCTGGCTAAATATCTCGAGGACGGGGTGAAAACCTCCGCACGCATATTGGGCGCTGATTTGTATATAACGATGGAGTTCTTTGACTCTGACGAATTTAACAGAACGATAGATTCGCTACTACCAGAATTTAAGCGAACACCGGAGCCTAGGCCCAAAGGAAAGAGTAAGTAATATGACAGCAAAAATTCTCCTCACGATGGAGCATGAAGTACAACGTAAAGAGCTTGGTGACTGTCTAGAACGTGTTGGGCACAACGTCACCAGGGTAAATACCTTTCACGAAGCCATGGAGGTGCTAAGAGGCGTCGACTTTGATCTAATTGTTTCCGATGTCCACTTGCAAAATGGTGGCAGCGTTTTCGATTTTCTTCGGTGGGTAAAAGGCGATCCTCATATGCGGATGACTCCGTTCGTTTGTTTCAGCGCCGAACCACCAGAGGTTGGAAAGTATCTTTCTGACGGCGTGCGAACAGCCGCTCGTTCATTGGGCGCCGCCAGATATGTGAGCATGCCGGAATTCGACGGTCCTAACTTCCTTCGCGAAATCGAATGGTTGATTCCAGCGGAACATTCAGGAAGCTACTACCAGGGACATAACGGCAACGATGGTGGCAGCAACTTGAAAATAGAAATTGATTCGATTCACTGAGTAACTAAGAGACGTGCTCTCAAGTCCGATTCGACAGTTCACCGACGGTTTGACCATGAGTATGGCTTGCAAAATTCAAATTTAAACCACATCGGTTTTCGGCAATTTCATCTTCAATCATTGACTGTCTGACTTCGCGCAACGTCTGAAGTGTCTCGTATTCGAGAAGCTCGTCTTCATGCATGCTGACGTTTTTCGAAACGCGATCGTCGAGATGTCGCGAGTTATCTACCTTAGCCTTGTACTCACTCGTTATTCGTTTTAAGTGTTCAATTGATTTTTTTAAGAGATTTAGTGTCTGAGCCAAACCAATCTCCGACATAGTCAATGATGACTTGACTTGGCCTTGCATTCGGCAGATTGACACTCGTTGTTCCGCTATAGCTATCCTATCCTTCAAAATTTTTGTTCGATGACTTTGTGTCAGGCAACGATCGATCACGCGTCGCAATTCGGGCGAAGTGCCGTATGACCTTAGATCTAAATACATCCATGCCCCAAACGCCGATGTTGATCGGTTAAGTGTTTCGTGCATGAGTCTCGTCATCGCCGTGTCTCGCGTGCAGAAGCAGATAATAGGCTTTGCTGCATTGCGAGGCATCATCTGCACTTCACGCAAGAACTCAAACATTCGTGAATCATCAAAGTGCAAGGTAGCGATTATCAGGTCGAAATCGTGTTCGGACAATTCCACCTTCGCATCTTTCAGGTTCTTCACTGATCTCAGTTCGTGCCCATCCATAAGTTCCGATAGTGACTCGGTATCTGTTTTTGTATCGGCGATCAGAATTTTAGCCAAAGCGTCCGTCCTCGAAAAGAAAGAAGAGGTGAGCTTAGTCTTGCTGTTGAGCGCGATTCAAACTGCAGACTGATTGAGATTGTTACTCGAGGTTTGTGAAAACTGAGTGAAGATCTCGGGATGTTTTTTCTTACGGTTGCTTTTTGATAATGCTTGAGTTTCTCAGTCTGACCGCGGCTGACGAGGAGACTTGAATATTCACTCGGTTTTGACATTGTAGATCAAGAATAAAAGTATAACCAAAAAATTCTTCTGGAGACTTTTGTTATGGGATATTTCAAACGATGGTTCAACAAGCGTATCGGAATTGACTTAGGCACGACAAATACACTTATTTGGGTTGAGAATAAAGGTATCGTGCTGTGTGAGCCATCGGTTGTAGCGATCGATAACAACACTAATCTGCCAGTTGCAGTCGGCACAGATGCCTTCGCGATGATAGGAAGAACGCCTAAAGGCATTAGAACAACCTGTCCACTCAGGGGTGGCGTTGTCGCCGAAATAAAAGAAACTACTTATATGCTCGAAACATTCCTCAAGCGTGTTTACGCTAGCGAAGGGACTCTGCGCAATCCCGAGATACTAATAGCGGTGCCTGCAGGAGTGACAAGTGTAGAGAAGATTGCCATCCAGCAAATTGCTGAACGTGTTAAAGCAAGTCGTGTTTATTTGCCATCCGAATCTCTTTGCGCTGCAATTGGAGCAATGCAACCTGTTGCGGATCCAATTGGATCGCTGATTGTAGACATCGGTGGAGGCAGCACTGAAGTTGCTGTAATTTCTCTATCCGGGGTAGTGGTCTCCGAGTCAATCCGCATTGCGGGAAACGATATCGACGAAGCTATAACAGCGTATTTGAAACGAGAACATAATTTAGAACTCGGCGCGAAATCTTCGGAAGCTCTCAAAATGAGACTCAGTTCTCACGAAATACCTGACGACAACGGTCATTTGGACGTTCTTGGACTGAACACTCACACTGGAGTTCCTCAGACAATTAGTATCACTCGAGAAGAAATTCGCGAGGCTATTTCAGAACCGCTAAATCAAATCGTGGATGCGATAAAAAGAACATTGCAGAGATGCCCTCCGGATCTAGCCGCAGATATTTTTGAAAGAGGCATTATTCTGGTCGGCGGAGGCGCGCTTCTAGAAGGGCTTGAAGAGCTGATTCTCAGTGAAACGGAACTTCCAGTGCTCGTCGCGAATAATCCACTTTCTTGCGTCGCGTTAGGAGTCGGTATGCTCTTTTCCGACCCACGGTATGAACGAGTGCGAGAGCTAAGTCTTTGCGCTTAGATTCGACAGCAGTAAAAAATTCTGATGGGCAAACCCATGGCACTACCTTTGGTATCATCGGCGGCCTCAGGAAGAAGTTTTTGCTTTCTAATATTTGATCAATAGCTACGCAGTTACCGAAGGTTTGCGACTCTCGATCGGCACGTATGGACGCTCATCGGGACCGGTGTAGATCTGTCTTGGGCGCGCAATTTTTTGACTCTCATCGTTTACCATCTCTTCCCACTGCGCCAACCAGCCTGGCATGCGGCCTAGAGCGAAGAGCACTGTGAAGTAATCGGTTGGATAGCCCATTGCCTGGTAGATCAATCCCGAGTAGAAGTCCACGTTCGGATACAACTTGCGTGAGATGAAGTAGTCTTCTTCCAGCGCGATGCGCTCCAATTCAAGAGCAATTTCGAGTTTTGGATTGAGACCGGTTTGGTCGAACACTTCATAAGCAACTTTCTTGATCAACTTCGCGCGTGGATCGTACGACTTGTAGACGCGATGTCCGAAGCCCATAAGGCGTTTCTTTCCTTCTTTGACTTCTTTGAGGAAGTCAGGAATATTTTTCTTTGAGCCGATCTCATCGAGCATTTTGATAACAGCTTCGTTGGCTCCGCCGTGCAGAGGACCATAGAGTGCGGCGATGCCAGCAGAAACGGAAGAGAAAAGATCTACATGCGAAGAACCGACACCGCGCACAGCGCTGGTGGAGCAGTTCTGTTCGTGATCGGCATGGAGAATGAGCAGAATTTCGAGCGCTCTTTGCAGCACTTTATTTGGTTTGTGCTGCCCGCCAATGCTGAAAGTCATGTTGACAAAGTTTCCGACATAATCGAGATCGTTGTCAGGGAAAACGAACGGCAGTCCGCGCGAATGGCGGAATGCGAATGCTGCGATTGTCGGAGCCTTCGCGAGGAGGCGAACCCGTTGCAAATAGCGATTGTCAGGATCTTGAATGTTCTTGGCTTCAGGATAGAAAGTAGACAGAGCGCTCACTGCTCCGAGCAACATGCCCATTGGATGCGCGTCGTAGCGGAAACCTTCCAGGAACTTGGTGATGTTTGTGTGGACATAAGTGTGATACTTGATCACATCTGTCCATTCCTGAAGCTGCTCCTGGTCCGGCAGCTCTCCTTTGTTGAGAAGGTAAGCAACCTCGAGGAAAGTAGACTTTTCTGCGAGTTGCTCAATCGGATAACCGCGGTAGCGCAGAATTCCTTTGTCGCCGTCGATGAATGTGATGGCGCTGCGGCAGGCGGCTGTGGCCATGAACGACGGATCGTAGGTCATCAGACCAAAATCTTCGTCATCGACTTTGATTTGTCTAAGGTCGTTAGCCCGGATGGTGTTGTCAGTAATTGGTAATTCGAATTTTCGTCCCGTGCGATTGTCGGTAATCGTCAGTGAATCGTTAGACACAGTCAGTTCCTCCAGATGACGCCGAATAATCTAGGGCATCGATACGTCGAGCAAAAAGTATAGCCGTAAGTTGCACAAATAGTTTGAAAGGGAAACTTTTATCGCAGTCAGTTCTCAATAAGAGATTGTTGAACGGGTAGCGGCTTGGTACTACCGATAGTGTCAGTACCAGCCGCAACCGTCCATACTGCAGTGATTAGCCCTGGTCGCTCGAATCGCGGCTAAGGCTCAGATTGAGCATTTCGCGAATCAGCATCAACTCGCGTGGCATGCGGTCTTCGAGTCTATCGAACAGTTCGTCGTGTGACTCGAGTTCGCGGTGCCAGAGTTCTTTGTCGATGTGCATGAGGACGTCGAATTGTTCAGGTGAGAAGTTTTTGATGCCGGTCCAATCGATGTCTTTGTGTCTTGGCATGAAGCCGAGGAAAGTTTGAGCCGCTCCGGCTTTACCATGTACGCGATCCGAGATCCATTTGAGCACGCGCATGTTTTCACCGAAACCTGGCCAAATGATCTTGCCATCGTGATCGGTGCGGAACCAGTTGACGCAGAAGACGCGAGGTGGATTTGTGACCGTATGTCCCATTTGCAGCCAGTGGTCGAAGTAATCGCCCATGTGGTAGCCGCAGAACGGCAACATTGCCATCGGATCGCGGCGCACTTCGCCTACTTTTCCAGCGGCAGCAGCCGTGGTTTCAGAGCCCATAGTGGCTGCCATGTACACGCCGAAGTCCCAGTTGATGGACTGGAAGGCGAGTGGAATGACCGACGGACGACGTCCGCCGAATACGAAGGCGCTGATTGGAACGCCTTCTGTGTTATCCCATTGATCGTCAAGCGATGGACATTGAGCAATGGAAACTGTGAAACGGCTGTTGGGATGGGCGGCTTTGCGTCCGCAGTCCGGAGTCCAGTTTCTGCCTTGCCAATCGATAAGCTCTGGCGGTGCTTCATCCGTGAGACCTTCCCACCAGACGTCACCGTCCGGAGTTAGGGCGACGTTTGTAAAGATGCAGTCTTTGTCCAGAGTTGCGATGGCATTTGGATTGGTTTTTGCAGAAGTTCCAGGAGCCACGCCGAAGAAACCGGCTTCCGGATTGATGGCGTAAAACTTTCCGTCTTTTCCGGGTCTGATCCAGGCGATGTCATCGCCAACAGTAGTGACTTCCCATCCTTTGAAACTATCCGGCGGGATGAGCATGGCGAAGTTGGTTTTGCCGCAGGCGCTCGGGAAGGCGGCGGCGACGTAGCACTTCTCTCCCGTTGGAGATTTGACGCCCAAGATGAGCATGTGCTCGGCGAGCCATGCTTCTTTCTTGCCCATGGTCGATGCGATGCGAAGAGCCAGGCACTTCTTGCCAAGAAGCGCGTTGCCGCCGTAGCCTGAGCCGTACGACCAGATCTCTTTGGTTTCAGGGAAATGGCAGATGTACTTGTGTTCAGGGTTGCATGGCCATGCGTCGTCTTTTTCTCCTGGATCGAGCGGATGTCCTACGCTGTGCATACAGGGTACGTACTCTCCGTCACTTCCCAGTAGTTCAACTACTGCTTTGCCCATGCGTGTCATGTGTCGCATGTTGACAACAACGTAGGGCGAGTCGGTGATTTCAACGCCGATTTGCGCAAGTGGCGAACCAAGCGGTCCCATGCTGAATGGAACTACATACATTGTTCGTCCGCGCATCGAGTTCTTGAAGAAGTCTTTCAAGATAATCTTGGCGGTCTGGGGTTCCATCCAATTATTGTTTGGTCCGCAATCTTCTTTATTTGTAGTGCAGACGAATGTACGGTCTTCAACGCGGGCTACGTCAGAGGGCGCAGAGCGGGCGAGGTAGCTATTGGGACGTTTTTTCTCATTCAGGCGGATGAAAGTCCCGGCGTCAACCATTTCCTGGCAGAGGCGGTTGTATTCTTCTTCGCTGCCGTCACACCAGTAGATGCGGTCAGGTTGGCATAGAGCGCCAATCTCGGTGACCCACTCAAGCAACTTGAGATGATCGATGGGGTAACTGGATTCCACTTTGGCGAATTTCTTGCTAACCGAGTCGATAGCTGTCATGTTCCTGCTCCCTTAGATGAAGGACACCGATCTTACTATGCAAATCAGGTTTAGCCCGTACTCTCAAGACTTTCTTCATGGTATCGACGACTCAATGCGGCGCTCGTGCTCTCTTTGATACCGCTAATGGTGCCTCGGTTCTTCCGAACAACTTGCAGTCAGTGGTTTACCAGAGAAAATCGTCATTTTTCCATCTTCGCCATCTGAGAGTTTTGAACCAATAAGCTCGACAAATACTGGCTTCTGCAAAGAACTCGAGCAGGATATTGCCCGAAAAATCCCAGTGCCATAAGCGCTTTCCGAACTTCCAAAAATGAAAGTTCTGTTACGGCTTTACTGGATGTCAAGATGCTGGCGTAGAATCGAAAAACTTTGAAAGAGGGAGTCGATTCGGAAGTTCGAACGCCGCTGTAATTCGTTCAAACCTCACCTTCCGACGCCTGGCGTTTACTACCTATAAATAAGATAGAGGTGCAGCATGAGTTTACTATCAAGCTGTTTTGGGCTGCTATTGCAGGTTCTCAGACTCGGTATATGCGTTGTTCTTCTCTACTATGCAGCAGACGAATACACCAACGGGCAAGCGTCCAGCAACTGGCCGAGCGTCAAGGGCAAGTTGACGACCGCTGAACTTAAGCAGACAAAGTGGAAGGGCGAAACCAAGTTGTCGGCTGAAGTTAAGTACGACTACGTGGTGAATGGACGCACGTACAGCGCTGACCGGGTGCAGTTCGGCGGGTTGGGATTTCGCGATCCGGCGAAAGTAATTGACGAACTGAAGAGCACTAAAGATCTCAGAATTCATTACAAACCAGATCACCCAGACGTTGCTAGCATTGATACCGGGTGCAATCTAAACTTCATTGGACTTGAGATTCTTGCTGCACTCGGACTGATTGCTCTTGCAGTTAACGATCACCTCAAGCACCGAAGAACCAAAGAATCTACACGGCAATGGAACGGCGATCGACAAGGCAAAAAGTTATCGTCCGTGCCCGGTTTAAAAGAACAGAAAACGTCTGGTTTGACCCCATCGGGGGCAAGCAAAAAGAACAAATCGTCGCTCATCATCTTTGTGCTTCTCGGTTGCATGCTGGCTGTCTCTGCGGCGATTGAACATATTGAAATTCCTGGAATACCACCACGGATTGTTGGTGCAAGTGCGCTTATCTTCGGTGGACTGTTTCTTGTGATCCTGACTTCATTACTTCCGTCGCTCGCTGCAGTACTCGTGCGCAAGAGACAATTCGCGCTCGCAGAGATGGTGGCAAATATAAATGCAGCAATATACAGCGGGTTTACCTCATCATCGGAGTTGGCGCTGGCTCGAGGGCTTCAGGCGGAAGTTGCCCAGGAACGATTGCAATACGACAAGGCAGTGTCGTATAGCACAATGGCACTGAATGCGATGGCAGAGCGGAATGTTGTTTTGAAAGCTGCGGCGGAACAAAAAGTCGGAGTCCTGGAGAAACAAGCGATGGTCAGCAATCAGAAGCAATACGCCGCATTGGAATCTTTGTGCAACGAATCGCTTGGAGCAATCTACTATGACATGGGAAAATATGACGATGCTTTGAAGCATGCTAAGGTGGCGATCAAAATGGCAGAAGATCTCCTGAAGGATCCATCCAACAACGACTCTGGAACTAAATTAGCGTTAGCGTGTGCGCTAGCGTTAAAAGGTACAGTTGAGCTTGCTCTAGGCTGTAACGATGATGCCAGATCCGACCTAAAGCGCGCTGTGACTATACGAAGAGAAGAGAACTTGCCATACCATGAACGGCTTGCGGAAATCATGTCGCGTCTTGCGTCTACATATACTGGGAGTGAGGAATATCGTACGGCTGAGAGGTTACTCGATGAGAGTTTGCAGATTGCAGAGGAGTCAAGCGGAACTGCAATGCAACTTGCTAAGGCGACCGTTCAATACTATCGTGCGGATTTGAAAATGCACCTCGGGCAGTACCAGAGCGCACAAGAGATATTGAACCAGTGTATCGCGTTGAGGGAAGAATTTTTGGTGCCCAATCATCCACACATTGCTGAAGCATATCTTCTTTCATCGAAGATCAGTCATGCTGCAGGACGAACTGCGGATGCCTCAAGACTAAAAGAAAAAGCGTCGTCGATGTTTATCCACTGTTTTGGATATAAACATCCGTCACTCTCAAATCTTGAGATAGTTAAATCAAAAAACTTTAGCGCGTCTATATAAACTGATGCTATTTCAACCAATGAAATGCTTCGAGAAGCGAAAATATTCCAGCGTAACTAACGGGAACCTTTTCGATTAAGCCAGGTCTTCTCAAAACCCCTCCCAGGAGATTCAATATGCTGCGCTCTGTTTTCAATGGTCTAGTCGGTGCTGTTACCTTGACCGTCGCACACCAGGTCTTGCGAAGGTGTGTAAAGGATGCACCGGAGATGGACAAACTAGGCGAGCAAGCCGTCACAAAGATTTTTGATGCCCTGGGTCAAGAGCCACCAAAAGGCAAGGCTCTCTATTACATGACTCTTGCTGGCGACATTGGTCTGAACGCGTTTTATTACAGCCAGGTCGGCTCTAAGAGAGGACTGCTCACTCTGGGAAAAGGTCTGTCTCTTGGAGTTGGTGCCGGTCTTGGTGCCGCGACCCTGCCTCCGTTTTTAGGTCTGAGCAAGGATGCTAGTCAGAGAACACCGCGTCAGACGGCATTGACTGTAGGACTTTACGTGCTCGGTGGATTGGCTGCAGCTGCGGCTGCCCAAAACTGCTCAAGCAAAAAATAGTTCGCTGAATAGCTGGAGTCATTCGGAAAGAAATAGCCGACGATCAAAATTGACAATGCGAAGGTTCTCGGAACGCGGGTCAACCATCGCATGGCGACCGCTATTTTTGCTTCAATCCCATAGCTTCATGATGATGTCGTTTAATGGTTCGCAGTGCATTTTGCGCCCAAATTTTTAGTTCGCCAGTGCCCTCGTCGGCCTCGGTCCCGATTACCGAAATCGCATGTTGGTGAGCTTCGACTAATACTGAAACGTATTTCTTATCAAACTCTTCGCCTGAGAGGTTGGCGAAGCTATCAATAAGAGCCCGCTGTTCTTTGCTGATGGTTGGCGGCAAATTCAATCCTACGGTCGCTGCTAAAGTTTTCAAATTGTCGTTTGCAGCACTGTGTTCATCGACCATCATTGTCGCTATTTTCTTGACTTCAGGAGCGCTTGCCTTTGTCTGCGCAAGTTTGCCCAGTTCGACTTCAGTCATACCATCCTGTGCAATCGCGCCAACTCGCGAAATCTCAGTTGGAGTGAGGTCGATCTTTGGAAGCGTTGTGTCAGTAACGAGACGATCCTTTGTGATCACTTCAGAGTTCGGAGAAGGAACCGGCACCGCAACTATCTTGGCAGGATCAGGCTCTTTTTCTGAAACTGATGGGTCGATTGCAACGGCGTGGCGACTACGTGATACCAGGAATTTAGTGACGTCCTTAAGTTCTTCCGGTGAGATGTTGCCTGCATAAGCCGGCATGTTGACACCACCGTTGACGATTCTTATCGTGATCTGATCGGCGGTCAATCGCTCGCCGACGTCGCTTAAGTCCGGACCTCTTTTGCCACCATGACCAGAGATGGTATGGCAGTATAGACATCCACGATCGTTGTAAACCTTCCAACCTTTTTCAACCGCACTGCCGACGGTGCCGATTGCGTTCTTCGGAACAGGCGAGGCTTCGAATTTCGGTGTCCAATATTCGTTGATACCTTCTTGCCAGAGTGCGAGTACCGAACCAACGACCACTACCACGATTGCCACTGCCCATGGGCGTCTGCGTGCGCTACGCTCTCCTGTGTTGGAGATGAACGGCGGGAGCAACATACCGACAACAAGGAAGACTGGAAAAAGTAGAATGAACCAATCTTCGATCGGCGCTGGCACCAGTGCAAGCAGAGCGAAGTACCAGGTCAGATACCAGTCTGGCTTGGGTTCTGCATTTACGAGAGATGGGTTTGGTGGATTTTCAATTGCCGGTGGTCCGAAATAAAGAGCGCAGGCGCAAATACCTAGAACAACGAGAGTGCTGAAGACAGCGTCGCGCCAGGCGGCGTTTGGCCAGAATGGCTCGCCTTCTTTCTTAAGCAGTTCTTTGTATTCTTCGCGGTAGGTTTCGCGTTTAACTGGCTTGCCTGCTTTTGGAGGTTCAGAAATTCCGTGGTGCAAAACGAGCCAAACGTGAAATCCTATCAACGCTACTAGAATCGCCGGGAAGATAAAAACGTGCATCGCGAAGAAGTGACTCAACGACGCAGAGCTGACGTTGTCGCCAGAACAGAGAACGCGCACCAGAGTAGGTCCGATGAACGGTGCTCGTAACGCTTGCTCGGCGCCGACTGCGATAGTCCAGACAGCAGTTTGATCCCAGCGCAAAACCTGCCCAGTGAAGGCGATTGCGACTGTGAGAAAAAGCAAAAATACACCCGAGATCCAATTGAGTTCGCGTGGAAATTTGAATGAACCAAATAAATATGTACGAATCGCATGGGCACCAACAAAGATGATCATTGCTGACGCACCGAAGTAGTGCGTCGCGCGCAACCATGCTCCGAACGGCACCTTCTCAGTGATCCACTTGATGCTGTCCCATGCTTCGCCGCCGCTGGGCACATACATTGTGGAAAGCGCAACGCCTGATGCGAGTTGCACGATGAAGGAAGTCATGATGGCGGTGCCAAAGACATATGCCCAAGTTGATTTGCCGGGCACCGGATGCAGCATCATATGGATGAACGGTTTGACTAAACCCGTTCTATCCTCGAGCCATTCGAGCGCTTTGTCGGTTACTTTCTTTGCCATTTCGAAACCATGAAACCTTACGGGACTCCTTAAGAACTAAGAGATGACGCTAACTTTCGGTTAGCACCGGACCAACTTTGATCTGTACTTGCCCCTTCGCGATGCGAGTTGGATAACGATGCAGCGGTCGAGGAGGAGGACCGCCGGCGACGTTGCCGTCACTGTAGTAGACACCGCCATGGCAGGGGCACATAAACAATGATGCGCCCGGTTCCCATCGAACTGGGCATCCTAAGTGCGTGCAGTTGACAGCGAAGGCCTCGAAATTTGTTTCGTCCACTCGTCGCAACCATGCGGTACGCTTGGCGCAGACGCCATCCCAGGGTAGACCGGTTGTGTCAGTGAAAACCACATCGACGGTTTTTCCAACTTCAAACTGATCGAGCGCACCAACTTTTATCCAGTCTTCTCGACGGGGCACCAAAAAATATTCGAACGCAAAACCAATCGCTGGAATTGCGACGATTAACCCGATGAAACCTGCACAGGTCGCCGTTACCAGTTTTAAAAACTCGGAACGGTTGACCAGAACTGTCGACCAATTAATGGCGACTTTCGGTTCTTCTTTTGGTGTTTCATTTTGTGGATCACTGCAACACATCGTTTCTCAAATCCTCAATCCAGCCTTTTGCGCCTAACAAAAACAAGAACAAACCTGCTACTGACAATATCCAATGAGTTACCACACCGAATGCGATACCAGTGGTTCCAAGCGCTAATGTCGCGGGCCAAATTGTCGGTGCCGGGATTTTGATCAGTTCCAGTTGCTCGCCTGGAATCCATTCGGTTTCCGGCGGGGTCGTATTTGCGTGTGATACTGATTCAACCGTTGAATTTTCTGCACCAGGTTGCGTAGCTGATACAAGTTCCTCTTCAGGAGCAGCAGTCGATCCTTCTAAAGACGGTTGTGATTCCGACACCATCTCTGGTGCTGGGTCAATCTTTGGTTCGATTTCATCAGGTTGTTGATTTGACATCATCACCCTCCCGTTCCGCTAACCATTCGACCATTACTGCCATGAGCGCCCAGAAAAAGTTGAGTGTACAAATTACCCACATGATGGCGCCGCCCAATTTTTGATCTTCAAGGTGGTTTAAACCCCACTCATCGCGCAGCAATGGAAGCAGGTTGTGTTGGTCGTAAGGATGCGCATAGGCCATGTAAAAAGGCACATCTGAGATTGTGTAAACCATTCCGAGAATCGATGCCAAAAATGCAGCAGTAGTCAGATAAAGTGTTGCCGGCATCGGTTTGAGTCTTCCTTCCGAGATCGGCTTAAATGCAGGCCACCAGAGCATGACACCCGAGACCATGTAGGTAATATGTTCGATGATGTGAACGGTTTCATTCTCAAGCGTAATCTGGTAGATAGGCGGAACGTGCCAACCCAGCATAACGATAGTTGCTACGCTCAGGGCGAGGACCGGGTTTCCGAGGACTGTCTCCGTCTGACGAATCGCTGGAATTTTTAGCCAACGTTCCACCATTTCTTCAGACAATGAAACTACCAGCAGTGCTGGTCCAATAAACTCCAAAATCATGTGCTGCAACATGTGTGCGCTGAACAAATACTGATCGCCGAGTTCATCTAGCGGCGACATCAATCCGAGCCACAGCAGAACTATTGCCAGAAGAAAGGAATAGGTCTTCCAATCAAACTGGAATTTTCTCGCCCAGAGATATGCACCAGTCATGGTGACAAGACCAATGGCAATCGATGGAATCGGTTCCCAATGTGATTGTAGAAGATGCGCAAGCCCCGGGTTCACTTTATAAATCTCCATAGGTAGACAACCGAGAAGACCGCGATCCAGACCACGTCGACAAAGTGCCAGTAAAGCGAAACGCAGGTTAGACCGGCTTCGGTAATTTCACCTTCTTTACCTCGCACCATGACCCAAAGAGCCACCGCTAGCAGTATCAGCCCCACGATTACGTGAAATCCATGGAAACCAGTAAGTGTGAAAAACGTGCTTCCGAATAAGTCGCGGCTAATGGTCAGGTCTTTGCTTATCAACTCTGCATATTCCAGTGCCTGACCGCAAATGAATATGCCACCAAGCACTATTGTCAGTATCATCCAGAAAATTGCCATACCACTATTTTTGGCGTGTGCTTTTTCCGAGAGCCAAAGCGTGAAACTGCTGGCAAAAAGTGCGATTGAGAATAGTCCGGTTTTCGCGACATCTAGATGCCACGCTGCCATTACGCCGGTTCCATATTGATGATGGAAATTGACGTAGGCAAGAATCAGCAACAAGAAGAACATTGATTCCGAGCCGATGAAAAACAACATTCCCATGACATTGCGATTCATCGTCAGGTTGACGTCGAGCGGATGTTTGATTACTGGCGCGGTTGAATGGTTATGCATGGTGCTCTTCTCCATCGCCGCCACTGCCGAATTTCAAATCCCAAAGAGGACGTCTACTGCGCACAACTGGAACGCGTTCGAAGTTTTCCGCGATAGGCGGAGAGTCTGCGAGCCACTCTAAGGTCCATGCGTTCCATGGATTCGGGCCGGCTTTCTTGCCGTGATAGAAGCTCCAAATCAGGTTGTAAACGAAAAGGAAGATCGCAGCGACGAGCACAAATGACCAGCACGAAGAGAAGAAATTCAACTCCGCCCAGCCAGGCATGCCCTTCGGATAAGTCCAGACTCGGCGCGGCATGCCGAGGACTCCGAGAATGTGCATGACGAAGAAAGTGCCATTGAATCCGAAAACCATTAGCCAAAACTGCCAGCGTCCGAGCGTCTCAGACATCATGCGTCCGGTTGCTTTTGGATACCAGTAGTAGATGCCGCTAATCAGTGAGAACAACATTCCGCCGAGCAGTACATAGTGGAAATGCGCCACCACGAAATAGCTGTCTGTAAGTTGCCAATCGAGTGGTATCACTGCGAAACCGACTCCGCTCAAACCACCAATGGTGAACTGAATAAGGAATGCCATTGCGTGCAACATGGCAACGCTGAACTGCAATTTGCCGCCCCACATTGTTGCAAGCCAGGACCAGACTTTGATACCAGTCGGCACTGCGATAAGCAGACTTGTTACAGCAAAAATGTAGAGTGGTGCAGTGCCCAGACCTGCGGCGAACATGTGGTGCACCCATACGCCGAAGCTAAGGAAGGTGATCGCCACTGTTGATGCGGCCATGACTCCGGCACCGAAAAGCAGTTTGCGCGAGAATACCGGAATGACCTCGGATATTGCTCCCCATCCCGGAAGGATAAGAATGTAGACCTCAGGGTGTCCGAAGAACCAGAAGAAGTGTTGCCATAGGAGCGGTGAGCCACCAACTGTGGCGTCGAAGAAGTGCGTATTCAACGTGCGGTCGAACAAGATCATGACGAGCGCAGCGTTCAAAGCCGGAATCGAAAAGACGACGAGGAAGGCGTCCATCAAAATCATCCAGACGAATAGTGGCACGCGTTTCAAAGTCATTCCTGGCGCACGCATAGTCAGGATCGTGACGATCAGATTGACTCCGGTTGCGACAGATCCAATACCAGTGACAAATAGACTTAACGCCCAATAATTTTGTCCGTTGTTGAAGAGATAACCTTTCTCACTCAGAGGTGGGTATGCAAACCAGCCTGCCGCAGGTCCGCCACCAGCCAAGAAACTGAAGAAAAGCATTATGGCGCCGAACAAATAAACCCAGTAACCGAACGAGTTGAGTCTAGGAAACGCCATGTCACGTGCGCCGATCATCAATGGCGTCAGATATACAGCGAAACCGAAGAGCAACGGCATACCCACGAAGAAAACCATCGTGGTACCGTGCATGGTGAAAATCTGATTGTATGCTTCTTGATTGACGAGGCGCGCCATCGGAAACATCAGCTGCAGGCGAATTGTCAGCCCCAGGAGCGCGCCAACAACGAGAAATCCAAAAGCCGACACGATGTAAAGAATGCCGAGCTGCTTATGGTCGATCGACGTCAACCAGCTCAGAATGCCCTGGTACTCGGGTACCTCAGCTAGCCAATCAACTGGTTTATGCGTATGAATAGTACCGCCGCTCATTTCAAACTCTCCAAATAAACTGCGATGTCATGCGCGTCTTCGTCGGTCAAGCGCATGTTGGGCATGTTCACTCCCGGTTTAAAGGTCTGCGGATTTTGCATCCACTTTGTCAGATTGGTGGTGTTGTTTGGCAACACACCAGTCCCAAGCGTCTCGCGCTGAGCAATGTGAGTCAGGTCCGGACCAATCAGTGCTTTTGCTTCGTCGTTCCCCGCGATGCGATGACACTCCACACACGTGGCGGAGTTAAACAATTCTTTGCCGCGCATGGCTACGGGATCCGTGGGTTGTGCTGGAACCGCTTTTTGAGCAGCGATCCAAGCATCAAAATCTTTTTCCGAAACTACGTTAGCGATAATTCTCATCAATCCATGCTGAGCGCCACAATACTCGGAGCATGTGCCGAGAAATTTTCCTTTTTTAATTGGCTGCACCCACATGTTGGTCGGGTGACCAGGGATCGCGTCCATCTTCTGTCCGAACGCTACTACCCAGAATGAATGAACAACGTCAGCAGAACGAAATTCAAACAATGAATTTTTGCCAACCGGCAGATAGAGTTCATTAGCTGTCGTGACACCGTATTTAGGATATTGATATTCCCACCACCACTGGTGCCCGACTACGATTACATCAGGTTTTTTGTTTCCTACTGGCGGGCTGACCAAGAGCATTACCCAAAGCGTGAGAGCGCCGAGAACGGTGACGATCGCCATAGGAATGGCAGTCCAAATAATTTCCAGTCGGACGTTGCCCTGGACTTGTCGGGGTTCGCTACCGTCGTCATCTGCAGGTGTTCTGAATTTCGCAATTACGGCGATCAGCAAACCCGTCACGACAAAAGCGATTAGCACGCAGATTGCAAGTGTGAACCAGTGCAAGTCGACCAAGTGCCTGTTTTGCGAACTTGCGACATTGAAAATACTAGTGAATTCGGCGTTTGTTATGTCCATCCGCACACCCGATCGAGAACTACAGCAGCAAACACAGCAGGCAAGTACAGGACGCTCATTAACAGCACGGTACGAGCCGCTTTTCTTGACGGATTATTTTTCCACTGCACGGAAGTGACTATTAACGTGAGACCGCCGAGAAGAGAAGCGAATAAATAGGAAGGACCAGCGGACGGGTTGCCGGCGTGACAGAGCATCGCAGATAGTGGCAACAAAACAACGGCAGTTGCAATCGTCAAGGCAAAGGTCTTCTCTGTGCTGTTGTCGAGTGACGGCAACATTTTGAAACCAGCAATCTTGTAGTCTTCTTTAAAAAGCCACGCAATCGGCAAGAAGTGAGTGTGTTGCCAGATAAACAAAATCGCAAACAGAATCCAACCACCCAAGCCAATTTCGCCGGATGCAGCGGCCCAACCAATTAATGGAGGAATTGCTCCCGGCACTGCTCCGATTGAGGTATTGAGCCATGTCAAACGTTTTGCCGGTGTGTACAGACCAAGGTATATCGCAGCGGCAGCCAGCCCGAGGAGCGTACACAACATGTTGTTAAAAGTGAACAAGAGAAGTGTGCCGGAGATAATCAAAAAGATTCCATACAGCAGCGCTGCACCAGGCGAAATCATCCCTGACGGAATCGGTCGATTAGCCGTTCTCGGCATCATCGCATCGAGATCGCGTTCGATAAAACAATTGATTGCGCAGCCACCGCTGCTCAGCAATCCCGTTCCCAGCAATGCTGATGCGAAACGGACAGAATCAAAATTATCTTTAAAAGCTAAAACGAATCCGACAGCACAAGAGATGACAACCATGAAAGTTATGCGCAATCTAGCTAGATCTAGCAGTGCAGTTGTAGCATCGCGAAGGCGATTTCTAGTTTGCATAATTTGATTGTCCAGGGATTCCATTTCATGCTCTTGCATGTGCAAGCAATTTTGACACAGATTCGAGAACGTCAATTCTTGTGCAATGCGTTCGTTACATGTGACTTTTGACTGTTTCGCTCAATTGCAATATTTGGTGGTGCTTTTGCGTTTTCTCGCACGTTACGCGATAAGCTTAACGACGGTCCGGTTTGACGATTGACACGATATCAAAAATGAAACGCGCTAAAGGTCCGGTCGACAAAAACGATCCCAAGTACAAGATGCATATGGCTCTTGGACTGATGTTCCTTACGGTTTTTATAGATCTGATTGGATTCGGGATCATTATTCCGTGCCTTCCGCTTTATGCAGAACGCTTTGGTGCAACCGGGTTTACAGCAGGACTTCTGCTTACCTCCTATTCGCTGATGCAATTTTTCTTTGCACCGATGTGGGGGCGTCTATCCGATAGAATCGGGCGGCGCCCGGTTTTGCTGATCAGCCTTGCGATTTCGGCGATCGGCTACACCATTTGGGGTGCAGCCAATTCGCTGGAGATGCTCTTTGTATCCCGCATCATCGCAGGATTTGGAAACGCTAATCTAGCCGTCGCACAAGCTTATATTGCAGATGTGACGCCGGAAGACTACCGTTCTCAGGGCATGGGCATGATCGGTGCAGCGTTTGGTTTGGGCTTCGTGCTTGGTCCCGCAATAGCTGGAATTGCGTGTAGCTTTGGTCTGGCGCCGAATTATCTCGGCTACATAGCTGCGTGTTTTAGCGTTATCGACCTGATCGTGACGGCAATGCTATTGCCCGAACCAGAGAATCGACAAGCAAGTGCGCACAACCCATTCTCGCTCGGCGCGGGATTCTTCCTGAGCACTATAGCCAACAGAAAATATTCACTATGTTTCTTCATAACGTTCATAGCGACATTTGCATTCGCTAACATGGAAACGACCCTCGTCCTGCTGACGAATCAATATTATGGATTCACGATGGCCCAGAATAGTTATCTGTTCGTGGGGCTGGGACTGGTAATGGTGCTTATTCAAGGTTTTTTGATCAGGAAGATCGGCAAGATCTATCCCGATAACTGGCTCGTTTCTTGGGGTACCGGATTGATTGCGCTCGGTTTGATACTCACTCCGATCACTCACAATTTTGTGGTGCTTTGCGTAGCGCTAATTATTCTAGCCACCGGATCTGGTATCAACAATCCATCCAACAGCAGTTTGCTCTCAAAGCTAGCACCAGCAGATGCAACCGGTGGTGTGATGGGGATCGGTCAGTCGATGTCGACACTGGGAAGAATTCTGGGACCGATAGCTGGTGGCTATTTGTTCGACAAAGCAGGTGCTGCAAGCCCGTATTGGTTGGGTGCTGCAGTTATGTTGGTTGCATTTGCTTTGAGTTTTAAACTGCCACTCATCAAAAAAAATATTCCTGGCAGCGAGCCTGCGTCTTCGGCTACCGCGGCTGAAATTTAAATCAAGACTGAATCGAACTTGGTGCTTTGATCTTGATCGGTAATCTCGCGATTTTTAGAAGACTTTATTCAAAAACTTCTTGGTCTCTTTCACGCCTTTTTTGATTCCGCCATCCGTTTCCTTGAGTCCTTTCTTGACTCCACCTTCCGTGACTCTGACGGCCTTTTTGACACCGCCTTCAGTTTCTTTGAGACCTTTTTTAGTTCCACCGACGGTGACTCCAACGCCTTTCTTCACGCCGCGCTCAGTTGCTTTGAGTCCCTTCTTTACGGCTCCAGCGTCGACTGGGTGAGCAAGACATAATGCGAACAGCATCGCAATGACGGTTGCAATTGTGCTGGTGTGTTTAATTTGCATATGTGCGCGACTGCCTCGAACTGAGATATTAAGACGTTTCGTCTAGGATTTTATCATTTAGAGTCAGGATGGTGAAAGACGATGGACAATTTAGCGATGGCTTAAATTCAATGCCTCGTGTACAGTACAATCGTTTTTTCGGTTTTAGAAAGGATGTCTAATGTTTATTGAAGTGACTATTGGTGGCACCAAGCAGCTCGTCAATGTTTATGAGGTCAGCTGGTTTAAACCATTCAAAGATGGTGAGAATGAAGTGTGTGTGATGAAGCTCAAGGATGCTGGCGAATCAAGAATCGCAGAATCGTACGAAGAAATTCGTGAGGCTCTTCAAACTGCTGGAGTGCTTGCGACAGAGTACGACGATGACGACGACTACGAAGATGAAGATGACGAAGACGAAGAAGACGACGACGAGGACTAATTCGATAGCGCTTTCATAAGAAATTCTGCCAATATGCTGTCATGGTCTACAGGACAGCTGAATCCGCACTCTCTGTAAGCAACTCGTTGACCAGCCTTTCAAGTTGGTCACTGAAGGCAGTTGCTTTCGTGACGCATCTGGTTGGACCAAGCTTGAGAGCGTCTTGATCCTCTGTTGATAAATCCAAGGATGTATGAATAAGCAAGGGAATCTTGGAAGTCGCGGGCCGCTTCTGTAAAAGTGCCACTAGATCTTTGCCGTTCAGATCAGGCAGTCCAATGTCGAGAACCAATAAGCTGGGAACCGATTCATCAATCATCTTGAGCGCCTGGTAGCCCGTTTTGGCGGATCTAACGGAAAGTCCTATCATAGTCAGCTGTAGCACCATCACCTGATTGAGCATACTATCATCTTCAACGATCAATATATCCAGCTGTTTTTTCGCCATGTTGGTTTCCTCGCGTCTTGCACCGTTTAAGCGGACTCTTTTCGGTCAAATTTCAGTGGAATTTTCATTCGAAAAGTGGTGCCGCCATTTTCCTTGCTGTCACAAACTATAGTGCCACCATGAGCATCGCAAATTTTCTTACAGAGATATAGTCCAAGCCCGCTGCCTCTGACATACCGTCTACCAACATCGCCCTGTGCGAATCTTGTAAATAGTTTTGACTGTTCCTCGGCCTTAATTCCTGGACCAGTATCTTGTACTTCTATGATTGCAAATCCGTCTGAAGAACTGAGTCGAAGCTTGATTGAGCCTTCTGCTGGAGTGAATTTGAGCGAGTTGCCCAGAAGATTATGCAGAACTCGTTCCAACGCGACATGATCTGAATTGATCTCAATTACGTTTGCTGGAACTTCTGATGTGAGTTCGACTCCTCGAAGCTTGGCGAATGGTGCGAATTTGTTTACTGATACTTCAACGAGCCTCGACAAGTTTGTTGTCGCAAACTTCAATGCATTAGGCTCACTCTCCATTCGATAAACTTCCATCAAATTTTGAATTAAAGCGAGCACTTCCACGTTGCTTTCCATCATCGATTTTAAAAGATCGAGCTGCTGTGGCGTTAAATGTCCTAATCGGCCAAGGACAAATAGTTCCAATAATCGATTTACGCCAATCAACGGATTTTTCATATCATGCGTGAGCGTGGCCATAAATTCCTCTCGCTCTTGCAAAATTGCGATCATTCTTCGTTGTGTTTCTTGTTCTTTATGCTCGGTTACATCGACTACTGTTCCCATCATCCTAACAGGTTTACCGACATCATCTAAGTACGATTCACCCCTTGCCGAGATCCAGCGGATGACATTGTCAGCTCTGGTGATTCTACAAGTAAGTTCGTATCGACCAATGTGCGCCCCCTCTTTAAATTTACTGGTCACCAGCGACCGATCCTCCGGCAAAACGTAAGACAAGAAAGTTTCAAAATTCCATTCCAACTGCTGCGAGGTGTGCCCGAAAATTTCGTCGTGTTTTAGCGATCTCCAGACCTTACCACTAGCCACATCAAGATCCCAAACGCCTACTGACGCTGCCTGTAAAGCCATGCTCAGTCGCTGTTCGGTTTCCCGCAGCAACTTCTCGGCCTTTTTACGCGGAGTGATATCTCTGTCGATTGTTGCGCCACCAGTGACGGTGCCGTCAATTGTGATCGGTGAGGCAGTCATTGAAACATCGACCAGGTCGCCATTCTTCTTTACCCGAATGGTTTCACGGTTGCGAATCGACTTTCCCTTTCTTAGCAATTCCAAAATCATCGGAAGTTCTTCTGGCTGATTCTCAGGAATGATCATTCCTATCGATTTGCCGGTGGCCTCTTCGCGAGTATAGCCAAAGAGTCGTTCAGCGCCTCTGTTCCAACTCGTAATTGTGCCTGAAAGTGTCTTGCTAATCACTGCGTCGTCACTGCAATTGACAATAGCTGCCAGGCGCTGCGCGGACTCAGCAACAGCATGCCTTTCGATTGCCGAATTGATGCTACTGCACAGCAACGATAATTCCAGTTGCCCTTTGGTTAAGTAATCTTGTGCACCATGAGAGATTGTTTTGACAGCGAGGGTACAATCATCAGTGCCTGTCAAAACGAGAATCGGGGTGCCCGGCGCAGCAGCACGAAGTCGCGCTACAGTATCAACACCTTGGGCGTCAGGCAATGACAAGTCTAAGAGTACGATCTCTATATCACCATGAGCTAAACGCGTTAGTCCGGAGGCGAGATTGTTGCAATGCTCGAGAATCGGTCGGTCGGAACCCAGCATATCGAGCTGAAAGTTAAGAAGCTCGACATCATCATAGTTATCTTCGATAATCAAGATCTTCCGTGCGATTAACGAGATTGAATTTCCATCGTTTTGCGTGTGCATGTGTCACCTCACCGGCGGGAGTTTAACTATGCCAAACCAAAAATCATCGATCATGCGGACAACTCGAGAGTTCATTAAGACCAACTGGTTTGCGATTACGCGCGCTTGATTGATTGTTAGCGGCAAAGTTTGCCTGCCTTAAAATATGATGTATAGTCTCACTATGCCAGAGTTTCGTCGCTAGTAGTAGATAACATCAGCAATCTTGGCGACAGTATCGCCGCATCTACCAGTCTTTCCGAACGTTCGGAAGTTTCTAGATATTTTCTGATTCCTGAAAAAATTCCAAGAGTGTGATTGCTTGAGGAGATTGTGATCGAGA
>JBGAHZ010000087.1:0-21388 GCA_044225915.1 Obscuribacteraceae bacterium (SeqCode)
AACTCGTTCCGATGCGCGATTCAATGGTTTCTGAATTCACCATCAATTCACTCAGTGCCAATACGATTTTAGCTGAGTAATTGGGGATGTACTTCTGATGCCGAATCTACTGCAGATTGCTTATGCTGCTAACTTAGTTATTCTGGGTCCGGTGCTCGTTTCCATGTTCCGTGACGGCGGCACTAAACAAATTCGTGCGTTTCAGGGTCGGGTTGAAAATTCTGATGGACTCCGACTTCTCGTCGCCTCCCTTTGGACCGCGATCTTCCTGCTTTCAATCGCGGGGCTATTTCAGCCTAGGACATTCGTATTGGTGCTCGTCTTTCAGGTGATCTACAAACTTCTGTATTTGCTTGTCTACATATTGCCCACAGCAAGGGCACACGGTCTGCAATCCATTCCTCCGGGACTCTCATTGAGCTTTATGGCAATTGTGATTTTGTGGCCAATCTTTATTGTCCTGGCGACAGTCTCGTAGTTGACTGTCGCAAAACATAGACCGTTGAATGCAGATTTTTCTTTCGTGTGGACCGCGCAGATAAGATCGGGGCGATTTTGAATATCTGCAAATATGCATAATTTTGAATATAAAGACATGTGAAAACGTGTTATTTGGAACTTTCGAATGGCAAGACGCCCACAGCGAGCGTGTTTCCAGATGATCTGTCAAGCGATTTTAGAGCATTTTGAGGATTTGACAGCCTCATTCATTGCGGTATACTTGCATGTATCAAGACTTCCATATATTCAAATACTTGCACATATTCGAGGTGATCATGTCAGCATTATTCACAGCAGATGAAATCCTTTATGCCACCAACAGCAATTTGAAATCCGGACGAACTGACGACCATAAGGGGCGCGTTGTTTGGGATCTGGAAGATGTTAAAGATGGTGATTGGTTTATCGCCATACCTTCGCAGTTCACCGACCCTCATGACCGACTTGGATTGGCTCTGGAGAAAGGCGCTCGAGGTGTGATTGTCAATCGTCGTAGCCGTTATTCATCGGCGACGAAGGGTGCCACCATAATTTCTGTGGCAGATACCAAAATTGCACTTCTCGATCTAGTTCGATATTGGCGGTACCTCGTACAGCCCAGAGTTGTCGGTGTCGCCGGTAGTACCGGGCGACGTTCGACAATGGTTTTGCTCAGCCAATTACTGAAAGGTAGCGCCAAGACGCATTTAGCTTTCATGGCAAACTTGGGCTGGTTTGGATGCGTCAAAGAGGTCCTCTCCATGCCTATGGACACGGAAATACTTATCTTCGAAGCGGGCGCCGTGGAAAGAGGTGACATCACTCGCATAGGTGGTGCGCTAGATCCTGATCTGGCAGTATTGACGCCAATTCACCATCCTTTACCATCTGCGGAACGAGATGCTTTTATCGCATCACTCTATTGTGAGTTGCTCGAGACATTGTCTTCAAGTCCCAAAGAACGTCTTGCTGCGATTATTTATGATGATAATGCTGCTGTTCGAAAACGAGCGGATGATGTTCTTTCAGGTTTGCTCGCACAAAAATATTCGCAGAGCGGTCGAGGAATCGCTCAGCGTGTTCCTGAAGATGCTCTGAATGTGCTGAATGAGGCGATGGAATCGACATTAGGTTTGCCTGCTTCTCGCGCGGAACTGTGGTGCGCCGTTGAAGCAGCAAAAGCCCTCGGAATTTCAAAGGCGGCGTTAGAGGAAATTTTTGAACTCGATGCTGAGGTTGCGGATAAAGACGCATCCCTCAATTCCTTGACGCAAATCGTCTGACCGAAGAAAACGTTTACGAGGAAATCATGAACACAGAACTATTTATTGCAAATGAGATCGCAGCTCTAGTGGCTTCACCACTTGCTCTTACAGGCACGCTACTCGCGCGTGGAGTGTGGAGAGCGAAGCTTTTGCTGTTCGGACACCTGGCGGCATTCTGCTTCGCGCTGATTGGCTCACTCCTGTCCATGAGCCAGTCTGTAGCCTCGCCGGTTCTCTTTGGTCAAGGCTTACTTACGATTCGTCTGGACTTCGCTACAAGTTGCTTGATCACAGGCATGGCGTTGATATCCGCTGTGGTAGTCACTTTCAGTGAGCGTTATCTTGGCGGTGACAGCAAGCGACACGCATTTTTAATCTGTTTGTCTCTCCTGTCATCGTGTGCAGCGTGCCTGGCGGTCACAGATAATATTGTCGTATCTTTTGCCTGCTGGCACCTGCTCTCATTAGGATTGTGGCGCACCATCGTTATGCGCGACAACAGTCGGTCTGCGGCGACAGTTCTGCGGCACCACCTCTTCAGTGATGTCGCAATGCTTCTTGCTATGGTGCTAGTGATCCATTCGACCGGAGTGGTGCAATTCAGTCAATTGTCGGATGTCTTGCCATCGCTTCACAGCAACCTGAACCTTTTCGGTTTGTCACTTCCGGTGAGCGAAGGCATCGTTGCAAGTGTGCTTCTGGTTTTGGCCTTCAGCATCAAGTCTGCACTCTTTCCATTCCATCGCTGGCTGCTCGCCATGCTTGATGCCCCTACGCCGCTTTCAGGTTTGCTGCACGCAGGAGTGGTCAATGTCTCTGCAATCGTCGCCTGGCGTATGATGCCGGTGCTGGAGGAGAATGCATCGGTACTTCTGGGTTGGGGGCTTCTAGCAGCGCTTTCCGCCTTAGTCGGCACTCTATGCATGTCTGCTCAACCAGACGTTAAACGCAAATTGGTCTACTCCACAGTGGGTCAGATGGGATTCATGTGCTTGCAGTGCGCATCTGGTGCTATTGGTGCGGCGCTGTTTCATCTGATCGCACACGGAATGTTTAAATGCCACATGTTTCTGCAGTCCGGCAATGCTGTTGCCGAAGGGCTCGACAAGAGGAAGTACGGCTATGCCGACGCACGACAACCAGTCGGCGATGCGCGCGCAAAAATTCTTTTGGTGTCATCGGCGCTGATTTTTTGTGCAGCGTCTGCGGCTCTCCAAACAAATTCCGGATGGACTGGCTTATCTGCAGTTGTTGCCGGCGCTGCGATTTTTTCGGCAGTGCCTGCGCTTCACAGAATCAGTCTCAAGTCGCTTACTCTTTTCTGGTCAGCAATTCTCGCGATCGCGCTGCTGGCGGGTGTCGGAATAAGTGCGTTTGAAAATCTGCTTCATTTCATTCCACCGATGAATCTGCCGCTCTTGTCGCTGGTATCAGGTCTCTTCGTGATTATGGCTCTGAGTCTCCATGTTGCGCGTAGATCGAATTTTGCAAAAGCATTTTATGTGCATAGCTTGAATGGATTTTACATCGATGAAATTGCATTCGCCGCTGCGAGTCGTTTTAAAACTAAGAAAAACCCATTGTGACTTTAATATTCAGGAGGAGTACATGAACGAGACTAAAGCCGCTCCAGCACAGCATCTTGGTGACGCAATCCGCGAAGCGAGTAATTGCATAAACTCGTTTTATCCACTTACCAATTTTGTTGCATGCAATGCACTCAAGGGTCTGGAAAAAATTCCATTTGAGTCGGCTATGCGTAAGTCGAATCTTTTGTTTGGAACCAAAGGATTTCTAGCGCTTGCGGACTACAGAGCGATGTATGAATCAGGACGAATTGCTCCTTCCGATCTAGGGGAAGCTTTCCACAATAATAATCAGAGAGCAGATCATGCTCCTTCTGAGAGTGAATCCGGACCTCTCTCTCTGGCTGAGATGTTCGATCTGACAAGCGAAACTCATCTAGTCGAAATTATCAACAAGCAATTGATAAAGTGGTGCGGTGCTTATCTCGATCGGACACAAGCCCAGTGGAGACCGAGTGGCGATGGGAGTCTCTATGGATTTTGGAAAGAGATGGCACGCCACGACAACTCGATGTGGTGGCACGGTGTGAGGAATTGGTCGCAGTCTGTAAGTTCGCTTCCTGAGCGTTCGCATGAGGCATTACAGCTACTGCTTAGCGAATTGGATATCCACGGCGAGCAAATTGCACCGTATTTGATGCGGCACATCGTACAGTTACCTGGCTTCTGCAGTTACCTCAAGTGGCGCGAGACAGAAAAATTGGAAGAGGGGCTTCTTTCCGAC
Organism: Obscuribacteraceae bacterium (SeqCode); assembly: GCA_044225915.1. Classification (GTDB taxonomy): domain Bacteria; phylum Cyanobacteriota; class Vampirovibrionia; order Obscuribacterales; family Obscuribacteraceae; genus JADYXR01. The sequence continues at coordinate 4,056 of JBGAHZ010000087.1, forward strand.
TATCTCGCGATCAGGCTGCATTACGAAAAGATGCTTTCTCAGGTCGTCTCTTTGCGGCTCTATCGTTCGACTGACTTAGGCTTGGTTCGGCCGCTCCTGGAGTCTGAGCGTCGGACGGAGGATAACGAGAATTTGTCCCGGCTCGATGACTATGCTCCCGTCTGGCAGGATGCGTATGAGATAAATTATCGCAACCGGCTTTTGTCCTCTTTAAGTGCGGATTCAATTGAGGCCGAGGACAATGCCTGCTGCCAATTGATCTTTTGTATCGACGTACGTTCTGAACCAATTCGCCGAAGGCTGGAGCAGCTTGGTCCGTATTCCACATACGGATTCGCTGGTTTCTTCGGGATGCCGATGCGATTGACCGAATTGGGGAGTGCTCAGCCTCTAGATCTTTGCCCGGTGCTGCTCAAGCCTGAAAAAGAAGTGACCGAGATTGCAAATGCTGAAGCGAGCGCACAAAAAATCAGCTGGCAGGCGTTGAAGGTCTCGGCGCTGCAACTGAAGAAGAAGCTCAAATGCAATCTCGTCGGTGCCTTCGGACTAGTTGAACTCTTCGGTCTCTGTTCTACACTGCCTCTTGTTGCAAAGACGTTCGCGCCTGCAAACTCTCGAAGTCTGTGGGATAAGATCGAACAACGAGTCGCGGGTGAACTAGAATCCATGCTGGACTTGTCGGCCTTTTCGTTGGACGAGAAGGTGGCGTTCGCCGCAGGCGCGCTCAAGGGAATTGGTTTGACGCATTTCGGAAAGGTGATTGTGCTTTGTGGGCACAAGAGTTCATCTGTCAATAATCCCTTCGCCTCGTCGCTGGACTGTGGTGCATGCGGAGGCAACGGTGGGGCTTATAGCGCGCGCCTGGCAGCTCAGATTCTCAATGATGAAAATGTGCGTGAATGCCTTTCGCACAAAGGTATGCAGATACCTGAAGATACCTTATTCATTGCGGCTGAACACGATACAACAACAGATCGGTTTGTGCTCTTTAACACCGCAAGCCTCTCGGACGGGCATGCAGTGATAGTAGAGAGGCTCGAACAAGACCTCATTAATGCTGGCGCGTCTCTTAGAAAAGCACGAGCCCAAACGCTGCCGACGAGTTGCCTGGACTTTCTGAATGATCCTGTCGAACGTGCCTGTGACTGGGCTCAAATCGCTCCTGAATGGGGGCTGGCCGGTAACGCTGCTTTCATTGCTGCACCGAGGGCTGTGTCAAAAGATGTCGATCTCGAAGGAAGAGTTTTTCTTCACTCCTATGATTATCGAGTTGACGATGATGGGAAAGTATTGGAGTTAATCATGACCGCACCACTGGTAGTGGCTCAGTGGATCAACATGCAATACTATCTTTCTACAGTAGACAACGAAGTCTTCGGTAGCGGTAGTAAAGTTCTTCATAACGTGATTGGTGATTTTGGAGTGATGCAAGGAGCCATAAGCGATCTAAAAATTGGTTTGCCGCTGCAATCGTTGATGACGTCAGATGGACTCAGACACGAGCCAATGCGCCTGTTGGCTGTTATTCTGGCACCGTTATCTGCTATCGACGATGTTCTTAGCAAACATCAGGAAGTAAGGCAGCTTGTTTCAAATCGGTGGATACGGTTAGTTGGTTTCGACCCTGAAGAATCAGAATTCTATGAGGCTGAGGATTGCGGCAAATGGCGCCTGATCGAGACGGCTCCGACTGTCGAAAAGGTATGCGAGGTATCCGTGGTATCCGATGGTTTCGCAAATGTTGGCATCGCGAAAGAGTGAAGTGCAAAGTCGATATTTCGGTAAGCGAGTTGTGCTCACCACAAAACACGAGAAGGCGCGTGCTCTTCAACTGCCGTTGCAGGCAGGTTTAGGCCTTGTTTTAGATTCCGTCGAGGTCGACACCGACCAACTTGGAACCTTTACTGGTGAGGTCGAACGAGAAGGCACCCCTATTCAAACCGCGGTCAAAAAGGCTCGCCTCGGCATGACCCGTGCTGGGGCGAAGCTAGGAATCGCGAATGAAGGGAGCTTCGGACCTCACCCGTATGTACCTTTCCTGGTCGGCTGTCACGAAGTTATTGTTTTTATTGATGATGAGCTGGGAATCGAGGTCTCTGAAAGTATCGTATCGGCTAATACCAACTACGATTACATAGATACTCATTCGATAGAAGCAGCTGAAGAGTTTCTCGAGAGAGTCAAATTTCCTTCTCATGGTCTGATAGTACGTCCAAACAAGAGCAATCAAAATCTGGTCCGTCAGTTAAGTCGGATATTCAAGGACAAGTCCAAGGACACGGCAATTCAAAAAGGTATCCGTGACAGGGATGCCCTGGCTGCAGCCATCCTGTCCTGCAAGGCGCTTTCCGACGACGGATTGGCACACATCGAAACCGACATGCGCGCTCATATGAATCCAACAAGATTGCGTGTGCTTAGAGCCCTGGGGATTAAGTTAGCGCGACGGCTGAGATCTTCTTGTCCGGAATGTGAATGTCCCGGCTTTGGAATCACCGGAGTAGAAGGCTCTTTGCCCTGCGAGGAATGCGGCTATCCATCCGAATCTTTCGCTTTTCAAATTTATGGATGTTCGAGGTGCGACCTGAAGCAGGTGCACCCGCGAAAAGACGGCAAGACCACGGTTGACGCCATGTATTGCGAGCGCTGTAATCCATGACGAAAAGGAATTTTTCCCATCTCGTTTGTTGGCATGCATGGGACTTCAACTGACACCATTTGCGGCGAGCTGAACATTTTGCTCCTGCAATGCTCTGATTAAAACTGAATCGTACTCAATGGGGAAAGGAATTGTGGACAAATTATTGAGAGACCTGGAGAACGAAAGTATATTCATCATTCGTGAGGCCTTTGCTAAAACAAAAGACTTGGCGCTCCTGTGGTCGATGGGTAAGGATTCAACAGTTTTGCTGCATCTGGTAAGAAAAGCATTCTTTGGTCACTGCCCTGTTCCTCTCGTACACGTCGACGAGAGTTACGAACCTGAGGAAATGATCGCATGGCGTGATGACTATGTTAAACGCAACGGACTGCGCTTGATCGTTGGGCAGAACAAAAAGGCTTTGGCTGAGGGGATGGGACCGCAGATGGGGCGCTTGGTCTGTTGCAATGCACTAAAGACGGTGGCACTGCAGCAGACGATAAAAGAGCATAACATTCAAGCTCTCATGGTTGGCATAAGGCGAGACGAAGAAGGTTCGCGCGGCAAGGAAAGAGTTGTCTCGCCCAGGTCTTCCGCAGGTGATTGGAAATACAAGGATCAACCTGCGGAGATATGGCATCACTACAATCTACACGTGCCGAAAGACGTTCACTTGAGAATTCATCCAATTTTGCATTGGAATGAACTGTCAATCTGGGAGTACATCGCCGCTGAATCGATAGAGGTTATCCCGCTGTACTTCGCGCGCGAAGGCATGCGTTATCGCAGTCTCGGATGCGCTCCTTGTACAGGTGCTTTTCCATCGACAGCCTCCACTGTTGAGGAAATCATTGAAGAGCTTAAGCTTTCCAATGACTCGGAGCGTTCGGGTCGAGCCCATGACAAGGAAGAAGCGTATGCTTTGCAGAAGCTCAGGAGTAGCGGCTTTATGTAACCGACGTATTCGTCGAGAATGCGATCAAACATTTAGATGTAGAGAAAGTACTGTCAGATATTGATTCGGTTTAATAGCAATCCTGTAATGGCTCCTGCGAAAATTAGCCATACGGAATTTATTCTGAATCGAAATAAAATAAAGGCGCTGAGCAGGCAAATCAAAACGCATGGAATGTCTACCAGCGTTGATTTACTCAGTTGAAAAAGAACACCCGCCATAAGCGCCAGGGATGCGGCATTTACAGCATCCATGAATTTAGACAGCAGTGCTGATGCGCGCATCTTCTCGATGGCAGGTGCTGTCGCTGCGACCAGAAGGAACGCTGGAAGAAAAATTCCAATAGTAGCAACCACTGCCCCGAGCTGTCCGTGTATCAGGTATCCGATGAACGTTGCTGTAGTGAACAGCGGACCGGGAGTGAGTTGTCCAACCGCTACCGCATCTAAAAGCTGAGCCTGAGAAATCCAGTGAAAATTTTCAACCAGGTCGGTTCTCAAAAATGCAAGGAGTACATAACCACTTCCATAAAGTACCGAACCTATTTTGAGGAAGTACAGAAAAAGTGCGTGAAGACTTTCTGGTAAATTTTTCTGAGTGAATGAACTTAGCAAATAGGTGCTGGCAACAAGCATTGCGCTGACTGAGCCGACTATGCCCAATGCCCTTTTCTCCCTTGGTGCTTCGCTTCGTATGAAGTGAAACAACGCGGCGATAAGTCCGCAGCCGAATAAGAGAGTGAGTTCGTTAATTCCCAATAGATAAAGAACTAGCACCACCGCCGATATCAGTCTGGCTGACACCGTTTTTGCGGTAGCAGTGAACAGCATTCGTAGTGCTTGAAACACTATCGCGATTATTACCGGCTTTACTCCGTAGAGCGCCGCAGTTGCCTCAGGTACCGTTCCAAAACGCTCATAGAGAGCGGCTAGAATTAGTACCATCAAGAAGGCGGGAAGAATAAAACAGATTCCAGCGATCACTAGCCCGGCTGGTCCGTTCATCTTGTATCCAATGTGGATCGCTACCTCGGTCGAATTGGGACCGGGGATTAGGTTAGATGCACCAAGCAGGTCGAGGAATTGCTCATGGCTGAGCCATTTCCGACGGCGCACCAGCTCTTCTTCCATGAGTGCGATATGAGCAGCAGGACCACCAAATGCGGTGCAGCCTAAGCGTAAGAAAACGAGACCAAGCGTCAAAAGCGTCGGGTTTGACACTGTTTCAATCTTCCGACTTATCTAGTTGCAGGGTGACCTCGTACATAGTGTACTCTTTTAACGATTTTGAAAAAGGCAATCCGCAGTTTTCGAAAACCTCAACCATTTTTCTATTCTCTGCAAGCACGTAGGCTTTGAACACAGCTATTTTGGCTTGTTTTGCGATCACGACTAGATGTTTCAGCAAGAGGGTACCAATGCCCAAACCATGAAACTCATCCTCGACGGCAAATGCAATTTCTGCCTCAACACTGTTGGGCTTGGTGAGGAGATACCTGCCGACGGCAGCTGGTCTGTCGCCGAATACCGGATCGTGCACTATCGCTATCAGTGCGACGTGCGAAACAAAATCAAGCTGAGTGAAGTAAGCGACCTCTTGTTCCGACATCGCTTTCTTCGGCGTGAAAAATCGATAGTAAATGGATGTCGGACTTAAGTGTTCCCAAACATCCTGCCAAAGCGCTTTGTCTTCGGGATGAAGTGCTCTAATAGTGACCGCACGACCGTCTCTCAGAAATTCTTCTGCTCGGTAGTTTTGTGCGTGAGTATCGACTATCACTGGTGAACGGCTCTGGCTAGTATAAACGTCCTACAACCATTTAAGAGTAACGGCGTGGGATTGAAAAGACAATAATATTGCAAATTGGTAACGTCAACTTTCATTCTAAGATTGCCTTGAGATATGCATTGAGTGGGTCTTAAGCATGCCGACATCTAAAACACGCATTTCGCTGTAGTTTCCTATTCCTCATTTCGATAGACTTGGGATATGACTACTGAAATTCCTATCGAACAGATTGCTGGTATAAGTCTCCTCTCTACGAGAGTTGGCCTTGCGACCGTTTGCGTAACGGAACATAAAAGAAAAAATGACCTGTCGTGGGACCGATATGTCAGGTTGCAGGCGTCGGCTGGTGCTGTTTTGGAGAGCGGTTGCTCGACTGTTCTTGATGTTGGTGGTTATGATGGTGCACTTGCCTTTTTCTTGGACGGAATATCGATTGATTTGACAGACCCTGCCACTACAGGTGGTTCGATCCTGGATCTTCCCGTCGATGATCATTCTTACGATTGTGCGGTGGCCGTTGATGTCTTAGAGCATGTCCCGCCTGATGATCGGGCGCGGGCTATTGCAGAACTAGCACGTGTGGCAAAATCCAGTATCATTTTAAATTACCCGTGTCGCGGTTCGAAGGAAGCTCAGAAGTTAGTGCTTGGTCTAACCAACAATCCACTGATAAGAGAACATGTTGATTGGGAATTGCCGGATAGTGACGATGTTTTAAATGAGCTAAACGCGCTAGGATTTGTCGGAACGATCAAACCGCACACGAGTATCGCAGTTTGGGTTGCCCAGTACATCACGTTGAATTGCGCGCCGGAAGCCGGTCGAGCCCTCAATCACTACCTGGTCCAACACCATGCGAGCGAGCCATTTACCGATCCGCTCTATCACTTAATTGTGTGCCAGCGACAATAGGAAATTCGAATGTCATCAGAAAAGCAAATTGGAACACTTTCGAAAGAGGATGAAGAGTTTCTTCGAGCGTTCGAGCACTGCTCGCTGAGCGGCGAGTGCTGGACTCACGCGGCGCATGTCAGAATGGCGTGGTTGCAGATGGAGCGAAGTGGCAGCTTTGATGAGGCATTGCAGAGGATTCGTCACGGCATTAAAACGTTCAATGCATCGCGAAACAATATTGGATATCATGAGACTGTCACTGTTGCATTTGCGAAAGTGATTTATCATCGACGATTGTCTGGCGAGAAGAGTGCGACATGGAATGAATTCCAAGAGCGGCATCCTGACTTGCTGAGTAAAGAGTCGCCGATACTTTATGCGTACTACAGTCCGGAATTATTGGGTTCGGATCAGGCGCGGGAGAGTTTTGTAGAGCCGGATCGGTTAGCACTGCCGGTGGTGTGAAGTTTGGGTATAGCAGCCTGGGCGCCTGCAAGGCGCCCCTACGATTACAGGGCAGGAGTACCGCTGTAGCATTCGTCGTCGAGGATGTCTATTCCGTCGAGATGTCTATTCCGTCATTCACACGCGTACTGGGAATGTTATTTTGTGGAGTCGTCGGTGTTTGTGTCGGTTACTGGTCCTATACTGTCTGATTTGACGGGCACCGGGGCTGGTGACGTCGGGATTATTTTTGCTTTGATTGGCAAGGATGCATCGACTATGTTTGCTTTTCGCACGTTGATGCCGACCGCGTACGCGATGAAGAATGCATCTACCAGCACCAGTAGTCCGATGAATAATCCCAGAAATTTCTGCATCATAATTGTCTGACCTGCTCGTTTAATAAACCTGAAGCGTTGCGATAGACCTAATAGCTGCGATAAACCTAATAGCTGCGATAAATCTAATAGCTGCGATGAACCTAGATATCTGCGATAAACGTAATAGCTAAAAAACTTACTAGCTGCGAAACCTGGATAGTTGCGATAAAGTACTGAGAAAACTTAGATAGCTGCGAAGTCCATTGTGTCGTCGTACGGGGTGGTCTCCGTTACCCGGCGTTTGTACTCTATAACCGGCTGAGCGTCTGTGAATTCTTCACCGGACTTTTGTCCTTGATTGACAGTGACAGTCAAAAACGCGCCGGTGAATTCGTTGCGATCGCCGGCAGGGTGTGGTTTTGCCTCGAAGCGAATTTTGTTTTCTCCGGGCTTTACGAACTTAGTCACGTCTTCTGTGGTGTCAATGGCATCAAAGTTGCCGACCGGCTGATCGTTGATGTAGACCGTGATTGTATAGCCGGCCTTGTTCCAACCCGTGGTTTGAATCCAATATGTTTTTTTTAGGGCTGCCTTCGCTACCGTACTGGCACCGCTGGTGGTGGGAGTGGCGGTGCTCGGAGTATTTGCTGGTGTCGTCGCCGCATTTTGTGTGGTGGCTGGTGCTGTAGCCGTTGCTGGTGTCGTCGTTGCGGTCGATGGTCCCGCGGCTGGTACAATCGTCGTCGTCTTTGCACCAGGAGCGGTGTCAGGTGCAACCATTTCGATCGGTGCAAATTTCTGTGTGAAACCCAATCCGAAACCGGCTCCACCTACACCGATGAGAAGAATTAGGAGGACCAGGAATCCCTGACCACCGCTCTTCTTTTTGACGGCGGTTTTTACATTAGTGGTTTCGCTACCTGTCATGCCGAATCCTCACTCAACCTTCTGCAGTTCCATTACGTCGTTAAAGTCTCCCGAGTCTGTTGCGTGTCTGGTGTATTCCGTTATGCCAAGTCCGCCCTCGAATTTGTTAGGCACGCCCTCTTTTTTCTCGCCGGAGCGAACTTCAATTGTTAGAAGAGATTTTGCATCACCATGTTGATCGGGCGATAAGCTCTTAGCGCTGAACGCAATTGTATTGTTGCCGGGCTTCATGAATTTGGTGATGTCGATGTTTGTCTCCGGTTTAAAACATTTGCCGACTAACTGTCCGTTCACAACGACCGTCGTCATGTAACCAGAGCGCTCCGTGCCTTTGGTATGCAGCCAATAGCATCGCTTCACTGGCGGATTGAGCAGCGACATTCCAGGAATGTTGGCAATAAGTTTCGGATCTTCTTGTAGATGAAACTGTGCCTGAGTTCCCAAAAAATATCCGCCGAAAAAGACGCCGACGACCAGCAGAAATACAATTTGTATCCTCTGCAGTAGGCTGCCGCCCTTGGTTTTAGTTACCGTGGCTGTTGCCGGATCTGATCCCGAAGTCATATTCACGCCTCTGTCAGAATCTACTGTTGCGGCGAAAGAATCTATTAGTTGAGTTGATTATATCACTCGGAACGAGTCAGATTTCTGATCAGCTCGGCACATTCAGGGTATTCACTAGTAAGTGATTCTCGATGACCGAACTCATTGTCTGCAAATGAGAAACCGGGCGCCATTGTTGTTCCGAGCAGTGCGAATTTTCCGCCGGCTTTCAGGCGTGATCCTTGCCATACTCCGTGACCAACCATATGTTGAACCTTGGCACCACCGGCGATATCATGTCCGAGTTTGACGACTTCCCACTTTCCATTGGCATGCAGGTTGAGCATCTCTACCGGATCGCCCAGGTAGAAGTGATAGACTTCATCGCCTTTAAGCCTATGAATTGCGGAGAATGTATCGGGTGTCAGCAAATAATAGATTGTCGTGAAGAAGGCGCGCTCATGCTCTTCCGAAGCGGCTCTGGAAACATCTTCGGGATTCGTCCGATCGCTCTCGTTCCATTTGTTGGCTTGTCGCGAATGTTTGATAGACTGCCCGGCGTCGCGTGCAGCGACTGCACCGGCGTGCTCCTCGACTTTCTTTTCGACATCCGGTGGCACTTGCCATTCGAGAGTCTCTCTGGCACCCGCTCTTGGCGGCGCGCTAATAAGCGTGTACCGGCTCGGCAAATGATCCATCGGCAGTGTGTCCAAACTTCGATAAGTTTCGCGATAGAAACCGCCTTCCGGATGCGGCTTCAAATCAAACAATTTGATGATTTCTTCAACAGTCACGAACGACTCGCTTTAGCTGTTTGGGAGTTTTGATTTCTGAAACTTGCTTGCCTTGACTTCACCGTTGATATCCGAAACATCGTAGTCGAATTGACCAGCCGCCGTTTCATGTGGCATCAATGGTATCGTATCTGGTGAGATTTGAATGGTCGCATCAATGCGTGTTTTTGTCAACGGATTGAGGACTATTGGGAACTCAGTAAGCTCAGGAAATCTTGACTTCAAATTTGTCGTCATGTTTTGGTCTGCACGAAAACTGTTGAGCACGATTTGTTGGTGGGCGCATTCTGATGTTTTGCAGCGTACTCGCGAAATCACGTTGTACCCGGCATCAGTAAGCGAATCGGCGAAATCTTTGGAGGTCTGCTCTTGACCCATCGGATACCGAATCACGATGCGAATTGGTCGAGTGTCAGCGCAGGAATTTGCCCATGCCGTTTGCAACGTGTCGTTGGTCGGTCCTTGAGCGGCATCGGATGAAAGATCGTAGTTCTCATAACCTTCTTCCGAGACGGCTTCTTGCACATCACGCTCAGAAGTCGTGTTCGCTGCGATCGTCGCAACCGAAGGAGTCGTTCCTGTGAATCGTTGCAGGATTAGAGCCACGCCTTCCGGATCCGGGACGTAATAGCTTCCACCCTTGATCATGCGTGCTTCGCCTGGCAGCATGGCAGTTTCGATTTGATTCTCTTTGAGATCTTTTGCGAATCCAAACAGCGTCATCATGTCGTTGAGCGAGAGATCCGTGACCACATATTCGTTGGCGAATTTGATGATCTCCGGAAGTTTGAGCACAACGGACGGCTCTTTGAATTTGTGAGAAGCCTGTCTGAGAAACCATTGCTGACGTTCGATTCTGCCCAAATCACCTTTTTGATCATGGCGGAATCGGCAATATTCTTCGACCTGAGCGGCGCTCAGCTTTTGCAGTCCAGGTTCAAGATCTATGTTCAAACCAGAAGCTCGGTCGCGGTAGCGCATGCGTTTTTCAACGAGAACTTCGATTGGTCCAACGATTTCGCAAACGCTCTTCAAACCTTGCGTATCAATCACGACGTAGTGGTCGATAGGAATGCCGAGCAATTGTTCGACTGTTCGCTTCGCCAGTTCTGGTCCGCCTTGCGCGTGGGCTGAATTGATTTTGTCCAAACCTTTATGGTCGGCAATGCGCACTCTGCTGTCGCGCGGAATTGAGATCAACCCGACTTTCTTGGTCTCCGGGTCGATGCTCGCGAGAATCATCGTATCAGAACGAGTATTGAGGAACCGTTTTGCCTTCCTACCGTTGGAGTCCACACCCATAAGGAGAATATTGGTGCGAGCGGTGAGTTTGGGAAACGGACTGACCGCCTCGGCGGCGAGTTTAAAATTCGTGTTGGAGAGCCGTTTAATCGAGGCTTTCACAGCAGGGGTTATTTTGGTTCTGAGACCTTGATGGTCTAGCTGATAGCTCACACCCAAACCGATACCGACGCCCAAAACTGCGGCGACAAGAATCTGCGTTGATGTAACGTTACTACGGGGGTTCGCCACTTGGACTACCTTCTAATTACAACCCGGCATTTAATTCTTACCCATAGCATTTAGCTATACTGATGATTCTTAGAGATTTGAACCAGTTTTTACCTGCCCTTTGCAAAAGGAGAATACAGTGCACCTATTTCTCGACACCGCCAACCTCGACGAAATTTCCGAAATCGCCAACTGGGGCGTGTTGGACGGAATTACAACCAATCCGTCCCTCGTAAGTAAGGAAAAGAAGGATTTTAAGAAACTTGTCAAAGAGATCTGCAAGATCGTAAGTGGTCCGGTCAGCGCTGAATGCGTTTCTGAAGATCTGGACGGTATGATCGCCGAAGGGCGGGACATCGCCACCTGGGCAGAAAATGTCGTGGTCAAAGTGCCTTTGACTCCGGCTGGGCTGGGCGCTTGCGCCAAACTCTCCAAAGACAACATTCGAGTAAACGTCACGCTCTGCTTTTCCGTCAACCAGGCATTGCTCGCCGCTCGTGCCGGGGCTTACTTCGTCAGTCCATTCGTCGGACGTTTGGACGATATAAATGAGGATGGCTGTGCGCTCATCGAGCAAATCGCCGAGATGTTCCACATCCAGTCGGTCGAAACCCGCGTTTTAGCCGCCAGTATCCGCACGCCGATGCATGTTCAACGCTCTGCCCTGGCTGGAGCTGACGCCTGCACGATGCCTTACAACGTGTTCAAAATGCTGGTTAAACATCCACTGACTGATAGTGGTGTGGCTAAATTCCTGGCAGATTGGAAGCAGGCGAAAGAAGTTGTAGCCCCTTGAGGTACATATCAGATGCACTTTCAGTCTAGAATGCTTAATATGGGGTTACGCGAGAGCATCCCGTAGGAAGAGTCGAGGGAGCCGAGAGGAAACTCAGTCGAGTGATTCGAGGAAACCGAAACGAACAGAGCGGTCTAGAAATAGAAGAATAGAAAGGTATCTGTGTAAGTGATTTCGGCCAAAACTTCGGTTGAGAAAAGCACGATTCGAGGTCCAAGCGGGTTCTTAGAACTCGCTGGGCAGATGCTTGTCGTCGATTTTGGTCGCATTTACCACGACGGCAATCCGGTCGGCGTGCTCTACGACGATGGCTATTTGCAGCATACCTCCGGGGTGCTCGGCTCAAATGGTGGCTTGCGTCCGATTGAATCAATCAGTGGCTGTATGTTTCGCGGTATCGACTCAACCGGGCTGGAGTTGGTCTTGCCGATGGGAGAGCGCGGACCATCCGGCGCAATGAAGTTTAACGGCGTGAGCTATCACGTCTGCCATGGGCGAATCGCCGCTCCCGATCACGGTCTTATGGGTGAGGTCGACGACAGCGGTACCATTTATCTTCGCGACCCGCGCAACAAGGTTGCTCGCCGAAAGCTCGATGAGAGCACGCAGTTGAGCACTCTGTTCGAGGGCAAAAAGAGCACCGGCGATGTTTTGAAGGTCGAGTATCATCGACCGCTTTATCGCAAAGACAAGCTTTACAGCGAAGCCGAGATGATTCGTTATTTCATGGATTTCGATCAACTCAACGGCACACAAAAAAAATATTTGTTTGAAAACCTCAGATTGTGGGCTGCCACAGGGCTTCTTCAGGTCGTGCGCAAGAGTGAAGGTAATTGCGCTCTGGGAAATGTGAAACATGGAGCTGCCGGTCAGACCGGTGTGAGGACTGGCAACGTCACGCTCGACAAGGAAGAATTCGATCGTGATATCGAGTATTACTACAAGCATGGATGCTTTGCTGCGGTGTTCACACGCATCAAAGACTGTCTGGAAGTGCGTCTGAATCTGGTTGTTGCTCACGAGTTCGGGCATCAACTAGAGTTTGTGCTTTCGCAAGCAACGCAGGATAAGATCAAAGATTTGTATAAGGAACAGAAAAAGCGGTGCGACAAAATCCATCCGCTACCGGAAGAATACGGCGGTGCCGCTGAGTTGGTGCCTCAACATAACATCGATAAACGAGTGTTTATATCCGGTTACGCGCGTTCGACGCATCACGAATATTGGGCTGAATGCGCTGCGGCATTTTCGATTAAGCAAAGCAGAGAGCTCTTGCAGACGCAAGATCCTGCGGTATATGAAATTCTGCGCAAGATTGTTTATGAACCAGAAACCGTGATAAGACCAAATCTCGTAGAGCCGATCATGGCTCTGCAAGCCAGTTTGCGTGCTGGTGGTGAATTGCACGGTAATCTTTTGAACGAGTAATACGATGCCTATCCAAAGCGACAATCGACGCTCCGGTTTGGGCAAAAGGCAGATTAGCTCTGTGATGCTCGCAAGTCTCGTTTTGTTGTCTCAAACGGTCAGCTTGTCTTCGGCAATCGCAGCGACGACTACCAACACTTCTTCAAAGCCGGTGCTTAAGGCGATCGATCCATCGCAAGCCAAAATGGATTCCCTTCCAAAACCTCAGGCACCACCATCGAGTTTGAATCCTGCAGGTGGTATTCAGGGCGCTCCGATTTCGGCAAACAAACCTAGTGGAATACCAGGTCAACCTGCGCAGGGATGGGCTCCGCAGTATCAACAGCCGGGTTATCCAGCACCGCAATACGGTGCGCCTCAGGGTTATCCGCAATACCAGCAGCCGCCGGCAGGTTATCCGCCGCAGTATCAGCAAGGTTATCCGGCACCGTCGGCGCCACCAGGCTATCCGAGCTATCCGCCTCAGCAACCCTACGGATATCCGCAGCAACCGGCATACGGCGCGCCTTATGGTCAGCCGTATCAGAGCGCTCCAGTGACCAGTCCGCCCGGCTATCCGACAATGCCTCCGGCGCAACCCGCTTACCCGAACTACAATACCCCGCCTGGATTCGTTCAGCCCGGTGGTAACGCGTACCGTCCGCCGGGAGCATATCAGCCTCCTCCGCAAAATGCGTATCAGCAGCCGCCGCCAAGCCAAGGCAATTTCCCTGCGGGGCGATCGCAATATGGCGGCGGACATCCAAATTTGGTGCCGCAAGGCACAGCGCAATCCGGACCTCAGTCTTCACCTGGAGGATATGGTGGACCGAGTAATTTTGCATCCAATCCGGCAGGTGGAAGCTATCAACAGCCGCCTGGATTTGTGCAGCCCCAAGGCGGCTATCCGCAGCAGCCTCCGTCGTATGGTGCCGGCGGCGGTGGTGTGCCCACGGGACAATTCGCATCTAACAACTATCCTTCGCCGAATCTAATTCCTGATTTTGGAAAGCCGCTTCCGCTGGACGCATCATCGCGTGGTCCGGCGCAGATGTGGACAACCAATCAGGTTGTACCGGCAGGTGGCAATCCTGCCACCGGATATGGTGCAACGCCGGGAGCGCCGCCGATGGATCCTAACGAGGCCAGGGTTGCCAGGTTGGAGAAGATTGCCTTCGGCTCCACGTATCCGGAGCATGAGGTTGAGGACCGGGTCGATCATCTTGAGAAAGAGATCTTTACTGATAAGTCGACTGGTGATTTGCAAGAACGTTTAAATCGGCTCGAGAGAAAACTATGCGGTGGTACTAGTGGCTCATTTGGCAGCCCGATGAAACAGTCTGGACAATACGGAAGTTATGCCGGCGGTTCTTCCTCTGTTGCTGTGGCTCCATCGGTGCCCCAGCTCGCACTGAAGTCGCCGGATGATCCACCATCGAGCCAGGGAAGTGTTCCATCAGACTCGTCCTCCGGATCTTCTGATGACGACGAGGGCAGCGCATCTCAGTCATCTGGTGATGATTCAACTACCGCGCAGGATGATGCTGGTTCTATGGACGGCGAATCAAGCGATGACGATGCATCTTCAGCATCTGATACCGCTGACGGTGTCTCAACCCCGAAGGGAAAAGGACCTGCGGCATCAGATTTGAAAGCGATGGCGACCGGGACTAGCAGCCAGACCGAAGCTTCCACGAAAGGGCGAACAAAGAGCGTCGCTCCACGAATTCCATATGATAAAGGTGCGGGAGACTATGCCAATCGCATCAGTCGTTTTGTCAACAACTCTACGGCAAGATGGACGACCTTTCCCGTCCGTGTGCGCCTTCCCGAAGGGGAAAACAACGATTGGAAAAAGTCGATGGAAGTCGGATTGGAAAAGTGGGGACGCTATATTCCGCTAAAAACGGCGACCGTTTCAGAGACCGCCGATATCGAAGTTTCATTCGTAAATCATCTTACGCCTCGCGTATTGGGCGTCACTCGTTTGACGGTGACCGGCGGTCGCATGAAAGTGTTCGTGTTCATGCTTCGACCTAACTACTATCCAGCCATTCCGGAAAAGGTTTTGGCTCATGCTTTCATGCACGAACTAGGGCATGCCATCGGCATCTTCGGGCACAGCGACAAGCCTTCTGATGCGATGTTTACCTTTGAAATCGCCTCCAACGGTAAGCTCACGCAAGAAAAATTGGGCACGCTCTCGACAAGAGATGTAAACACTTTGAAAGTAATTTATGATGCCAAACCGCTGCCCGAGGACTTCAATATGAGCGCACCTCAGGAGTGGGGCTACACTCACGAGTCGAGCTGATTGTAAGACCTTGTGTCGATCGTAATTTGTTTTCGTCCGATATCTAGTACACTGCATGTGTTTCGTCCGTTCGCTTCCTTGACGCCTTGCCGATTATGCGGCTCGGAGTGGCGGTCAGTTCTTCCTTTCTTGCGCAGGCGAGGAGTACGCGATGGTTGTTCAAGTCAAAGAGATTTCAGTTGCTCACAGTCCTGATTCTGACGATGCGTTTATGTTTTACGCAATCGCCGAGAAGAAGATTGACACTCACGGTCTGGAGATTCGACAAGTTCTCAAAGACATTCAAACGCTCAATCAAGAGGCGCTGGAAGGACGTTACGAAGTGACAGCGATTTCGTACGCCGCTTATCCGTTCATCAGCGATAAGTATATGCTGATGCCTTGCGGCTCCAGTATGGGTGACAACTATGGTCCAATCGTAGTCGCGCCGAAATCGATGACAAAAGAAGAGTTGCTCAAATGTCGCATTGCGATTCCCGGACAAATGACCACGGCGTATCTGGCTCTTCGTCTCTACCAGCCTGGTTTGAACGTGTTCGAAGTGCCGTTCAATCAAATTATCGATGAAGTTCAAAAAGGAAACTATGACGCTGGTCTTTTGATCCACGAAGGACAATTGACCTATCAACAAGAAGGTCTGAAGAAGATCGTAGACCTGGGCGAGTGGTGGTATCAGGAAACGTCACTGCCACTGCCTCTTGGTGGAAATGCAATCAGACGTGACCTTGGCAAAGAGATGATTGATAAAATCACTGGTGTGATCAAACATTCGATCGAGTATTCATTGGAACACCGCAAAGAAGCTCTAGAGTATGCACTCTCATTTGCTCGTGATATGCCGACCGATCTTGCCGACAGATACATAGACATGTACGTCAATAAAATGTCCGTAGAAGCCGGTGAGAAGGGACGCGAAGGCGTCAACAAGCTCTTCGCGATGGCAAACGAAAAGGGTCTATTCGACAAACCAATCGTCCCTGAGTTCGTCTACTAAATTAAGAGCACTTGGAACCGGCGCACCATATGTGGTGCTAATCGATGCTGCCGTTTCGAATACTAGAATTACGGAGTCGGTTGATTAACAACCGCGCTTTCGATACCGTCGTCCGCGCCGGCGGCAATTGGTCCTGATTTGACGGACACCCAGGCGATGGCGGCAGCAATCAATAGCGAAGTCAAAGCGATGAAGAAAAAGAACGTCCAATCATGCTTTACTGCCGGCTTTTGGTCGATTGATTTAGTATCGGATTCGCCCATGTCTGCCTCCTTTTGACAAGCATATCACGGGCTCAGAGGGGCTTATTGGCAACAGGCTAAATCTTAATTATTGCGCGGTTGGGTTTGCAAGCTCTGATTTGTATTTGCCGCCGTTTTTAAGATCGTGTCCGGCACTTTTTTATTAGCCACTGTCTGCGATATCAACTTCTGTACGAAGACATTAATTGCTTTGGTGGAAATCTCTTTAGACTGCCCAAACACATCATTGTGCGAGCAGTTAGGCACTAATACGAGTTCCTTTGGTTCTACTGCGGAATCGAAAATCTTTTGCGAATACGTGCACGGAAGAATCCAGTCATCTTTGCCGTGCAACAACAGCAGCGGAGGGTGTTGTGTCTTGTAGGCGGTGACATTGTCGAGGAAACGTTGCGGGAATGCGATGTCCGGATACAGGTGGAACCAGGGCAATTTGTCACGGGCAGCGTCGGTGATAGTCGAAAAACCGGATTGCAAGACGATTCCGTTGACCGGGCGCGCTTGGCCGATAGCGGTGGAAACAGAGCAACCGAGCGATTCGCCATAGAGAATTATGTCCTTTGCCGCGACCATTTTTTCGTTGACCAAGTAGTCGTAAGCGCCCACTCCATCTTGGACGATCCCCTCAGGAGTCGGCTTGCCATCACTCTTTCCATAACCCTGATAGTCATACAAGAACATGGATTCGCCACTCGAGGCAAGCGCCTCGACGATTGGAAGGCGATAGACAAGGTCACCCCCATT
>JBGAHZ010000088.1:0-20972 GCA_044225915.1 Obscuribacteraceae bacterium (SeqCode)
GTTGGTTGGACTTTGTTCAGATATCCAAGCTGGAATCTCTGTTGAGATAATTCCGGTCGACTGGTTTGTGATGTTTCTTGCGGATAAACTCGCTGCTCCTTTACCAGGATTATTAGCGATGGCATAGATACTTCCAAAGTTAAGAATGTTTCCGCTGATCTGAAGATCGCCATTGGCAGAAACATTGTCAATTCCAGTTACTCCTTGAGGAATCACTAATCTCGAAACGCTTCTCGATGCGACGGAATCCAGGGAAAAGAATCCGGATGTGGCGGTTCCCGAGCTATCCAGGTTTATAGTCTGATTGCCGCCTTCGATGATCTGTTTGACGGCGACAAACTCTGCTGCTGTAACTTTTGAGCCGGCAAACAGTGTTTCAGTTTGCTCTCCGACACTAATTGTCACTGACGAATCGCCTAAAAGCCTGTCGCTCAGTCTAATTGTCGAGCGTGTCGATGCGAGATCGAGTTGTTGGCGCCCGCGAGGACCATTGCTCAACTCAACCCGATGAATTTTTTCAACAGCTCTGGCAATGGGAAGAGTGGCTGCGAGATTACTCATTCCAGGGATTCTGGGGTCTCGGACTCTATCGTGATTGAAATTGTGACGCAAGGAAGCTCTGTCCTGTCGTTCAAATCGACTGAGTTGATGGATCTTTTCTTCAGCCTCCGCGGGGGACAAAACTGCCCCTGAAAACGCAGTAAGGGAAACACTCGCCAGCAGCGCGGACGCGCTTTGGGCGTTGCGTTTGTTGTATTGAATCATCAAAAACAGCCTCTGTCCTTTGAACCCAAAATTCGTGAACGTGCGTAGTAATACCGTCCCGGGTGCCCGAGATGAGTTCTTTCGCCGTCGCAATACACTCCCACCAAATTTCGGTGGGTTGTGAAGATAAAGTCTACAATGTATGGAAATTAGTGTCCAGCTGTTTTGTGCTAGGAGCGGTGCCAATGCCGCTCAAACACGAATCCGAGTCATCTGTTCTTCTTTAGTGCATTTTAGCAAAGCACCACAGTCAGTGGCATTCGTTAATCGATAGGTTCCCCCGGAAATCCATGAGCACAGCCTGTTTATGCAGTACATTCCACATCACACTTCGGAATCGAAATGAATTACCTATGACGCGAGAACTGGCGGTCTCAGGGTGCAAACATCAATAAGTCTAGTGTTAACATCTTGTTTAACCGTTGACGAGTCCATATTATCCAGATGGGTGATGAAAATTACCAAAAAATGTGGTAGCACCGATTTCTTCAACGGTTAGAAAAAACATTATTCATCAATTTAAGCCGATAGAAAGAGCAAAATTTTTCCAGGAGCGAAACCTGGATATTTTTTTTGCGCGTTTTGCTTAATGGTTTCATACTCGATATTAGTGATGAGATACTCATTCCGCTGCTGACCGTTAATTACATGAACGATCCCAAGATCGTCATCTCGAAATCTTAGTGTTTCGAAATAGGCTACGCGCTCTGGTTGTTCGGTGGCGTCATCGTTCGACATTTGGTTGAATCCTTTTTTGTTTGGTCATTACAGAGCCACCATATCCGGTGACTGGACGCAGAGCCTGTTTGATCAGGGGCTTCAACACTTCGTCGTAGCCGCGTTTGTTTGGATGCAGAGCATCCGATAGAAACAGGTCTGTTCTTAATGACCCATCAACATTGTGCATGACCTTCGGCGTGTCGACAAAATGTGAATGCGGTCTTTTCGCCAGGTAGTTGCGAATTAGATCGTCCGCCTGGCGATAGCGCTCCGCCAGATGCTTGTTTTGCGGGGACTCGCTGGGTGCCAGGACATATAATTCTGCGTTGGGTAGTTTGTCGTGAATTTTGCGCTCGAGTTGCTCGACGTCCTGTTGTACTTGCTCGGGCTCGCGGCCGCGAGCGAGATCGTTTATGCCGGAGTATACGACGACTTTATGGGGGTTGTATTTCAAGACAAGGTCGTCGAGATTTTCGTCGATGTCCTTTACGGTTGTGCCGCCAATGGCTCTGTTAATCGCGTGTTCTTCCTTGAAGTCATCTTCCAGCGAATTCCACCACGCGAAAGTAGAACTGCCGACAAACACGGTGTCTGCTGACTTGATCTGTTTCTGTTGATCGATACTGGCGAACTTGTCCAGTTCTTCCTGGTTTTTTCTGGGCGGCGGTGTTTCGCCGATCTGGGCATATTCAATGCCCAGAGGACGTTTGGCAGAACCGGAACCTGAGTCCCGGGAGTTGAGATCGATTTCCATGAAATTGATGAGTGAGAAGCTAAGGCGAGTGAGGAAATTCGATCTTCACAGACCAAACCAACCGGTTCGTGACGTTGCGTGCGGGAAATACGAAGCCTGTTGTTGAAATGGTGCTTGGCGTCAACCGCAAACGAGATGTGTTGAATTCAACAGTTATTCCTTGATAGCGCGTTTGTAGAATCGAAGCACGTTCCAGAGATGAGGATTGAGTCATGCCATTCGAATTCGAGAGACATAATGATTCCAGCCATAGAAATGCGTTAGATACAACATCTACTATCTGTTTTTCTGATGCTTATGACCAAACGTGCAAAACGATTCAAGCGTCCGCTCGCGAAGTTGCGTTGGTTACTGCTGGGTCTGTTGGCGGAGCTGTCGATGAAATACAAAAGGATCCGGCCGGAACTCTTTCGCGAGCCGCTACAACTTTTGCTGTTGGTGCAGGTCTAGGGGCATTGGCTGCGGCTGAGACCCCTATCATCGCTGCTGGCGCGGTTGCGGCTGGTGCGATCTGGACCGGTATGTGGGCAGTCGACACACTCAATCCATACGAAGCTAGAAACCAGGCAAGATTTTCTAAAATTGGATCAGCTCTGAACGATGTATGGAATCACGGCGACGCATCGACGTTTGACACCAGTCTGCAAAAGATGAAGGAAGGAGCCGGACCCATTGCGTTGGATGTGGGGCTAATGGCTGTTGGAGGTCAAGGTGCTCAATTCGGAGCGAAACATATTCCGGGGCTGGCAGCAAAGTTTGGATTTCTGCATGGTAAAGAATTGGCACCGGCATCGATACCAAGTTATTACAACGCCAGGGCGAATGAATCATGGTTTGATCTTAACGATTTCACGCTGTTTAAAAAACGAAGTGGACGTGCTCGAGTCGATCAAGGTCCACCGGAAACAGTTGATGCTCGTCTTGCTAAGATGGATAACGAGCTAGGTATAATGCCGAGAGCTACGAAATTTGAACAACATCATAGAGATGTCGATGTGAGTAATGTGTTGACACCTGCGCAAAAGAAGC
Source organism: Obscuribacteraceae bacterium (SeqCode) (assembly GCA_044225915.1). Lineage (GTDB taxonomy): Bacteria > Cyanobacteriota > Vampirovibrionia > Obscuribacterales > Obscuribacteraceae > JADYXR01. Next base: position 3,269 of record JBGAHZ010000088.1, read on the forward strand.
ACGTTCCGTCGTTCTATTTTGATTCACGATATAGGGTTGCCAGGTAATTGTTGGGCCAAGACTTAATTGAGAGAGCTTTTGATGTCACGGCACATGAGCAAATCTTAGCGGTAATCGACTGGTCTTGGGTCAAATCTTTAATTAAGAGAAGGTTCAAACTTCACTTTGCATGTTCCTAAAATTGGTTTCGTTCGGGTAAGTTCAAAGGAATCGTTTTAGGACCATGGAAGACCATTTATATGCAGAATCGAAAAAAGCTTGCACTATTGATAGGTGTGGCTTTGCAGCTGACCCCTATGTCCGCACAAGCCGCGTCGCTGGAGGTTAAAACTCTAGTCTCGGATGAGAATGCCGAACTTTACGGACAAATTTTTGTTCCTAAAACATCGAAAATTGCATTTGTTCGAAAGCTCCATGAGCCTGATTTTCATGAGGCGGAATCGTTTTCAGAAAGTGAACTGCAGAAGATTCACGGGCAAAAGGACACTAACCCACGCTGGTCCGATCCAGAAGTCACGCTCGTAGATTTAGACGGACAAAATCGACAGACTGTTGATTATGGATGGAGTCCTGAACCGTCATCCACGGGTGACAAGATCTACTACATTCATCAGAAAAAGCCAATAAGCGGTTTGCGAGTCTTGGCAAAATCACAAGAAGGGAATGAGCTTTTTGTGTTCGATCGGATCTCCGGTGAAAAGAAGCTAGTGGTTGCACCGACTGCCGGGTATATCGACAATCCGATTTCAAGCCCGAGTGGAGATCAGATCGCCTATACGCTTTGTGACGCAACCAACGGAGAATGGGGCGGAGCGGTAGGCGTCGGTGTCTACGACACCACAAGTGGTGCAGCAAAAACGCTTCTCGAACCAGCAAAGCACTTCAACCTTTTCGATCTGATCGGTTCGGTTATCTGGCAGACATCATTGCCTGCAAGTGAGAATAAGTCTGATTTAGTCTGCGTCCGCCAAACGCCGCAAACTGAAGGCACCTTCCTTTCAGATCGTTATGTTTGGGAATTATTGAATTTAACTGATGGTTCACCAAAAACACTTTATAAAAGAAATGCTTCGCTAGACTTGGGGCTAGACAAAAGACCCGAAGTCGCTATCGATTCGAATGGACATCTATCCGTTCTCGATGGCAAGCTCACTACTATAGTCGACCCAGCTACTGGCAAAACAGTATCCGAAAAAGTTTCTACGCGTGACACCAAGACTGGTGGCATGAAGAGTCCGGACGGACTGTTCGAATTGTTACCTTCCGAAGGCTCGCTTGTGATTCGGGACACTAAAACGGGCAAGAAAATGTCCACGAAACTCGCTGGAAAACTTCAATCTATTAAATGGTCACCCAACTCGAGCTGCTTGGCGGCCGTCATCACTAAGAACAAAGTTATCGAGGGAGAGGAAGTCTTCGACCGGGATTGCCTCATTCTTGTTTCTATTCCTACTAGGAAGTGAGGGATTTCCTGCGAGAGTTGATCCAGTTGAACACGGATAAGCGTGCAAACTAGGGTAAGAGGTAACCATGTTTATCTATGGCAACCATGTTTATCTATGATGATTCCGTTTCAACCACTAAGCTTTCACAGGCACCTCATGGTACGTCGGAAAGTCAATGTAACCTTCAGGTCCAGGTGCACTCCACACTTTGACACTGGCGTCAGGATTGAGCGGCCATCCGTTTGTGAAGCGGGCGACCAGATCTGGATTGCTGATGAATGGGCGTCCGTACGAAATGAGATCCGCCGCGCCTGAACTGATTGCTTCTTCGCCAGTCTCGAGGGTGTATCCGCAGTTGCCCATTAGAGGTCGTGAAAAAATCTTGCGGGCTTCCGGCAGAGTAATTGGTTGACCAAGTTCGTGGAAACCGAATGATAGACCGTCTACGAGGTGGAGGTAGGCGAGTGGATGTTTGTTTAATTGTTCGGCAGTGTACTGGAACATCTCGCGGAAATCTTTTGAACCAGTGTCGTTGTAGACACCGTTTGGTGATAGCCGCACTCCGACTTTGTCGGGACCCCATACGGAGATGACGGCGTCGACGACTTCTCCGAGGAGGCGATATCTGTTTGGAATGCTGCCGCCATAATCGTCTGTTCGCAAATTGATTTTGCTTTGCAAAAATTGATCGAGCAGGTATCCGTTGGCGGAGTGAATCTCGACACCATCAAAACCTGCTTGTTTAGCCATTTGAGATGCGTGCTTATAGTCGGCGACTACTTGTTTGATTTCATCTGCTTCTAGCGCTCTCGGCGTTTCATATGGAACTTTTCCTATTGGAGTATGAATTGTTGGCAGGTTGATAGCCACCGCAGACGGTGCCACTGGCAAACGACCGTCGTGGAAGCTGCTGTGTGATGCTCTGCCGCAGTGCCAAAGCTGACAAAAGAAAATTCCGTCAGCTTTGTGAACGGCCTCAACCACGCCGCTCCAACCGTCGACCTGCTCGGGTGTATGAACACCTGGAGCGTCTACCCAACCGATCCCCTGTTCTGAAATAAACGTGGCTTCGGAAATAATCAGTCCAGCTGTTGCGCGTTGCACGTAGTACTCGGCCATCAAAGAGTTCGGCACACGCTGTGCGCCGGCGCGTCCGCGTGTCAGGGGCGACATGACAACGCGGTTCTTGAGTTCTAAATTGCCGATTTTAAATGGTTGGAGTAGCGCTTTTGCTTTCATGGGTCACCTGTAGGTTGCAGCATTTTGGGTAATTCTACCGTGGTTGTCGCATCCCGCGTGAAAGTCCTTATCCAATCTTCTTGAAAAGCCTGCGTCTCGCTGTACAGTGGCTTCATGAAAGAGGAGCGAAACTACGCCTTGAGTAGCCCTTGACGGTTCGACTGGACGACGGTATATTTTAAGTACAGGACTCAACGTTCCTGCTTAGGACCTAGCAATAGTGATCCTGCATAGGCGCCGACATGAGGGCGCCTATCCTTTTGGAATTGAATAATGCGTGATTTGAGAGCGTGGATGTCAGAATCGGTCTTCTTCTCCTTGGCAGGAGATTCTGAATGACCGTGAGTCCAGCAGCTTCGGCAGCCGCCGTCCGAAAGGCTATTGACAGCGCCGCCTCCAATCTCGTCGAACGTCAGGCATTGATTGAAACGATTGCCCTGGCAGCGGTTGCGCGCGAACACGTCCTGGTTGTTGGTCCTCCGGGCACGGCTAAAAGCCAGGCTGTCAGGCGCATCGCACAGGCAACCGGTGGGCGGTATTTCGAGTATTTGATTGGTCGCTTTACTGAGCCCAGCGAGATTTTTGGACCGGTTGATCTTCGGAAACTTAAGGAGGGCGTGGTCGAAACGCAGACCACGGGCATGCTTCCGGAAGCCGAGATTGCCTTTCTCGATGAGATTTTCCTGGGTTCTACTGCCATTCTCAACACCCTGCTGGGGCTGCTTCAAGAGCGCGTTTTTCGGCGGGGACATTCTATAGTGCCTTGCCCTTTAAGAATTTGTGTTGGTGCGACGAACAAGTTGCCCGACTCAGACAATCTCGCGGCGTTCGCGGATCGTTTTCTTGTACACGTTTTCACAGATTCGATTCCCGATTCAAGATTGGAAGAACTTCTTGCTGGTGGTTGGTCGACTGACAATCAGTCGTTAAAAGCCGATGCCACCATGGGCGATATTGATACGCTGGCAAAGCTAGCTACTAGTTGCGATATGTCAGCGGTGCGAGGTCGGCTCGCGCACTGTATTCGCAAGTTGCGTGCTGCAGGGATTGTGTTGAGCGACAGGCGACTGGTTAAGATGCAGCGACTGGTTGCTGCTGCCGCGGTGCTTGGAGGTAGAACCAATCCGACGGAAGCAGACTTATGGGCAGTAATTCTCGCGATACCATCAAAAGAAGAACAGGAAGCGGCGCGCGAGTGCTTGAGTGCCATTTTGCAAACGTCCGAGAACGCGACGCTATCGTATGCAGTCGAGGACGCGTCGCTAGGTCCGCTCGCTCGCGCGACGAACATAATCAAAGTTGCCCAACGATTGCTCAATGAAGGTCCAGGACAAGATCGAGAAGAGTGGCTGCTTTCGCTTGAGGGTGTGGCGAGAGAAATTGATGCTGGTTTCGCTCCAGGCAATTTGCCGCCTGACTTACGGGATGTGCGAGCTCGGCTTGTCGAGCAGCTAGTCGATGATGAAGACCAGCAGAAACAAGTTTCATCGGTTTAGAATCTGAACGATTACAACGAAAGAAAATTGGATAATCACAGACGCGTAGCCAACTAAACGAATTGTCGATCGCGAGAACTGAGAATGACGAGCGCGAATTTTCTGAAAGGCGATGGGTTCGAAGACAGAACTAACGGGTTCGAATAAATTGAACGATGACGAGCTCGAGGAAACGGAACATGACGAGCGCTACGATAGATACAATTTGGTCTCCGAGGGAGAGTCCGCTTGCACCATTAGGAGTGGCAGCGTGTAGCGCATCTCTATCCAGAGAAATGACCGTGAAGCTCCTGAAGAGGGAGGATGGTGAGCTAGCGAAACTCCAGTGTGTTGCTGGCAGCGGTGTGATTTTTATATTGGCTGACGAAAACGATTTGCCATGGCTTGATGGTGTAGTTTATCTCGGACAGGAACGAAACAGTACCATCTATATCCCAACTAATTTGGATGTGTCCGTTCCGCTACCGTTATTGGAAAGGGCTCTTTTAGTGGCCAATCCAAATTTGCTGCCACCAATTGCGGTACTGCCGTCAGTCGCCCGTGTTTTATCCCTGGCTAAACCATTCATTCCAAATCGAGAAAAACTGCACTCGTTGTTGGAGCAGTTCTAATGAAATCGCCACAGCTCCCGAAGTCACCATCGCAATCGCCAGGTCTCCCGAGGTCGCTACTGCCTTGGAGCAATTACCTCAATTTGCTTGCGGCTCCGCTCCCGCACAGTCTTGGACCGACGATCAAATGTTTAGACCTCGTTTTTGGTCCGTCGAAAGCAGCTCTAACTGTCGAGTCCGATGACGAACCAGAAGGTTACGATGGCATTGCGCGGAAAGGAACGTACGAGCGCCTGGTGCTTTCAGAGTGGCTGCTTGCCGATGAGTTTCCCGATGAATTCTTGCGTCGAAGTTCGGTTGGTGAACATGCATTTTTGGAGTTGACAAGAAAGTCTCCTTCAGGTGCGAAGACCATGACTGTGTTGTTTGATTGTGGACCAAACCAGCTAGGTTCGCCTCGCATCGCACATCTGGCAGTTCTTATCGTGTTGGCTCGACGCGCAGAGCTAAACAATATGGAATTAAACTGGGGTGTTCTTCAGGATCACGAGACCAAGCTTATAGCCGGTGCTGGCAAAGAATCGATTGAGAAACTGCTTGCGTCCAGAACCGTGCACGAGGTAACGGATGAGGATATTGCTAGATGGTTTGAAACATCGATAGACAAAAATGTTGTCATCATAGGCGGTGCCCGCATTTCTAAAATGATGCGAAGGAGACAGGCGACGGTTCTCACGATTGAAGATGTTCTTGAGCCGGAACAGCATTCGCTGAGTGCAACCTATGTTGCCTCTGCCGGCAACCGCAAATCAGAGTTTATCCTACCGTTACCGAGAATGAATGATTGCGTTCAGATCTTGCAGAATCCATTTGAGGTATCAAAAAGTGAACTAGCAGAGCAGCTGGCCGTCAATGACTGGAGCGTGGTCGCGAGCGGAGAATACTTTCTACTGCGTCAATCGCCGACCACAGTAATCGCCCTTCGTGTGGCGAGTTCTAAACAAAGTCACGGAATGAGGCAAAGAACATACATGCTTCGCTCCAGCTCAACGGTCGTGGCAAGTGGTGCGAATGTCGCTGACTCCGCAGCTGTTTTGCTCACAATTTCGAAAGAGAGGAAATTCGAGATAGTTTTGTTTGGCGGGAGAAATCTTTCTGGCTATTTTACTCATCATCTGCATTCACGAAGCGATCTGCTACAACAAGTTTCCGGACAGCGGTACTTGGCGGAGGTCTGCCCGAGCCCTGACTCTGAGGATTTAGTTTGGGTGCACGTTGGCGACCATATCTTACAGATGCCTACTCGCAGCGGGCAGGTTCTTTACAGTGTAATTGCCGATCACGTTTTTTGGCTTGCGCGTTCTCGCGGCACTGTTAGTGATACCAGGGAAGATGTACTGGTTTATGCACAGATGTTCCAGGGGCGATACAAGGTAGTGGTTGTCGGTCTGGAATCAAGGGTGAGGAGAAGCTTTATAGTTCCCGGTAAGCCGATGTTATGTTCGGTCTCGGAGATTATCGTTGCGTATCGGGATACGCGTTTAGGTTCGTGGAGTTTCGCAACCTATCCGCCATCAAATGCGGTGCCCGATCCGATTTATGATCGACAGTTTTTGGATGAAGAAAGACCTCTTGCTGTTCTCAATACCCCTGGCGCTCCAAACAACGCGGTGAGCCTCGTGACGATTAGCAAAGACAGACGAGACCTGCATGTAATCTCCAGCGGCGAGGCGAGCAGATGGCGTCTTCCACAGGCAACAACGACGATTTGTTCTGTGGCGGTAAATAAGATTGGAGTTATTGCGTACATTACTGACAAAGCGGAACTCACGCTTGTGTGGCCCGACGCAAACTGGAAGCGGCTAGAATTTAATGGTCATCGATTCCAGGAGCCGTGGAGGGATGAACCTTATGTGTAACCGTAGTTCGGAACAAAACTTAGTCGGTTCGAATGCTCAGCTCACGCGCGTTTTGCCAGGCTCTAGTCGGCAGGCGTCGATATGTAATTGTTACCGAATACTGGAACAGCAGCCGATTCGCAGACGCTGCCCGCTGTCGCGCCGCTCGGCTGTGGCTGAAGTTGAGACGGATGGATGCGGTAATGCGTAAACAAAATGCCAAACCCGAACCAGTCAGAGTAAACGAGGTCAAAAGTCTCACATACCGTGGCGTGGTCACGGCATCCGCATTTCTTCTCGATTTCGATGTGCTCAGTTTGGAAGTCGCGCGTCAACGGATCCTGGCTATTTGGCAGCCAGGACTACGGGTTTATGGTGTTAAGGGCGGGTTGGTAGTGTTTCTTCCTCACCCGGTCGAGGTTGACTGTGAGTGTGCGATCGGGCTTGCGCTTGTTTCGTCCCGCACCGGTTCTGGTGCGCCACTGATAGCGATGCCACTATCTCAAAAGCAACTCGATAAAGTTAATGCGCCTCCGCGATCGATCATTTGGTTTAAAAACGGAACTTTAATGGTTGAAGTTTTGGACAAGGAAGAGGACCTCTCGACGTGGATACGAGTGGCGGATATCAAAGAAGTACCGTTGATATCGCCTGCGGTGCCTGCGCCTGATGTAGAACCAGTGCTTGTCGATAAAGAGTTCGATCCGCGGAAGAAGCTCGCCTCCGGATCTCCCAAAGCTGATGGCATGGATGAATTTCTCGAAAGTTTGAGAAAGAAACGGGATGATTTGTTATCGAAAGGTGGTGGAGACGGAGCACCAAGGTCGGTGCGCCAGAGCGGTGACTCCGCCGGCGATGTCAATCTGGATCTGTGGCTCAAGAATGTTCTCGGCAAGATTTTCAAAACTGGGGAACCTGACAGGTCCAGGTCATCGAGTGCAAATAACGCGTCGGAACCATCGTGGCTTGGAAACGTTTTGGGCAGTTTATTCAAGCAAGAGGGTCAATCTGATAAACCTGAGGACACCTCACCTCCGGCTGATTGGCCTGAGCATATGAAAATGGAAGTTTATCGGTTGCTGCAAAACACCGGTCTCATCGGTTTTATTTTTGAACGCCAGAAAGAATATATGTTCAAAATGGTCGATTTGTTCGAGCGAGGTGATTGGTCCGAGGCTCTCAAGTACGGCGTGCCATTGGGCTCGGGGACTGACGATTCACCTGCGGAACCTTACTTGGACATACCGTCTGCACGAGCAGATTTGAAAATAAATCCGAACTCAAAGTCATCTCCATCTGCGCTTATTTATTCGAATCCCGAACTTTATGAGCGCATGAAAAAGCTTTACCGAAATGCAGTGGATAAGCTGACGGAGGCAGAGCGATACGAGGAGGCTGCGTTTGTTCTCGCTGAGCTCCTAGGTGAGAGTGAAGAGGCGGTATCGTATTTGGAGAGTCAGGGGCGACTGGTACTCGCTGCGGAATTAGCTGAAGCGCGAAAACTTCCTCCAGGGTTGATCGTGCGTCAGTGGTTTTTAGCAGGTGATGTCGAACGGGCGGTTAACATCGCGCGCGTCAATAATTGCTTTCAGACAGCCGTTCAGTTACTAGGGAAGGACCACTATGATCAGTCGACAGCACTGCGAGCAATTTGGGCGCGACACCTCGCAGATGTAGGCAACTATGCTGCGGCAACGTCGGTTGCTCAAAATATAATTGAACTGGAAGACCAAGCACTCGAATGGACAAAGCTTGCGTTGAAGCTTCGCGATAAAAATTCCGGGCGGTTGTTGGCATACTGGTTGACGCATTTTAGAGCGAAGGATGACTGGCCGATGCTCAAAGAGAGTGTGCTCAAGCTGTTGGATGATGAGAGTCGTGAACTCGCTCCGGCGCGACTATCTTTTAATGCGGCGCTCAAACAGCCGTTTTCGGATGAGGTTGCACTTTTGAAACGCAGGGCGGGACGAGCGCTTTTAAGAGATCACGGGCGACAGTATATAAGTCTGTCGACTGGATCTTTTGCTAATTCACTGGAGGATGACGCGCTTCAAACGGATGTGTTGTTATGCGACTTGTCCGTTGAGCGGCAGGAAATCAAAAAGATTGCAAAGCCCATTGAGCTGTCGCTCTCCTCTGACGACGTAGGTGCGGATACCATATATGATGCTGCGCTTTTGCCTGATGGAAGAACGGTGCTTGCTCTGGGTGAGGGTGGCGTCTGTGTTTTAGATGCTGACGGGGCGCGGTTGGAGCATTTCGCTTTGCCGGCGACGCAATTCGTTATGTCGCTGGGCGGCGATCGGCTTTTAGCTCTGGCTAAACGAGGCTCTATGCAGCGCATCACCAGATTGGATTTGGTTTCATCTCGATTTGAGGATTTAGGTGAAGCACGGTTGAGTTGTTTTGCCACCAGCTATGATGGCTCGGTTTGGTTCACAGCAAAAGGTTGGGAGTTCTTCGTAGTCGATGCTGCGGAATCGCGATACAAAGTTCTCTGGCAGACAAGCGCGCACGATGAGATTTCATCGATTGTTTCGCACGAAGGGCATTGTTCTGTTTCTACGTGTTTACCTGAATTGGCTTTGGGTACTGGGGTCACGCTGAGCCGCGATCTTTATCCCGATGAAGCGCGGCGCGGGATGCGGATCTGGCAGTACATGTCAGGTATGCTCGTGCCATCGCGGGATATAAAGTCCTGGATTGGTCGAAGAAATTTGGATCAGCAACAGGCGCTATCGACTCCGTCTGGGCACGAGGTTTTTGTTGGTCCGTACGCAGAGTTTGAGGGTGATGTTCTCGTGGTGCGACGCGACGCACAAGAGGCTATTTTGCCGCACCATTGGACGCGGATTGATAAAATTAGCACTGCGGTTAGTGCTGAGTGGATCGCGGTGACGTTTACTCAGATGTTTCCTGAGACGGCTGAGGAGTTGCAGTTCTTTAGCGTGCCTGTTTCTTCAATGTGTTATCTTCTCGATGCTTCAAGTCTACGAGTACATGCGAGGATTTTCTTCGACGGAGCAAGGCGACTGACCCCGCGCATCCAATACGACGTGTTGAATTTGTGCGACGATAGCGGACGATTCGCTGCGATTGATTTGATTAGTGGTGCCGTGTTGCGCAATCATACTGTTTGATTTTGCCGATTAGACAAGCTATTCCGGCGCTTTGGGAAGTTCGTGAAGTCGATGTTTGTTAGCGATTCGGTGATTGTCCCAACCAGTCGAGTATAATGCCGTGTTGAGCAGAACGCTCGCGTGTTTACAGATAACTCGACGTATAATTGATGTTGGTGCTCCTGATTTATGAAACATGTGAAGACTGGTTCTAATTAGAACGGCTGGTTGTGAGGCGAGTGTATGGCCAAGATTTTATTGGCTGAGGATGACAGAGCTCTGGGTGAAACCATTGTTGATGCTTTGCAGAGCGCGAATCATTTTGTGGATTGGGAAACCGACGGCTGCTCCGCGCTCGAGTTTCTAAAATCCTATCAGTATGATCTGATAATTCTCGACTGGGAGATGCCGGGCATGACAGGCATCGAGGTCTGCAATGACTATCGAAACCGAGGGGGCAAATCTCCGGTTCTTTTCCTCACCCAACGCAGTACGATTGCGGATAAAGTCACCGGATTTGGTGTCGGTGCCGATGACTATCTTCCGAAGCCGTTTGTCATGAAAGAATTGACTATTCGCGTGCAGGCTTTGTTGCGTCGACCGCAGAATATCGTTAATACAGTTATTACATCAGGCGATCTCAGTTTAAATCTGGAAACTCATGAATTCACCCGTGATGGCAAGTTGATCAGATTGTCACCGATCGAATTCTCACTGATGGAATTGTTTCTCAAAAATCCGGGAGTTGTTTTCAGCAATGATGCCATCCTCGATCGCGTCTGGCCTAGTTCGTCGGATCGGTCGCCGCATACGTTGAGAACTTGCATGCGAAGACTAAGACTTAAGATCTACACTGAATCGGAAGAGTCCACGATTCGCACCGTCCATGGTGTCGGATATAAATTCGAGCAATAGAAAAGCTTATCGGGGTCCTCTAATGAGAACCCCTAATAAGCACCGCTCAGGGAAACTTTATCTGCGACGTCGATGGTCTGCTGGACCCTCTCGGTCTAGATCGATCAATTCGAGTTCCGGCAACATGGGTGACTTTTCCTTGCCGCTTCTAGAATCCTGATGCTCTTGCAATGTGCTTTTGACGGCTGTGTTTCCGTGCTCGCGTCCGGCTCTTCCTTCACGTCCTTCGAGACCTTGACCATGAGGTCTTCCCCAGGCTGCGTCGACCGGCGGCCATTTTTTCGCGGTGTTCTCTTTCTCTCCATCGCCCTTCTGCTGTTGGTCATTATCTTTTGGTGGCTCGACTGGATTTTTGCCTGGTCCCTCGCATCCCTTTTGTAACGGGGTTTGGTCACAATCGAGGAAATTAGGTCCACGCGATTCGCCTCGTCCACCAGCGTTTAGAGATGTGCGCGACCACAGTTCCTGAACTTCGAGAGTCAGATTGGTAATTTCAGGTGTTGTGTTGTAAGCGTTGTCGGGTCTGGCTGTTTGGTTATCGACGGTATTAAATCTATTATTTGTCATTTTCGAATTCCTTAGTACTTGGTCGAGGGGATAGCAATTGCGAGTGGCGTGCGATGCGTCAATTGCCGAACGTTTACATCCTAAGGGTCAGTTATGACAAATTTGAACCAATCCGAATCGATCCCCGAAATGGGCATAATAATTTAGCTCCATGGGGTTTTCGGATGCCGAATCGATTTTCGATGGCTCAAAAAGGATTTCTGGCTGTTCTCATACTCGTAGTATTAGAACTCTGCTTAGTATCGGCACTCACCATCGAATTGCACACATTGGGAAACCGGCTCGAAAAGGAGCGGCACGCGCGTCAGATAGTCGAGCATCTCAATCGATTTACGAGCGCAGCGCAGAAAACAGTTGCGGAGGTTATGAAAGCACTGCCTGTGACCCAGCAGGTGCGGGAAGACATCGGACTGGGGACGTATAAAGATCAGCTTGCCGTTATGCGACAAGAAATGCGTAACCTCGAGACATTGCTCAAAGGTGATGCTGGAGCGCTTGAACTCTTGAGGCAACTTGAGCTGGTTACGGCAGAGGAAGAGAGTTCATTTGATTTTCTTCTTAGTGTGCCGCATGGGAGCATCGTTCAACCGATGCTTACGAAACTAACAGCTTCAGGCGAGCGGCTCACGAGTCTTTGCGACAGACTGATGGAAAAGTATCAGCGCATCGACGACATGCCATCGGTGACCGAGCAATCACTTCAAGGTGTCGAAATCACACTTGCCGTGGGGATGTTGCTTGGACTGATAGGTAATCTGTTTGCGATTTTGTTTTTCGTGCGAAAAGTAGCAGGAAGAATTTCTGTCGTTACAGAAAACATGTCTCGGTTTGGACGACAGGAAGAATTGCTTCCAGAGCAGGAAGGCAACGACGAAATTGGAGATATCGATAAAGCGTTTCATCGTCTTGCTAAGGCGCTTGACACCGCAGCCGATCAGGAGCGAATGCTGATTGAGAATGCTACTGATGTTGTTTGCTCCATTGATACAAAAGGAACTTTTTTGACCGTTAGCCAAGCCTCCAGTCTGCAATGGGGATATGAGCCGGACGTGTTGATCGGTGCCGAGATTGGGATGCTGATTCCTGATGGGTTGAGTGAACACTTTGAAAAACTCAACGCAAGCATCGGTGAAGAATCTGATTTGAGTTTTGAAACACAGTTGACGAGAAAAGACAATGTAGTCATCGATACTCTCTGGTCAGCGCACTGGTCGCCGTCGGATGGGTCTCTCTTTTGTTGCGTTCGGGACATTACTGAATCGAAACAGATGGATAATATTGTCGCGGCGCGCGAGGCGCAATTGCGTACGGCGATTGAGAACATGCCGCTCGGTATCGTCACTGTGGACACGGAAGGGACGATCAAGTCCGCGAACAAAATTGGACAAGATCTTCTGAGTTTGAATAATTCATCGCACAGTCGAACTGTGGCAGACTTTTTGACTCCACTGGAGAACAATACGAGAGTTGAGAATAATTCCATCCTTCATATAGAGAGTTCTAGCCCGGTTCGCTTTTCGATTCCCAGTCGTGGCGATAGCACCAACAGATTTGTAGACGTAACATCCGTGCGTTCGCTTTACAAAAACGATGAGACACTGATTTTGCTCGATGACGTCACTGAGCGTCACGTGCTGGATCAAACGAAAACAAATCTGGTTAACCTGCTTGGCAGTACTTTGCAAAAGCCGCTTGTCGAGGTTAAATCCATCGTCAGCGATCTGATCGACAGACAAGCATTCGATGCTCCGCGAAGAGCGCGTTTGAAACGCATTGATGGAAACACGGCTCGCCTGCTTGGACTAATCGAGCAATTGCTCAACATAGAAAGTCTTGGCGTCGGAAAGCTGATTGGTGATATGAATCCGTGTCAACTAGCGGATGTTGTTTCAGACTCTGTAGAGTCGACGAGTGACTACGCAGAACAGCAGCGTATCCGGCTTGTATGGGATAAAAGTACTTGCCATGGCACCGTCCGTGGTGATGCTCAACGGCTCGTGCAGGTTGTTATTAATCTAATCAGTAATGCAATAAAGTACTCTCCGGCAAATACGACGGTATCAATTGCAGTGGCTGATAGTTTGCCCGATCTAGAAATCAGAATTTCGGATCAGGGACGCGGAGTGCCGGAAGAAATGCGCGAAGCAATCTTTCAACCGTTTCTACAAACGCAATCGAGCGACGGCAGGCGTGGCGCTGGAACAGGTCTCGGGCTGTCGATTTGCAAACAGATTGTCGAGGGGCACGGCGGCAAAATCGGAGTCGATGGAAGAGCAGAGGGAGGGAGCGTTTTCTGGATCAGGCTGCCGAGCATTAGTGGTGAGGCTGCTCCATGACATCGGATGCGATACCACCAAAATCCAGTTTGATCAGAAAAACCCTGATCTTGTTCGTTTGTATTTTCATCTTGCAAATCATATATCTAGGCACTGTTTTTACAATGGTCGAACAGACCAGACTACAGGTTGCAGAGCAGCAAGAGGCTAGACGTTCGATCAGCAGCATTGGGCGTGTGATGCGAAGCGTGCAGGATCTGATCATCTGCATGGGTAAGGGAGAGATCCTGGGTTCGGTGGTCAGTAAGGTTCAATACAGCGGATATCTGGAGTCCTTGAACAGAGACCTTCGCGCGTTCAAATCAGCGCTCGCGAGTAAACCTAAATATGCGGGTACGGTCGCCGAGATCGAAATGACGTGTCAAACAATTCCTGAAGTTTACGAGGACCTTCACGAAAAGAAAAAAGGACAGGGACATGGGCGAGGGCGCAAGAAAAGGCGCCGAAAACATCGAGGAGCACTCCAGTTTCACCTCGAAGACAAAGTCATGATCATGGGCAAGACGGACATTGAGTGGCTGCGCGTTTATATGTCGGCGAGTGAGGTGCTCGCGAGACTGGAAGCGATTCAAGAAGATTTCAGGCAAACGGAGAGAGAAGCGCAAGAGCATTTGAAGTTTCAATCAAGCTTGCTTTTCAATGCGGCTTTGCTTATGGGCTTTGTTGCAACAGTACTGGTAGCGTTTCTTCTCTATCAAATCTTTATCTCCGGAGTCGTTGCGCGACTTCGTGTGGCTGGCAAGACTCTCGATGACATTGCTGACGGCAAACCTTTGCAAGAGAAATCATCGGTTGAAACTGATCGCGCACATGATGAGATTGCATATCTTGCTTCGGAACTGCAGTCGATGGAGCGATCGCTGCGTAACATCCGAAGCAAGGAAAAAACATTGCTTGAGAATGCCGCGAGTTGTATTTGTTCGATCGACGAAGAGAGGCGATTTGTGAAGGTCAGCCAGGCAAGCACTATTCTGTGGGGTATCAGTCCGGCAGAATTGCTTGGTACATCCTTACTTGATTTGATTGAAACGACTGATGTTGATTATGTGGATGGAAAACTGGACGAACTTTTCCGCACCCGACAGCCGGTGACTTTCGAATGTCGTGTCAGGCTACCCGAAGGGGATATTATGGATTTCGCATGGACAGCCAGTCTCGCTGCAGAACAGAATCTGGCCGTCTGTGTTGCGCAGGATGTCACCAAGCGCAACGAAATTCTCCGCCAAATCAAACAACGAGACACTGAATTCAGAGCCATGGTCGATTGCATGCCACTTGCGCTTATCACTTGCGATCAATTGAACGCGATCTCTTCGATAAATCCTGCCACGCAGAGGATGCTTGGTTACAGTCCGCAAGATCTGCTTGGTAAGAAACTGAGTATGCTTCTGTTTGGCGGCACCAAATCCGGTGTCGCCACAAACGAGCAGATGAACGAGGTCTTGTCGACAGCAGAGACACGCTCGATTGAACTGCTGGTTTCCAAAGCAGATGGTGGCAGGCTTCCCGTTGAGTTCAGCTCTCGCCATTACGAACTGCACGATTCGTACGTGCGCCTGGCGACCTTCAAGGACGTTTCTGCCAGATTCGAAATCGAGACTGTCAAAAAAGAGTTTGTCGCCATGATCAGCCATGACCTGCGATCTCCCTTAACTGCGATTCACGGCACATTGGAGTTGATCGGGTGTGACATTACCGACGGTGCGGACAGGTTTTCCGCGGAGGATCTGAAGAATGCTAAAGATGTTATACGCGCGGAAAAGATTGTCTTCTCCATAGTGAATGTTTTAAACGATTTTCTAGATCTAGAAAAATTTCAGGCAGGTCTGGTTTCGTTGGAGTTAGAAGAAGTCGCAGTGTCAGATTTGATGAGTAGTCTGCGTGAAGATCTCGGCTCCAGGGATGAGCCGGCGGACTTCTCTATTGCAGCGGATGAGGATGTTCTGAACACGATAATCAAAGTAGATTCAGCACGTATGTTGTTTGCGCTTTCGACGATTGTTCTCGTTTTAGACTGCTTTAGTGAAGGAAGTCTCGATCTTGCAGTTGCGCGGAGTGAAGATCAGGTTCGGATAACTATTAGGAATGGCAACATACCGGAACACGTCGAGAAAGCGTTTTTGTCTCCCTATGTGTTTCTCTCTGACCCGGAGCTGAACGGCGTAATCTCCAGTGGTCTCAGTTTGAGTTTGTCGCGTGCGATCCTTGGGACGCATGGTGGGTTTGTGCGCGTTGAGCGAATCAATACGAATTGCCTCGTCGAACTTGCCCTGCCGAGTTCGTGAAGGCAGTAGGTTTTGACAACAACTATGTCTCGACTACAGGATCATAATCGTGCTCTTCCAATCTGAACGACCACGCGACAGCCTCACGGGCGCTGCGTGTTTCCGGGGGAACTCGCAGAAAGTAGGTCCTGGCGGAACCGTCAGGCTCAGGCGTCGAATTTTTCAGTTTGACCATAACAATAGGATCATCTCCGGGAAGTTCTCTCCGGTACAAAGTACCAAAGCGATCTTCATCGACAATCTCCGCTCCGCTATCCATCAGAAAGCGCGAGACCCCATACTTCTCTAACATAATTCGCCGCACTTCGACATTCACTTCACCATCTATGGTGGCAAGGGTTATAGATTCCGGATCCTCAACCACGAATGACGGAACCTCCACACCATGTACTAAATAACGCCGGAAGCCGTCTGCGCAGAGTAGAGCGGGACCATTGTCGCTATGGAGCACGTAATCATCCCGAATTTGCTCAAATTCGAACTTGAGCGGAAATCCCCGCAGGAAGACAACCCGATCCAAAAAAATCCCATCAACGCATGATCGCATCATCTGAAGCATAGCCCTGAATCCGGACATAACGTCCTTCTCGATGAAGTCTGACAGGGTCTCGAACAAAACCTCTACTCCTGCAAAGTATGTATAGTCGACGGCTTTTAGACGTTCAAACTCAGAGAGCACCGCATAACCACCAAAAATTCCCATTACAGAATTTGCGTCTCGGGGAGTATCAAGCTCAAGTTCTCTAATGCCTTTTTCTACGACAGACCACAGCGGCCAATCCAGATTTGCCCTGCGCAACAATGAAAAGATCTCAAGGCATCTGCTAACTGTTCTCGATTCTGCCTCTTGCAGTGCGGGTTCATAAAAATCTCTCCAGTCTCTGTAGACCTCATCAGTCTGCTGTTCTGTTCCAAAACTCCGATTTAGGCTGTTGTTCTGATGGGCTGCAAACAACTCGCTTTTTAGGAAATCATCTATACCGCTATAAGAATCAGGGTTCTTGTTTATAAACCCACTTCTCGAGAGCATTGTTTCAATGGAGGACGGCCCGATCTTCTTCCAAAGCACGTCCCAAAATCTATCGAAATCGGCTCTGGTGAAGTCTGGTAGTCTAAGCATCTCGCGATGAAGACTCTTCCATTCTTCTGATCTGATTACGCTAAAAAACAACCATGGCATCATTGCCGCCTGCGGTGGACTGAAGCACATGATAACAACTGGTCTCGCAAGACCCGCGTGCTCATAAAGAGCGGCGACGGCTTCCTCTGCAAAAATTCGATTGTTCAGACCAGTGTGAATTGTTTGCAGCCAACTGCTTACATTGTTATCCAGCGCCTCCTTTGAGACTCTTCTTAGTAGTTCGCCGGCCTCGGTAGATGTAATCGGATGATCCACCTCTTCTGGCGATGTCTCCAACTCCGAATCAAAACGTGTAGATCCTGACCGTTGATAATCTGTCCACCCATAATCCTCCAGGCGATATTTATATTCGTTTTTTGCGCCAACATAAACAGCGGACACAATCCATGCAGGAATGCGCCCCTCTCTTATAATGACTTTTTCGCCGATTCGAAACCTCGGTGGTGGTGACTCCAAAATTTTTACCCGTAACCGACGATGAATAGGATAATAATCTGGTAAAGCGCAGATCGGCTGAATTCAAATAAGATAATTTCTCCGACTTCTCCGATTATAGACGAACGAGAAGTCGATGGCTAACGCGCCTCCGAATTCATATCCCAGCAACAAGTTTACATGCTTCTTCAACAATATTTCCGTTCGAGAAAATATGTTGAATGTGCTTCTCGCTTCGCTGATTGTTGATCTTACAAATTCACTGATGATCGATCGT
>JBGAHZ010000089.1:0-3754 GCA_044225915.1 Obscuribacteraceae bacterium (SeqCode)
AGACGATCTCGATATCGTGCAGCCAGAAGACTCAGGTCTCCGCGCAGGGCGGCCAGTGGTTCTTGCAATTCATGAGAGACTGAGTATGCCAATTCCATAAGCGCCTCGTTGGCACGAATAAGATTCTCTTCGGCGATACTTCTCTCCTTCAAAATGCGGTTCTCATGCTGTAAGCGCCTGTAGCTTTCGAATATGACGCTAGCTGTTTTCATAAGGTGAGATAGATTTTTTCCGTCTTCTTCCGAAAATCCACCAGGTTTATTGGCGATACCGAGCGAGCCGACAACAGTTGTTCCTTTGAAAATAGGAATGCCCATAAAACTATGCATGGGGGGATGACCTGTAGGCTGTCTTCCACTGCGACGCTCGTCATTGGCTGGATCATTGGCAATGATTGTTTTGCAATGGTTGATTGGCCAGCCGAACAAATTATCCAGCATGGGGAAATCTATATGTCCCTTAGTTTCATAGTCGGCGATGATCTTCTCGTACAGGTCTCGGTTTTCGGCGGACGTCCAATCAAAACCAAGATCTGCAAAAACTCGGAGGATAGTTCCCTGTGGACCACCCGGGACGGTGGCTCCGATGAATCCGTATTCAGCTCCTGTGATTGCAAGCGTGCGGTGTAAAATTCGCAGACTCGCCCGACTGAAATCGCCGTCATCAACGAAATCCGAAATGATGCTGCTGAGTTCTTTTAGTTCCGCAGTGCGGCTCTCGATAACTGTGTGCAGACCCTTCGATATCGCGGCAGACTGTATTAGAAGGTTGACCTTTGCAAGAAGTTCTTTCGCCGAAAAAGGTTTTACGAGATAATCGTCTGCTCCTTTTTGCAAACCATCCAACTTCGCTTCTTCACCTGCTCTTGCAGAAACTACCATAACCGGAATTCGTTTGGTCTGCTCGTCAGATTGCAAATCAGCCAGCAGACCAAACCCGTCTAACTCCGGCATCATCACATCGGTGATTACGAGATGTGGGACGACCTGGGCAATTTTTTCTTTTGCTTCTCTACCGTTTGTCGCGATATCTACCTCATAGAATGGTTGAAGTAGCCTTTTGAAATACATGCGCATATCGGCATTATCATCAACGACCAGGATACGGTATCGATCACTTACGTCTACAGGAAGAACTTCGATTTCTGCATTCGGCTGCCAGGAAAGCGCTTCGTTGATATAGCTTTTGGCCGCGCTAAGACGACTTTCTTCTGGTGGCGCCGTTGATACCTGATCTACCGGCAAATGTTGGGAGCCCTTAAGTAAGCTAACTTTAAAAGTGGTGCCTTGATTCAACTTACTTTCGACTTTAATGGTTGCACCATGAATTTTGACGAGCTCGCGTACTAGCGCAAGTCCGATACCAGAGCCTTCTTGACTTCGCCCCTTGCTGTCTTTCAATCTGTGAAATCTTTCGAAAATTCTCGGCAGGTCCTCGTCGCTGATACCGCATCCAGTATCAGTAACCTCAAGAGAAACTGAGCCATCATCTTCCGTCAATCGCAAAGAAATAGAACCCGCCAGTGTGTACTTGAACGCGTTGGACAGTAGGTTTAACACGATCTTTTCCCAGAGATCCATGTCGACAAAAACTTGAGAGGAAACACTGTCGCAATCGACTTCGAATTTAATTCCAGCCGACTCGATCGCGGAACGAAAACTGCTTGCGATATCTGCTGTGAGCGCTGCGATGTCTACGGGCGTGAATGATGCGCCATAGCGACCGGCCTCGATGCGCGAAAAATCTAAAAGCGTGTTTACCAGTTTGAGCAGTCTCTGTGCGTTTCGTTTTAAAAGATCGGCATCTTCGATTTCGATGGACTGACGACTTTCAGTCGCTTGTTCAATAGCGCCAAGCATCAGTGTTAGCGGCGTGCGAAACTCGTGGCTGATGTTATTGAAGAACGCGGTCTTCGCCTTATCCAACTCAAGCAAAGCTTCTGCTCGTTTCTTTTCGTCCTCGAGTTCTCTTGTTTCTTTTATTGCAGTTGCTAGCACGCGTCCTAATTCTTCAAAAAACTCGATGTACGGATCAGTCAGTGACCGATGAGGACTGACTGCCGATGCCACAACTAACCATTCTCCGGTTCGCAATACAACGGGGACGATGATACCAGTGTTGGGCTTCAATCCATGTTGGGAAACGGGAACGCCTGTCACCAGTTCGTCGAATCTCTCTATTGCTGTCCAATGTTTATCGTTGACTGCCTTCCATATTGAATCTGCCAGAAGCGTTCCATCACCTTCGATTGCAGTTTTGATCAAACCGTCGCCTGCGAGCCAGCGAATTGTTTTGTTATCCGTTGTCACGCTGAAAAGATCGCAACAAGGAAGATCCAAAGTGTTGTTCGCAAGAATTTTTTGTAAGTCATCGCAGAGTTCCCGTTCTGTTGCAGATCTTGTTTTGCCAATCTGCCCAATGGTTTGCAGTCTTCGTGCACTTAGCACTCTTTCGGTGGTTTCTGCGACAGGCGTGAAAATTCCAACGATTTTTCCGTCACGATCGTGTGCGGCACTGTAGGAAAACGTGTGATAAGTCTCTTCTGGAAAACCGTTTCTATTCAGAAACAACTGCATGTCATCATTCCAAGTGGGCTGACCCGTTTTCAACACGCCTTCAAGCATTGGACCGATGGTCGTCCAGATTTCAGACCAGACTTCGCTGCCTGGTCTTCCTAATGCGGATGGGTGTTTTGACTGCAGATGTTCGCTGTACGGGTCGTTATAGAGCATTGTCAATTCCGGACCCCACCAGAGGATCAGTGGAAATCGGGAATTCAGACATAGTGAAACCGCAAGCCTTAAGGCGTCATCCCATTGTTCGATCTGTCCTAATGGAGTCTTTGACCAGTCTTTGTCAGCGATCAAACTGTGCATTTGTCCTGAACTGTTTAAGAACTCAGCGGTTGATTTTTTCATACACCTTTTGTTTATAACGGTCTCTGGTTGCCAACGGAAAGACCTGCCTCATCTGCAGAGTCACGATTTTCGTGCAGGTGACTGGGCCGCCTACCTTAATGAGCGAGGATAGGTGGTGTCGGTGAGCAAAAAGGAAACTGAGAGTTTACCTCTTCATACACTCAACCTTTCCTTTAGCATAGCTTTCAAAAATCGATGATTCAACCGATTTTGAGCTGGTTTTAACCCGCACAGATACGGTACAGTTTTTCTGCCGCTTTAACTGGAACGGACGAGCACGATTACTTGGCCGATTTTGCCTGGGTGAGCTCGGCTCCGTTGTCTGTCGATGCGTCTCCAAAAAGTTTTTTGATTATGGCTGCAGCCGCGGTGTGAGGGTCTAGTTTACGTGCCACCACATTCGATAGCGCATCACTGATCTCGCTAGATTTGTCGATCGACTCTTCCAGATTGCTGCGAGCTATTCCCGCGATCATTTCGGAGAGTTCCGTTTTTACTTTGCCCTTTCTCCGTTCGGTAAGCTGATCGGTTTCATTCAAAAAATCATGATGTTTTTTTGCAGATTCCCAAATCTTATCAACGCCTTCTCCGGACTCACTGATTGCAACGATAACCGGTGGACACCAGCTCGTCTTATGATGAGCCAGTTCCAAACTCGCGATGATTTCCGTCGCCGATTTATTCGCTCCGGGCAGATCGCCTTTGTTCACTACAAAAATATCGCCGATTTCCATGATACCGGATTTGATGGCTTGAATGTCGTCGCCCGAACCCGGCATCAGCACGAGAATTGTTGTGTCCGCAGTCTGCGCAATCGCCAGTTCTGACTGCCCGAC
>JBGAHZ010000089.1:3788-20929 GCA_044225915.1 Obscuribacteraceae bacterium (SeqCode)
CCAACCGTTTCAATGATGATAACGTCGAAACCAAAAGCTTCAAGCATGCGAATGGCATCGTATGTGGCGAGTGACACGCCGCCAGTGTGACCGCGGTTTGCCATGGACCTGATGTAAACGTCTTTGTCGAGCGTGTGGTCTTGCATCCGAATGCGATCGCCTAAAATCGCCCCACCAGTGAATGGACTGGATGGATCGACGGCTAGCACCGCGACTTTCTTGCCTTCTTTCCGAATCTCCGTGACGAGCGCGTCGACCAGAGTGGACTTGCCCACACCGGGTGAGCCGGTGACACCAATTAAATGCGAATGTCCGGCGTGGTGAAACAGTTCTTTGACGAGGGCTGTTCCTTCCGGTCCGCCGGCTTCAACGATGGTTATCGCACGCGCCAGTGCGCGTTTGTCGCCAGCCAAAAGTTTTTTACCAATGTCTTTCAAGGCGGTATCTGCTTCTTTATATGGATGCGTGAAACGGATCAAATGTACAGCATGTAGCCTGACGGCGCCAATAATGTCAAAGATTGTTGATGTGTTTGATGACGGACGGACATTTACCACAGGCTCGGAAACGTCTGAGTTGAACTTTCCTCATGAACAGATGGAAATCGGCATTGGGAACTTGTCCCGTTGCTGAGAGTCTTCAGAGCTATGTAGTGCGAGGTGTCTGTCGTGAACAAGTTAGTCTCTGGTCTTTCTCTGGTTTTGTTGCTCGGTGGGGTGTCTTCGCAGTCGGCCCATGCCTTTGATCTCAGTGGTTGGGGCAATACGAGCCTCAAAACTGGTTCCGGAGATGAGATAACTATTAAAAACGGACTGTTCGGAAATAAGACGAGAGTCGTCAAGGATCGCCTCGGTGACAAGTACGTTTCGAAGCGAGGGTTACTCGGCAACACGGACAACGAGATCGGTGTTTTTGGAAATAGCTATTCCAAGAAAAGAGGAATTTTCGGAACGAAAGAAACCGAAGTGAAAACTCTTTTTGGTGACAGTTTAAAAACGAAGAAGAATATTTTCGGTTACAGAACAACGCAAGTCGATGCCAGTGGTCTCAATAGTTTAGTGAGTGCAGCCATTCAAGGTATGAGAGCAAAACCTATGCCTCCTCTTCATGATTCAAGTCTGGGCGCCATTCCTCCTATTGGAACTCAAGGAACCGGTTTGTCGCCTTTGACGACGCCTGGCGAGGTTCCACTCGATGCGGTTCCGCAATCGTTGGATGCGCAGCAACCTGCTCAAGGGTTTTAGTCAGCATGAGTAGCGCGATCACATCGCGATCAACAGTGCGATCGAAAAAATTATTTCGTTGCGTTGATTTTATTCTTGATGAAACAACTGGAACAGTAGACCGGCCTTGAGCCGTTTGGCTTGAAAGGCACGCGAGCCATGGCTCCGCAGGTTTCGCACGGTACGTCAGTGCACTGCGTCGGATCTTTCCCCTCACGAATGAATCGTTGAGTAACCCGACAACCCTGGCATCGAAGCGGTTGGTTTTGCAGATTTTTTGAAGCGTAAAACTCTTGTTCGCCTGCAGTGAACGTGAACGCCTGCTGGCATTCTTTGCATATAATCGACTTGTCTTCGAATAACATCGCTAGTAAACCAGACATCACAATTCCACATTACTAGCATGCCATCAACTGCTCACTTTAAGCAAGGGCTTAGGACGCTTTCGTAGAGTGAAAACGTTGATTTGCACAGTCACCCATTAGGGCTATTGACAGGAATCGCTGTAGACCCTTAGGGCATAAATTGTTTTCGTTCTTGGTTCGGCGATGCCACCAGATACGGTGCGCTGTCGATCGGCTATTGCTTCTAAATTTACTTTTTAAACTTATTGAACCAACTGCCGCCAGCAGCGCCGCCTTGTCCATCCTTGGCGGAATCGTATGTCCCACTCGAGCGAGGGCTTCCGCCCGGTCCGGCACCTTGATGTTCTTTCTCTTTTTCGGTGAGCATTACAGCGAGCAAGTCGCGTTCTGACTCGCGCTGTTTGAGCTGATGCTGAATATCTGTAAAGTTGGTTTGAAGCTCTTCCACTTCTTTCAGTTTTGTCTCGAGAAGCGCAGTTACTCTGGCGAGATCTTGATGAAGCTGTTTGTTTTCGCGACTCTTATCAGCGAGCAGAGCACTCTGGTTGGACAGTTCGGCATTGAGGTCCTGTCCATCTCTTGCCATCATCTCCATTTCGCGTAGCTGAGTGGAGAGTACGAGGTTTTTCTCTTGCATATCGACGAGCTTGTCTTGCAGCTCGACGATCTTATTAACCATCGTCTGAACATTGTTCTCGACTTTGGCGGCTGGTTGTTGTCCTTGAGCACCTTGTGCAGTCATGGTTTTAGCGGTTTCTTAAACTGAGGAATTGGCCTTTACCCAATATGCCACGAGTACTCAATACTCAATCCATAGGGTATAGTGTCAGCCCACATGTTTTAACACATTTTAGTAATCAGTTGATTCTAGTGCCAGGATGTCTAAATGAACAATCTTCAGGTAACCGGCGGACATGTTCTAACGCCGGTCGCTGAGCGCTTTACGAGCGTTTTTATCAAGGACGGTCGTATTTCGTCTATCGGTCGGACAGGTTCTGATAAATCCGAAAACGGGTCGGCGGTGGTCGGCGATCAGCTTGACGCCAGCGGCTGTTACGTCACTCCGGGACTGGTGGATTTACAAGTCAACGGTGACCCCAACTGCAGTTTATGGGGCGACCCGACTCTCGCAGAAGTTAACGCAATGCGACAAGCTATGGTCAGGGCAGGCGTCACCGCATTTCTGCCTACCTTGATCACGGATAGTGCAGAACATTTGAAAGTCAATGTCGATCGCCTGACTTCATGGGGCGCAGGCGTTAGCGACAAATGGACTGTCGACAATTCCGGTGCTCGCATGGTTGGAATACATCTTGAAGGTCCATGCTTATCCCCACAGAGACCCGGTGTTCACCCACCGGAGTGGATTGTCGAGCCGACGATTGCGCTGTTCGAAAAGCTAGTGAATGGCAGTGTGAAGCTGGTCACGATGGCCTGCGAGCGAGATACTGACAGCGTCTGCACTAAGTGGCTCAGCGGACGCGGTGTCGTGGTTTCCCTGGGGCATTCTAATGCTACCTTCGATGAGGCGCAGTCAGCGTTTAAAGCTGGTGTCCCGATGATGACACACACGTTCAACGCTCTTCCACCCCTCCACCATCGAGAGCCGGGAGCCGTATCTGCTGCGCTTCTCGACCGAAAGGTTTCTTGTTGTTTGATTGCAGACGGTCTGCACTTGTCCCCCCAAGCAGTAGAGCTAATCTATCGAATGAAAGGATTGGAACATACAATTCTGGTCACCGACATCGCTCATGTCGGCACCGCAGGTGGTGGTCTGGTCGGGTCTTCGATTACTCTCGATGCAGCAGTGCGAAACGTTGTAAAATGGGGTGTGGCCAGCTTTCCTGAAGCAATCAGGATGGCTACGTTTAACCCTGCCAGAGCAATCGGTTTAGCTGACCAAATCGGTGCAATTGAAACCGGAGCACTCGCCGATCTCGTGCTGTGGGACAAGGAAACACTCGAGATTAAACACGTGATCGTCGGCGGCGTTGTGAAATAACGCCCGGCGAGTTATCGTTTAGACTTCTTGAACAGCGACGAAATTCCGGCGACTGCAGCTCCTACAGCGATTCCGCCGAGAACTTTGGTGGCTGTCGATTTGCGTCGCGCCCTGGCATACTCGCGTCGTTCTTGTTCATCGTCGTCGTCCTCGTCGGCTTCGGCTGCGCCGTTCTCGTGAATTTCGACCTTCGAGATTGTATTCAATCCGTTTTCGTCACTCAACTTATGTTTGCGCAAAGCTGACTTAACTACCGTCTCATCAGCCAGACCGAGCAGGATGAATAACTTCCCTGAAGCTATCGGGTCATCCAGAATCTTATTGAAGGCTGTCTGCAAGTCGGATTGCCTGATCGCACCTGCATCTTTAAGCAGGTCGAACAGCCGCGGAGTCTCATGCGATGCGTCGGGCTCATGGAGGATAACTTTCTCGCGCGCAGATACAGGTTCCGGAGGCGGCGTTATCGCGGCCGCTGCAACCGATGGAGGAATGGTGTCACTCTGCACATACTCTGGCGCGACGAACGATTGCATCGCCTCTTCAATCTCTTCCTGGCTGTAGACTTCGGCCGAGTCTTCCATCTCGGCTGCCCGAGCCAGAGATTCCTCGGCCTTGATCCAGTGGAGAAACGTCGATCTGAGCTCGTTAATGCCCTCTTCGCGCCCGACTTTGCCTTCGCGGATGTTTCGTTGAATCCTTAATATGCTCGGAAACAATGATGGCGACAAGACTCCTTCGAGCACCAGTGCGCTGCCCAACGGCATGCCGGAAGAGAAACTGGTCATTAATGCTTGATCGACTTGATCCTGATTGACGATTTCTGAATCGAGAAGTAGTTCTGCTAAACGTTTCGACGTTTGTTGATTGTCCTCGCCGCCACCATCGTTGATTTCGAGAACATCCCTGAGCGGCACTCCGGCTTCGAATGACTTTCGCAATGCCTCAACCGCAGCGGAGCGCGTAATCGTTCCATCCTTCACGAGTGGTTGTGCTTCCAGAGCGGCTTCGAGGACGTGATCGGTTACGCAGCGCGACACGAGAAGCGCTTGTCCGATTGGCACGCCAAGGCGTCTGGAGACCTGAATAGCCTCGGTCAAATCGCCGGAGGTTATGATCCCTGCGTCGATTAGAAGTTCGCCGAGCTTGATCTTATTGGCAGAAGAAGGCACGTTTAAATAGACCTCGCGAAACGGAGTGCATACTGAAAGCCTACCCGGGTGAACGTTTGGTCAATCAGCATATCAAATTAAATCAGGTTTTAAATAACTACACGTTCTTGGGATCCGTGTTAGTGCTTTCACCGGGCGGCTATAATTCAAGTAGGCGACTATTTACTACTTGGCACATCTCGGCGGATTGGTTATGAAAAAAGATAATTCCACCTGGGCAAAACAGCTTAGCATCTCGCTAGCCCTGACAATCGGATGCTGTGGCGCCGCATCGGCGCAAGGCATGGCGGAGTACGCAGGAGCCGTGAGCGCGACGCCTCGGGTACCGAAAAGCGATGGCGTGACCGGCAGTCTCAACAACCTGTTTGCGGCGCCAGGAAAGGTGACCAACAACGCAATCCGGTCTACTAATGCTTCGACCACCAGTTATGCGTCAAGACCGGCGACTGCTCCGGCGGGCGCAGCAAAGAGAGCGAAAGGCGCTGTAGTGATTTCCGGCGACATGCCGGGTGGTCAGGCCGAAGCGGCTCGAGCTGCGGTGCTTGAAATTACTAAACTTGCAGATGCCTCCTACAAATCCGGAATCGAATTGAAGAAAAAGGGCAAGCTCGATGAAGCGGAAGTCCAGCTCCGGAAGTCGCTTGCCGCAAGACAACGATACTGGGCTGACAGAGACAAGCAAATCCCGGAAATCCAGCTGATGTTGGGAGAAATAAACAACACCCGCCATCAAGATGCCAAAGCGGTTGCCGATCTCGAGGGAGCCCTTGCAAGTTACAGCAAATTCTATGGTCCTGGGTCAGACAACAGATTGAAGCCGTTGCTCATTTTGTCAGACTCTCAGGCGAAACTTGGTGAGAAGGTCAAATCCTACGAAAGTTACAGTCAGGCATACCGTCTGGCGACCCGGGCGAAGTTGGACGCTTACAATCCATCCGAAATGCGTTTGACGACAGTGAAAATGGCTCTGGGCGTGGATAAATACCGCGATGCCGTCGACCTGTGTGAAATTGCCGTCAATGGGACCGAGCGTGCAAAACTCAGTCAGGACCAACTGTTCTCGGTCATGACCGACTATGCCACCGCACTGAAGGGCATGAACAGAACGCGCGACGCTAATGAAATACTCGCGGAAGCTGAGAAAATCAAAGGCTCCTCGCCTGCTCCCGAAGCCCCTCCAAATGCCGATCCGCCCAAATCCGACGCTCCCACCAACTAAGCTGCAGTACCAGCTCGTTACCTAGCGAAGCGCTGGCCAGCAGCGCTTAGTTCCGCGCGCAGGCGACGAACTTCAGGTGGTGGTCTCTCGCGCATCCACCGAGCGCAAGGCTTGTAATGTCAGCACCCGCATATCACTATCTCTCAATTTTCATCTTCGTGAAACCCCACTAGCCGCTGTATTGCGCTTTTGCACTAAAGCTGTCGGAGCGGGCGTCTTGACCAGCCACTGTTGTATTCAACAGTTACTTTGTCAGTGGTCAGATTTACGATCGAAGCGTTCCCAAAATATTGCGGAGGTAAAGCTATTATGGATAGCTCGAATTCTGGCATCAATTTTTCCCCGACATCCTACAGCCCCATAACATTCAAGCAATGTGTGACAGAACTCAAACGTCAAGGCCTGGAGCGGCTCTTGAGCGCTATATATCAACGAGAAGTTTCGGTCAATTTGCTACTCGTTGAAGGTGGTGCATCGCCGGCGGTGCTCGAGGCATTGCGCTATAGAAACACCGGTTACATGACGGAACTCATGATCGCCGAACTCAAGTCGCTCATATCGAAGAGTGAAGGCGGCGAGCGCAGATATCAAATCATCGAAAGATACTTCGGATTGGATGGCAATATGCCGGCACGATTATCTTCGATGGCGACAAAGCACAATGTTTCGCGAGAACGAATTCGTCAAATCAAAGAACGTTCGCTGGTCAGTCTGCGATATAAAAAACAAGCGATTGAAAAACTTTTGCTTTCGCTCTCTTCCAGTCTGTTGTCCAGACGAGGTTATGGCTTGCGCAATGCCTCCAATCTTTGTGTGGCGGAACCAAGCAATTTCAAGCTGCTGGATCATAGAACGTTGTTATTGATGCACGAAGACAATATTGCCCATACCGAGGAACAGACGAAAGCCTTGTTCGATTTGATCTGGTCCAAACGAATGAAAATCACTGGTTGCGCAGGTAGTGGCAAGACATGGCTCGCCATTTCAACAGCCCGACGACTAGCTGAGTCCGGGCAAAGAACGCTGCTTACTTGCTTCAGTCGAGCACTTGCCGACCACCTCGAAGACGTTTTAAGCGGCGTGCCTAATTTGGTCGTAGCTTCTTATCATGCGCTTTGTCTGCGTATGGCGAAACAAGCCGGACTCACCGTCCCTGGTGGCTGGAATAATCGAGCCTGGTTGGAAAAATTTCCGGATGTACTGATCAAAGCAATGGAGACCGATCCAAAACTGCGATTCGACGCCGTTATAGTTGATGATGCTGAAGATTTCAGACCCAACTGGTGGCAGTCATTGCAAGCATCAATGATTGATCCTGAAAATGGACGACTCTATTACTTTGTCGATGATAATGAGCTAAAAGCCACTGGTCACAGTCCACCAAAAGTTGATGCAGTCTCGCATTTATCCATCAATCTGCGCAGTCCGGCATTGATATCATCGATACTGAGCGCCAGTCATAAAGCAAAACAACCAATGCGATTCAACAGAACAAGCGCAGCGCCGGTTGAATTTTATCGATGCGATTCAGATGAGGAAGCTCAGCAAACGTTGTCTCATGTGTTTTCGGATCTTGTAGACAAGGGCAGTTTTATGGCTGCTGATGTGGCAATCATTACGCAGCGCTTACCTCGTCTTTCTGCAGCATATAAAGCGCGATTGAAAGGGAACACGCGGGTGGTGCGGCGGCAGTCAGAGGTGCCCAATCACGCACTTCTCAGTCGCTGTCACACTTTTAAGGGGCTGGAGAAGCGCGTTGTGATCGTGATTGATCTGGATGATAAGTTTGTTGATTGTACAGACGAAGAATTGAAATCGTTTATCTATATGACCTTTTCTCGTTTCGTGGACAAGCTTGTCATTCTTGGATGCGGCGATGCCTGGACCCGAATCGATTCATTAATCGCGCCGAAGGCGGCTGAGTCACATGTTTCACCAAGCGCTCAATGGCTCGAACGATCGGTGGAACGCCTTAACTATTAGCTGCAAAAAAATTCTTGACGGACATCATATTTAGTGGCATGCTCTTGTCAGGGATAAGTGACACCACTCGCTGGATAAGGATAACGTCGACGATGGAATCACTAACAATCTTGACCTCGTTATTCCTTATTTTTCTCGCCCTCTGCGGCGGTTTTAGTGTGATCAGAGAATTGCTTCAAAGATAGCAATCAGTCTCTCCCCAACCACTTTGTCATTATTTCGTCACCATATGCGGTGTGTCTGGTTGAATGTTCAGAATGCCATGTCGGGCCTCTGAGTATATTGACTCGCTAGCCGAATGATACGTGTTGCAGCTCGACGCAGATAGAATCTGGCGTTTAGAACCACGAATCGACTGACGTTGACGAACTCGGTGCGATCACCTTAGATGTTTCTGTATGCGAGAATTTCTTTCGCTCTGGCGCGATCTCCGGTACAGCTAATCATTCTTGGTGCATCGAGAATTTCAATCTGGAATCTATGTTTCTCATAGAGACTGATGATTCGCTCCGTTGCCTGGTTGGAAACCACGACCTGACCGCGGTGTGAGGCCAGCCAACGAGCGAGTCGTTCCTGATCCTCCCAGGAAAACCCTTCTTGAGCATACTGAGTGAATTCGACGTCATAGGGAGGATCAGCATAAATGAAATCCTTAGCCGTCACTTCAAGAAGTTCGAAATCTCCGAGGGCGAAATGCCAATCGAAGAATACGTTTTTATAGTCTCTGAAATCGCGCTTGTAATTTATGTTTTTGTACTTGCCGAATGGAACGTTGAACAATCCCTTCTTGTTGAACCGGCATAATCCGTTGTATCCGGTACGGTTCAAGTAATAGAACAACTCTGCCGCTTCGCGAGAGTTCTCTTTGCCGGCGAGAATCAGCTTGTTGAACGTTTCGCGATTTCGATAATACGAAATCTCGTCGTTGTTCATGTCGATCGTGATTATCAGTCCGCGTTTCAACCAGTTATAAAAATTGATTGCATGAGGATTAATATCGTTGAGTATGGCTCTATCAGGGAGCAGGCCGAGCGTGACCGCTAATCCGCCACAGAATGGCTCGATCAATCGCTGCTTTGGGAAGCGCTCGAAGATTGGTTTCACATGTGATACCAGCCAGCGTTTGCCACCAGCCCATTTTAGAGGCGGACGAATGCCCCGCTCATTAGGAAGAAATATCGCCGAACTCTGGCGCGTAAATGATTCGACCACGATTCTTCCGATTCCTTCTTTGCACCGCAGATTATCCTGCCGCGCAACCCGTTGTACTGCTATTTATAAGTCGGATGTATCCATCCAGGCTATTTAAACGATATCTATATTCATTATAGTAGTGCTGCTGCGTTCTGCAACCGGCAAGCTATTACGAGACATTGGGCGTCCGCCGGGTGACGTGCGGTCTCCCAGCTCAAGAACTACGTCCTGGTCTTATTTAATAAAGCCGACTAACGCTGAGACCAGCTATTGGCGATATTTTCCAGCAGAACTTGTTGGCAATCGATTGGTGTTGCATCCGGTGCCGACTTAATGCGTGTGTAAGTGCCGTCCGACTGCATCAAACGCGCGCGGACATTGTCGCTCAAGTAGAGGTCTAGCAAGTTCTCTTTGATATACCGGTTCAAGCCCGGATCTTCGATAGGGAAAACTACTTCTACTCGTCGATCGAGGTTGCGAGGCATAGAATCGGCGCTGCCGATGTAGATTTCTTCGTTGCCGCAGTTTCTGAAATAGAAGATGCGACTGTGTTCGAGGAATCTTCCGACGATGCTGATTACGCGAATGTTTTCGCTGATACCCGGAATGCCCGGCCGTAAGCAGCAGATGCCGCGAACGATCAGGTCTACTTTCACTCCGGCTTGCGACGCTTCATACAGGAGCTGAATGAATCGCTCGTCTACAAGCGCGTTCGCTTTCAGTATTATGTGACCTTCTTTGCCGTTCTTGTGATGGTCGATTTCTCGTCTGATCAGCGATTCGATTCGCTCGCGTAAATTAATTGGTGCCACCAGCAATTTGCGATAATCGGTTTTAGCCGAGTAGCCGGTGAGGTAATTGAACAAATCGCTGACATCAGAGCCGATGCTTTCGTCTGACGTCATCAGACCAAGGTCTGTGTAGAGGTGGGCAGTGACTGGGTTGTAGTTGCCTGTGCTCAAGTGGATATAACGTTTGATCGAATCACCTGAACGTCTCACGATCAGCAATACTTTTGCGTGAATCTTCAAACCAATCAAGCCATAGACGACGTGGACGCCCTCTCTTTCAAGTGCTCTCGCCCATTCAATGTTACTTTCTTCGTCGAAACGCGCTTTCAATTCTACGACGACCGCCACCTGCTTTCCGCGCTCCATCGCGCGAAGCAGCGCTTCTACAACCGGAGAATTTCTGCCGACACGATACAGCGTCATTTTGATCGCCAGTACTGATGGGTCATCAGCGGCGCGATTGAGCAGATTTACGATCGGTTGAAACGAATCATAGGGATGGTTGAGCAGAATATCTCGACGTGCGATTGCCGTAAATTCATCTTCGTCGCGCGAATCAGGATTCAAAATCTTCGCCACGTGCGGCACGTACTGCGGATATTTGAGATCGGGACGATCAACCGATGATATGTACTTCAAACTCGAAAGCGGGAAGTGACCTTCCACGAGATACACATCGCATGGTTCGATCTGAAGGTTAGTCATCAGAATTTCCAGCACGTGAGCCGGCATGGCGCGGTCGACTTGCAGTCGAACGACGTCACCGAATTTGCGCTGGCGAACGCCTTCTTCCGTGGTTTCGAGCAAATCACTCGCTTCCCATTCTTGAATCTCGACTTCGGCGTCGCGGGTGATGTGAAACGGATGCGCCTCGATAATAGTCATGCCAGGGAAGAGCGCATCGAGATTTGCTTGAATAACGTCGTCGATCCAGATGTATTGTTTGCCAGGTCTGACCTGTGTTCCACTAGGAGGTCTGGCAATTGCGATCAACTGAGGCAAACCTTCCGGAATTTTCAGCCGAGCAAATCTGACATCCTTACTGCTTTTCCGCACGGAGACGGCGAAGTTTAAACTGAGATTGGAGATGTGAGGAAACGGATGTCCCGGGTCGAACGCCATAGGAGTGAGGATCGGGAAGATCTTTTGCAGGAAGTACTGCCTCATGTCCTCGCGCTGTTCTGGAGAAAGATCGGTGTAATCAACGATGAAGATTCCGGCTTCATCGAGCCCCGGCATCAATTCGTTGACCAGAATTTTTTGAGCCTCGGCGCTAAAGCGATTTACCTCACCTTCGATTGCATCCAATTGTTCCAGCGCGGTCATTCCATCGGGACCAGTGGTCTGGCTGCCGGCTTCGAGCTGGCGTTTCAGACCGGCCACCCGCACCATGAAAAACTCGTCCATGTTGGAGCCGCAGATGGATAGAAACTTAAATCGCTCCAGAAGCGGATTGCGGGGATCCTGAGCTTCTTCGAGTACGCGCCATTGGAAGGCTAGCAGGCTCAGTTCGCGATTGACAAACAATCTTGGATCGTTCATCGATTTGAGGTTGGAAACGCTTACAGGCTCCAATCTTGGCAAAATCGAAGTGGCTTCAGGATCCGAGTGACGCTCCTCTTCTATGGCAGGATTGTCGCCGGGCTTCTTATCGTCCGGTTCGAATGAATTTTCAGCTGACAGTTTTGATTCCTGGCCTACCATGCCGTCCACGATTGAAAGGTCGTTGACCGATTCAGGGGTGCTCGCGTTCGTCTTCTGTTCGAGACCCGTATTGTTATTCTTTCCCATATTCATCTGCTTTTTCTTGTCCGGGCTCGACAAATAACATTATGTATCGAGCCTTGTTTTCGGGGCGTCTGGGATTCCGGGGACTAACCTCATCCCCTCGGCGATGCGCTTCAGGTCGAGGTTTTTATCAACTCTTTTATCGGTCGTTAATACTGAGAGCCAGCAGGCGTGCCGGTTGGAGCTGTCTGTCTGTTGTTCATGATCGATTGAACACCCTGTTTCAGTAATCCACCCCACATTCCCTGCTTCTGGCTGGTATCAGGGATGGTGCCAGGTTGAGTGGTACTACCTGTGGTTCCTGTCAATCCGTTCACGATTCCACCTAGACCGGTGTTATACGTAGCGGGTGAAACTGAAAATTGAAGTGCTTTGGGGTCTTGAGCCATCAGGCGCCCGGTTGAATCGATTTCGACATAGACGGCTTGTCCTGTTCTCATGTTAGTCAACATGTACTGCCCGGCTGGCAGGCTGCAATTTCCGGTGGGGATTAGACCAGCCGTCTGGCAGATTGCCGGAGCGCATAAGGTTATTGCGGCGGTTATGGCTGCAATAGCCAGGGATGTCAACATGAGTTTCGGATGTCTCATTTCCATATTTCTCCTGATTTCAGAACTGTGTTTGATCCGGAAAACCAGCCAGGTGCCGGGATAATGACGCTCAGACCGTAAAAGCCTGACCGCTGCGCGCCGAACACCAAACAAGGTTATTATTTTATGGCAGAAGCATCGATTTAGTCGGTCGAATTGAGATCTTATTAACTTCTCTTTGCATCGAGTGCGGACAAATCACCGGTGCGGATGTGAATGTCACGTTGCGGATAAGGAATCTCAATACCTTCCGTTTTAAACCGATCGAAGACTTCGTAGTAAAGCTGGCTTTTGAGAATAAACGGTTTTCTCGTATACGCGTTCGTCCAGATCGACAATTCAAACTTGAGCGAGCTTTCACCGAAACCTGCGAAGATTAGCTCCGGAAGAGGTTCTTTAAGTACACCATCGTTTTCGAGCGCCACCTCTTCAACTACTCGTTTGACATGCCTTGGGTCTGCGGCGATTGAAACCGACAGCGGCACAGTCAAACGAACATTTGGTGAACTGTGGCTCCAGTTGGTTACTTTCTTCGTTATAAACTGAGTGTTGGGTACGATAATCTCGATGTTATCGTCGGTCAACACGGTGGTGGCACGAAACGTAATCTTGGTGATATCGCCGACCACTCCGTCAACTTCGACGCGGTCGCCAACCTTGATCGGTTTTTCAGTAAACAG
Organism: Obscuribacteraceae bacterium (SeqCode); assembly: GCA_044225915.1. GTDB lineage: Bacteria > Cyanobacteriota > Vampirovibrionia > Obscuribacterales > Obscuribacteraceae > JADYXR01. The sequence continues at coordinate 16,793 of JBGAHZ010000089.1, forward strand.
AGTCAAACCGCTCATGATGTTGGTCGTCAGGCTCTGCAAACCTACTGTCAGTCCCAATCCTATCGCACCGGCCATGATGGTCAACGAACTTAGATCGACTCCGGCACTTTGCAGAATGACGAGAAAACCGAGTCCGATGATCAGGAATCGAATGATGGTACTGATACCATGGGTGGCGCCAACATCGAGATTCGTACGTGTGGTCGCCTGGCGAACGATCAGTCGTTGCAGTCTGCCCGTCGTGACCAGCAAAATGATTATAAGAACGGAAATGTAGATCAACGACCACCAGGTCAAAGTCGTATTACCCAGTTTTAAAACCGGTTGCGACAAACTGACGATCACATTTCCCAGTAATTCCAAGTGCGCCTCTTTAAAGCGTAGCCATCTCGATGTTATCGAAGTTGCGTCTGTAGTATTTCATGTAGTCTACCTTGCGCTCAAGTGCGTCGATAACCGCTTGACTGAAATTAACTCCTTCAAACTTTTGAGCACTGCCCAGTCCGCCCGGACTGAACACATTGATCTCCATGATCTTTTTCCCGACTATGTCCAGCCGCACGAAAAACATTCCGTCTTGAATCAACTTTGGTCTGACCATTTCAGCCAGTTCCAGCATGTCATCTGTGACCTCAGTCTGGGTCATGGTTCCTGAAGTCTTGTGCAATGTGGAATTGCCATCCTCATCAGTGTGATCGCGACGAAACGCGGCATATTTGTTTTTATATCTGAGCGGCTGACCGTTCAACAAGAATAGCCTGGTATCACCTTTCATGGCAGCCGGAAGGTATTCTTGCGCGATGATATATCCTTCTTCGCTGAGTGCATCGACTATCTGATTGAGATTGGAGAGTTCGTTTTTTCGTACAAGAAAAACACCTTGAGTGCTTGATGCCTGAAGAGACTTCAAGACGATGTTGCCGCCTTCTTCTTTGGCAAATTGTTTGATTGCTGATTTGCTTCTTGTGATGATAGTACGCGGACGAATTTCTTCTGGAAACAACTGGAAGTACATCTTGTTGATTGCCTTTGCTAATCCGTTTGGATCGTTTAAAACAATCACACCATGCCGCATTGCGACACGACCGAAATTGATTCCAACGCTTTGCGCCCAGGATCTTCCACCAACGTCTTCGGATGGATCGCTGCGTAGAAGGAGAATGTCGAGGTCGTCGACACAGATTTCCTCTGTCTTAGCTTTTGGACCCTGGAGATCGGATAGATATGACGTTGCTGATTTGTATTGCGTCTTCGGTGCATGCTTGGCAAGCGCTTTGATCTTATCGTCGGAATCGTAGCGAAAAGAATCGGCGTTGATCAGCCAAGCTTCGTGACCACGATTGATTGCGGCAATCGCCAGGCGGCTGTTAGTAAAGCCAGGTTCTTGAGTCATGATATCGTTGACAAAAAGCGCCATTCGCATTGGCCGGATTCCTCATTTGATGTCCATATGGTATGCAATAACCGTCTTTAATTTCAATGTGCCATATAGACCGTCGTAGTTTTCATAGCAGAAAAACTATCCAAGTAAGTTGCCATTAGCGAAGGGGATAACGGTGGTAATTTCTCTGAAACCTTATAAAATCAGCGCTTTCGTTTGAAACTTCGAGATTGATTGTTTACAATCGCTTCGTTACTAAAGGTTCTTATGCGAGTTCTACCTGGTAAACCATATCCGCTCGGCGCAACCTGGGATGGCTTGGGCGTCAATTTTGCGATTTTTTCGGAAAACGCCAGCCGTGTCGAATTGTGCTTCTTCGATTCGCCCAACAGCAGAGTTGAATCGCATCGGGTGATCATGCCTGAGTATACGAACCAGGTCTGGCATGTTTATTTGAAAGATGTTCAGCCCGGACAGGTCTATGGCTATCGTGTTTATGGTCCTTATAAACCGAGTCAGGGGCTGCGATTTAACGCCAACAAAGTTCTGGTCGATCCTTATGCGAAGCTAATCGCCCGACCGCTTGTCTGGCACGACAGCTTGTACGGATATACGCTTGGTCATAAAGACAAGGATCTGAGTTTCGACAAACGTGACAGCGCACCATATGCGCCACTGTCAATGGTGGTCGATGATTCTTTCACCTGGGCGAATGATACCAGACCGAATACGCCCTGGCACAAAACAGTGATTTACGAAGCTCACGTAAAAGGGATGACGCGTCTGCATCCAGAGGTGAAGCCTGAGTTGGCGGGCACATACATGGGACTGGCTTCCGAGCCTGTGATCAAACACCTGAAATCGCTTGGTGTTACTGCGATTGAATTGATGCCGATTCATCACCGAGTCGACGATCATCGTTTAGTAAATGAAGGCTTGTCCAATTATTGGGGATACAATACGCTTTCCTTCTTCGCGCCGGACATTCGCTACGCTCGCCCGGGCAGCTCGCTCAATGCCGTGCAAGAATTCAAAATGATGGTGCGCACGCTACATGCCGCAGGAATTGAAGTGATACTGGATGTGGTGTACAACCATACTGCCGAAGGAAGCGAACTCGGCCCGACGCTTTCGTTTCGCGGTATCGACAACACTTGTTACTACCGGACGTTGCCTGATGACAGGCGCTTTTACATGGATTACACCGGTTGCGGCAATACGCTCAACATGATCCATCCGCATGTTCTGCAATTGATCATGGATAGTTTGCGATATTGGGTCGAGGAAATGCATGTTGATGGATTTCGTTTCGATCTTGCCAGCGCATTAGCTCGCGAACTGTTTGACGTAGACAAACTCTCCGCATTCTTTGACGTCATTCAGCAAGACCCGGTAATATCGAGAGTCAAGTTGATTGCTGAGCCCTGGGATCTTGGAATGGGTGGATACCAGGTCGGTAACTTCCCTGTTCTCTGGACCGAGTGGAACGGAAAATATCGTGATACGAGCAGACGTTTCTGGCGAGGTGACAACGGGCAACTGGGCGAGATGGCGACGAGATTGACGGGCAGTAGCGATCTTTATGAACATAGTGGACGAAGTCCGCACGCGAGCATCAACTTTGTCACCGCCCATGATGGCTTTACACTTACCGATTTAGTCAGTTATAACTCGAAGCACAATCTGGCTAATCTCGAAAACAATCGCGATGGCGATGATCACAATGCCAGTTGGAACTGCGGCATCGAAGGACCGACCACGGACGAAGACGTTTTAGCCGTGCGACTGAGGCAGAGGAAAAATTTCATCGCTACGTTGATGCTCTCAATCGGCGTTCCTATGATCTCCGGCGGAGATGAACTGGGACGCACTCAGATGGGCAACAACAATGCTTACTGTCAGGACAGCGAATTGAGCTGGACCAATTGGAATCTGAGCGATGATGACCAGGACTTTCTTCGTTTCGTAAAAACAATAGCTGGCATCCGGAAATCGCAACCCGTCCTTCAACGACGTCGATTCTTCCGTGGCCGAGTTGGTGGACTGGGCGACGTTCGCGATCTGATCTGGTTGAATTCAGATGCCACTGAAATGACGCAAAGAGACTGGATGCAATCCGATCGACGCTATCTTGGTGTCATCTTTGATGGCAAAGAAATCGATGACTTCGATGAGGAAGGAAATCTTCTGGTTGGAAACAGCCTGATGATTATCTTCAACGCGTTTTGGAAAGACATGGAGTTTCAACTGCCCCCAACCCCCGGCGAGTCTTACATGCAGTCGAATCTGTTCCATAAACCGGATCTGGCATGGAAGCTCTTGACTGAGACATCCGGTTCTCTTTCTCCAAGCTGTTGGGAGCTGGGATCCAAATTTCCGCTTCAGGCGCGCAGTATGGCGGTTTTTGAGCTCGGTCTCAAAGATGAAAACCTGCCCTATAGCTACGAGCTGGTTTAAGAAAACTTCTACATAGTAGAAACGCCTGGAAGCAAATCCTGCTAACATTCTGAAATTCGATTTAATTGAGTAGGTCCGTACCGCTTTCGACTGGGGCTCTCACTAGGTCGACCCTGACGTCTCGAGGATATCGTGCCATGACTAAATCACGCCGTTTCTTGGCTGTGCTGCTTTCAGTGTTCACCTTCGCCGTCAATCCTGCTATGCCTCTTGCGGCGCTGGCGGAAGAGACCTCGGCGCAAGCAAAAGTCCCTGCTCCGACTATCAAGTTTGAAAAATATACGTTGCCTAATGGTCTT
>JBGAHZ010000090.1:0-20786 GCA_044225915.1 Obscuribacteraceae bacterium (SeqCode)
TTCAACTCTGGACCTGGCAGATCCAACTTGCTCTCAATTTCCAGGAGATGAGTTCCGGGATCGAGTTTTTTTGAAATGCTCTTGAATCTAACACCGTGAATAACAGATTCTTCTCGCCAACCAACAGGCGCTCCATTTAAATTAAGTGCAGTAATTTCTTGAGCCAAACTAAAACAGGGGTTTCCACTTTCTTCGGTAGTGAATTGAATTTGACTTTTCACCTTACGTGATCGTGTGCCGGCATCAAACTCAATTTTGTAATGAGCGGAGATAAAATCGACGAACACTACTTTCTCATTGAAACTGTTGACAAAAGATGGCGGAGCGTTTGCTAAATCCGAGACTAAATTTGCGTTTACTTGCATACAAAACTCCTGGTGAATCGTGCAGTCTACCGGAGAACACTCGTGAATATAACGCTACTAGTTTTCTTCCACCTGCTCAAATTTTGAAGCGAATTTTGTGAGAAAATCACTCGCTATTTCGAAATGTCGAAAGAACGGCAAGTGTCAATAACTTTGAGACAGTTTTTGTTGAATTTTGCTTCTATGAATTTAGCGATTACGATGATCACTGGGAACCCCAAAAGGTCAATCAACGATGACGATACTTTGAAAACTCCCTCTTTGAGGCCGTTTTCAAATACTGGCATATACCATGATTCATATTTCCAGGCACTGCCGATAAAACATGCCATTGCAAATGGTGCCATTTAAATGTCCCAAAGAACCATGGTCGAAATGACTCCTTGCTGGTGAACAATCGGCAAGGCTGTTGATTGATCTCACGCCGCCTTACGGCATGGAAGGTCGAAACAAACGGTGACTTGAGGCAGAGGGCGGCGGCGAAGCAGAATATGTGCTGCTTAACGATGCATCCGAAAAGACGGCGAAAATCTTTTGCGATAAAATCTCTTTGCCCGTTTTGACGGATATAAAAAAATTGTTGTTTGAAGGAGGATTAAACGTGAAAGATGTTTATCCTGATGTACCGTCTGATGTTTGGGCCAATCGACCGCAATGTTGTATTGCACGATATTCTACAAGGCGTCGTCTGGTTCCATAAAGCTTAGTGGCTTCTGTGGTGGCAAACCCTACGAGCAAACATTTCGTGCTTCGCTCCCAGATAAACAAATTGAAAGCGCTGCAGTCAAAACGATGTGGGCGAGAACAAAGATCGAGCATCTTTGTACAGACCCTTGTTGGATCTATAAGAGGACTGGGCACCGCCGAGTATCCGATTTTTCATGGCTTCGACAAGTGCGTCGGTATCTGTATTGTGATCATCACGGGTGATTGTTTCAATAGCATGCGCTCAGAAATGGGCGACCGTTCTTAGTTCGCGAGAAGTGAACGTCGAATCTTTGACCGGTCGAGGAACAGTTCTTTAAGTGTGGATTCCTAGGAGGCAATCCGACGTTCGGGGATCCATAATCAGTATGGGGGCTTCACTGTGCCTGCTATGCCAAATAAGGAGCCGCCGAATCTAGCACATCAAAGGTGTTTCGAATGAACGTTAAACAACGTGTACAACGGCAAAGCCTCACCGCATGGACGCTTCAGCAGGCGATTGATCAGCTGCGTTCCAATCCTAATGACCCGTGTCTGCAATACATCGCGTTGTCTCTAGCTGCGCGAGAGAACAGTTTTGCACCGGGGCAGAATGCTTTTGAACGAGTTCAGGCGCTTCTTCCGCGAAACGGTAGCGGAAACCGAGACGCGGATTTATTGTCTGTCTTCGGTGGTGGTGCTGCTGTTCAAGAGAGCCTCCAGCTCGATGCCATTTTGCAAGAGCAGGAGATGGGACAGATGCGTACTCCGGTAGAAGCTGACGCACCAACTCAAGAGTCCCACTCCCGAAAGCAAACTCAACCCCGAGACAAAAATCCGTTCGAGAAATTCAAAAAACGAAATGGACGTATGGAAATCGATGTATACATGCGGAGTTTCGATCAGACCGTTCCCGTCAATTTCAACAACGCAAGCGAGAGAGAGGCGAAATGGAACAGGTGGATTGGTCCGTGGTTTCACAATACAACATCGCTGTGGACTGCCCTTGCCTCCGCGACTGGCTTTGCGGATTTGGAGCTAACGTTTAAACGCGATGGACAGATTATCGAAGTACAAACGTTGGAGTTGTTGGGTGATGCCGATTTCAAGTGCGAGATTGATGAGTGCATCGAACTTCTTGACAAGGGGCGGATATTTGCTTTGCCTGATGACTCGGGTGAGACAGCTCACTTGCGGATGCTGCTTGGCGCATTCCTGCGTCCAGGCATTGGTGACTCAGGTGTAGATTTCCATTCGACCCGATGGTTTGCCGAGCAGAAGGTTTTGGATCGTGATGGGACCGATTTTCGAGATAAGCTCAGAAAACGATATTCCTATTGTTTAGCTAACATGAAGTCCGTGCCGGTTAAACGTGCGGTGGCACCGCCAGCGGCGTCACCGCCCCGCGAACTATCAATTGGCGATTTGCGAGGACCCACCCAGGCATCACACCCATGGAAGGAAATGTTGAAGGGGCGAAATCCTCATGTCTCGAGGCTTTCCAAGCTGGTGCCCGCAGATTTCTTTCTGGTCGAAAGCCGGTCAGTCTCGAAGCTTTTGCAAGCGTTGTCCGCGTTTTCGTCGTGTAAAGATTATATTGGCAATCAGTTGCAGCAGCCGCCGGTAGATCTCAACTTGGTAGAACGCATTCAGCGCCAAATGCTTATCGATGACGCCGTTATGGAGCTACTCGAACGTGGAGAGCTAAACGAGATCTGTTTGGCTGGTAGCGATTTGTACCTCGCCGATGGCAGCGACGTAAGCGTTATCGTCGCCGCATCTGAGGACATGGCTCATCAGCTTTTTCGAGATATAGCAGATCACGCCGCGGCGAAATGTGACGAACGCCTGTCGTGCGATTACTTCGAATATAGAGGAATCAATTGCATAGCCATCGCTAGTCGCGAACTGGAGATAAGTATTTTCGCCGCGAATCCGCTTCCCGATATTCATTTACGTAGCAACTCGCGGCATGCGCTGCAACGCATTCTCGATGCCATTACTGATAGTGGCACGCCGAAGCTGGGCGAGTCTGATGAGTTTGCTTTTGTTCGAACCCTTATGCCATGGGAACAGGCTGATGAAGAGAATGTCTTCGTTTACTTCTCCGACCCATTCATTCGAAGTCTAGTTGGACCGCAAACCCGAATTGTTCAAAGTCGCAGAAAAATCTGCCAGAGTCATTTGAAAATGATCGACAGCTCCGTGATGCTTTTCAGTGCACAAGAAGGAGAGCTTCCATCGTCTTTGGATGAAATTCGTTCGCGTCGATGTATCCCATCGGGCAGAACTGAATTGAAATGTCCTGACGGCGGCACGTATTCGCTTCGTGCGGAAGGAAATGGCAGTCCTCTTCCTTGCGGCGTTTGCTCAGTTCATGGTGTTAGTGCATTAATGACTCCGTGTATCGATCTTCCAATCGGTCCGGTGACACAGCAAGAATCTAAAGCTTACGTGGAATTTGTTCAAACTTACAACAGATATTGGCGCACCTACTTCGACCCGATCGGCATTAGTGTTTTAGTTCGCGACCGAGAGTACACTGTCGAAACCGTTGTTCTGCCACTAATAGACAATTCAATCTATACGGCCTTGGCTGCAACTCTAGGTGGCACTCCTGAAATACTCGACAAATCTTGCAAACCCGAATGCACTATATTCGGTACCACGGTACGATTGAATAAAGATCCACTGCTCTCGCGGGCGCGACCATTCCTTCCGCTTCTTGGAAGCGCATTGGGAGAAGGCATGCAGGAGGAGCTCAGTACCTTGCTCGCGCGCGGACTGGGCAATCAACTCAGCTTTCATGCGTGCGACGCGCAACCAACCTTCGGTCTCGACCTCTCAATGCTTATGGGGCTGGCGTTCGCAACTTCTGGGGGCACCAATGATGGTGCACGCCAGGCGGGCGGATTCGGTATGCCGATCTGGGTAGCAGCATTGGTTGCATCTCTGCAGTTGCCGGTCTATCTGTCCATGGATGCGAGGGACACCAACATCGTCGACAAGTGTCTGGAGCGGATTTCGGATTCCTTGATTCAAGTCAATCTGCCGTTTCTGGACTATGCAAAACTCGACATGGGTGCTCATCGAACCACCCACATGATTTCATCATCTTTTGGACCGGTGAAGTTTCGCTTGTTTTTGGAGCGAATTGGTGATGAGGTCTATGCGGCGACCCAGCCGCAGGTTCTCGATCATCTCTGGCAGGCAAAAAATGCTCCGAAGCAGAACGCTTCCGATCAGGAAGCACCTCAACGAGCACACGCGCTTCTGACGATCAATCCACAGCATTGGGATAAGATGAGACCAGAAGTCTGCCTCTCCTGGCGCGAAACCAATCGCCGCGCCTGCCATCGTAATCTCGGCTATCTAACCGCCTTCGCACGAGCACTCGATGCTGTGGCAAACGAGGCACCACCTTCGGTGCTCTCCGGAGACCTCAGCGAGGCTGCCCGCGCGAGCGGCCGACGCAGTTGCCCAGAACGCGGAATTTACTCTTACAATCCGACAACCATGAATGTCGAGTGCGGAACACATGGCTCGTTCAATTTGCCTAGACAACTATCACATAAGATCGGCGACGACGAAGCAATTTCTATTCCATTGTTCGAGGTCGAACAATTGCGAGCAGCGCTCACGTTCATTGAACATGGATTGCATGCCAAGTTTCTACTCCGACTGACCTAATTATAATTCTTGCGTATTTCTAATTGTCATTGATCGAACGATGTTCTGATCTGAGCGAATACATTTCAGGATTGATATCCAGCGCGTCTGAAGCCCGTATTTATACGTCCCAACCATCCTGTCTCTAAATCCGAATAAAGATTCCTAATCACTAATGTGGTCAGCTCGCACTTCCAGTACCCTAAGCGATCTGAGATCTAATGACATGCCGGAATCGACAGTTTTCAGAGCAAGAAGAGTTGAGATGCAGGACTGCAAAAGCAGTCGCGGTCTTTTTTTGCAAGAATTACCGTATCGAACAATCGCGATTCTGGCAGGCGCGCTCCTGGGTTTGTCAGCGCCGGGTTTCGATCAATCGTATCTGCCGTGGTTCGCGCTCGCGCCCCTTCTCTACCTCGCCACCACAGCCCGCGAACCCTGGTTGGCAGGAGTGCGGGGCTGGTATTTTGCAACAGCTTACAATCTTGTCTATCTAAACTGGTATTTGTTTTTCCGCGCCGAATTCGGCGAGGGTACCTTCACTTTTTGTCCTCCAGTGATGAGTTTTTTATTCTGGGTAAGCATGTCAGCCTGGCAAGGGTTGTTCGTTTCAATCTTCGCCTGTGTGATGAAGACCCTCCCACTGACCGGCGGTTGGCTTCCGACTCGGCACCAGGGGCGGTGGCGCTTTCCGAGTTTTGTTGCCGTGCCAATACTCTGGGTGTTGATCGACAAGATGTGTAACGCGCCACAACTGCTTGGCGTACCGTGGTCGGCACTGGAGTACAGTCAGTATAAGAATACGGAGTTACTGCAGGCGGCATCGATCATCGGTGGCACAGGGATTGGAGCTTGCATTGTTCTTTGTAATGTCACCATACTCAGTGCTTTGTCATTGAAACGAAAAGAGTTGACGGCTTTCTCATTCAACAGCAAAGCCTCATTGATTTTAAACATGGCTGTATCACTCTTATTACTCATGGCAATTCCTGCGTACGGCATTTACAGAATTGCAAGCCAGAATAACTCCAATCCCAAGAGGCTGACGGTGACAGCCGTTCAAGCGAATTTAAACACCAAAATTCACAAGTGCGACACGAGAAAAGTAATGGCCGACTATATTGAACTCTGCCAAAGATCGCCAGCCGGCAGCGTTTGCGTTTGGCCCGAGTGGACAATGACCATTGATTTTACTCAGGAGCGAAAAACACTGGAAATGCTTGGAGACGTGCCTGGTTACCGAAACCAGAGCTGGGTTGTAGGGCTTTCCGACGAGGATAATCAAGGACGAGAGTACAACTCGGTAGGCGCTATGGACAGGGTCAAAAAACTGATTCCGGTTGTCTACCACAAAAGGTATCTTGTGCCGATCGGTGAGTTTACTCCTGACTGGGTGCGTGAAACTCCGCTGAGCGTTCTCCTCTATGGGTTCAACAAGAAGTATCGCGACACCACTCCCGACAACAAGACAGTATTGTTGAGACTCTCGGATGTGGTTGTAGGACCGATGCTATGCTTCGAGTGCATAATTCCCGGGTTGTCGTCCGGCAACGTGAAACAGGGTGCAGAACTTCTGGTCAATTGCAGCAATACGAGCTGGTTTCACAATTCCATTTTGAGTGATCAGATGATTGCCTTCTGCACAATGAGAGCCGTGGAGAATCATCGATCGTTCATCTTCTCAACTGGTCTTGGACCGTCCGCTATCATCGACTCGGTTGGGCGCAATCTTCGCCAGGCACCGCGCGAGAAACCGGCGACTATCTCGACCGACGTTCCTGTTGAAAACGACTTGACGCTGTTTACGCGCCTGAGTGCTCCATAATTGATTTGAAGCAAACAGGCTTGCCTAGCGGCTATTCAGCGGCGAATTAGACATGACAAACAAGAGCGGTCTGAGCGCTTGAAGAGGTCAGAAAAATTTAAATGTCGCAGACGATGTCAATGTGCGAATCTTTCATCATGCTTTCTAAATTCCCCTCACCAGGAAATTCAAAATGAAAAAACGCCGCGCTATCAGTCTACTGACACTCTTCGTGTTTATGTGTCTGGTCTCATTTGCCAACAGCGCTTGGGCAGGAAAATCAGGTCAAGAGCTGGAGAAGGCTAGAGAGAGTTACGCCAATAGCGCCTTTGCTGCTCGATACCGTCAGAATAACAACCCGAACAGCAACTAACGATTCGTACAGTTAGCTCGACTAGAGTCTCCATAGTCCCGATCCGCCGTGTGGAAAACAACGCCATCAACGGCGTTGTTGTACATCACCGCTTACACCGCGTTATCTAATAAAGCCGCTATCAGCTGAAACAGCCGCTGTCACAATTCGTTTTAAATGCCATGGTTGATGCATATCAGCGAATGCTTTGGCTAGAAACCGTCATTGTCCGCTCCTTATGCGCTTCATCAACGAAAGATTTTAATAGGATGGTGACTTATTAACCGCCTTGCGGGCGGTCACCGTCTCGAAATTCATCTGCGATCTTCGAAAATAGGGTCGAACACCTGCGTCTTCAGCCACAAATAAGAGTATCATCGGGGTGGATAAATATACGGTTAAGATACGACCGAGGTCGTAAGGGAGTTGGCATGAGCGATTTGATAGTGATTGGATACGATACCTTGCAAAAGGCGCAGGAAGTGCGTTTGCAACTCCTTAAGATGCAAAAGGAATACTTGATCGACCTCGAGGATTCAGTCGTTGTGTTTAAGAAGGAAGACGGGAAAGTCCACCTGGACCAGGCTGTCAACCTCACCACCTCGGGCGCAGCGCGCGGTACTTTCTGGGGATTGCTCATCGGCGCGATGTTCTTGAGTCCATATCTTGGCGCCGCTGTTGGTGCCGCATCCGGTGCGATCTCCGGAGCACTTTCTGATGTTGGTATCAATGATGCGTTTATGAAGGACATCGGCAAAACGCTGAAACCCGGAACCGCTGCACTTTTCGTGCTCGTGAAGAGCGCTACTGAAGACAAAGTCGCAGAGCACATCCAAGGCACTGGTGGGAAAGTTTTGAAGACTTCGTTGTCGCACGATAAGGAAGATTCATTGCAAGAAGTTCTCAACCAAGCGAGACGCGTGAGGCAGCCTAACTAGAGGGGCTCTGTGACTGCGACGCCATGCGTCGCCCAGTCTGTGCTAGTCTGCGGCGTAGGCAGAAAGTTTGTCCGAATTCAATCGCTCGTCGTTTGTCGAATTTGCAAAACGAAGTTCAATAATGTCGGTCAAAAGAATTTGCGACTCAAACTCCGCCCCTCGCTTAAACCCTGATAAATACCAGGCTTTGTCAATCTCAATAAGTTTTTGTGGTTCAAAAACGAATGATTGTTGATTGACATGAGAGCTGTTGCACGTCAACTCAATGGGCGCGCCATCCAAACACGCGCGCATCGCGTTGAGGAAAATAATCGTGCTCACTGCTGATTTTCCTTGAGCCGAACAACTTATCAGCTCTTTCACGACAGACTTATCAATCAACTGTCCGGCAGGGGCTCGTTCTCGAATCTTCTCCAGGATGCCATCTAGAACGGGACGAATTGCGGTGCCAAGCGATGCGCTCAAACTCTCGCATCCGCAGATTAGCAGCAAATATTCTTCGGCAGAAAGATCGAACGAGGGAAGTGCGCTTTCCGGAGAGGCGTTGAAATAGCCGTTCTTAGAGCGATCGAATTCGATCTCGAGTCCGAGTCGCTCGCGCAAAATGTTGATGTCGGCATACACTGTTCGCGTCTTAATTGAATACGTTCGGCAGAGATCTGCGACGCTCGGGTAGCGCTCGGACCGGATGTCCTTTTCCATTGCTAGTAATCGTTCAAGCCGCGTTCTCACGAATAGCGTACCCCGTGTTGAGTAGTTGAATTTTGGATGCCTGCGCCCGGAAACATTTGTCCAAAGCGCTTTCCAGAATGTCCGGCTTCACTGCTTTACTCGTGCAACCTAAAGGAGATTGTGGATTGATACCTCAGAATTCGGTTCGAAGTTCGAAGCCTGAGGTTATGTCCACTAGCTTTAGCACCTAGAAAAAGAAAAAACATCACCCAAATGTCTAATTCTTTTGGAGAGGGGTGAGTTTTTCTCTGACCGGAAACCGAGCGAATTTTTAGTGGACGCTTTGTCCTATCCATATTTGAGTGGACTGATGGATTGAACTATGACCGTTCGCGGTAGAATTAGCTGAGACCATGGGTAAAAGTCGTGAATAGAAAACTCTTATTGAGCGTTGTTGCATTCATCTTCACGCTCTCGATTCTGAATTTAGCAGCTCCCGCCAACGCAACGGGCGACTACAGCGTCGGCGGCTTCGATGACAACGCCGCGTTCGAGCGTTTCTACGACAGTTTGAGAAAAACTGTCGCGAAAAACGACAAGCAAGCAACCGCTGCGTTGTTCTCGTATCCAATGACGATCAACTTCCCACCGAAGAAAAAATTGCTACTGTCGAGCAAAGCCGACATGGTCAAAAACTACGATCGGATTTTCAATCCGCTCGCCAAAAAAGCGCTTCAAACTACAAAGACAAGTGAACTATTCGCCAACTGTCAGGGCGTGATGATCGGCTCTGGTCAAATCTGGTTTGTTCCAGGCGAGAAGGGCGGAGTAATCATCAGAACAGTAAACGTCGGACGATAATTTAATAACAGTGGAACGAACATTTCAGTGAATCAAGTTCGTCTACTCTACTGCTGCACCAAGCCTCGTAACCCTCTCGTTGCGCTGCTTCTAACGCGTCGATAAACGGTTATTAAAGCATACTGCAGTTCCCTATAATAAACCGCTCGATTACTATAGCTCCCCCGCTTTCCTTTAATCGTCGAAACTCTCATTAGGGCGAACTGAATATCGCGCATCACATCTTGGCCGTTCGGCCCCTTCTCCTCGGAAACTCTGTATCTTTTCCGAGAAGCATCTAATTCTTACTTCGCACCACCTGCAGTATCAATCGATTCCGCAGTCGGTGGTGCGATGTAACCAAGTTTCGTAGCCGCTGCAGAATCTGCAGCCCCTTTGTCGCTTGCACCTATTCTGTTATGTACTTTTGCTCGCCGAACCAGCGGCTCCGGATCTCTTGGAGCTAACGCAATCGCTTTTGAATATGCTTCAATGGCATCATCAAACTTTTCCAGTCCACGCGAGGCATCACCGCTAACCAGATACGCATCCTCGTTTGTCGGATCTAAACTGATTGCTTCACGTGCGTCTACCAATGCTTCATTGAATTGCGAAAGACCAACATACGCCGCCCCTCTTGATGATAGGTCTTCCGAAGTTACCACATCGGTCGCCTTGTCTTTTGCAATTTTTTCGTTCGCCAGTCGGAGCGCTTCTTTGAATTCTGAATTTAGAGTTTCGGTTTTCGAAAGTAACACTTTCAGTTTCGCTCGATTAATAAAGTGATCGGAGTGAAATGGTGCCTGTCCACATGCATTGTTCATGTCGCTCAATGCTTCTTCCCAACGACCCAGGTGCTGATTTGCCAAACCGCGGTTGTTGTATGCGCACGCTGCATCTATCTGAAAACGATCAATGACTTTTCCCCAATCGTTGATTTCTTCGTCATATCTATGCGCTTGATCAAAGACCAGCGCTCTTCTGAAGTAAGCGTTCGCTAGTTTCTTTTGAGCCCGCTTCAGCGCTGCCGGCCTCACTTTCGTCTTCTCTAGTCGATTGACCTCAGTCAGGTTATCGTTCAATATTTTATTCGCGTCAGTGAGTGCCTCTGCATATTTTTCCTGTGATGCCAAAACCTCGGCTCGATCGCCTAAGCAATCTTGATTGGCATCCTTCGCATTTGCGACGCCAGCAGAAAGTATTTGAACCGCTAAATCTTTCCGACCCATCCTGCGGTGTAATCTTGCCAACTCGAGATAGTTAAACCTGTCTTTGGGATCAGCCTTGATCGCTTTTGAATATTCCGCAACTGCTCGAGGATTATCCTTCATCTCGACATACGCTCGCGCTCTCAAATAGTATCCCTCGGCCACATTGGGATTGGTTTGCAAAAATTTGTTCAACTCCAAAATCGCCTCTGAGGACTTTTGCTTTGTGATCAGATCTGAACAGTGCTCCAGAATTTTTGTTTTTGCCGGATCTTGGCCGATGGGTGGCTCAGAATTGTTGTCACCAGATATAGTGCTTGTCTGAGCTTTTCCATTGGCGAACCAAAAAGTCACCTCGACAGGGTCTGCTTGACTGTCAGGAAATCCTACGAATGGAGCGTTTCTTTTGACTGCCGAAAGTATCGCAGTTTGTGATGCAAGATCAGCTGGTGATGTCACTTTCGACAACGACGTAAGTCTTGAAACAGATCCATCTGTTTGCAGAAGAAACCAGACTCTTACGCTGCTCAATTTAGCCTGCGCCGGAACACTAGTTGAAACTTTCCCAATGAGTTTCCGCAGATAAGCATTGAGGTCGCTACGGGCACTTTCGAACTTCGCTGCTTGCCCGCCGTGCTGCGCGATGCTGCGCAGCCTTGTAGTTTCTTTGTCTATATAAATTAAGTCCGCAGATCCGCTTTTGACGCTATCGTCTAAATTTTTAAAAGCACTTAGAAGCGAGCGGAGTAAGTTGGGATCTTTAGACTGTTGTATCTCTTTCAAGAGGGCGGTCCGCTCCTCGAACTGCCGTCCCGGCGAAACGACCACTTGCGCATCTTGTGCTAGCGCGGATGTACTCGTTACCAGCGATGCAACAAAGACCACTTTTGCCAGTGCATTTGAAATTTTCAAACTAATATCCTCAGTCGGACAGAGTCGGACAGAAAGAAACATATGAGGAAGCCCCTGCAAGTATAGCTTGCGCAAATTTCGAGGTCAATTTGATGGTGCCATCTTTTACTTCGCAATTTCCGGTTTCGAATGCTTTAAATGTATGCTACTGCGCGTTCCGATTGAACCACCGTGGGAAACCGGATGTCTGGCTGAGCAGCATTCGCGGATCGTTCCAGACTTCGTTCAAGTTTTTCGCGCGTGTCAGTTCCGACGGAACATCTTTTACATTAGCACCGCAAAGAATTTTAGCGATGCTTTTCCAAAGTACAGCATGAGCTTCAGCCAGATGTGGAAAGTCATATATGGGAAGCCAGACCGCGCGCAAGCTATTGCCACGTGCATTCGAAGCATCAGTACGTTCAAAATTGGGTTTCGCTAAATCCAATTTTGATCAGCCCTTGGCTCGCGCAGCGAGACTAAATGCGAGCGCCAACTTGCGATGAGTAGCTCACCCACCAATTTTCAAATGTTGAATTCGATTCAAAGCTTTTCCAATACAATCTTTGATCACGGGCAATTGGAGTTCGTTGCCAGCCGTCCGAACAAAAATCATTAGTCTGATGACAAACAATTGGTCCCGAACCGTGCACCATACGTGTAGAAGATTTTCTTTTCCCTCTTCAGGAATGTATTCGTGAGTAATCACACAAACAGAATCGTCCACTGTTAAGTCGATTGAGACGGGGTCAGCAACGCGGCTTAGATGTTGTCGTTCATCTTCCATAAAAGAATCAACTTGATTCATGTCGCCAAATTGGCAAATCAGCTCTTCGATGCCTTGTAATTGAGCGCCTTTATCGAACATGTAAGACACAAGACCTCGGCAGCGACCGCCTCTAGATCTGACGTCGAACAAGCTCATCAACAGTCCGACTTCGGTCTTTTGAAATACCTTGTGGTCGGGAAAGTCATCCTCCGAAAGGAAGAGATCGCTCATTTACCGCCCTCCAGTGAGTTGATCATTCTTTTCCACTCCGGCACACTTGTGAGCTTGCTAATTCGCGAGGCGCCATGTCCAACGGCTCTTATCGCTAGCGAGCGAGTCTTCTTTCAGCGAGCCGCTGCTCTTATTGGTCCGGTGTTTCTCAACCTCGGACATATCCTGAGCGGTCGCATGACGGTGTTGGTTACTGTCTGGAGCTTGATCAAGCGCCGCGGGCTCTTTTTGATCGAGTCTTTGATTAAGCTTGTCAGTTTGGGCTTTTTTCTGATTGGTCATGTCGCCCTCGCGGCTGTCAAATACATTATGCCCGCATGTAAAGTGCATAATGCCGACCAAGATCGATCTATAATTCTGAAAAGCGTTTAAACGAATCCAGCAACTCGGCCTCTCAGAGGCTGCTTCTTCTGCCTGGTAATTCCTGGAGAACCCAAAATGGCTCAAAAAAAATTAGGCAACTCGCACAAGCAAGTTTTTTATCACACCGCCAAAGTTGAAGATCTGGATATCTTCTACAGGGAAGCCGGCGACAAAGGTGCACCCACAATCATTTTGATGCACGGTTTTCCCACGGATTCGCATATGTTCCGCAATCTGATACCAGTGCTTGCCGAGAAATATCACGTCATCGCTCCAGACTATCCTGGCTACGGACGCAGCTCGACTCCTAGCGTCACAGATTTCGAATACAGTTTCGACAATCTTGCTCGCATTATGGACCTATTTTTTGAACAGTTGAAACTGAGCAAGTATTCGCTTTACGTCATGGACTATGGTGCACCAATTGGTTATCGGATTGCTGCAAAACATCCTGAACGCATTCAGACTCTCGTCGTGCAAAACGGCAATGCTTATGAGGAAGGTCTGGATAACGATTTCTGGAAACCCTTCAGACCTTATTGGAAGGACAAAACTGAGAGCAATGGCGCGCCGCTGAAACCGTTGTTCGAGTTGGATGCTACAAAATGGCAATACTACACAGGCGTCCGAAATCCGGATGCGATCAGCCCGGACGCATGGGTGCATGATCAGGCCGGATTGGATAGACCGGGAAATAAAGCAATCCAACTCGAATTGTTTTATAGCTACGGCTCAAACCCTCCGCACTACCCGCAGTGGCAGGAATATTTCCGCACTCATCAACCACCGATGCTGATTGTCTGGGGCAAGAACGACCAGATCTTCCCGGCTGCAGGCGCCGAGCCATACAAGCGCGATTTGAAAAATCTGGAGTTTCATCTACTTGATACAGGTCACTTTGCGTTGGAAGAAGATGGTGAGGTTATTGGTGAGCTCATGACCGAGTTTCTCGGTAAAGTAGTACCCGCACCAGTGCGTTCTGCAAGCTAGGAAGTCGAGGTATTCCACGCTTTTGCCAGGTCCACGGATCGCCTTTGCGCAATAGTATGTGCCTGGGATTAATTCTGGATCTGGCCGGAGTTTTTTTCGAATGGCGAAAATCATTTGGTGGCACGATTGGTACTACTACTACTACTACTACTACTACTACATTCAAATTCGGATTGCGTTAAGCGCTGCTGAAGGTTCGCGAACTAATGATTCTTTTTCGGAAACCAACGGTAGCGAAATTTCGAATGTACTTCCTTTACCTGGTTCGCTCATGCAAGTGATCGAGCCATTCTGTCTCTCGATAAATGTTTTGCATAGGTATAGTCCGAGTCCGAGTCCGGTTCTACTATACTTTTGCTCCGATTGATAAAAACGTTGAAAAATTTTCTTTTGCGATGAAGCGTCGATACCAATACCGTTGTCTTCAACTTGGATCACGGCTGACCCCTCACGACTGATAAGTCGAATATTGACTCGTCCACCGCTTGGCGTAAACTTCAATGCATTTGAAATTAGATTGTTGATTACTCTTCCCATCGCCAAACCATCGACCATAACCGTACCGACATCTGATGGTGACCATATCAGGGCGATATCATTGCTTTCTGCTATTGGTTCTAGTTCGGCGACGCAAGCGGAAATTATTTTGGTCAATCCCTGTTCCACATGATGTGTTGTGGTTACTGGGCATGCTTCCATTCTGTAAACATCAAGAATGTTATTGATGTTATGAAGCATGCCTTGATTCGCGACAGAAATCTTCTCGAGTGCTTCTGATTGTGTGCTACTTAATTGCCCTGCGTATCCAGCGAGCAAGTTAGACAGCAGTCTCTGAGTTCCATGTATGGGTGCCCGAAGGTCGTGAGCGAGCATGGCGATAAACTCTTCGCGCTGTTCTAGCAGCGCCAGACGTTGTTCGCGTTTGCGCGCCTCTGCTTGCCGCGTGATATCACGTACGACACCAGTAAGGCGAATCGGATTTCCATCGTTGTCGTTGATAATTTGCCCCATTGAGGCGACTTCGTGAATTGTTTCATCTGCCCAGACAACTCTAAATTCGGTTTCGAAGGCATCTTTTCCGTTCAGGCACGCATCCAGCGCCTCTCGGACTTTGCGAAGATCCTCTTGAACAACTTTTGGGAGTAATTGCTCGAGGCTGATCTCGTCTTGCTCGAAACCGCAAATAGCTCGAACGCGCTCATCGCAGCTGATTTTATTGTGTAAAATATCCCACGAATAAACTCCAATTTGTGAAGCTGTCAACGCAAGCTCCAGTTTGGCCTGCGACTCGCGGGCTTCTGATGCACTACGTCTAATTGACTCTTTAAGTGATTGTCGTTCGATCGCGTACCGCATGCATCTATACAGTGACTCACCACTGGGTTTTCCCTTGATGAGATAGTCTTGAGCACCGTTCTGAACAGCTTCTATTGCTACCGCTTTGTCATCAAGTCCAGTTAAAATTACGATTGGAATTTGCGGAAATCCAGCCCGTAGTTTCTTCAACGCATCCAAGTGAATGCTATCAGGCAAACTTAAATCCAATAGAACGATATCAAAATGGCTAGTTTCCAGCTGTTTAAAGCCTGTTGCGAGGTCTGGAGCCCATTCAATTTTGATCGACTCCAACACGCCGTTGGCTTCTGGGAGTGACTCTTGTAAAAGAGCCGCGTCGTCGGGGTTGTCTTCTATCAGAAGAGCACAAATTTGTCCGGTTGCCATCACCGATCACTCCAGGGAAGGCGGGGAATCCTTCTCCTACCTTACATTGTCACAGGCTAGCAATGGCATCACCCATTTGGTGGAATCATTTAAAGGCACTTATTTCTATCGGTTGAATTTTGCCTGCCGGTGGAACACATCTGGTGTAGACGGCTGGAGCTGTTTCGCACTTAACCATCATCGCTCCAACTTTAAGTTGCCTATAAGTAGATATGAAACATCCGCTGCCAGAGACAATCGACCAACATCCAGTATTTAAGTCCGTTCTGGAAAGCATTTCGGATGGAGTTGTAATTGCAGAAGAGTCAGGAAACATTTTATTGCTGAACTCTGCTGCGGAAAAAATTACTGGGCGTAATCCCGGAGCATCGCTGCCACTAGAGCAATGGAGCGATCTGCTCGGTTGTTATCACAGCGATGGAATCACTCACTATCAATGGGACGAAAATCCACTTGTTCGTGCGATACGCGGCGAAATTATCAACGACGAGGAACTTATTCTCAGAAACGATAATCTTCCCAGTGCTCGCTGGATAAGTATTTCGGGACGTCCTGTCAATCCGGACTTAGGTATCAATAATGGTGCCGTCATAGTTTTTCGCGATATAACCGAAAAAAAAAACGCAGAGGCAGAACTTTGTCGTTCTAACCTAGAGCTGCAGCAATTCGCTTATATAGCCGCACACGACTTGCAAGAACCCTTGCGAACTATCACTGGCTTTTTAGATTTGCTCTCGCAAAAGTACGAACATCAGCTCGATGAGAAAGCTCGTCGATACATCCAACGAGTAGTGAACGGAGCTTCTCGTATGCAAAAGCTGGTCGGAGATCTGCTTATCTACTCGCGACTCTCCACGAAAGAAGCCGTGTTTGCGGTCTCGGACTGCAATGAGATTTTGAGTTCTGTTTTGAGTGACTTGCAATTGTTGATCGATGAAGCAGGCGCTAAAATCACATATAACGAGCTCCCGGTGGTCAAGGCGGATCCGTCTCAACTCAGACAGTTGTTCCAAAATCTAATAACAAATGCCTTGAAGTATCGCGGCTCCGACCCTCCGGAAATTTCAATCACTGCCGAACGCCAGGGTATCAACTGGGCTTTCACGGTAGCTGACAATGGCATTGGATTCGAAATGGAATATGCAGAGAAAATATTTTTGATTTTTCAGCGCCTTCACGGTCGGGATGTGTACTCTGGCACAGGAATTGGTTTGGCGCTCTGCCGACGGATTGTTGAACGACATCGCGGTCGGATTTGGGCCACATCGGAATTAGGCTGTGGCTCTCGGTTTCATTTCACGCTACCATTGTCATCAAACAATGCATCGGGAGAATCTAATGGCTAATGTGATTCAAATCCTTCTTGTGGAAGACAGTCAGGACGATATTGAGCTGACCATGGAGGCTCTAGAAGGATCTAAATTGGCTAACAATTTAGCTGTCGTGAATGATGGTGTTGAGGCAATTGCATATTTGAGAAAGCAGGGGAAATACGAATCCGCGCCACGTCCGTCATTGATTTTGCTGGACCTTAACATGCCCAAAAAGGATGGTCGAGAGGTCTTAGATGTGATCAAAAATGATGACGACTTGAAGGATATTCCTGTCGTTATACTTACGACATCAAAAGACGAAGAAGACATCGCGCGCGCCTATAAATCACATGCAAATTGCTACATCTCCAAACCTGTCGACATCGTCCAGTTTCAAAAGGTTGTGCTTTCGATTGAGCAGTTCTGGTTTGCGATTGTAGAACTTCCTTGATCGAAGCAAGCTTTCGAGGTTTGCCGTCGCCAGTTGAGTACTCGTAAAAAAACAGAACATCTGCAAAGATAAGAATCTGATAGCTCAGAACACGCTCGTAGAATGCAGTCAATCCTGGCGGGACTAACGTTCATTATGCAATCTTTTTGCAAACGTCAATTGGATAACCAATCAACGCTAATAAATTACAAGCCACCATCATTGTCTGCCACCAACTTAATGAAGTACCTTCCATGAATGATAATGTTTTGACCGTCCTTATTGTTGACGATCATCCTATGCTCAGAGCAGGGTTGCGAATGACACTGGACCAATTGCCCTGTGTCAAGGTCATCGGCGAGGCGAGCGACGGGAAGAGTGCCACTCGCGAAACATTGCGATTGCTGCCGGATGTTGTCTTAATGGATGTGTCCATGCCTGGAATGGATGGTATTGAAGCGGTTTGGCACATCAAAAAGGATTCACCGCGCACGCGTATTCTGATGTTTACTTCGATAGACAGCAGCCAGGATATCACTTCAGCACTCGGCGCAGGTGCCGATGGATACTGCCTCAAGCATGCATCGACAAGTAATATTGAAGCCGCAATTAATGCAGTGTCTCGTGGTGAAGTGTGGATCGATCCTGAGATTGCTAGAAATTTTGGTCAGCACCAGGCGGCATTGATGACTGAAGGCCGAGAGTCCGACGCGCTCTCTAAAACGGAACTGCGAGTCATCGAATTGATTGGACAAGGAATGGACAACGTGAGCATCGCCCAGCGCATGCAATTGGATGTTCAAGCAGTTGCCGGCATCATGCGCCATATCATCAGACGGCATACTCAGGCTAAGCCGGACAGTTCCGGAGAAGTTACTGATTCCAGATTTTCGAATGACTGGTTTTCCGCAACAATAGATACGTCCGGCGGGAATGTACTCAACGAAAAGTATCTACTGGAAGAAGTTCTAGGTTGTGGTGGAATCGGAATTGTTTTTAAAGCACGGCATTTGTACATGGATCGCACCGTCGCTCTCAAATTTTTGAAACCAGAATTCAGAGATGATGCCCGCGTTACTAGAACATTTCAGCAGGAAGCGAAAGCGTTAGCCGCGTTGAAGCATAAGAACATCGTTGATGTTTACGATTTCGGTGTGACTGATTGTCATCAACCATTTTTAGTCATGGAATTTGTTCAAGGCGTAGATTTGAAGAGGATCTTGGAACAATCGGATAATAAAAAACTACCTTATCCTCTGTATCTGAATTTGTTCTCTCAAATCGCAGAAGCTCTTGCTTCCGCCCACGAACAAAACATTATTCACTGTGATTTAAAGCCAAGTAATATTCTTATTCAAGATAACAATCAGGTGAAACTGGTGGATTTCGGGTTAGCGAAATCTATTCCGAGAAATCCGACGGTGCAATCGCAAGCAACAGATTCTTTCACCGTGGACGGAACGCCTGCCTACATGCCGCCGGAGCAATGTGCTGGAACGAATATCGACAAACAAACCGATATCTACGCACTCGGGTGCGTCATGTATGAGGCGCTGGCTGGTATTCCTCCATTTGCCGGCGATTCTCCTATGCAGATTATCGCGAAACAATTCGAGTTCACCCCACCTCCTGTCTCCGTGTTTTGTCCGGAGATGACCGTTGAGCCGGATTTGGAATTGGCAATCGCAAAGATGCTATCCAAAAATCCGAAGAAGAGGCATGAGTCCGTTCGAGAAATTTATGATCTCCTGCAGCGACTAGCCTGCAGTGTTGTGTGATCTAAGGGTAGAAGTATATGTTTCTGCGGGTCATGCGCTCTGCGCGCATCGTTAAGGTCTATGTGTGCTTGTTGTCGATTTTGGGTCAGGCTTTGCCTGTTCCGTGTTCGGCATCTTCCTACATGGTGCCCCTGGAGAAAAAGAAAGAGCAGGCGCCAGTCACGGTGATTCCAGCCATCTACCCGTTGGACACCGCTTCGATTAGAGATTCCGTTGAGCTTAAGGACTACAGCACCGATATGGTCTGGGGCGCTCAGGTTAACCATCCGTACTTTCGTCACGCTCGCAGGCACTCGTTTGAGGCGATTCAAAGCGTGCCATTGAGTCGCGCACAACAACAGGTTGAGGCTGCGGTTTTGCCTGAGACTAGCCGCAAGTCGGTGCATATCTCCACGTTTGCGAAGCCGCAAAAGAATCCACAAGAAATGCAAAGGTTGAATTCAGTTCGGGTCTCAATTGAATCAAATGATGGCAAGCATGTGTCCATCGCAACCTCAGAGACCGACACGCAATCAACTTTAAAATCCGGATCCGACTCGAAAAATGAACCGCTGGTGGTGCGGCGGTTGTATCCGGTTTGGGATCAGCAGTCTGTCAGTGACATGCCGGTTCCCGGAATCGCGTTGGGTTTTTCAAAGCCCATGGTGACAGCTGGCTAGGTGGCGGACAACACCAAGATCAATGCATCCGTGGTGCCGCCGATGACCGGATCGTGGCGGTGGCTAAATTCGAAGACACTGATGTTTGATCCGGAAGCCGGTCAGCTTGAGTTAGGCACCGCATTTGAAATCAAGGTTCCGAAGGGGACAAAGGCGCTTGATGGAACGGTGTTGGAGCAAGAATTTTCGTCTGCATTCAGCACATGTCTTACGTTTCCGCAAATCGACTTCACCACCTCTCCAGAATTTTCGGCGGTGATAATCTTCAAGACACCGATTAAGGTAGAAACTCTCGAATCCAGAATTGAAGCGACTATCGATGACAAACCTGTGCCGATCGGAGCGGCACCATCAGCGGTGCAACAGAAGCCTTTGAAGCTGCGACTCGCGTCAGACGTTCAGACGCGGCGGCTCTTAGGAGATCGATATAAGAAAAATCAAACATTTGCGTTTTTGCCTGAAACGCAGCTTTCGGATGGCTCGCGAATCTCGCTCAATCTCAGGGAAGGTGTGGAAGGGCTCAGCGGCGGTTCGAAAACAACGAACAATGCGACAGCAGGTTTTCTTTTTAGAACTAAACAGCTGTTGGTTCAAGGAGCCGATGCAGAGAGGATTTATGAGCCTGGTGAACCTCTGAAAGTCGTTTTCAATCAGACGATTGCAGAAAACAATAAATCGGATAGGGTTTCGGTTTCCCCGCCGATCAAGAATTTGCAGCTTGGATTTTCGAACAGCTGTCTCTATTTGAAAGGTGATACCGTTGCTGGTACCACTTACACGATTACCCTCAAGCGCGGTTTTAAAAGCAAAGAAAGCGAGTTAGAGCTCGACCAGAGTGTTGCGTGTCGTGTTGGATCTTACAAGCCGCGATTGCTTCCGCCTGCGCATCCCTATGCCCTGCTTGATAGTTCCAAGCACGCATACTGGGTCAGGTCGGTCAATGCACATCGGCTTCGAGTGCGAGTTTACAATGAGGATCAGGACCAAACCAGTGAGGTCAGTCTCCTTTGGAAGAGGCAGGATCTACTCCAAGAACGTCGACCGGCTGCCGCACCTTTACTTGATATAACGCTTGAGCCACACGGAGTCCAAGATCGAATTACAGAAA